>CAKOYF010000005.1 GCA_934130595.1 uncultured Clostridia bacterium | reverse complement strand
TTTACCTCCTCATTTATATTTTAACATAAAAAAATAAAAGTGGACTTTTTGTGTCCACTTTCATTTTACCACTTCACCTTTTGGCTTGTATTTTTTTATTGTCCAAATAATTTTAATAATACATTAGAAGCTGATACTAATATTAGACTGTAAGCTGAAATTGTAAATGGTTTTAGTAGTATTATTATTGCTACAAACTTCTTTACACTAATATTTGTTACTCCAGCAAAATAACACAAAAAGTCGTCTGGTGCAACTGGTAAAAAAATTGCAAGTGCAAAGAAGGCTTCAAACTTTTTACCTTTGTTTAACCATCCTATATATTTATCTACCAGCTCTTTTTTAAACATTTTGTAAATTAAAGGCATTCCATATTTTCTTGCTATTAAAAAGGCTATTATAGAACCCAATACAATTCCTACGTAATTGTATACAAATCCCCACCATGGCCCAAATATTAATACTCCTACTCCTTGACTTATTCCTCCTGGAATTATTGGAATAACAACTTGCACTATTTGTATTATTACAAATATAACAGGTGCAAAATATCCACTCTTTTTAAGAAGCAATTGCATTTTTTCTTCAGACGTAAAAATTTGCTCTTTTAATGCAAAATAGAAAAAAATACATACCATAATTGTTCCAACAATGCTTATAATATTTATAATTCTTTTAAATTTCTTATCTTCCATTAATACCATCCTTATATTTTACGCATTCTTTATAAAATTCGTGCCACATATTTGATATATTTTCTTTACTGTAAAATATATTTCCTTCCTTAGATTTTTGTACCATTGTGTCATAAAAAGAATTATCTTCATGTAGCTTTTGAATTATTTGTCTAAATTCATCATTATCCTTACCACTAGCATAAAAATCAAATAATATTCCATTATAAATATCCAAATCACGAGTTAAAACAGGAATATTTACACACATTGCCTCTAATATACACATAGGAAATAATTCTTCATATGATGGTAAAAACATCACGTTAGCTAAATTATATATATTATTCATTTCTTCTCTAGCAACTAACCCTAAAAAGTGTACATTAGAAGGTAGATCATTATTTATTATTTCTTTTATTTCATCATATCCTTCAGTCATTTTTCCAAAAACAGCTCCACCAGCCCATACAAATTCAATGTCTGGCATAGTCTTAGCTAGTTCTATAAATTCTATAACACCTTTTCTTTTTTGTAGTTGTCCTACAGAAAGCACTACAAATTTATCTTTTGCTATATTATATTTTTTTCTTATTTCATCTTTTTCTTCAGCTGTTTTAGGATAAAAATTTTCACTTGATACATAATTTGGTATATATTTTATTTTTTCTTTATTTATCCCATAACTATTTAAAACGTCTATAAAATATGGATTAACTACAACTAGTCTATCCATACTGTTATAAAATTTAATTAAGTATCTATAAAAAACATGTTTAAATGGTTTAAACAGATGTAAACTTCCCTCTAAAGTTTGAGGTACAAAATGTACATATGCTACTGTTGTAGACTTCCTCTTTAAAAAAGGTAGCCATAAGTAATATTCTAAGTTCACAGTATGAAAATGTGTAATATCACAAATATCTAATTTATTTTCTTCAATATTAAATTCATCTATTTGTTTCATAAGTCCTACTTGTTCATCATGTGCAGATAAAACGCCTTGTCCTTTTACCTTGTCTGCACTAGACATCATGTTAATTGAAATCATATAAATCCCCCTACATTAAGTACAAATATATTATACAACTAATTTATTACTTTTAAATGACTTTTTGTAAAAAAGTTATATTTTTAATCTTTTTTTAACTTTATATATTATAAATTATAGCTGTAGCATTTGTAAATATCTAGCACTTTAGAGTTGTTTTTTGTATAAATTTGGTTGCATATTGTACGTTTTTTTAAGTATATGTGCTATAATCTAAAAAAGGAGAATTATATTATGAAATTATTACAAGAAAAAATATTAAAAGAAGGTATCGCTCTTAATCATGATGTATTAAAAGTTGATACTTTTTTAAATCATCAAGTAGATGTAAATTTAATGAATGAAATAGGAAAAGAATTTGCAAACTATTTCAAAGAAAAAAACATAACTAAAATAGTTACTATAGAGTCTTCTGGAATAGCACCTGCATTTGCTACAGCAAGTATTTTAAATGTTCCTTTAGTAATACTAAAAAAACAAAAATCTAGTATATTAAATAGCAACTTATTTGAAACTAATGTACATTCATTTACTAAGAATCTAGATTATACTCTAACTTGTTCTAAAAGATTTCTAAAAGAAAATGAAAACATTCTTTTTATTGATGATTTTCTTGCAAATGGTGAAGCTGCACTTGGAGCTTATACAATTTGCAAAATGGCAAAATGCAATTTAGTAGGTATTGGAATAGTTATAGAAAAATCATTTCAAAATGGTAGAAAAAAACTTGATGATAAAGGATTAGATGTATACTCCCTTGCTCAAGTTTCAAAACTAGATAAAGATCTTATAGAATTTAAAAATTAACTTTATTAAATACTAGTAATTACTACTAGTATTTTTTTAGGCAAAAAAAAAGAATCTCATAAAATGAAATTCTTGTGTTATGTGATATTAATCCATAATTTAAATTGCCTACATCCATTTTTTCGCATACGAGATAACTATAAATATAGCCACTGTATGTCTTTTAACGCGTACTTATCGTACAGTCAAAAGATATTTTTATCCTAAAATTATATAGGATATGATGCAGAAATCCGCTAATCATATAATTTTCTATGTTAAATCTAACATAAATACACACCACTTTAAAATTATATGACCTGCTCATATTTGGGTAATACAACAAAACACAATTACTCATCTACAAGATTCTGATATAAGTCATGTTGCTATTTTTTTCGTTTAAATAATAAATTATAAGTTCTTAAACAACAACAAAACTTTCAGATAGAACAATCTCTCCTCTCTAGATTAATTGTTCAACACATTTACTGTGACTACAGAAGTCGCAGTACTTCCGTCTGTACCAATTACAGTAACGGATAACACTGTTGCCACATCAGGCTCTGTGTTGACTGTTATATAGCCATTAGTAAAGCTATACTTTAGACCATCTAAGCCTTCAACTTTAGCTACGTCTCCTGTTACCTTAAATTGTACAGAATCTCCAGCTGTTGCTTTATTACCATCTAAAGCAGTAATACTAACTGGATCTTTCTTTTTATCAGAATCATTTTTTTCAGGTGTATTACCTGTAGAAGTATCTTCTTTCTTCACATTCTCATTGCTTGAAGAAGTATCTTCTTTTTTGGTGTCCTCCTTAGTTGCATCATCATCTTTAGTTACATTATCTTTGGATGTATCTTCCTTAGTTGTCTCTCCCTTTTTGTCATCATCCTTTTTGGCGTCGTCCTCTTTTTCTTGAGGTTTGGTTGCGTCATTATCTTTATCTAGATCTTCATCTGTTGATGCACTAGGTGTCTTATCTGGTAATGGATCAGGAGTTTTTTCCGGTTCATCAGAAGGTTTAACCTCTTCTGCATTATCCTTATCCATATCAGCCTTTTTGTTGTCATCGCTTTTGTTGTCATCGTCCTTTTTAGTGGTTTTGTCAGTGGTAGCCACTATACCATCTGCTAGATCTTTCTTTTCCTTTCCAGAATCAACATCATTTTGAATCTCTTTATTAAGATCATCAATGTTGCTTACTCCACCAGAAGTTATCTTGGTTATATCAGAACCAATAACTTTTGTATCTGGCTTAGTCTGGTTAGGTATGCTTCCACCACCGTTATTTGAGTTGAATGTAACATTTCTTATTGGATCTGTTACTTTAGCATTTCGATTGTGATTTCGGTAATTTCCACTCACAACCTTTTGATCAACTACTGGCATTGGATTATCATCTTTGTTTTGATCTTCTTGATTGTCTTCCTCATCAGTTTTATCCTCTTGAACTACACTGACATCTTGTTTGTCATCTGTGTTTTCTTCAACAGGCTTTACAACTTTAAAGCAAGAAACATTTAGTACAAATAGCAATATTAGTACTAATGCTGCTACAGCTTTACCCCTGATGTACACAACTCTATCTACTAGCAAAAGTGATCCAAAAGCAATTATTGCAATTGAAAAAATAGTTGCTACGATATTAGCTGTTAAAAACCACATCAGAATTGAAAGCCCAGCAGTCAAGATACTACTTAAGTAATATCTCAATTTTGAATTTGAATAAGTATCAACGTTATTCATTTCCATTCCTCCTTATTTAAAAAATTTATTTATTTAAACGAAACAAATATAAGCATATTCCTGTTTGCAATTTACGTAAACTATACCCCAGTTGTTGTTATTTTTTCTGCATAAAGAATTATCTCTTTGCTCACTTTATTTCGATACAGATTAATTATAACACAATAGAATTTCAAATGCAATATTTTGTACATTTTTTTGTAAATTTTATGTAACAAAAAGTAGGCATAAAGTCATAAATACCTTATACCTACTTTACTTTTCTTAACACTAATGTTATTTGCTTTTCTGAAATCTTAGGTCTTACATTTACAAACACCATAAATTTTTTAATTTGCTCAATAAATTCAACATCTTTTATATTATAATCTGAATTTATATTAAAATACCAATTATTTTCGTCTTCATATATTAGTAAATCTATATTTTTGTTTTCTTCTATAATCATTTGTTTTATAATTCTACACATTATAAAAATAATATCATTTAAAGGACCACAAATATAAGAACCTATTTTTATCTTTTCTCTCATCTTGAAATTTACTAAATTTTCTTTTACATACTCGTCTAGTATATTATTAACTATTTCTTCTATTTCACTACAATGCATAATTGACTCAGAAGAAAGATTTGTAGCATTTGAAATCAATTGTAATAATAAATTAGACTTTTCTAGTGCATTATTGTTTTTTTCGTATAAATTATTAAGTACATCTCTTTTTTGATCATTTTCCTTCAAATCTTCCGTTAACATTTTTATTATATCTTGACTTGCACTTAATATAAGCAAATTTGACTGAACTCGATGAGATATACTCTCAACTAAATTTCCAACAATCTCTAATTTATATTTTTCATAATTGATTTTTTCTTCTTTTTCTATAATCCTACTAGCATACATTAATTCAATTCTTATTATTTCAATATTAATGTTATTTATATCATGAGCTATTAACTCAGTATTTTTATTTTTTATTTTTACTTCTTCTAATTCATTCTTATCATTATAAAAAAGCAATACTATCCTTGGTCTTTTCCATCTTGAACTTAATATTTTATCTAAATCATCAGTTATTTCTATTTTGTATTCATCCTCTTCTAATTTTTTTACTACATCTTCTACTACACTTGTTTGCTTAGAATAAATAACAATTTTGATATTTTTCTTTACATCCTCGTATACCATATTTCTACCTCTATACTTTATAGTATATCTTAAATAAAAAAAATAATAAAGTATAATTTTAAAATTTAACTATACTTTATTATTTAAAACATTATTTAATTTCCATATTTGTATATATCTAATATTAAAGCTGCATCGTTTGCATCTATAATTCCATTTTTATCTATGTCAGCGATTTTTAATTGCTCATCTGTAGCATTGTTATATTTATATAAGTCTAGCACAATTGCGGCATCATTTGCATCAACTATATCATTTTTGTCTAAATCCCCTCTTATATACCCAAAATGAATATCTATTGTTATATTTGTACTAATTGTAGAATTAGACTTAATATAACACTTTATATTGCATATACCATCTTTTAAAGGAGTTACATTTCCATTTTTATCTACAGTTGCTATCGTAGTATCATCTGATTCATATACTAGCTCTTCACCATCTAAAATTGCTGTTTCAGGCTCAACTTTATTTATATTTATTTTATATGTTTTTTTATCTACTACATCAATTTTTTCTTTTTCAGGAATAATTGAAGTTATAGGTATTTTCTTAAATACTGGCACCAATGTTATATCTTTTGTATATACATAGTCTTGTAATATACTATTTTCATTTTTATCTTTGTAACCATCAAATGTGTATCCAATTTTACTAAGCACTGGAAGTTCTGATACTTTTGTTCCTTTATCTACACCAATTATATCTTCTATTTTTCCTTCATTTTCTATAGTAATTTTAACTCTATCTTTCATATAAAGTATATCTAAATCCACATGGCCATCGTCTGTGTTAGCTCCATCTATATCTCCACTTTGAGTGTATTGCCATATCATTGGTGAAATATTAGTATCTGCTATTGTTATCTTCTCAGAAAAATCTGGATTTTCTTGATAATTTGCATACCAAAGGTTGTATGCTAATGCATTTAATTTTTCAACATCTAAATGATTAACAAAGAAATTTTTATTAGAATACACAATTGGAGTATATCCAGCCTCATATATTTTTGAGCAAAAAGTAATAACTATATCTGTTAATTCTTTTTGACTTAAATTACTAATATGTTCAACATCATATGCTATTGGAAGACTCATCTTTTCTTTGTATTCTTTACCATAATTATCTATTGCATTTAATACATATTCTGCTTCAAGAAGTGCCTCTTCTTTATTTTTGGCATAAGAAAAATGGTATATTCCAAATGATATCTCATTTTCACTAGCACCCTTTAAATTATCTAAAAGCTTCTTATCATATTGGAAATTATATTCTTCATCTTTATCTGTTTCTTCATCATACCATCCATAAGAAGATCTAATCATCGCAAAATCTACTCCAGATTTTTTTACTTTTTTCCAATCTATAGCATTATTCCAAGATGATACATCTATTCCAACATAATATCCAGATGAGAATGTACAGCTTGTACTACTATTTTCATCTGTTGCATTTATTATAAATTGTCCTTGCTTTTTAGTAAAAATTATTCCATTTTCATCTACAGTGGCTATGTTTTTATCTGAAGAAGTATATTTTAAATTTTTACTATCTGTTGTTAATATTTGTGATATATCAAATTTCTCATAGATTTTCAAAGATTTTCTTTGAACATTAAAACTCGTAGTCGCATATATATTCTTACTTAAAAACGTAAATAATATAACTGCTATAAAAATAATTGTACACTTTTTCATAGTAAACTCCCCATTAAACAAAAATGACTAAAACAATTACTTGTTTTAGTCATTTCAATAATTATTTTATAACTCCAGCAAACATTGCTAATAATACTAAAGCACCTAATATAATTCTATATACACCAAATGCTTTGAAATCATTTTTCTTAATGTAGTTCATTAAGAACTTAATTGCCCAAATTGAAACTATAAATGCTGTTAATAATCCAACTACAAGTACTACCCATTCTGAGCTTGTTATAATTGCACCTTTTAATATAAATTTTAATAATTTATATAAGCTTGCTCCTGCCATAACTGGTACTGCTAAAAAGAATGTAAATTCTGCTGCAACTTCTCTAGATATTCCTATAAGAATAGCACCAAGAATTGTAGCACCAGATCTAGAAGTTCCTGGTATTAATGCAAGCATTTGGAATCCACCAATAATTAAAGCTTGTTTAATTGTAAGTGATTTTAAATCTTTTACTTTTGCTTCTTTACCTTTATTTCTACGTTCTACTATAATAAATAATATACCGTATATGATAAGCATTAATGCAACAGTTACCGCATTATATAGATGTTCATCTAAGAAGTCATCAAATAAAAGTCCTATAACTCCTGCAGGTATACATGCTATTAAAACTTTTCCCCATAATATCCATGTATCTTTATTAGATGTTAATTTGTTTTTACCATCTACTTTTTTAATTTCAAATGGAAATAGCTTTTTAAAGTATAACACTACTACCGCCATTATAGCTCCTAGTTGTATTACAACTAAGAAAAATTCTTTAAATTCATCGCTTACTGCTAATTTAACAAAAGCGTCTACTAAAATCATGTGTCCGGTACTACTGATTGGTAACCACTCAGTAATACCTTCAACAATTCCTAAAAATATAACTTTAAGTAATTCTATAAAATTCATTTTTTTCTCCTTTAATTGTCTAATAGTTTTGTTGTTACAATTTTATTATTTGAAGTTCTTAAATATACTGTATCACCTTTAATAGCTTCAAATGTTACATATTTAGATAATTTTGCAATTCTCTTATATGGATTTTTACCTGTTATATTTAATATATAAGTTGGATATATTAAATATACATCTCCATATTCGTTGTATGTAGTTACTAAATCTGAATCGCTTAGATAAATAGTATCTACTAGTCTTGATCCACTTACAACATAAACTTTATCTTTTGTTTCAAGATCAAGATAATATAATTTTTCGTTGTCGTCTGCACTTTCAAGATTTGAATTAATTCCGATAAGTTCTACATCAGTGTATCCAAATAAATAGTTGATTGCAGCACCTGAAGTATATACACCGCCTCTTGTATCACCATAATATAATTTATCTACGTGTTGAAGCATTCTTATTTTGCTTATTATTGTACCTGATCTAACTTGTGACATAGAGTTAAATAAGTCTATTTTATACACAATGTTATTTGTTGATACTGCTGTTTTCGTTTCAACATTTATATATATGATATTTACAAGTGGTGACATTGTAATATCTTTTATTTTAGAAAAATTATTTATATTTATGTTGTTATAATCTGTTGTTCTTTTTGTAGCAATCTCATATGTTCTAAGTGTTAATGTGGTTCTAGAACCAGTTGTATCTTTTATAAAATACATTATAAGATTTTTATCATATAACATGTAATAATAACAAATTGGATTATCCTCAGTTATAACTTCATATTCTTTTTTATCTTCAATAGTATTTATGTGTAATTTTCCGTCCTCTAGGTAAGCATAGTATTTATTGTTATATGAGAACTGTAGTTGTGTAGCTTCTTCTGGTATAGATATCACATCTTCATCTTTTAATTCTACTTCTCCACTAGTTCTATATGTATCTGCTTCTAGATAACTAGACTGAGTGATCTTATACAAATAGCTATCAATAAACTTTAATGTTCCAAATGTTATAAGAGTTCCAACACCTACACATACAAATAGTTTAATTATAAATTTTTTCATTTTTCTACCCCTTTTCATATGTTCAAATTACTTAACAATGAATGCTGTTGGAACATAACGTTCACCAGCTATATCACTTGGTTTATTAACAAGTGAACCATCAAATACCATAGTAGATGAAGCTCCACCATCCAAGTTAAATGCATTGTATGCACCATTATTTAATAATATATCTTGAGCATTTTTTAAAGTTGCACCTAAACTATCTGTTTGTCTACCATCTATAACTAAAAACAATACTGCACCGTCTTGACGTTGACCTATACATGTACGAGGTTGTATTCCCCAACCGCTACCACTGCTTATTCTAGGCTGTCCGTTTACTATTAATACAGGTCCAAAAGATATTGCGCATCTTAAATTTAAATTATCTATTTGCGATTTAGTTATATTATCTGAAACGTATAAAATATTATCTTGTGTAAATCCACACATACTTACGCTTTGATAATAATTAAATTCATTATCAAAATATTCTCCGTTAACCATAAGTAAACCTGTTGGCATTGCTCCAGTTCCCGCAGCATCGTCTGCAAGTCCTCCTGCATTTATTCCGGCAACAGCATTATATGACTCAACAATTTGTGATGTTGTTGAACCAACTGTTGGAACTTTTTTACCAACAACTAAATCAACACGTGATGGGTCATCAATTATCATTAAGTATGCTTTGAAAGAATCAGTACTAACATCTTTTACTTCAATTCCTTCTGTATTTTTTTGATTAGTTTTTGATACTACCTTTACTTCAGTTAAATTTTGTTGTACATCTTCATTTATTCCTCTATTTTTAGCCAATATTTCTTGTATTTTTTCATCAGATAAAAACCAAGTAGCAAAATATTGATGTGTCATTGTTGTCATAGAAGTTGTTACTATCATATCTCTTGTAGTAGTAAACATATCAGTATAATAAATTAAATAAATTCCTAAACCTAAAATGTAAACTACTTCAAAGACTAAAACTGCTAATATTTTAGCAAGTGTTTTAAAGAATTTCTTCATCTCTTTCCCTCTCTTTTTTTAATATATATTAATCAAATCATTAAATATTCTATTTTATTCTATCAAATAATAAATTATTTTTCAACATATATATACTTTTTTCACCAAAAATTCACATTTTCTCTATTTCAAAAGGAAAAGTGGCAATACATTTTACATAACTCAAGTTATTGTACCGCCACTTAAAATATTATTGTGCTACTCCATTTTTATATATTACAACTCCACCTGATGTACCATTTCCACCTGCATGGTTTCCATTACAAGTTTCAAGTGGTTTTGTGTAAGCCCAGTCATTTGGATATTGTCCTTTTGAAGGTCCTTCACTTCTTACTAAGCAAGATTTTCTTGTAGTACTCTTACATGCTGCAGAAGCAACTTTTCCTGTTACAGAACAAATATTAACAAATTCATGTACTGTACATGTATCTGTAGGAATTGAATCTACTGCTACATAGTCTGAAAGTACTCTACTTCCTCTTGGATCTGCCTTACAAGCATCTGTTGCAACCTTTCCTGAATCTCTACATAATTCAACTTTCTTTACAGAAGAAGGTTCATTTAAGAATACTGATGCTGGTTTATTTGCACAAATAGCATTCATAACAGTATTAAATAATTTTGTTGAGTCATATGGATATGATCTACCAATTTCTCTTGCTTGATCGTATCCTGTCCAACATGCAATTGTGTAATATGATGTAAATCCACAGAACCATCTATCTTTATCATCATTTGTATTACCAGTTTTACCTGCACATTGTATAGCTCCACCATTTATTTTTACTGCTCCATATGCAGTACCTAGAGGTTGACTTACAACACTCTCTAGACAGCTTGCTAACATAAATGCTGTTGAATCTTTCATAACTTGTTTAGCTTCTACTTTTGTATTATCTAATACAATGTTTCCATTTCTATCTTCAACTTTAGTGTATAACTTAGGTTCTATATAATATCCTTGGTTTGCTATTGTTGAATATGCACTTGCAACTTCAAGAGTTGTTACACCTCTTGTAAGACCACCTAGTGCTAAAGATGCAGCACCTTTATCTGTTTCAACAAGAGATTTTAAACCTGCATTGTATGCAAAGTTCCAACAATAATCTTCATCATTTACAAGTAAGTTTGCTCTTAATGCTGGAATATTCATAGAATCTTCAATAGCTTCTCTTACTGTTACAAATCCAAAGAATGAATGATACCAGTTAACAGGTGTATAATTTCCTATTGAAAATTGCATATCATCTAATCCTGCACCAGGAGATAATAATCCTCTTTCAAAAGCTGGTCCATATGCACCAAATGGTTTCATACAAGAACCTAATTGTCTTCTAGTTTGTGTAGCTCTATTTAATGTTAAAGCTCCTGTTTTTTCTCCAGCTCCACCAATAAGTCCTCTAACTTCACCTTTTTCATGATCCATTACAACCATAGACCCTTGAATCATTTCTCCATTTCTTTCTGTATAGAATATAGAGCCATTATTAAATGCATTATCTATTGCAGATTGAACTTCTGGATCTTGAGTTGTATAAATTTTATATCCGTCAGTATAAATCATCTTTCTTGCAATACCTCTAGATACATTTTTTTGATCCATTAAATCATCTATTACAGCTTCTACAACTGCATCTGCAAAATATGATTGAATTCCACCGTAATTTACATCTTTCTTCTTGAACTCTAATTCATAGTTTTTAGCTTCTGTATATTCATCTTCTGTAATCATACCTAAGCTCTTCATTTTATCTAAAACTACATTTTGTCTTTCAATTAATTTTTGTTTTGCTTCATCGCTTCTATATGGGTTTGTTACCTCTGGTGATTGAATCATTGCAGCTATTGCAGCGGATTCAGCAATATTTAATTCACTAACTGATTTTCCAAAGAAATGATTTGAAGCTACTTCTATACCATAGCATCCATCTCCATAGTATATAGTGTTTACATAAGACTCAAATATTTTACTTTTATCCAATTTTGTTTCAAGAGATATAGCTCTGTACCACTCTCTTATTTTTCTTTGCCATGCTTTTTCAGTATCTGAAGTAATATTTTTAACTAATTGTTGAGTTAAAGTACTTCCTCCAAAACTTGAATCACCACCATTTGCTACGTATGTAGCAACAGCGCCTAATGTTCTTTTTATATCTATTCCATGATGTGAGAAGAATCTTTCATCTTCGATTGCAACAACAGCATTAACAGTTTGCTTTGGTATGTCATCATACTCAACTATAATTCTGTTTTCACTATCGTATAATGATGCAAGTTCATTTCCATTCATATCATACATAAAAGATGTTTGTGGTAATAATTCTAGTTCATCAAGACTAATACTTTCTGTATCATCAATTATTCCAGATATAACACCAAGTACAATTCCTGCTCCAACTATACATAAAGCAAGTCCAATAAGAAGTATTGCTCTAAAGATTTTCCATCCCAACTTTTTATTTTTCTTCTTATTATTAGGATCTTTTACATCTTTATTTTTTCCATTTTTACTTACTTTTTTTACAGTGCTAACTGCTGGTTTAGAAGCATTCTTTTTAGCATCTCCTCTAAGTCTTACATTTAAAGGTTTATTATTATTTTCCATTTTTTTCCTCCTGTATATTTACTACTATATTTAAAATAGTCCTAATCCTCTTATATTCAAATTCTTTTTGATAGCCTCTTTAACTTTAGCTAAATCTTCATCGCTAATTCTAGTAATTCTATTTAATAGTCTAGATTTATCTAACGTTCTAATTTGTTCTATTAAGGCTATAGACTTTTTTTCAAGTCCAACAGTACTATCGAGAAGTACATGAGTAGGTAAATCTTTTTTATACAAACTCGAAGTAATAGGAATAACAATAGTAGTAGGACTATATCGATTTCCCCTGTTGTTTTGAATAATAAGAACCGGTCTTATACCATCTTGTTCACTTCCAATAGTAGGAGTTAATATAGCATAAAATATATCTCCTAATTTTATTTTCAAATGTAATTTACCTCCTTTATTATACACTATTATCTTTCTTTAGTAAATAGTATATATATTATTTTTTGACTATAAAAGACTTAAAAGATATCGTATATAGTTCATTTTCCTCTAAATTATACATTTTTATTTCAATAATTTTACATTTCTCTTTTAAAGTATATATTACTATTTTTCTTACTTTTTCTATAACTTCTTCATTCATTTGAATTGTATATATACATTTTTCATCTTGTTCTACTTTTTTTATACTTCCATCTATCTTTTTAGAATTTACTAGATTATAACATTCAATTACACTAGAAAAAGAAAATGGATTATTTCTTACAATGTCTTTTGTGGACGTAATATAAACAATATCCATATTCTTTTTTTGAATTTTAGTATCACTTGCATTAATATCTATATTTAATAAATCATCTATATTCATGTTATATGTTTCATTTTCTAAGTCTACAATTTCTTTTACATCGTATGTATTTGTGGTTCTATTTCCTACAACTCTTATTTGATATTCTGCCTCATATTGAGATAAATCCATTATTTGGTTTATATTATCTATTTGTATTGGCTCCGTTTTTTGTTTAGAATCTATACAGATATAATAAAATGAAAACATAATTATACTTATTGCTATAATTACACAAACTGCTATCAATATTTTTACTTTTGTATCAAAATTAATACTAATTATTTTTATTTTCTTTTTCATCATTTCACCAATAAAATTATATGATTACTGGTTAAAAAAAATAACTAGTAGTAAACTACTAGTTATTAATAATTATGTATTATCATTTACTATATTGATTGAATCTTGGACATCTTTTAGTTTTTCAACAATATTTTGTAAATATTCTGTATCAACATCGCTTTTTAAGTTTCTCTTAACATTATTAGTCATAGTATCAACTTCTTCTTTAAGTGAAGTCATAAGTTCTAATATGTTATATCTTGTTGCCTTATATGAATTCTTACCATCGGAAAGAAGTGTTCCATCGACATCATATTGCTCTTGATATGCTGGATTTATTGCGTTAATTTTAAATCCTTGTTGTATATATTCCTTTAGCACATTTTGTGCTTCTAATTCACCATGAACAATAAATATTTGTTCGGGTTTTTTCTTCATAGCAGCAATCCATCCTAAAAGTCCATCTCTATCTGCGTGTCCAGAGAATGCATCTAAAGATTTTACTTCTGCTTTTACCGCTATTTCTTCTCCAAAGATTTTAACTAATGGTTCTCCATTCATTATTTTTCTTCCTAATGTTCCTTCTGCTTGATATCCTACAAACAAAACAGTACATTCTGATCTATATAAGTTGTGTTTTAAATGATGCTTTATTCTTCCAACTTCACACATACCACTTGCAGATATTATTATTTTAGGCTCTGGATCATCATTTAAAGCTTGAGACTCTTCACTAGTTTCTATTAAATGAAGATTATCAAAAACTAAAGGATTGTCTCCTTTTAATAAATAAGATAAAGCCTCTTCATCATAGTAACTATGTTGGCTTTCAAAAATTCTTGTAGCATTTACTGCTAGTGGACTATCAACATAAACAGGTATCTTTGAAAGTTCTTCTTTAATTCTATCATCTGTTAAATATTTGTTTATTTCATATAAAAGTTCTTGTGTTCTACCAACAGCAAATGATGGAATTATAACATTTCCGCCCCTTCTTATTGTATCTAAAATTATTTGTATAAATTTAGATGATTGATCTACTATGCTACTATGTAATCTATCTCCATAAGTAGATTCCATAACAAGTACATCAGCACTATCTATATTTACAGGATCGTTAATTATTGGAAGATTCTTATTTCCTAAGTCTCCTGTAAATACTACCTTTTTCTCTTTTCCATCTTCTTTTAAATATAATTCAACTATAGCTGAACCTAACATATGACCCGCATCTTTTAGTACAAAAGATATATCATCGTTAATTTTTACAGGAACATCATACTCTAATCCTTTAAATATTTCTAAACAATCTATAGCATCTTGTTCTGTGTATATAGGTTCATTAGGCTTTTTGCCAGCACGCATTCTCTTACGATTAACCCATTCTATTTCATTTTCTTGAATGTGCCCACTATCAGGTAGCATAATCTTACATAGTTCTCTTGTTGCACTAGTGCAATATACAGGATTTTTATATCCAGCTTTATATAATTTTGGTATTCTTCCACTATGATCTATATGAGCATGTGTAAGAATCACAAATTCTACTTCCTGAATGTTAAATGGAAATTCCTCGTAATTTAGCATTTGATCTGTTAAACTTCCTTGAAATAATCCACAATCTATTAAAAATTTGTGTCCTGCTACTTCTACCATATGACATGAGCCTGTAACTTCTTGTGCGGCTCCATAAAAAGTAATATTCATCGTTCATCAACCTCTCATATCTTTATATATATATTCTTATATTATTATATTTCTAAACTTTTTTCAATAAAAATTAAATAAATGTAGGATTTTTTGTAATGGATATACTTGTATCTCTTCTTTTTTTGAGATTAAATACTTTTATTTTAGCATAAATTTTACTGTATATTTTTGTATTAAGTCTTGCTTTAACCATTACATTAATTCTAAATCTATTGTTTAATTTTTGAATAAAAGGAGATTTAGGAGAAAATACTCTATATTCATTTTGGTTATCGTAATTTAAAATATTATACATCTTCTCTGCATCCTCTTTTACCCCTTGTAAATCTTTACCACTTATTTCAAATAACAATATGTCTATAAATGGTGGATATCCAAATGTCTTTCTATATTCTATTTCTTTATCAAAAAATTCTAGGTAATCATTATGTTTTACTGCCTCTAATATGTAGTTATCTGTATCACTAGTTTGAATTAATACTCTACCTGGCTTTTTACTTCTTCCTGCTCTTCCTGATACTTGATATATGTTTGAAAAAGCTCTCTCAGATGAAGAAAAATCATTCATAGCAAGTAATGCATCCGTGCCAATTATTCCAACTAAAGTTACATTTGGCATATCATGCCCTTTACTAATCATCTGTGTTCCAATTAATACATCTGCTTTATTGTTTTTAAAATCATCCAATATTTTCTGTTGTGAATCTCTGGCTACTGTTGTATCAGCATCCATTCTAAGTACTGAAATATTTGGAAACATTTCTTTTAATTCTTCTTCGAGTTTTTCTGTTCCAAGATTATAGCTAGAAATATCTTCTGAACCACATTTAGGGCAAACTCTTATATTTTTTTCAACATGTGAACAATAATGGCAAAGTAATAAATTATTTGCTTTATGGTAAGTCATAGCTACATCACAATTAGGACAATTAAACACATAGCCACATTCTTTACATGTCAAATATGAGTTATATCCTCTTTTATTTAAAAATAGCATTGTTTGTTCTTTATTATCTAAATTTTCTTGTATAGCCGCTTTTAACTTTAAAGATATACTAGAAGTGTTTCCCATTATTCTATCATCTCTTAAGCTTACAATATCTATCTCAGGTAGACTCGCATTTGCAGCTCTTTTTTTCATTTCAAATAATTCAACATTGCCATTTACTGCTTTATTATATGTACTGATTTCTGGTGTTGCACTTCCTAGCACTAAAACAGCACCAGCCTCTTTACATATGTAAGCTGCAATATCTTTTGTTGAATATTTTGGCTTTGTTTGAGAATAGTAGCTAGTATCATGCTCTTCATCTATTATTATTAAACCAATATTATCTAATGGTGCAAATATTGCAGATCTTGCACCTATTACTATATTTACTTTACCCGTTTTAATTCTTTTATATTCTTCTTTTCTTTGAGAAATAGTCATTTTACTGTGAAGAATAGCTATATCATTTCCAAATCTTGCCACAAATCTCTCTACTGTCTGATATGTAAGAGAAATTTCTGGAACTAAAACTATAGCTTTTCTTCCTTGTGTTAATACTCTTTCTATAAGTTGTAAATATACTTCTGTTTTTCCACTACCAGTTACGCCATGAATTAAACATTGCTTATATTCTTCATCGTATATATATTCACTTATACCATCTATTACTCTTTTTTGCTCTTCTGTTGGAGTAAGAGCCTGTGTTTTTTCTACTTTTAAGTCCTTTAAGAAGTCATTTTCTTTTTCTACTTCTATTATATCTACATAGCCATTTTTCTTAGCTGTTGAAATTACACTTCTTGATATAGATAGCCCATCTACTATATCACTTACTAAAACATTATCTGTATATATTAAAAAAGATAAAAGCTGTATTTGCTTTGCACTAGTTATTACATTTGTTTCAATATCTTGCATAATTTCATCTGCAGATTTAATTAAAACCACTCTTTTATCTTTTCTAGTATCTAAGCTCTTGCTACTATTTTTAGATTTAGTTCCCGGTGGCAACATTAATTTTAAAGCATCATATACATTGCAAAAATATACATATGCTATATATTTAGCAAGCTTTAGTCTTTTTTCATCGACATATGAAACGTCATCTAAAATGCTCTCTATACTTTTTAATTTATATTTTGGAGGATCATACTTTTCCTCAAGCTTTACTATTATACCTTCTTCTAAATTTTTCCCTCTACCAAAGCTTATTTGTACTCTTTTTCCAATTTCTACTTCATTTTCAAGTTCTTCTGGTACTAAGTAATCATAAACTTTATTAAGTGTATTTACTGATGTATTTATTAATATCTTAGCTAACATTTTGCACCTCTTGTTATATTATATATTAGTAATTTTTAAGTGTCAAGCAAATTCTAAACGTCTGTTTGCAAAAAAGTACCAAAGCATTTTGCCTTGGTACTTTCTATTTATTCTCTTTCTTTTAACCATTCTCTGTATTGAGTTAATATAATGTTTGCTACCTCTTCTGGTGCTTTTTGTGTAGTATCTATTACTAAATCATAATTATTCATATCATCTCTTTTTACATTATATGTCTTTAAATATCTCATATTTTCTTGGTCGTATCTATATTTTATGTCTCTCATAGCATCTTCAATAGAATTATATATTTCCGTATCTTTTCTTAATGAATCATTATATGCTCGTCTTGCAGCTTCTCTTAAATCTACTTTTAAATATACTTTAAAAGAATGTGGAACAGCATAAAATCCAAGTCTTGCATCTATAATTAAATTATCATGCTCTTTAGCATAGATAGAAGCACTTTTTTCTACTTCTCTATCAATTTCTTCATGCTGATTCAAATATTCTTGAAACTCTACAATTGACATATTCATATCTTTAGCTAATTTTCTGACATATTCTCCGTTTTTATAAATTTCATATCCCAACTCTTCTTTTAGTAGAGATGTAACAGTTCCTTTTCCGCTTGCTATATCTCCAGCCATAGTTATAATATGTATATTCATAAAACCTACTCCTTATTTGCTTCTTGCGCTTGTCTTATCTCTTTTTCTAGTTCAGCTTCTGGTGTAACTGCATATTCACCATTTATTTTTACATAGATTTTTCCTTCAGTAATCTCTTTTGCGGCTCTATCTACTGCATCAAAAACATATTCTGAATAATCTTCTTTTCCTTCTTTAATTTTATCTTTGTTTTGATTATATTTTTCTGCTCTATCTGCTTCAAGTTTTCTTGCTCTTTTAGCTATTGCTAAAACAGATTGATATCTGTTTCCTACCTTTGGTATTATTTCTTTAACGTTTGGTTTTGATAACATTTTGTTTTCCCCCTTCAAAATTATAATTAATATTATATAATATTTTTTAATATTTGTAAATATCTATAAATACATAATCTTCAATTTTATCTGCTAAAATTCACATATTGTTGTTATACCACATGGTAAAAATTCTTCACTATTTTTTTGCTTTAGTCCAATTTCATCAAATGATATATTAACTTTTTCTCTTTTTACAGCATGCTTTATTACATTTGATATTATAGTACCTGAAAGTCCGCCAGTATATGTGTTTACTATCATAAATAATGCATCATCAGATAAAAGTTGTCCGCATAGCTCAATAAGTTCATATATATTCTTTTCTATATTCCAAACTTCACCATTTTTTCCTCTTCCATAAGATGGTGGATCCATTATAATACAATCATATTTATTGTTTCTTCTAATTTCTCTTTTAACAAACTTAATAACATCATCTACTAAAAATCTTACTGGTCTTTCTTTAAGTCCACTTGATGCAAGATTTTCTTTTGCCCAATTTGTCATTCCTTGTGATGAATCAACATGACATACACTTGCTCCAGCATATGCACATGCAACTGTTGCTCCACCTGTATAAGCAAAAAGATTTAATACTTTTATATTTCTTCCTTTTTTTGTTTCTTTAGAAATTTTATCTATCATGTAATCCCAGTTTACAGATTGCTCAGGAAAAAGTCCTGTGTGTTTAAATCCCATAGGCTTTAGATTAAATATTAATTTTTCATAATTTATACTCCAACTATCATTCATCTTTTTTAGTTTTTCCCAATGTCCTCCACCAGTTGTACTTCTAATATATCTTGCATGAGCTTGATTCCATAGTTTAGGGTTAGTTTTGTTTGGCCATACTATTTGTGGATCTGGTCTTATTAATATATATTTGCCCCATCTTTCAAGTTTTTCACCATTTGCCATGTCAAGCAATTCATAATCTGTTAACTTTTTGCTATAGCGCATATTCTACTCTCCTTCTTCATAAGTATTATTATGATTAAACTAAATAATACATTTTTTAAAATATTCTTGCTTTCTTTTTGTCTTTTGACAATTTTTGCTTTTCAAAAGACAAATTATCTATGCATAAAAAATACCATATCTGTTTTTCTAGAATCAGTTATGCCATCACTTTTTCCATTTATATTATTTACAAACATATTAATTTTAAGTGATACTGCATCTTTAATAACAAAATTTTCTAAAAAATATGGTTATATTTTGTATGCCGGATTTATAGGGTTTCTATGTGGATATCCTATGGGAGCTAAAGCTACTTACGCCTTATACTCACAAGGAAATTTAAGTAAAAAGCAAACACGTTTTTTAATGTCATTTGCAAATAATTGTAATCCGATTTTTATAATGTCAACAATAGGATTATGCGTGTTAAACAATATCACATTAGGACTACTCCTACTTATTAGCCACTATGTATCCGCCATAATAATTTGTACTTTTAATTTTTTCTACAATGATATTATACACGAAAATGTTAAAAATTCAAATAGTTTTAACAAAGATATAGACAAAAAGTTACATAAAAGTGTATTTGAAATTATTGATACATCTATAAAATCTACTTTTATTACACTTGGAAATATACTTGGTTTTATACTTATTTTCAACTTACTTTTTTCTGCTATAGAAAAAATATTGCTAAACTTTAACGTTTCTTCAAATATTATATATATAATTTCTCCATTATTTGAAGTTACAAATGGAACTAGATTGTTATATTTAAATACAGATTATAACTTTAATATACTAATAGCTGCTATATCATTTATGCTATCTTTTAGCGGATTATCTATTATCTTTCAAATATACTCATGTATATATAAGTCTGGTATAAAAATATGGCATATTATTAAATATAAATTTATTCAAGGCGTACTTTCTGCCATTATAACATATATGCTCTTAAACATATGCAATACAAATGTAGGCAGAAGTAACATATTGCCAAACTTTAATTCTGCTTCATACTTTTTAATAATAGCATCATGTTTATTTATCTTTTCTTCTATAATAAAAAAAGTAACTTGAAAATTTTAATATATTTCAAGTTACTATATATAAATTAAAGAAGGGGGGGTAAACTTTAAGTCTACACTAATATTATATACAATAGTATAATTTTTATTCATGAAATTTTAAGGAGGTGATAAAAATGGATAAAAATCAACCTTTTTTCGATCCGTATAACTTTAATACACAACAAATTACAAACAATCCTAATATGCAACAAAACATAGATCCAATGATGGATACTGTTGCAAATCCAATGATGTATTACGAACAACAATACATGTATTACAGATATTTAACTCAAGTGCTAGAATATAAAATAAAATTAAAAGAATACGAAAAATTAACTAATAGCAACAATTAAAAATAAGGATAAAATGAGTTCTTTAACTCTATTTTATCCTTACTTTGTTTTTATATAACTAATCCTCCATTTGGACTTATTACTTGTCCTGTTATATATCTTGCTTCATATGAAGCTAAAAATTTAACTGTTGCTGCCACATCTTCTACTGCCCCTATCTTTCCAAGAGGTATTTCTTCTGTTAATACTTTCATATCTTCATCTGATAGTGTAGCAAGCATGTCTGTTGAAATAGCACCAGGTGCAACTACATTTACAGTTATATTTGAAGGCGCAAGCTCTTTTGCAAGTGCTTTGCTCATTCCAATAATTGCAGCCTTAGATGTTGAATATGCCACTTCCAAAGATGCACCAACCATTCCCCATATAGAAGATATGTTTATAATTGTTCCGTCTTTACGTGGAATCATTGATTTTTTCAAAACAGATTGAGTAGTATTAAATGTTCCCATTATATTCACATTTAACATTCTTTGTAAATCTTCTTCATTAATATCTATAAATAATTTATATTCACTGATACCAGCATTATTTACAAGTACATCAATATTTCCAAAAGTACCAATTACATATTCAACCATTTTGTCTACTTGATTTCTATCTGTTATATCTGCTTTATATATTATTACGCTACAACCGTTTTTGGCTAATTCTTCACATAATTCTTTTGCTTCTTTTTCAGAAGAATTATAATTAATACATACATTGTATCCAGAATAAGCAAAATCTTTTGCTATTGCTCTTCCTATTCCTTTAGCAGCTCCTGTTATTATTACTGTTTTATTCATCTCATCATCCCTCATTTTCTCTTATACTATACATTTTAACATAAAGACACTAAAAAAGTACATACTTTTTTAGTATGTACTTAATAATTTAGTTTATCTTTGTTGAGAATCTACTTCTTTTGCTTTTGTTTCTTTTACTTCTCTTTCTTGTTGTTCTCTTGCTACTGAAGCTTTCTCTTGCTCTTCTATACTGTTAGTTTTTGATCGCATATTAGACATAAATTCATTATCTGCTTGTGATTTTTCATCTCCTCTAACTTTTGAAGATACTCCTTCACCTATTGCTTTAACAGTTTGAGAATATGTGTCTTTTGATAATATTGCATCTTTAAAGCTAATTATTCTTGTTCTTATAGTTTTTATCTTACCACTAGCTTTTTGGAAATCTGCAACATTTCTTATAGATTGATATTTATTATCTAAATCTTCAATTTGTTGAGCTATAGCATCTTTTTGTTCATCAGATAAGCTTGCATCTTCTAATTGTCTTTCTAGTCCACTTCTTTGATTGTTATACACTTTAACAGCATTATTAAATTCTTTTTTTACGTTTTCAGGATTTTCAATATTTAAATCTCTTAAAGCCATTTCCATCATAGGACCTTTAGCAAGTCTTAGAATTCTATCTCTAGTATCATTAAATAATCTTGATTTTCTTGGATTTAAATTTTTGCCAGTTATTTTTAAAGCATCTAATAATACTTTTTTAGTAGCTGGATCATTTAACATTTCAAGTCTTGCTTTGTCTGTAAATCCATCAGCAAATTTTTCTAAAATTGCACTTGAATTTTCAAAATTCATTACATTATCTGGATTATATCCAAGCATTGTAAGAAAGTCTGGTTGTAAAGCTCCTTCAGCTCCTATTTCAGCTTCTTGTGGTGCAGCAGTTGATGCTGGGCTTTGACCATTTTCTGCTGTTTTAGGTGCATTTCCTGATTTGGCAGCTCCATTTTTTTCTTTTCCTTCTTCTCCTGATTTTTCTTTTTCAGATTTTTCAGCTTCTTCTTTAGCTATTGCTTCTCTTTGATTTTCTGGAATGATTTTCTTTACTTTATCATTATCATATACTTTTTCTTTAGGATAAATCATAGTCATTCCTCTAACGCCATTCATTCTTGCTTCATCATGATTTTTTATAGCTGAAGTTAATTCTTTTCTAATAGGTGATTGTGATCCTTTTTCTGGCCCAATTTGATTCATAAGATCTTCCCATTTACCTAGTTCTTCTTGAAGATCTGCTTTTTCTTCTTCTTTTAAATCTGGATTTTGAAGCTCATTATTTATTCTTTCAACATTTTTTTGTGCTTCATCATATAATTGTTGAATCTTGTCTTCAAAGCTATTAATTTCATCATTTCTTTGTGTAGTAATATCTTGGATTTCTGTAGCTGTTGCATCTACCATTTTTTCAACTTCTGCATCAGGAATTTGAAATGCTTCTAATTCTCTTCTTTGTTCTACTGTTAAGTCATCGTATGAAGATATTTCTTTCTTTACATCTTTCTCTTTTAGTTCTGCATTTAGCTTTTCAAAATATAGCTCCTGTTTTTTAGCTTTCATTTGGTCGTCTGCTTTTTTTAATACGTTTTCGATATTGTTTCTATCCTTTTTAGTATTACTTTTTAGTTCTGCTGCTTCTTTTGCAACATCTGGTGTAACGTTTTCTTTTGTTACTTCTGGCATTTTTTCTCCCCCTTTTTTTAATATTTATTTACATATTGTTTTAAATAGTTAACGAACTCCATGTGAGCATCTACTTCAACTTCTTCTTTAAAACCTTTTATATCTTTTTGTAATAATTCAAATTCTTTTTGTGCTTCATCAATTGTCATGCAATCAACCTCCTATACATACCTCTTATAATAAAATTATATACTTAAAAAAAAATAAAGTCAATAACATTGACTTTATTTACTTAAATTTACATAATATTTTTAGACTATTTCATTATATTTATAGTTTGTTTTATTCCGTCCTCAAAAGACCAGCAAGCTTTCCAACCAAGCTCTTCCAACTTAGTGCTATCTAGAACTGCTCTTGTAATTGGAGTAAATCCCATTTTTTCTTTTTGAGTTGGAAGTTCAAAAATTACTTTTTTGTTATTTTGTTTAGCTATGCAATCAGCCATTTCTCTAATAGTTATAATAGAGTTTTTATTTGAAACATTATAAGCATTACCACTTTTTCCATATAGTAATATAGTAAGAATTGCTGTGGCACAATCAACTACATAGCAGTATGATCTTGTTTGTAATCCCTCACTTTTCATAACAATGTCTTTATCTTCTAAAACATTTCTTATAAATTGAGCTGATACTCTTGTGTCGCTTTCTGTTTGTGTAGGTCCATAAACATGACATGGTCTTGCTATTACAGTCTCTATGCCAAATTGTTGACTATATGATACACATAAAGTCTCAGATGCTAATTTACTTAATGGATAACAACTTCTTGGATTTGTGGAATCAACTTTTCCTATATATTCTTCATTAAAAACAATATCTTTTATATCTGATTGACCATATACTTCTCCTGAAGAAACATATTCTACTTTTTTGCATCCGCAACTTTTTGCATATTCCATAACATTATTCATACCTAAAAAGTTTCCAAGCATTGTTCCTACTGGATCTTCTGAATATGCTTTAGGATGTGCGTTGCTTGCTGCATGAATGATATAATCTGCCTTATATGGTATTTCTATTTTATTTGTAACATCTTGTTCTAAAATAGTTAATTCCCTATATTCTTTAAATCTTTCATTTACTTTATTTACATTTCTTACAGCTGCAATTATATTTATATTATATTTTAATTTTTCATTTAAGTAATTTAATACATCTATTATAGCTGAACCTATTAATCCATTTGCCCCAGTAATTAAAACTGATTGATTTTTAAGTCCTTCAAATTTATTATTTTGTAAAGCTTTTTCAATATTTTCTTGATATAATTTTATATTCTTTATCACTACTTTAACCACTCACCCTTTTCAGTATTTAATAATGCCTTAAACAATGTTATATCTTCTGTTGTTGTTATTTTTATATTTTCCTCTGATCCTTTTGAAAAATATGTTGTTTTACCTAATCTTTCCATTAACATACAAGAGGCAGCTGTATTATCTATATTTAGTTTTTCTGCTTCTAAATGTGCGGCATATAATTCAGAAATCTTATATGTATGTGGTGTTTGAGTTCTATATAATTTTTCTCTTTCTAATGACTTACATGAAGTACTTCCATTTTCGCTTTCAAAAACAACTTCTACGCAAGGAATTACTGCAACAGCTGATCCATGTTTAGCATAAGTTGCTAAGCTATCTGATATTATTTCAGATGACACTAAAGGTCTATTTCCATCATGTACCATTACCACATCATCAGGACCAGCCTCTTTATGTAGCACATCTAATCCCTTTCTTATAGATTCTTGTCCTGTTTTTCCTCCAGGTACAATCCATTTTAACTTAGTTATATTAAATTGCTTTGCATATGCTTTTAAAACATCTATCCAAGACTCTAAAGTTACTACTATAATATAATCTATGCTAGGATGGTTTTGAAATGCCTCTAAAGTATAAATTATAATTGGTTTATTATTTACATGTATAAATTGCTTAGGTATATCTTGGTGCATACGACTTCCTATACCTGCTGCTGTAAGTAATGCAATATTTGCCATAAAATTATTCCTCCTTCTTTTTCTTTATGCTTTTACATAAAATTTTACCTTTCATTTTTCTCATATTTTCTAAAAATCTCCATCCTTTAGAATTATATACTAATTCTAGCTCCCTTTTTCTTTCTTCTAGATCTTTATCATTTTTAGCTTTTTCTTCCTCTAACATAGTTAACTTTTTAGTTAGTTCTATTTCAGGATCTTTATAGTACTTTATATCCTCCCTTATATTATTATTTGAGTCAAATATAAAGTTATATATTCTATCGCATCCACCATCCTTTAAATCTGAAAACCATAAATCGTATTTTTCTTCTCTTTCTTTTTTATAATACTCATTATCTGTCAATAATTTATGTGATTCTTTTATAAGTTCCTCAATATTTACAGCTTTAGGACCAGCTGTCCAAAAATCCATATTTGAGAACCATATCCCTCTATTTTTATTATATTCTTCAAAATCTCCCAATGCATAAAGAACTGGTCTTTTCAAAAATAAGAACTCGGTTCCGATTGAAGAATAATCTGTTATCATTAAATCAAAAGCATTTATTATTTCATTTACAGATAAATCTAACTCTAATAATTGAGAATCATTAATTTTTCTTATATTTGAAGTTTCGTTAACACTATATATAGTATTATCTCCCGGATGCCTTTTTACACAAAGCAAATAGTTATATTTCTTCAAATAATCGTCTAATTCTCTTTCGTCATATTTTTCAAAATTAAATACATTTTCACCATTAACATTTGTAACATCATTATGATTAAACCCATTTTTATATGTAGGCATATACATTATTAATTTACTATATTTGCTAACATCAGTATTTAATAATTTAGATAAATTTGACTTTCCATCAGAATGTACAAAGTAATCAAAAAGTGGCATTCCTAAGCTTTTAATTCTATTGCACTCCACATGAAACATTGCTGAAAAAACAGTTTGCCAAAAATCACTTGGAGAAATCACATAGTCAAAAATTTTTCTCATATTATTGTATCCTCTAACGTCCTCTGCGCTAGGATTCTTACAAGCATATCCAACAGGCTTTGGGCCAATTCCATGCCATAGCTCTATGTACAATGATTTTTCCGTTTTATCTCCATCTAAATTTCCTTGAGTTGTAAAAAATATATCAGTTGTTGGAATATATTCTTTAAATTCATCTGTTCCTATTAATATAGATTTTATCCCTTTACTGCTTAGCTTTTTAAATGATTCTTCGTTATATACAATCCAAACCATATTAAAGTTGTTAGCTCTTTTCTTTTTCATGTATTCATACATAGCTTTAGCATTACCTGAAAAATCAGGAAAACTACAAAATGTTATATTTAAATTTTTCATATTTTCACCTATATTCTTATAAAATAAATCATTATTACTATATCATTATTTGTACAATTAATCAAGAAAAAGGAGTAACAAAATATGATTTGTTACTCCTTTTAATGACAAAAAATACAAAATTTATATTTCTTATTTATTTTCAAAATTCCAAGCATCTCTACACATATCTTCAAGTGTTTTTGTTGCTTCAAATCCTAATTCATTTTTAGCTTTAGTTGGGTCAGAATAGCAAGCAGCAATGTCTCCTGCTCTTCTTGGAGCTATTCTATATGGTACTTTTACATTATTTGCTTTTTCAAAAGCATTTACCATATCTAAAACACTATATCCAACTCCAGTTCCTAAATTATATATGTGCATTCCTTTTTGATCTTTTCTTAATTTATCTAATGCTTTAATGTGACCAACTGCTAGATCTACAACGTGTATATAATCTCTTACTCCTGTACCATCTTTTGTATTGTAATCGTTACCAAATACAGATAATTCTTTTAGTTTACCTGCAGCAACTTTTTGAATGTATGGCATTAAGTTTGCTGGAATTCCTTTTGGATCTTCTCCTATAAGACCACTTTCATGTGCTCCAACTGGATTAAAGTATCTAAGTATTGCAATATTCCATTCATTATCTGATTTATATAAGTCTTGTAATATTTGTTCTACCATTAATTTTGATGTACCATATGGATTTGTAGTTCCTCCTACTTTACAGTCTTCTGTAATAGGAACAATTTCAGGATCTCCATAAACTGTTGCTGATGATGAAAATACTAATGTTTTAACATTGTGTTTTTTCATTTCATCTAATAATACTAAAACTGTTGAAACATTATTAGTATAATATTCAACTGGCTTTTGTACAGATTCACCTACTGCTTTATATGCAGCAAAATCTATAACAGCTTCAATATCATTTTCATTGAATATTTTTTCCAATATATCTCTATCTATCATATTTCCTTCATAAAATTTAATATCTTTTCCTGTGATTTTCTTTACGTTTTCTAGAGCTTCTGGTGAACTATTTGAAAAGTTATCTAATACTACTACTTCTTCACCTTTGTTTAATAATTCAACACATGTATGTGTTCCAATATATCCAGCTCCACCTGTTACTAATATTTTTGACATAATATTCAACCATCCTTTCAATTTACATATATATCATATCATTATACTGTGGTAATTATATAATAATATTGTGAAAAAATCAATTTATTTTTCTACAACTACCTTAGATTGCTTTAAATAATTTGAAAATGTGCTAAGTGGCATAGATCTATTTGCGTAAATTCTTGTAATGTGATACATATCTTGTAAATTATCTAAGTTACATATTCCACCTAACATCTCAAGTCCAAAATCATAATAGTCTTTGATTATATCAATTGTATCTTGATTAAATCTTCCACTAGGATAACAATACACTGATACTCTTTGACCAGTTATATCTTCTAAACGTTTTTTTGATTCAACAGCTTCTACTACTTGCTCATCATAAGTCATTTGATCTAAATACTGATGTGTTTTACTATGTGACTCTACTTTTACAAGTCCACTATCTGCCATTTCTTTTATTTGTTCTTCTGTTAAATAATTTTCACCATTAATATAATCTGTTATTACAAAAATAGTTGCTTTTTGGTTATATTTTTTTAATAGTGGAAATGCATTATTATAAAAATAAACAAAACAATCATCAAAAGTAAGCGCTACTGGTTTTTCATATTTGTATAAATCATCCATTTCATCTATATAGATTGTCTGATACCCATTTTCACTTATATACTTTAATTGCTCTTCTAAAGTTTCTGGTTTTAGAAAGTTTTCTGTATCTGGATATTCTCCATAATCTTCTAGTATAAAATGATACATAAATATTGGAACTGTAGCATGTGTTTTAGATGGTACTACTGTTTCATCTGCCAACGCATTTAAATTATCACTTGTGTTTATATTAAAAGATATATTTGAATCTGACAAATTTAGCTTTATATTTCCTACTAATAAATATTTTATTCCAAATATACCTGCTACTACACATACAATTAATACACAAACTGCTATAATGTACATAACCTTTTTATTTATTGTTTTCATAAAATCCTCCAATTATTTTTCTATAATCTTAATCCATTCTTTAGCAACATTATCACTATAATATTTTTTTACGCTTTCTAAAGAATTTCTAGAAATATTATTCCATTTGTTTTCATCTTCTAATAATTCCAATATCTTTTGTGCCATTTCTTCAATATTTCTATTTTTTATTAATATTCCATTTTCCTCTGTTTGTATTATCTCTCTAGGTCCTACATCTATATCAAAACTTACACAAGGTACACCGCATTCCATTGCTTCACAAAGAACTAATGAAAAGCTCTCACAAAGTGATGTAAGTACAAAAATCTTTGATTTAACTAATTCTTCTTTTACCTTTTCTGAAGAAATTCTACCTGTAATCTCTACACATTCGGATAAATTTAGTTCTTTTATTTTTTCTATAAGTATTTCCCTTTGTGATCCTTCTCCAACAATCTTTAATTTCATTTGTGGTACTTTAGTATGTACTAAATTAAATACATCTATTAAAGTACCAAAGTCTTTTATTTTTTCTAATCTTCCAACACTAATTATTGTATATGAATTAAAGTTTGCTATAACATCATCATTTTTTCTTTCTATCATATTTGAAATATTATATACTTTTGCCTGACTATTTGAGTCTTTTAACCACGATTCATACTCGTTTCTAGCTTTTTTTGTCATAACAACAATTCCATCAATATTCTTAAAGTATTTCTTTACTTTTTTTATATATTTTGGAGTAGTAATATATGAATGTTCTTGTGAAAGATTTAATGTATCTCTTCTTTTAATTTGCTTTGAAAATTCAATACGTGAAGATATAATTACATCTGTATCTAATTTTTTTATATATTTTTTCAATACAATTGATTTGTATATTCCACATTTTATCATAATATATGCTTCTTTTAAGAATTTAAACACTTTAAAATGCTTTAATGCATAAAAAAACTCCTTATGATGTGGTCCAAAATTAGATAAGAATTCTACTTTAACTCTTTTGTCTATATCATAAAATGATTTTCCTTCTAAAAGATCATATACTGAAACAATTGTAATTTGATATTTTTCTGTTTTTGCTAATTCATTTATTAAAGTTATAGTCTGTTTTTCAAGTCCTCCATAGTTTAAATGTAGCATTAAAAAAGTTAATTTTTTCAAATTTTGCCTCCATTAAAATTCAGCTAAATTATATAATAAAAGCTAAATGTTTGTCAACATTTAGCTTTCTCGTTATTACTTTAACTTTTCCTCTTTAACCATATCTAGTGCTGCCATGATTACTTTATCCATATCATAATATTTATATTGGCCTAATCTACCACCAAATATTACATTTTTTTCATCTTCTGCTAATTTTTTATATTCATTAAATAATTTTGAGTTTTTATCATCATTTACTGGATAATATGCCTCATCTCCAAGTTTCCAAGCATCTGGATACTCTCTTGTGATAACAGTTCCTTTGCAATCATTAAATTCAAAATGCTTATGTTCAATTATTCTTGTATACTTTTCATCATGTGAATTAAAATTCATTACTGCAACACCTTGATAGTTATCTACATCCTCTAATATTTCATTTTCAAATCTTAAAGTTCTATATTCTAGATTTCCTAACTTATAGTTGTAGTACTCATCTATCATACCTGTAAATAACACTCTATTTGCAAGTTTATCATATTTTTCTTTTTCTTTTAAATAATCAACACCTAATTCTACATCACAGTTTTCTAACATTTTCTCAATTATTACATTATATCCTCCAATTGGAATACCTTGATATCTATCATTGAAATAGTTATTATTATATGTGAATCTAACTGGTAATCTCTTTATTATGAAAGGTGGTAATTCTTTACAGTCTCTTCCCCATTGCTTTTCAGTATATTCTTTAACTAATTTTCTGTATATATCCTCTCCTACAAGAGAAATAGCTTGTTCTTCTAAATTTTCTGGAACTTTACCATTTAACACACTTTTTTGTTCTTCAATTTTTGCCATTGCATCAGCTGGTGTCTTAACATCATTCCAAAGTTTAGTAAAGGTATTCATATTAAATGGCATATTATATAACTCACCTTTATAGTTTGCTATTGGGGAATTGATATAGTTATTAAAGTCTGCAAATTTATTAACATACTCCCATATTTCTTTATTGCTAGTATGGAAAATATGTGCACCATACTTATGTACATTTATTCCATTTATATTCTCACAATAAATATTTCCTCCTATGTGATTTCTTCTATCAATAACTAAACATTTTTTTCCGGCTTTAGTCATTTCATAAGCAAAAGTTGCTCCAAAAAGTCCAGCGCCAACAATTAAATAATCATACATTATTTTTTCATCTCCTTATTAATTCCAATTTTAAAAAATATAGAAAGTATTAAGCATAAACTAAACATTATTACTAAATTAGCAATAGCTGCTCCTGTCATAGCATACTTTTTAACTAAAATATTAGGTAAAATTAGCGATATAACACATACACATAGATATGCGATAGTTATATATTTTTGTCTTCTTATTGTTCCTAATAAATTGAATAATAAATTTGACATAGCATAAAAAAGACCAGATAAAACTAAAATCATTAATTCTCCTTTATAATTAGAAATATCTACTCCATAGAACAAATTCAAGAATGGTACTCCTAAAATAAAGCATCCTATTTCAATACAAATTGTAGTAAGTATTAAAGCTCCAACTATATACATTATAACTTTTGATAATTTTTCATATTTTTTCTCATTATAATACTCACCAAACATTTTTAAAAATGGTTTAATGATAAATATAGAAACTAAATTTATTACAAAAGTAGGCATATATATTATATTAAAATATGTTTGCATTGTATAATCTCCTGCTGAATCTATTGCATATTTTACTACATTTATAACATATACATTTAAAATTCCTGCTATTGCTATTGGCATACATTCTCTAACTATCTGTTTTGCTGATGGAAATTCAAATTTAAACTTATCAACATTAAATTCTTTAATTTTCTTAGCATCATAAAGTAAAAGAATTATTAAGTTTATCAAAATCATACATAAACAGGATACGACTATATTTTGAGTTAATTTATCCACTATAATAAAAGCTATTATCGCAGCTAAATTTCTAAATACCATAGATTTTCCTGCTATATCTAATCTACCATCAAGTTGGAATTCAGCTTGATATGTTTCACTTAAATTATCTATTATTCTATATACCATTAATAGTACACATACCCATAATTTAGTTGAAGAATATCCGCCTATTAATACAACTCCTCCAGTTACAAGTATCATTATTAATATTGCAATTATTCTTGCTGAAAGATAGCTAGAGAATTTATACTTTCTATTTGTATCTGTAACTTGGAAAACTCTTATTCCAAAATCTCCTATTGAATTTAAAATACAAGATGTTGCATAAGCTATTGAAAAAATTCCTGCTATTTCTAAGCCATTTATTCTTGTACAAAAGGCTAATATTATAGCACTAAACATTGCATAAACAAAGCTTCCAAGCATGTTCCATGCAAACTCTGATTTTTTTATCATAAATTTTCTCCCTTAATTTATCATTAAATATTGATTATATGGTCTTCTATCAATATTGTATACAGGTGTTCTATATATTTTTAATTCTTTATGATGGTTTAACCATACATTAAATAATCTTTCAGACATAAATCCATATAATCTCTTATTATAATTATCATAGTTGCTTGTATCTGTTCTTTTTTCAAGTTCAAATAATATATCAAATAGCCAATTATAATATTCATCATATATTTTTTTACTACTAATAAACATATTACATATGTATAATGTTCTTCCCTTAGAAAATGAGTCAAAATCTTCTAAATATTCTGGATATTTCTCTGCTATAATATTTCTAGCCTCATCATAATCTTTTTGAATATGTGTTTTAGCCCATGATTTTCCAACATTATGTTTTATTATAAAAGTTCTATTTGGAACAATTATATCATATTTGCTTAAAATCTCTTTTATATCATTTCTATCTAGCACATTTGCTAAATCATTTTTCTTTCCAATTCTATTAGATTTCTTAAAAAAGTATCTACGATAATGTGTAAGTCCAACTATATCAGATTTATCATTTTTTAGAATCCAATATGTAGCTGTTAATTCACAAAATTCTTTATTTTTCTTAGAAATATTATCTCCTGTGTCGTCTCTAACATATCCAAAATCGTCATCATTTAATGCTGCTCCTACTCTTATTGGTGTATATATAGAATACTTAGGAAAAGTAGCCTTTTTATGTGTTGCTACATAAAGTTTTATATTTTTCATTTTTCTCTCCTTTTATTTGTAGTTTATTGTGTTAGCAATCTTTTTAGCAGTTGCATCCCAAGAAAACTCATCTATTACTCTATTATGAATATTTTCTCCTAGTTTTTCTCTTTCTTCTTTACTATCTAGAAGTTTTACTATTTTTTCTTCTATTTCATCTTCTTCAAATCCACATATTAGTCCTATGTTATCACTATCTAGAATTTCAGCTGTTCCACCCATAGGTGTAGCAACAACAGCACATTTCATAAGTCCTGCTTCTAAAATTGATGTAGGAAGTCCTTCTGGAAAATATGATGGATTTACAAATATATCTGTCTTAGCTAGAAGATCCATAACTTCTTCATGAGTAAGTTTTCCTAAAATATGAATAGATTGATTATCTTTATTTTCTTCTTTTATTTGATTTAAAATAGGGCCATCTCCTGCTATATTTAGCTCTATATTATATTTTGAAGATAGTTTATTAAATATTGATATCAATTTTAATACGCCTTTTTCTTTTATTATTCTACCTACATAAGTTATACTTATCTTATCATTGTTTTTAGATATTTTATCTTCATATAATTTAAATTCATCGACATTTATTGAATTGTAAAAAACACCATTTGCTTCAATTTTAAAGTGCTTTAGCCATTGAGTACACTTTTTTGATACTCCATAAAAATCTTTAACATTTTTCATTATTGCATTTGTTAATTGATGTTCATATATTTCTCCAAAGAAATCAAGCACCTTATTATTTACAGTAAAATGCGTACTTCCATGTTCTATTAGACATACTGGTATATTGTTTTTAGCTGCAAATTTTGAACCAAGATATGAACTTGTCCAAAATCTTGTTTGCAAAATTATACTATCTACATTCTCTTCTCTTACCATTTCTAATAGTTCTTTGCATCTTTTATTATTATTTACAATAGGATATCTATTAACAAATAATTTAAAAGTTGGCAATCTGTATATTTTAGCATATTCTGTTTCTTCAATTTCCTTTAAATTAATATCATATCTTAATGAAACAATAATTACCTCATAACCCATTTGCTTTAACTTATTTGCTAAGTTAAAAGTGTATCTTTCTACACCACCTAAATGTGGTAAATAATATCCTGAAAAAATAGCTATCTTTTTCATATTTTCTTCCTTCCTTTATAATAGTCCGAATATAAACAATATACGACACATAATTTCATCTTTTATACTTTGTCTAAATCTTATTGGATAAAAAGCCTTTTTAATTGAATTTAAGAAATTATACTTTTCTCCAAAAAGCTTTACAATCTTTTGATCTTTTAAGTCTAATTTATCATAATACATTTTTTTGTATTTTTCAATTTGCTTTTTAACCTTAATAAAATAATTTTTTAATAAGAAATTCTTTATTCTATAAATAAAAAGAGAAATTAGTTTTTTTCCACTCGGACTAACATTTTTACCGGTTCTTCTATATTCTACTTGAGGTTCACTTTCGTATAAAACTTTTCCTATTCCTGAAGCTATCATATATGCCCACCAATCGTGGAAACATACATCTTTAGTTCCAGATTTTATAATTTCAGACGCTAGAGCATAATTAAATACTTCTACTATTCCAAATGATATACATTCTAATAAAGAGTTTGGAAATGATGGTCCAATTTTGTTTAAATGTGATTTTTCAATTTTATTAAGTTTCTCATCACAATAATTAAATTCACTAAAATACAACAATGGTATTTTTTGCTCTTGTTTTGAAAGAGCTAAGACAGCTTTTTCTATTTTGTCACTATGCCACTCATCATCTTGATCACAGTATGCAAAAAAATCAAATTTTTTCATAAAAGCAGTCTTCAAGCATTCATGAAAGCTTTTTACAACTCCTAAGTTTTCACCATAAATTATAGTTATATTTTCAACTTTCTCATACTTTTTAAGTATTTCTCGTGTATTATCTTTTGAACCATCATCTCTAATAAAAATTTGAATATTCTTATAGCTCTGATTTAGTAAACTTTCGATTTGTTGCTCTATATACAATTCACCATTATAAGCAGACATACAGATTGCAACCTTTTTTTCTTTATAATTTTCCATATATATTCCTTACCTACTTTACTTTTTTTCGTTTTCTTTTAATCCAATATAATGATCTAAACCTTTTATTTTTTCATTTAACTCACTTATTCTCATATTATCAATAAATACTTGAATTAATAAGAATATTATTATTGCTAAAAATACAAAATTAACAGGAGCCATAAATCCAAGTTTATTTGCAATCCAGCCAACTGCACCATCAAAAATAGCCATTAGTATAAGTACAAAACTTCCTAACATCCAAATTATAGAATTTTCTACTTTTAATTTTGCTTGTTTTATTTTTTTAACACATAGTATAAATGATATAAGTGATCCTAGTATTAATATAATTCTTAATGTTATTGACATTTTATACCTCCTACTTTTCCTTTCCTGTGAAAGATCTAATAAATAAAATTGACATCATCATGTTTGCCATATATTTTACTGATTTAAATGCGTTAAGATAACTTTCTCCAAACTCTCTTTCTCTCATTTGAACTTGTACTTCTTTTACATTTAATCCTCTTTTAATCATATAAACAACAGTATCAGGTTCTGGTGTTAAGCTTGCATTTGTACAAAACATTTCTATAGCTTTTTTGTTATAAGCACGCATACCTGATGTAGGATCGGTAATCTTCTTCCATGTTGTCAATTTAATAGCAGTAGAAATAAGTCTGCTTCCAAGCATTCTCATTGTAAAAGGTTTATTTTCATCTACAAATCTTGAACCAATTGCAACATCAACACCATTTTTTTCTATTTCATTTACTAATTTTTTCAAGTATTTTGCATCATGTTGTCCATCACCATCAAATTGAATTGCAATGTCATATCCATATTTTTTAGCATATTTCATTCCAACTTGAATAGCACTAGTAAGTCCAAAATTAATTGGAAGTGAAACCATATTAAATCCATTTTTTTCACATACTTCCTTTGTGTTATCCCTTGAACAATCATTAATTACGACATAATCATAATCTGTATTTGTAGTTATGTCTTTTATTGTTTTTTCTATATTTAATGCCTCGTTATATGCTGGCACAATTACTAAAACTTTTATTTTAATCTCCCCCTAACTAAAATTATTATCTAGTAACAATTTTACTTTTTAATATAATAAAAATCAAGTAAAACAATCATTTATTGTATATATTTTTTAAGTTATGCTACTGGAACTAATAATGCATGATTATCTTTTTCTTCAATTTTAAATAAATTATAATTTTTAGAGTCTTCTACATCTTCAAACATAAATGACATTTGTTCAAACATCAAATCATCTGATGTATAGAAGAAAATATAATCAAATCCATATTCTAATAGATCATCAGATAAATCCATTGCTGTAAGTCCCCAATCTTGTAAATCATCAACATTTTTCTCTGTTCTTATTTTCCAAGAAATAGCTCTTTGATATGCATTTATTTTTCTTGGTAAAGTATAATATCTAGCATACCACAATGCCATAACTCCATCTGTATCTTGTTGATCCATTATATATACTTTACTATCTTCAGGCGTATATTCATTTATTAATGCTAATTTATCTTGTCTTTGATAACTTACATCTCGTGAAGCCTTTCTAGATTGTAAATCTGTAGCAAAATATGTTACATTTAACAATTTTATTTGTGAGAATATCACCAATATAGATATTACAGAAAATAACATATTTCTCTTATTAAATGTAAATTCTTTACTTACAGCCAAAGCCATAAGCATAATAAATATTGCAACATTAAATCCATCCATATATCTTAATAATCCTGGTAATGTCTGAATCTCAAATGCTGGAAATTTAACAAACATTGCAAAAACATTAAGTAATAAAAATACTACCCATCCTACAATAAATGGTACCATTTTCATAAAGTTAGTTTTTAAATCAATTTTTGTATTACTATCTTTTTTCTGTTTTAAACATAACATACAGAAAGCAAAAAGAACTAATAATAAACTAAATTGAGTTACAGTAAAGTCTAACATTTCTTTACTATCAAAAAACTTAATAAAGTAATACGCTGTTCTACCAATAACATACGAATTAAGCTTTGCTGATATATCTGTTTTAAGTCCATCTGATATTATATGTGCATCATAATACTCAGGAATTGTAGCACTACAAATTCTCAAATAAATATTCCACACCATATATAAAGCTACTATAGATATTCCTAATAATAACCATTTTTTTAATACTTTAAATGCTTTTTTAAAGAAACCTTTAAAAGTAAATTTGTAATCACATAATTCTATATAGTCTTTTAACATGAAAATCAAGAAAAATACAAATGCTGCTATTATTCCTGTTGGTCTTATCATCAACATTATACTTAATGATAAAAATAACATTCTATTTCTTAGTTTTATATCTTCATCTTTATAAATATAATAAAACATTAAACAAGTAGCAATTGCTGCAGCTTGAGCATAATCAGCGTACAAACTAGTATATCCGTATCCTGAACTAAATAGTGTAGCGCCAAACATTATAACTATTGAATAAAATGGTAATAAAAATCTATTCTTTTTATTAATAAATGATAACGCTGGTGTTAAACATACTAATATAAATAAAGATAATCCTGTAAATAAATTTCCTTCTTCAAATCCACCCATTATTTTACTAATGAAAAAATGCCATAAACTAATATAAGGTGGATATGTTCTTGTAGCTGATAGAGATTCAGCACAAGTTGTATATTTTTCATAAGTGATTACGGCTTTTGCATCATATCCCCAATGCGAATACTCATCCCAAACACTTACATATCTGTCAATTCCTCCAAGAATAAACATAACAAAAAATATTGAAAATACTACAATATTCCATGAATTAAATCCAAGATCTTTACTTGCACTATTTTTATTTTTACATGTTAATATAATAGCAAAAATAGTTAATATTCCTTCTAATGCTGCTAAAATATACATTGAAATATTTAACAAATTAAATAAGCCTAACCAAAACAAAACAAACAACAATATTGCGTTCGAACCAACAATTGCCATCTCAAATCTTTGTTTTGTTAATTTAGAAAACAACATAGAGTTATAAATTAATACTACATATAGTATTATATATCTATATATTTGTTTTTCTGCAAAGAATCCTTGCATTAACATACATGCTAATACAACGAAAGCAGTGGAAAATATTGTTTTTTTGTATTTTTTCAATTCATCATAAAACAATAATATAATAGAAAAGATTACAACTCCTATTGTAAGTGGCCAGTTAACCAAGTCTAAATTTCCAAATGCTTCCCTTCCTGAAGTACATATAAATTCCACATTTTTAAATAATAGCAATATAAAATATATTGGTATTATTAGCAATTCCCTAAAAAGCCTTTTCATTTTTAAAACTCTCTCTTTCCGTTTAATATTCTATCTAATCCATTCATAATTGTATAGAATAGTAACATTATAAATGTTGCACATGTTAAATATATCACGCTTGCTGTAGCTACACTCATTAAATGTATTGAATTTGCTACAACTATTACTGCCAAAAATATATAATCCATTTTTTTAGTTATAGCTATATTTATAACAACTAAAACTAAAGATATAGCTAACAATGTGTTAGTTAATACTCCAACATTACCTGTTGTATTTTTTATATTATTAAAGAATATTTGTTTACCTGCATTAAACTCTGTAATAGCTGAATTATCTTGAGTTGCAATTTGAGCATATTCTTCTACATTACTATCAGATACTATATTTAATCCTACATTTACTTCTTTTATATTGTTAACATTTGATATTCCAAAACTTAAAGCTGTAAATAGTATTGCAGCAACAATATAAGACATTAAAAAGCTTTTTATTCTTTTTGATTTTACCTTATATGATTTAAGTTTAATCATTATAAATATAAAAGTAGCAACTGAAGTAATAATACCCATAGCTGGATTTACTAAAATCATAAGTCCTAGTACTATTGCATATGGTATTAATTCTAGTATTCTATATTTAAATTTCTTTTTAATTCCTAGATGTATAAAATATATATTAACCAAACTTAAAATAGTAAATATAGCGATACCACTTGGAATAGCATTTACTAATTGAATAATTGGTAAAAATGCTACAATAATAGTCATTAGCATTTCAACTATATATAGTACTCTCTCTCTTTTTTGAAATTTATTTGTTTGTTCTAAATTTAATTTATATGGTTTATATTCTTCTGCATCTGAATCTACATTTGTTAGATCGTCCAAATAACGATTTAAATCTATATTTCTAACTTTAGATGTAATGTATGTCCACACCATAGAAAAGCCTAATATTTGCCAGATTGATGTACTTGTAATATACATGCTATTATCTACTGGCTTTATCGAAAACATAGCTAGTAACATTGTTAAAAACATAACAGCAAATATTGTTATATCTCTATAATTACTAAAGAATTTTATTTTATTCTTTATTGAAACGAAGAAATCTATAACATATACAACCCAAATCATATTTTTTCTTTTCATTTTTGTCTTGAATTTTTCCATTGGACTTATCCAAGTTGCATCAAAATGATGTATCATAACAGAATTGTCTGTAAATTTATTGTGTTGATAATCATAGCTTAGTGGATAAAAATATTCCATTGGATATATATATACTTTTCCATCATCAAATATCTGTATCTCATCTTTTTCACCATCAAATCCAAATTGTGAAAAATATTTTGTTAATACTCTTGGAACACTCTCATCATATAAATCACCAGTTTCATTGAAGTGTTTTTTAGATTCATATATATCAACAATATTTTTTATATGAGGATTGTGTGGCTCTTTAGCCCATACAACAGCTGCATTTATCATTTTTGAGTCTTCTACACCCATAAACAAATCTTTTTTCAAAAATTCTGCTATATCTGCTGTAATTTCCATATCTGTATCAAGATATATTCCGCCGTATTCCTCTATAACTTTAAACCTTGTATAATCGGCTACAAATGCCCATTTTTTTTGCTCATATGCCTCTTTAATAAATGGACATTGATTTACATCAAAAGTTTTTTCATTCCATTCCATTATTTCAAAATCTGGTAGATACTTTTTCCAAGTTTGTATACATTTTTTAGTTAAATCAGATAAAGGATTACCACCAAACCAAATATAATGGATTATTTTACTATTCTTCTTATCCACAAATCTACCTCCTAATCATTTAGAAATTCTTCTTTTAATCTTCTTACTTCTTCTATATATTCCTTTTTCCATTCGCTATATAATTTCATTATTTTATCTTTATTTTCTATAGCAATATTAATTTTCTCATAAATTTCATCTATACTATCTTCTTCTTTTACAACAACAAGTTCTTCTAATTCGCTATTTTTGAAGAAATCTGTATTATTTCCAATGATACAAGGAACTCCTAATTCAAAACTCTCTAATGGAATCATAGGTGAACATTCTGTAAAAGTTACATAAAGATTAACTGTGTTCTTAGCCATTCTTTTTAAAAGCTCTTCTCTGCTTAAAGCCATTGTAGGTTCATCATTTAATCTTTTTATATTCATTAACTTACAAAAGCTTGTAGCTAATTTTGTCTCTGGTACGATATCTACATATGCATCTTTTACCATTGCACAAGCACTAAGTTGATTATATGTATTCTTTTCCCATCTATCACCTGAAGAATAAAGTCCTAGTTTTATTCTATTATCTTTTAAGTCGTTATCATAATGTTCTTTTAAATTAACAGAATTCATTAATAAATGTGCTCTATATCCTTTTTGAGAATAAAACTGTGCCATTGCACTTTTAAAGAATCCTATTGAGTATACTATTCCTCTTTTTTGCATTTGTAAAAGATCTTCAAGAAATTTTTGTTCATTATAATTTACAAATAATGCATGTGAACCATGCCACATAAATTTTATTTTTATATCTTGGTTTTTCTCATAAATCTTTTCTGCTAAGTCTTTATATCCATATGCCATTGTAGCAAAAATAACTTGTTTAAATCCTTTATTTACAATTGCTTCTGCTATATTTAATATTTGTTTTTTATTGAAAATTTCATATAATTCAATACTATTATCTTTTCCAAATAGTTCTATTGTAGCATTCATAATTCCTTTTGTTTCAGGGTTATAAATAGCTATAAAAGAAGTATCTTTAATATCGTTTATATTTTTTATTACTTTATCTGTATATTTTTTCTGATAGAAAAATATAGAGTTAACTTTTTTTATATGTCTATTCATACTCTCCTCCTACATATTTAAGAAATCTTGAACACTTTGAGCACTTTCAGCATCATTTTGCTTTTTCCATTGTTTGTATAGTTCAAAAATTTCGTCTTTGTGCTCTAAAGCATATTTTATTTTATTTTCTATGTCTGTTAAATCATCTTCTCTTTCAACTACTAAGTAATCATGTAACTTAGTACCTTTAAAATAATGATGGTTATGCCCCATTATACAAATTGTTCCAGCTTCTAGAGCCTCTATTGGTAACATTGGTGCACATTCAGAGAATGTAACATATAAAACAACATCTCTTTTTGCCATTTGTACTAATAAATCTTCTCTTTTTAAATGTGATTGTGATCCAACTATTTTTAGTTCATTATAATATGCAAGTTTTTTAAGCTCATATTTTAATGGTACTACTTCAAGCTCTGCATTTTCAAAACTTGAAGCTGCCATAACTTGATTGAATGTATTTTTTCTCCAATCAGTACTTGCAGAATAAAGTCCAAATTTAAGTACTCCATTGTCTTCTTTTTTAACTTGTGCTATTTTTTCTTTAACATCATCTGTTAATCTAACAGTATTTTTTAGAAATGCTGTAACATATCCTTGTGACTTATAAAAATCAACTAAGCTTTCCTTACATGTTCCCATAACATCGATTATTCCAGCCTTATGTAAGTTTATAACCATCAAGTTTGTTCCCCAGTTTATTTCTTCTATTACTTGAGAATGACTTCCATGCCAAAAGCTCTTTAACTTAATACTTGGTTCTTTTTCTCTTATTCTTGTTGCTATCTTGTCCCATCCATAGTTAAAAGCACTAAATATTACTTGCTTTGGTCCTATTTCAATAATTTTATCTACTATTTTTTCTACATTTGAATTTAAGAATATTTCTTGCATTGGAAGATAATTTTCAAATAATTCTTTTGTAGCACTAGTTACGCCTAACCATCTAGGATTATGTATAATAAGATAATCTGGTGCTTTTCCTTCAGCTTTTAATTTTAAATAATTATCAAGAGCTTCCATTGTTTCTTCTATACCAGAATCTTTTTTAACTGAAAATTTTGACTTTAAATTTTGCATTGTTATATACTTTTTATAACCTATATGATTTTTTATTACTCTCATTCTTCCAAAGAAGTATTCACAAGCAGTTGGTCCAATTTTTCTTAACATATTTACTTTATAGCTCTGTCTAAAGTTTAATTTTTGAGTGTTGCTAAAGTATATAGCCTTTATATTGTCTGTATAACCTTTTCCTACTCTTTCATAATCTATAGGATAAAAATAATCATACGGATAAATAAATGAATTTTCATCAAACTTCAAAACATAGTTATAGTTTTCATGAAGATCTTTTCCAACTATTTCTGATAAAACATCAGTTATATTATCATATTTTTCTCCACGAATTATATCTAAGATTTTTGAAATTGTACTATTATTTGCTTTCTTAGTGTAAATTATATTGCTTGCAATATTCTTGTCATCTGAAAAACCTATGAAGAAATCATTTTTAAAGAAACTATTTATTGAATTTATAAATTCAAAATCTCCATCTAATAGCATTCCACCATTTTCATATAAATATTTAAATTTTACATATTCATTAAATAATTTATTATCTTCTCTTAACTCTCTTTTTGCTTCATCTATTAAGCCTTTTTTATCTACTTTAATTAATTGTGCAGATTTGAATTTTTCATTATAATGTTCTTCATATTTTTTGGATGAATTGATATAACTTATTTTAATATTATCTCCCATAAAAATATCTTACCTTTCCTTATGATTTTGTTTTTTAGCCTTGTTCTTTAATGTAAGCCTCTAGTACTTCATCTGTACCGCCATCCATAGCAATTTCACCTTTTTTTATCCATAAAGCTCTATCACAGAAGCTCTTTATTTGTGATGTGTTATGTGATACGAATACCATTGTTTTTCCTTGTGCTTTTAATTCTTTCATTTTATCTAAACATTTCTTTTGAAAATGCGCATCTCCTACTGCTAATATTTCATCTATTAATAGTATATCTGCTTGAACATTAACAGCAATTGAAAAAGCAAGTCTCATATACATACCAGATGAATATGTTCTAACTGGAGACTCTATAAATTCCCCAAGTTCTGAAAATTCTATTATTTGATCTATTATTGGATCTACGTCTTTTTTCCCTAATCCATACATAGATGCATTAAAATATATATTTTCTCTTCCAGTAAAATCTGTATTAAATCCTGCTCCTAATTCAATCATACTTGATACTTTACCATTTATTTGAATTGTTCCTTTTTGAGGATAAATGATTTTATTTAAAAGCTTTAATAATGTAGATTTTCCACAACCATTAACACCTACTAGTGCAACTGATTGCCCTCTTAATATATCTACAGATATATTATTTAAAACTGTATGTTTTCTTTTTTTATTTCTGCCTAGATGTCCTATTTTTTCTTTTAAAAAATAGGATTTATCTTCATACACAGTAAATTCTTTGGTTACATTTTTTACAGAAATCGCTATATCGTTTTTTACTTTTTTAGCCATCTTCATTATACCTCCTCTGCAAAACGTTTTTGAAGTTTGTTAAACACTAGCCATCCTATAACTACTAATATAACAGATACTCCAAATGTAATTCCTAAAGATTTAAAATCTGGTAATACCTTATTGTATAAAATATCCTGGTAACCTTGTAAAATAGAAACCATTGGATTTAATTTATATATTTTCAAAAACTTCTCTGGCACCATTGATATACTATATAATATAGGTGATGCATACATCCATATCATCATGATTGGATTCATCATATATTGAACATCTCTTACGAAGACATTTGCAGCAGAAAGCATTAAAATTAAACCAAATGCGAATGTAATTTGTACTAAAATAATTAATGGTAAAAATAGTGCATTTACTGATAGTCCTATTCCAGAAATTAAAATAGCTACTATTGTTATAACTAAACTAAAACAATATTGAATAGTATTACTAATGATTACTGATAATGGTAATACCTCTCTTGGAAAATACACTTTTTTTAATATACTTGCATTATTTGAAGCGCAAGTTGTTCCTCCACCTATCATACTGTTAAATGCGTTCCATGGCATTAAGCTTACAAATAGGTATATAGGATAATGTTCGATTCCAGATTTGAATACAAATTGGAATACAACTGAATAAATAAGTAGCATAAATAATGGATTTAATAATGTCCATAAAAATCCAAATACTGAGCCTTTGTATCTACCTTGTAAATCTTGTTTTACAAGAGTAAATAGCATATGTCTATATTGATAAATTTCTTTAACTTTGTCTATAAACCTCATCTTTTTCTCCCTTTCTTAAAATAATGTTGCATTTGGTAACTGTATCTACTACAGAATATCGACTAGATTATATCATATAATATAATTTATTTAAAGTTTTTTATTTTTTTATAATAAAAAAATATGAATTACTATGTTATATACAGTAACTCATATTTCATTATAATTATATGTTGTCAGATGTATATATTTTTAATATATAAAACATTTGCACTCTACTTTATTAAAGCCATAAATTCTTTTTCAATAGATTGTTCTTCTTGTTCTGTTACACCTTCAAATCTTGCTGTAATATTAGGTCCTGTATTAGAAGCTCTTACTAAAGCCCAACCATTGTCAAATTCAGCTCTTACACCATCAATGTCATTTACTTTATAGCCTTTTTCTTTGCAATATTGTTTAACTTTATCTACAACTTTAAATTTTTCATCATCTGATGATTTTATTATTATTTCTGGACTAGAATGATATCTAGTTACTCCATCAAGAAGTCCAGAAACTGTTTTATCTGTTTTTGATAGAATTTCAACAAGTCTTAATCCGGCATATAGTCCATCATCTATATTATCCCATTTATCTCTGAAAAATACATGTCCAGATAGCTCTGATCCAAAAGCAAAGTCCCCTTCTCTCATTTTAGCTTTCATATATGAATTACCTGTTCTATAGCACACTGGCTCTCCTCCAAGTTTTATTATTTCATCTGGTAAAGATTTAGAACATTTAACATCAAATAAAGCTTTTTTATTTGAAACTTTACTCATTATGTCTCTCCATATAATAATTGCATAAAAATCTATGAAGATCATATTGCCTTTTTCATCAATAACACCAACTCTATCTCCATCTCCATCAATTCCAATTCCTAAATCTGCACCAGTTTCAATTACTTTTTTCTTTAAATCTGCATTGTTAGATTCAACACTTGGATCTGGATGGTGATTTGGAAATGTAGGATCTGATGTCATATATAGAGGTACAAGCTCTATATTTTCAAACATATTATATACTTCTTTAGCAATTATTGAAGCAGTACCATTTGCTGTATCTACTACAACTTTTACTTTTCTATCTCCAAGATTTATAGATTCTTTTATTGCATCTAAATATTCTTGTTTTATATCATATGTTGATATATTTCCTTTTCCTGTTTTAAAGTTTCCTTCTTCTGTATAAACTCTAAAATCTTGAATCATTTGACCACATGCATTTCCAAAATCATCAAAAGCTATTTTAAATCCATTGTATTCTTTTGGATTGTGTGATGCTGTAATCATAATACCAGGATCAATTTTTAATTTCTTTTGTGCATAATAATACATTGGTGTTGTACATAATCCTAAGTATACAATATCTACGCCAGTACTTGTTATACCTGTTAAAAGTGCATCTGCTAGTGGTTCTGATGAAACTCTATTATCGTGTCCTACTACACACTTTTTATATCCTTTCTCAATAATATATGATCCAAAAGATAATCCAATTGTATATGCTATGTCTTCATTTAAATCTTGACCATATACAGCTCTAATGTCATATCCTCTGAATATATTTGGACTTATATTCTTATAAATATTATATTTGCTCATAAGCATTCTACCTCCACTTAGATTATATCATAAGGTTATATTTTTGCATAGTTTTTACTATAAAAATTAATATTTACAACAAAAAATTCAGAACCACTAAAAGTAGAATTTTATATGTTTTTAAAGTGGCCTAATTATATCATTTTACATAATTTTATGTGTGAAATTTTTGTGATTATTTTGAAAAATATTCCTTATTTACATGATTTTAAACGCTTTTTAGTACTTTATTCTTAAAAAAATGAAAACTTTTTACAAAATTTATTATTTTTTCCTCTGTTCTTTTTCCTTCTAGATATTTAATTGCATACTCAAGAACTATTGGACCTGTATATCCTATGTCTTTTAGTTGCTTTATTGCTTTCATAATTTTATCTAAATCTTTTGAATTTTCTTGTATTACATGATGATCTTCATTTTTAACAACACTGTGTATATGTACATTATTTATTCTTTCCTTTTGCAAGCTACTTAATACAGATGGAACTTTATTATCATACAAATCATGTCCTATATCATAAGTAAATTTCAAATTATCGTTTATTTTTAGTATTTCATCTATTTCTTTAACATTAATTCTTCTTATACCGCCAATAAAATTAAGATTTTCAGCAGATATAATAACATGTAATTTATATTTTTCTACATATGCTAATATTTTCTCAAAATATTTTTGGCTTTGAGTTATGTTGTCAATCATACTATCTTCATCTGCTAAAGTATGCACAACTATATTTATGTCGTACCTTAGTTCTTTTGCAATATTACTTACGCCATTTAAATACTTGATTATTTCAGATTCAGTTAACTTAACTAATGGAAAATGACATCTAAATAATAATCTATTTTTCTTACATAATGTGGCACATTTTTTTATTGTTTCTAAATTATTTGAATTTAATTCAATTCCATCAATATCCTTATTTCCATATAAATTCACTATATCAAAAACAGTTTCAATATTCATACCATCTAAGGCTTTTTCATATACAGATAATATTACTTTATTTTCCATATTTCACCTCTATTTTTTATATTTCAAATTATATCATATTTATTTAAATTTCATCAAATAAAAAAAGAAATTAGCCGTAAAAACTAATTTCTAAAATTCTATTTTATTTAACACTATATCTTGTGTTTTTTCCTTTTGTGCATCATTTGTATAAATATCAAAATATGCATTAGTAATTTCTTTTACCATTGGAGCTAGGTAATATCCTTCATCTCCATGCTCAACAATAGCTACAACTGCAATTTTAGGATTATCGTATGGAGCAAAACCTACAAATATTGCGTTATTAGCTCCTGATGATACTTGTGCAGTACCTGTTTTTCCAGCAACTTCAACTTTACTATCTGCAAAGATATCTGCTGCAGTACCACCAGTTTCAGTAGTAACAGCATACATTCCTTCTTTAATAGCATTTATATAGCTACTATCTATATTTAATTCTTTAGTTTTAAAATCTACACCAGTAAATTCTTTACTATAGTTTGCCACATCACTTAATGATACTGATTTTATATCATTTCCGACATTTTTTATTAAAGATACTTTATTTAGAGTACCTCCATTTGCTATTGCAGAAATATAATTTGCTAGCTGTATTGGTGTAAATAGGTTTGTTGACTGTCCAATTGATGCTGAAAGTGTATCACCTAATGACCAAGTTTTTGCTCCGTCCCCTGCAATATTTCCAGAAGCTTCTCCTGAAAGCTCTATTCCAGTTTTTTGTCCCAATCCGAAATTTTTTGCCCATTTAACAATTTCTTCTATACCAATTCTTCTACCTACTTCATAAAAATAGCTATTACATGATCCTTTTAAAGCACCTGCAAGATTAATTGTTCCATGTGTTATATGATGAGCAGTATATATCCAACATTTTGGCTGATAAGCATATGGATAAATTCCTGGGTCTGTATAAAGTTCATCAACTGTAATTCCACCTGCTTCAAGTCCTGCTATTCCCATCAACATTTTATATGTTGATCCTGGAGAATATGTACCTGAAATTGCCCTATTAAACATTGGCTTTTGGACATCATTTATTAGACTATTCCATTGCTCTGTTTTAATTCCATTAACAAAACTATTTATATTATATATAGGGTAGCTTGCCATTGCTAGCACTTCACCTGTTTCAACATCTAATACAACACAGCTACCAGATTGTGCCTCTGGTATTGGATTTTTACTTAATGCTCCACTTTGTAGATTTTGTAATGTGCTTTTTAAAGCATTTTCAACGACGTTTTGTATTCTATAATCTATAGTTAAAGTTACATTATTGCCAGACTCAGCCTCTTTAGTAACTGTTTCTGAGGTAACATTACCTAAAGAATCTGTTACTACTTTTTTTACTCCATCAATACCTTTTAAGTAATTTTCCATTGATTCTTCAACGCCAGCTTTACCTATCATACTATTTATTGTATATCCACCATCTTTTAATTTTGAATACTCAGTTGTATTAATCTTACTAACATATCCTAAAATATGACATGCAAAATCATCTGAAATATAATATCTTTGAGGAACAGACACTATATTAAATCCATACAATTTACTTTTTTGCTCTTCAATTTGAGCTACTGAATTTTTAGATATATTCTTTGCTATAATTGCACTATTAAATAATGAATATCCGTTTAAGTTTGCTTCATATTTTACTTTTATTATCTTTATTTTATCTTCATATTCAAAGTCTTCTATTGCATATAGTTTGGTGTAATAATCTATTACATCATTAAAACTTGCACTAGAATCTAACTTTATTTTGCTTAAAAATGTATTTTTTAATTCTTCATCTTCTAAGTATTCATCTGAAAAATTATCTAAACTATTATTTATTGGGAAAGTAGAATATACACTATCACCATTAGATTCTAATATATCTACTAAGTCTTTGATTGCATTATTAGTAAGGTCTGTACCTACTTTTGTTCTATAAAATTCAATATTATATGTTAATTTATTTGTAGCAAGTAATACACCGTTTCTATCATAAATCTCGCCTCTAGAAGCAGATATTGATTCTGTTCTTACTATCTTATTTTCAGCTTGCTCTCTATAAGAAGCACCATTAATTATTTGAATATTAAATAATTGAATAACAAATATAATGGCTATAATGCATAAAATAATAGAGAGTACAAGTTCTCTATTTTCCAATATCTCCATTATTTTTTCTAATTTTGATTTAAGAAATTCCAACTTGCCCCCTCCTTTTTTCTACCAATAAATTCTATTTTGTTTTTTATCTGTATATTGTAACAATTTTCCAAATGTAAAACATAAAATAAAGACTAATGCTACATTTAACAATATACTAAGTATCAATTGTTTTAATAAAAATAATATGCTTATATAATTAGAAGCTATAATCATACTTTGAAAATACTGTATTACTTCAAATATCACTACACTTAATGCTGTAAGAATTATTATTGACAAATAATTCTCTTTCATGTAATCGTCGCCTACAAATCCTATTATCATACCTATAATTGTATAAGAAATTGTAAACATTCCTGAACTTCCAAAAATCAAGTCCACAATAATTCCCAATATAAAAGCATAAATTGTACTAGCATATATATTTGTATATAATCCTACTACTATAATTGATATTAATAGGATATTAGGTTTTACCCCAAATAAGTTCATATTATCAAATATAAATAATTGAACTAATAATGAAATAATAAATAGTGCTATAGTAATAATTACTTTTAATATCTTTTGCATTGCCTATTCTCCTAATTTACTATTACAGCCACTTCAGATATTTTGCTTATATTAACACTAGGCTCTACTAAAGCATATCTGTTAACATCATTTTTACTATTTACTATTTCAACAATTCTTCCTACAGGAATTGAACTTGGATACATAACACCAATTCCTGATGTATACAACATATCTGATACTGCTATTTCTGTATCAAGTGGTATATATGTTAATTTTAATCTATTCTTAGATTTTAATTCTAGATCTCCATTTACTACAGCTGGTTCGTTTATTGTACTAATATTTACACTAACTGAAGAGGATGCATCTAATATTGTAGTAACAACAGAAGTTGTTTCTTTAACACTAGATATATATCCTACAAGTCCATCTTCATGCACTACTGTTTGATTTAGTTCTATTCCATCATTAGATCCTACATCAATTGTAAATGTTTGTGTCCAATTATCATGTTCTCTATATATTATATTAGCCATTACTGTATTATAATGTTGATACTTTTTTTGGATATTTACCATTTCTTTTAATGTTGTATTTTCATCTATTATCTTTTGAGATTCTAATGCTTGAATTTTTAATTGCTCATTTTCTTTTTTTAATTCTTCATTTTGAGCTCTTAATTCTTCAATGTCTGAGCTTTGAGAATTAGTTACCTTATATATTGCACTATATACTACATTAATTGGTTTAGAAACAAATGTAGCTACTGATGATACAACTTTATTATTGCTTTTTCTGAAGAAAAAAGCTACAAACATTATAACTAAAATAGAGAAAATTATAATAAAAATTATTTTCTTTTTTCTTTTTTGAGTATTATTTGAAAAGTCTATTCCGTAATCCATTTCATCTATCCTTTTTTTCTTCTTTGTATTATTATGTTCAATAAAATCAATTATTAAACAACTATTTTCTCATTATATTCTTCTGCTTTTTACAGATTTTTTTAGTACTTCTATATTTTCAAGTGACATTGCTACACCTCTTGAAACACATTCACTTGGAGATTCAGCAATAAATACAGGTATTCCTGTTTGTTCGTTTATATATCTATCAATATTTTTTAATAGCGCACCACTTCCACATAGAACAATCCCTTTACTCATAATATCTGATGAAAGCTCTGGTGGTGTATTTTCTAAAGTTATTTTTATTGCTTTTAAAATTATTTCAAGTGAATCTTTTATAGCATCATTTATGTCTAATGTTGTTACAGTTACTGTTTCAGGTAATCCTGTAGATAAATTTCTTCCCTTTACACTAACTTTTTCTTCTGTCATTGCAGAACTTGCAGTACCTATTTGTTTTTTTATTTCTTCTGCTTCTGTTAAACCAATTAATACATTAAATTTTGTTCTTATATATTCAACAATATCTCTATCTAATTTATCTCCTGCTACTTTTACTGAATTTTCAGTTACTATTCCTCCAAGAGATAAAACTGCAATTTCAGATGTTCCTCCACCTATATCTACTATCATACAGCCTTCTGGTCTATCTATTGGTAGTCCTGCGCCTATAGCTGCAGCCATAACTTCTTCCATTAGATAAACAGCTTTTGCACCAGCTTTATATCCTACTCCTTCAACTGCTCTTTCTTCAACATCTGTTATTGAAGAAGGAATTGTTATTACCATTTTTGGCTTATAAAAAAGACTCTTTGGTACAACTCTATACACCAAATTTTGTATTAGCATCCTAGTTGCCTCAAAATCTGCAATAATTCCATCTTTTAATGGTTTTACTGCAACTATACTATCTGGAGTTCTTCCTAACATTTCCTTTGCTTGATTTCCAACTGCAAGAATTTCTCCTGTAATCTTGTTTATTGCAACCACTGTAGGTTCAGATAAAACTGTTCCTCTTCCTCTAACGCTTATTCTAGTATACGATGTTCCTAAATCTATTCCTATTTCCTTTGATAATGATTTCATATTCCCTCTCCTTCTCGTGTTTTATATTTTTAGCCATCCTGTAATCCATTTTGCTAATACTGCAAATAATATTAGTCCGATTACTCCACCGATATTTATTTTGCACCAAAATCCAAGTGTTAATTTTATAACACCTAAATTTAGTACTATTGGGTTATCTAAACCAATACTGCTTCCTAAAGATAGCCAATTTACTGCTGTTCCTGCCATTTGATCTCCGATAATAACTCCTACAAATAGCCCTAATGCACATAATATTATTATTAATGCTTTTCTCATATATCAATACCTCCAAATTTTACCTCTTACAGATTATATAACTTTTTTAGTCTTTTTTCAAGATAAAGCTCTATATTCTTCCAATCATAAAATCTCCTTCGATCTTGTCCAAAGTTACTTCAATTTCTTTTCCTAATAAGTCTTCTTTAGTATAGACTTTGACCATAACATAGTTTGGTGTATACCCTTGGACATATTCTTCTGTTTTAGATTCTACTAAAATCTTTGTTTTTGTATTAATCATATTTTCCATATATTTGTATTTTAATTTTTCAGCAAGTGCTATTAATTCTTCACTTCTTTGTTGTGCAATAACTCCATCAACTTGATCTGGCATTTTTGCTGCAACAGTCCATTTTCTCTTTGAATACTTAAATGCATGTACTTCGTAAAAATCTACACGTTTTACTCCTGCAATTGTATTTTCAAACTCTTCATCTGTCTCACCTGGGAATCCAACAATTATATCACAAGTAAATGCAGGATTTTCAAACTCTTCTCTTATTTTATCTACTATTTTAAATATATCTTCACGTGTATATTTTCTGTTCATTCTTCTAAGCACAGCATTATCTAAACTTTGAACTGATATATGAAAATGTGGGCATAGCTTTTCTATTTTAGCTAAACGTTCTATATTTTCATCTGTTAAAATTCTTGGTTCAATTGAACCTAATCTTACTCTTTTTAATCCATCAACTTTAGCTACTTGTTCTATTACATCTATCATATTTAAATTTTCATCTTCTAGGTCTTTTCCATATGATGCTATTTCTATTCCAACAAGAACTACTTCGCCAACGCCACTTTTAACAAGAGATTTAACTTCAGAAATTATATCATCTATTTTTCTACTTCTAACTCTACCTCTTACATAAGGAATAATACAATATGAGCAGAAATTATTGCATCCATCTTCAATTTTTATACTTTCTCTAATTTCTCTTCCTTTATTTAGCTTTTCATCTTGAACATATCTTTTTACAGAATTTATTTTTGTAACCTTATATAATGTTTTTTCCTCTTTATTATTAATATAATTTTCTACTGTTTTTACAATGTTATTTTTTTCTTGGTTTCCTATTATTATATCTACATTTGCTAGTTTTTCATTATCATCTATTTCTTGAGCATAACAACCAGCAAGTACTACAATTCCTCCCATTTTTTTAGCTCTACTTAGATATTGTCTTGTTTTTCTAGTAGACATATTAGTTACACTACATGAATTTATTACATATATATCTGCCTTATCTTTAAAATCACAAATCTCATATCCGTTATCTACAAAACTCTTCATCATTAAATCAGTTTCATATTGATTTACTTTACATCCTAGCGTATAAAATGCTACTCTCATTTATCTTTTCTCCTTCTTCTATGAATATCTACATATTCGTATTACTGTATTTAAATTTTTAGTTTTTCTTATTTCTTCTATATATTGAAATTTACCACATTTTCTAAAAGAAATAATATCTTTACTATTTACTATAGTACTAGGATAAAATATATTTCTATCATTTATATATAAATCTCCTTTTACTATTTTCTCTTTTACTTCACTCCTACTTAAACTATATACTTCACTAAGTATTGCATCTACTCTTAGTGATGGTACTATATATTCTTTTGACTCAAATTTAGGACCTATTACTTTTGCTTCATCACTAAATATATCTATCTCTTCCGTACTAACCTCTTGCTTTCCAACACTAGATAAATTTAAAACAAAATATTCTTCTATTTTCTTCATACAAAAAAAGTATGCATTATCTTCTTTTAAAATTATATCTCCTATAAATTCTCTTTTTACTCCAAGTGAATAAATTGCTCCCATATAGTCTTTATGTTGTAATTTTCCTTTAACATTTGGAATTACTTTTAAACATGCTATGCTTTCTTTAAATATATCATCTTTTTTATATTCTAAATATTCTGGTATAAAAAAGATGTTTTTCTTTTCAATATTTTCATTAACACTAAATATTTCATACTTTACTTTAAAATAATCCAATATTTTCTTAGCAGTATCTAGCTCACTTAAATTTAAAAAATTAGTATATGCTAATGTATCTGTTTTTTCAAATTTAATTGCTTTATCTAAAACTCCAGATATCATTATTCTTTCATCTTTGTCTTTTATATTTTCAAGTATTTTTATCTTTAATCCTTTATCTATCATATTATTTCTCGCTATATAACACGTATATTATACCAAATTACACTCAAAAAAACAATAAAACACCCTAGACTTTAGTCTCGGGTGCTACATATTTATGCATATTTTCTATAAATATCGTTAAGAATTGTTATTTTTCTACCATCTTCAACAACAATCAAATCTTTTCCACTTAAAGATATACTTGTAATAACATCACATGTAACTAAACATTTATATATAACTCCACCTTTTTGAAAAATAATATATTCATCTTTTAATATAATATTTTCATCATCTTGTGCATCATATAAAAATGCTTCTGGAAACAATGATTCTTTGCTTGAAATTTCTCCTTCAATTCCTAAGAAATTTAATACTTCTCTTGGTAAATGTGCTGGTGTTAACAAATCATATTTACCATAACGTACTTTAGGAATTCCATATAAATAATTATAATGAATAAAATTATCATTATAAATTTCAAAATAATTAGATTTATCTTTGGTTTCAATCTCAAAACAGATCTTACCATTTTTAGCTACCATAAAATCTAATAATCTTTCTTCAGCTTTTCTTTCAAATTTCCATTCTTTCTTCAGAACATACATTCCTCTTTTAATGACAATGCTGTATCTATATATGCTAATATATTTTGAAAAATTAGCAACATACAAATATTTTCCATCAGTGTCAATTAGAGTAGTTCCAATGTAACTTCTCATTAATTGTGAAGAATCTAGATTTACACTTCCATCTGAAATAATATATAAAGAATATGTATTGCCTCTACCAGATACATAGATTACTCTTTCTTTTCCCTTCACATTCATTCTTACTGCTCTTTCAATAAATCCTTTGTTTTTTTCTTTCATTTTAATGTCCTCCTAAGATGTCTTTAAAACTAGATTTATACTCTTTCATACACTCTGATAATAGTGTTTGTATCTTTTTTATTTTTGTGAGATACAACAATAACGTAATCTTTACTTGAAGAAATTTTATCTACAGTTTCACCTTTAAAATTTTCTTTTTCTAAGAAAGTTAATGCTTCTATATCTTCAATTTTATAACAGCTAGTAATTCCAACTGCCGAAGTAATTTTGACTAATTTGATTTTGTCCCAATCATAAATAAACTTAGCCATAATAACTTTCGTATCAAAGATAATGTAAATATAGTCTCCGTCAATAGCATAATCTTTTATGTTTTCACTTTCATTAAATCTGCATAATTTAGTTCTCTTTTCTGTATTTATATTTATCATGTAAATACTTTTTTCGTTATCACTCTTATTTATATCACATGATGAGTATAATATACAATCTTCTCCTTTTACATTTAAAATCTTTACTCCTTTAACTGGATAATCATCAATAGTTAGTAATTTCATGTTGCTTCCTCCTAAGTTAAATTTGAGTACTAAAATATTTCGATACTATATTAATAATACAAAAAATAGTACTAAAAATTATTTTGTACTCTCTCTATTAAATGACTTGTATATTATACCATCTTTACTATATTATGTCAAATTTATTTTGCATTAGATGTGAAAAAATTCTATAAGCATCTTCTTAACTTCTTCTATATTTTCTTCTCTATTTATTCTATCTTTTATATATGTACTGTTTTTCATTCCTTTTAAATACCATGCTATATGTTTTCTCATTTTTAACACTGCTTGTTTTGGATTCTCTTCGTTTTCAAGCGCATAGGTTATATGTTGTAATATGATTTCAAGCCTTTCTTCATTAGATGGCACATATTCTTTTCCTTCTAATATAGTTTTAAATATCCAAGGGTTTCCTTGTGCTCCTCTTGCAATCATTATTCCATCACATCCAGTGTACTCAAACATTTTTTCAGCACTTTCTAAATCTACAATATCTCCATTGCCAATTACTGGTATACTTACTGCCTCTTTAACTGCTTTTATAATATCTAAATCTGCTTTACCACTATAGTATTGTTCACGTGTTCTTCCATGAACAGTTATCATAGCAACTCCATACTTTTCACATATTTTAGCTACTTCAACAGCAGTTATTATATTATCATTAAACCCTTTTCTAGTTTTTACAGTTATTGGCTTTTTAGATATACTAGTTGCCTCTTTTATTATCTCTTCAACTTTTTTTAAATCTAAAAGTAATCCTGCACCATCTCCATTTTTAACTAATTTAGGAGCTGGACATCCCATATTAATATCTATTATATCTATAGTATCATCTTGATTTAATTTTTCAATTGTATTTCTTATAACATCTTTATCACTACCAAAAATTTGAACAACGGATGGTCTTTCGTCTTCCATTACATGTAATATTTTTTCGGTTTTATCACTATTAAATTCCATTGCTTTTGTACTAGCCATTTCTGTAAATGTAAGCCCTGGATTAAATTTTCTACATATTTTTCTAAAAGGAATATCTGTAACTCCTGCCATTGGAGCTAAAAAAACATTATTTTCTACTTCAACATTTCCTATTTTTAATGGTTTTATGTAATTTTCTAACATATAAATCTCCTTTTTATCCATATTATGATACTATATTTTAGATGTAAAATCAAGAGAAGATGTATAATAACCAAATAAAGAAAAAATAAAAGGATGAACTTAGTTCACCCTTTAAAACGTATATACAACTATTAAGCACTCTAAAATATTATTATGCTTTTTTATTAATTTTTTTGTATTTTCTCCAATATCTTCTCTCTTTCTTTTCTTTCCTCGTATTCTTTTTCAACTTTTGTTGCTCCCTTAAAAAAAATACATACTCCTATTAATAATATAAAGTATATTACAATTCCTATTAAAATTTTAATAATCATTTTTCATTCCTCCTTTAATCATCAGAGATATTATATTCATGTTGGGAGAAAATAATAACACATCATATATTAAAAAGCAATATTTTGATATTATTTTCAAAAAAAATATTGAAGTAATTTCTTACTTCAACATTTTTATCCAAACATTATATCTTTATTTTTTCTTGCTGATATATTTAGTATTATTCCTATTGCAATTCCTGATGTTATTAAATTACTACCTCCGTAACTTACAAAAGGTAATGGAACACCTGTTATTGGTAAAAGTCCTATTGTCATACCAATATTTTCTATAAAATGAAATGCAAACATACCAGCTATTCCTATTGCAACAAAAGAGGTATACATATCTCTTGCTTGTGCTGCTGTTTTAAGTATTCTTAATAGCAATACTAAGTATAATATTACTACAAGTACAGAAATTACAAATCCCATTTCTTCTGAAATAACTGAAAAAATGAAGTCAGATGACTGTACAGGTAAGTAATCATACTGTGTTTGTGAACCTTTAAGTAGCCCTGTACCTAAAAACATTCCTGCTCCAACTGCTATTTTAGATTGTATTGCATTGTATCCATCTCCTAAAGGATCTAGCTCTGGATTTAAGAAAACGTCTATTCTAGACTTAGCATGACTTGGCAAGAAATTGTATACAATTGGTAACAATATTAATCCTATAAGAATTGCGGCAACTATGTATCTGTACTTAATACCTAGTTTAAATATCATAAAAGCAGTTATCATTACATAAACAAGTGCTGTTCCAAAGTCTGGTTGTAATATAATTAAAAACAAAGGAACAACAAACAGTGCTGCCATAACTACTAAAAGTATAATATTTTTCTTTTTATCTGGTTGTGGTGATTGTTTATTTTCATTATACATAGTCATAACTTTAGCTGCACATAAAATATATCCTATTTTCATAAGTTCTGATGGTTGGTATGAAATGCCTCCTATTTTAAACCAACTGCTCGCTCCAAAAACAGAAGGCATTGCAAGAACCAGAATCAATAATATTAGATTTATGCCATATAGAGCATATCCCATAAACTCAAAAACAGAAGTATCAATTGCCCATAAAACTATCGCTGCTAAGCAGACTATAGCAAACCAAACAATTTGTTTTTGATACTCTGTATTTGATCCATCTGTATCACCGTATCCGGCGCTATATATTCCAATCACTCCAACCACAAAAAGCACAGCTATTGTTATTATTAATATATAATCTGTATTTTTTAATAAATTTTTAAACAACTATTACTCCTTAAAGAAAGCTTTATATGCAAGATATGTCATATAAACATCATACTTAGAAGTAACTTCAAAAGGTGAATGCATTGCTAATACAGGAGTACCGCAATCAACAACTTCACATCCTTTATCTGCAAGAATGTAGGCTATTGTTCCGCCGCCACCTTTTCCAATTTTTCCTAATGTTCCTACTTGATACATAACACTATTTCTATCAAAAATAGACATTACTTGTGACATGTAGCTTGCATTAGCATCACTTGCGTTATACTTTCCACCTGAACCAGTATATTTTTCTACTGATATTCCACAACCTATAATACTTCCATTTTGTATATCTGAAACTTCTTCATATTCTGGAACAACCCCTGCTGTTACGTCTGCAGATAATACTTTAGAGTTGTAATATACTTCTAATTTATCTACTCCTATGCTATTTGTTTTTTCAATAAGTTTATTAATAAACATATCAAAAGCACGTGAACTCATAGAAGTAGTACCTATACTACCAATTTCTTCTTTATCTACTATCATTGCTATTGCTGTTTTTGAAATGTTTTCTCCCATTTCATCTGCTGCATCTACAATTGCTCTAATTGTTGCATATGCACATACTCTATCGTCTTGGCCATATCCACCAATTAGTCCTCTATCAACACCAATAAATTTAGTTTTAAATGCTGGAACAAATGATATTTCACTTCTTGCAAAATCTATTTCTTCAATACCATATTTAGCATTTAGTATTTTTAAAACATTTTGTTTAACTTTTTCAGAAGTTTTCTCATCTGCTTCTTGATCTTTTAAAGATCCAACTAGAACACTCATTTTTTCTGGATCTATAAAATCATTTGCATTTGCTTTCATTTGATCTTTAGCAAGATGTGGTAATAAATCTGCTATTGTAAATACTGGATCGTCATCGTTTTCTCCAATAGCTATTTTTATTTTTTCTCCATCTTTATTATATATAACTCCATACATTGCAAGAGGAATTGACATCCATTGATATTTTTTTATTCCTCCATAATATTGAGTCTTAAATAAAGCTGTACCACTTTTTTCTATAAGAGGCATTGGTTTTATATCTAGTCTTGGACTATCAATATGTGCACCTACTATATTTACTCCATCTACTATTGCATCTTTTCCTATTACTGCAACATACAATGATTTATTTTTATTAATAAAATATATTCTGTCTCCTACTTCTAATCTTTGTTTTTCATCAAGTGATATAAATCCATTGTTTTCAAGAATTTTTACTGCCTCTTCAACAGCTAAATATTCAGTTCTTGCTTTGTCTAAAAAGCTCATATAACTTTTTGCGTATCCATTTGCATTATCTAAATCTTCTTGTGATAATGTAGAATAAATATCTTTCTTTTCATATTTTAAACTCATACTCTCTACCTCTTTCCTATATTAAATATAATTCATCTTGTAATTTACAAAGTGGAATTGCACCATTTTTTGTAACTAAAATCATTTCTTCTATAGAACCACCATTTTCAATATCTACTCTTGGTTCAAGTGTATATATTCCATTTTCTGCTAGTTCTAAATTTGCTCTTTTACTTTTTCTAAGTGAAATTAAAGCACCAGCACCATGTACTTGTTTTCCAACTGGATGGCCAGTAGCATGAGGATAGTCTGGATAATTATTTTTTAATATTTCTCCTCTAACTATGTTGTCTATTTTATATCCTTTAACCCCAGGCTTCATACTTGCTATTCCTTTTTTTATACTAGAAGTTAAAACATTAAAAACGTTTTTTACCTCTATTGGAGCTTCTTTTTCATTTTCTTTTAATGCATATCCCATTCTTTGCATATCTGTATAAAGACAAGTGCCATCTTTAAAAACACACTTTATACCAAAATCATAATAAATAGTATCTCCTTTTAAAACCTTTTTTTGGCTAGGAAGTGCATGACCACCTTTTTTTAAGTTTTCTCCAACTAATACAATTGGACAGATATCCCAAGCCATATCATAGTCTACTATTTCATATTTTCCTTTTACACATTCAATATACTCTTTAGTTATTTCTTGTGTTTGTCTAGCAATATCTTTCTCACTTTGCCCTATTTTTATACTTTTAAAAGACATTTTTAAGATTTCATCTGTTATATTAGCTAGTATTTTCATTTTTTCAATTTCTTCATTAGTATTTCTTGAAATTATTTTATAAATATTTTTCTCTGCAGATTTAATACTAACTTTTTTGTCATATTCTTTGTAAATTCTTCTAAACATTTTACTTACTCTTAAATATGAACTATGAGTTATTATATCTGTAGATTCATCTGACATTGTTGTATAATTTAACAACATCTTTTTTGGAAAATCTAGCTTTTTTAAAATAGATTTAATATCTTCTAGTAATTCTATTTGTTTTGAATATATAAAAACTTCAGCATAATTGCTATCTAATACTTCAATATTTCCTTCATCTAATTTATGAACAAAAACATATGCTTTATTCCTAGATAATATTATATAGGTAGATGAAAAAAGCTTATCTGTAATATATTCTTTAAATATATTATCTGCATTTTCTCTGTTTTCCATCACCCATATAGTATCATCATCTTCTATTGTATCTATTAACTCTTTTAGCATCCTGATACAATCTCAACAGTTTGTTTTGCTATTTCTAGTTCTTCATTTGTTGGAATTACATATATTCCTATTTTAGATGAATCTTTTGAAATTCTAGCTTCTTTTCCTGAAGAAGCATTGTTTAATTCTTTGTCTAGTTCTATTCCTAAACATTCCATATCTGATACTACATCTTCTCTTTCACAAGCATTGTTTTCTCCGTTACCACCTGTAAATACTATAGCATCTACTCTGTTAAGTTCTGCAATATATGAACCAATATATTTTTTATTTCTGTGAGTTTGGATTTTTCTTGCAAGTTTTGCTTGTTCATTTCCAGCTTGTTCTGCTTGAATAAGTTGTCTTTGATCTCCAATACCACATAATCCTAATCTACCAGATTTCTTATTTAATATTTCTTCAACTTGTTCAATAGATAGATTTTCATCTTTCATAAGTCTTGTAACAATAGATGGATCTAGATCTCCACATCTTGTTTCCATTACTAAACCTTCAAGAGGAGTAAATCCCATAGAAGTATCATATGATTTTCCATTTTTTATTGCACATATTGATGCTCCACCACCTAAATGGCAAACAATAGCATTAATATCTTCTTTTTTCTTAGCTAATATTTCTTCTAATCTACCTAAAATATATTGATAAGAAGTTCCATGGAAACCATATCTTCTAATTTTATTGTTTGTATAATATTTATAATCTATTGCATACAAGTAGTTGTATACAGGCATTGTTTGATGGAAAGCTGTATCAAAAACAGCGACATTCTTTTTTCCTGGTGCTACTTGCATCATTGCTTTTATTCCCATTAAGCATCCTGGATTATGTAAAGGTGCAAGATCTACTAATTTTTCTATTTCTTCTATTACGCTATCATCTACAAGAACTGATGAATTGAATTTTTCTCCACCATGAACTACTCTATGACCTACTGCATAAATTTCATCCATTGATGATATTACTCCAATTTCTTTATCCATTAAAGTGTTAAGTAATACTTCCATAGCCTCTTTATGTGTTGGCATTGGTATATCTTCATTTTTCTTAATGCCATCTCTAACATTGTTATATATGATATTTGATTCTTTATATCCAACCATATCACATCTACCTTTAGCTATTACTTCGTTATTTTTTTCAACATCTATAAGTTGAAACTTAATAGTTGAACTACCACAATTAATTACCAAAATATTCATTTTAAAAATCCTCCCTTATTACATTAATTATGCTATTATATTAAAACTTATATTTATATATAAGTTAAAAGCTATTTTACTTGCATACAAGTTACAATTATTGTACCAACAATATCTTCAACTGAACTTCCTCTAGATAAGTCGTTTACAGGCTTCTTTAAGCCTTGAGTTACAGGTCCTATAGCAAGTGTATCACCAAATCTTTGTGCCATTTTATATCCAATATTTCCTGCTTCAAGATTTGGGAATATTAATACGTTGGCTTGTCCTGCTACTTTGCTTCCTGGTGCTTTTAAAGCTGCAACTTCAGGAATTATTGCTGCATCTAATTGAAATTCACCATCTACTAAAAAGTCTACTTGTTTTTCATTAAGCATACCTAGTACATCATTTAGTTTATCTATTGCTTCATTTTTAGCACTTCCTTTTGTTGAATAAGATAAAAGTGCTACTTTAGGTTCATATCCTGTTAACATTTTATAACTTTGTGCTGACTCAATTGTTATATCCACTAATTGTTCTTTAGTAGGAAACTCAATAAGTCCACAATCTGCAAATATAAATACACCATTTGTACCAAGCTCACTCTTTTTTGTTTCCATTAAGAAGAATGATGATACATTTTTTACTCCTTCTGCAGCTTTTATTATTTGTAAAGCTGGTCTTAAAGTATTTGCTGTTGAATGTATTGCCCCACTAACTAATCCATCAGCATCTCCTGCTTTTACCATCATAGTTGCAAAGTATACTTTATCTTCATTTGTTTTTTGTGCTATCTCTAAAGTCATTCCTTTAGCTTTTCTAAGATCATATAGCATGTTATCATATAAAGCTTTCTTAGAAGAACTCATATTGTCTATAATCTCTATTTTATCATAAGGCATTTGTATATTTTCTTTTTTACATGTATCTTTTATTTCTTCTTCATTTCCTATTAGTATTATATCTGCATATTCACCATTTGCAACAATAGCTGCAGCTTTTAATACTCTTAAGTCTTCTGTTTCTGGTAAAACTATTTTTCTTCTGTTCTTTTTTACTTGCTCTGCCATTTGAGCAACTATTCCACTAAACTCCATTAATATTCTCCTTTCAAAAACTATCATATTTATTCAACTCTTTTACCTATATTATTAATATTATTGAAAATACTCATATAATTTATATCATTAAAGCCATATATATACTTTTGATATACTAAGTTAATATTTCTAGCATATATTCCAATACATGCTACCTCATCTGAAAGCACATATTCAAGATTTTGAATATTAGTTGGTAATTGTTCTACACTACTATTTTCAACTTGTAAAAATGCTTGATTTGTAGCGTCATTTATATTTAAATAATCCTTTAAAAATTCCACATTTGGTGTTTCATTTAAATATACAGTTGCTATTACAATATCATAATCTGAATTTGCTACACTATTTTCTATTTCATCTGAACTTGCAGTATAAATTTCAACATTAATTCCTGCATTATATGCCATTGCTTTAATGTTATTTGCTACATTTTTCTTATTTTCATCATCTGAATTTACTAATAATTTTAAAGTAGCATTAATATATTTACCGTTTTCATACTTTTCATATATTCCATAATTATTTTGATTCCATCCATTTGAAGACATTATATTTTTAGCTCCAACTATATCATACTTATATTTTATACTTGAATATATAAATGGTAAATCTATAAGCTCAATAAAATTGTTATCACTGCTTTTTACTATTTCTTCTCTATTTAGAGAATACATTAATGCACTTCTTATCTCTTTTCTTGAAAAAACATTTGAATTTTTGTTTCCAAATAAAAATAGTGTCTCACCATCTTTATATTTTTTTACATTGTAATCTGTTTTTCCAATTAACTGCATATCATTATTAGAAGTCGCAAAAAACATATCTATTTTTCCATCAGTAAATTTTTCAACATTTTCTTTTATTGTACTACTGCTTGTTACTAAAATAGATTTCAAATTTTTATTTTGACTCTTTGCACCTCTTGTAAATTCTACATTTCCTCCTGAAACAGAATAATTATATTCTTGCTCTATCTTTCCTTGATCATCCATTATAGGGAAATCTAAGTAGTATACAAAATATGGATCGTTATTTTTTAACTTTATGCTTATTTCATTTTTTTGCTCTGCTTTTTCAATGCTATCTATATTAATTACTCTTTCATAATACATATTTTTTTGTCCAGCAGAAATTATCTTATTTATTGAATATTTTATATCATCTATATTAAAATCATAATCTGTATTTAATGTGACTTTATATTCTTTTTCATTAACTTTTTCAATTTTTCTTGCTACGTTATATACTATATCATAGTTATTTTGTATTTTAACTAAGCTATATGACACGCTCTTATATAAATCGTTTAATATTAAGTTTGTTGATGCATATACATCTGTGCTATCTAATGATGTTAGACCAATTTTTAAATCATAATTTGGCTGTAAACTAACACTAATATTATTTTCATTACTATCTTTATTACTAAATACCGTTGTAGCTATTTTTTCATCTATACCAGATACTTTCACTGAAGTATATACAAGTAAAAAGGCAGCTAATATACAACATGAAACTATAAATGCTTTAGGTATATATACTTTTTGTTTAGGCTCTTTAATTACCGTTCTTTGAGGCCTAGAATATAACAAAAGCTCCTGCTCTTTTTTCTTTTCTCTATGTTTTCTTAACATTAAATTTGATATAAATGAATTATTATTGTTATCTGTAGAATATTTATTTGTTTTTATATAACTACTCTTTTGTGATTTTATTGCTTTTTCGTTATTTCTTCTTTTTTTCTCTAATTGGGTTTTAGTTATAGTTTTATATCTACGCGAATCTATAATTTTAGCACACAAGACAAATTACACCTACTTTTCTTAACACTTAATAATATCTTGCCCAATTATATCATAAAAAGACTCAAAAAGATAGTTTTTTATCTTTTTGAGTTCATATTTTTAATTTATATATTTTTTAAGCTTTTGGTTCAACTACAAATTTAATTCCTGTTTTGTCCTCGTTATCTATAGTTACCTCTGTAAAAGCTGGAGAACAAACAAGTTCTACTCCTGTTGGTGCAACAAATCCTCTTGCGATTGCTACTGCCTTTACTGCTTGATTTATAGCCCCTGCTCCAATTGCTTGCATTTCTGCTCTTCCGTTTTCTTTTACAAGACCTGCAATAGCTCCTGCTACAGAATTAGGGCTAGATTTTGCTGAAATTTTTAATATATCCATTTTCTACCTCCTATGATTTATCTTTTGATTTCTTTTAGTTAAATTTAATTAACTTAATTTGATTATATAGAAAACTTAAAGATTTTGCAATATATTTACTAACTTTTTAGGCAAAAATAATGTAAAAATAGGTATACGAAAATTTAACCAAATGTTGCTATATGTCGGATTATGTTGTATAATATTAATATAATAGTTGTATTGCTCTGTTTTTTAATAAAAGAGGTGATGTATATGTTTGATTTTATTTTTGCTAACTCATACATAGACTTAAAGTATGAAGGAAGACTTTATCTTGAAGACAGCTATGAATCATTAAAGAATAAAATGAACGATAGTAATTCTACTATAACAGTTAGAGTAATGGATTTTACCGGAATCGGAAGTGACACTCGTCAATTTTATAAATCTGATATTACAGGATATGGCTCTAACTAAAAAAAATACACTCTAGTTTTCTAGAGTGTATTTTTCATATTAATATTGTTCTTTTTTCTTTAAAACATTTACTAGTGCATAACCTAATATTGAGAATGCTGATACTAATAATATTATCTGCATATCACTACTAATGCTTCCACCAGTTTTTGGAAGCTCTTGTTTTTTATTGTATACAACAGCTATTTGTTCTTTTTCTTGATCAATATTAAATTTATATTCTGTATTATCTAAGATATATCCATCTGGAGCTTCTATTTCTTGATAATAGTATGTTCCATACATTAATTTTTTAGAAACTGCAACACCATTTTCATCTGTTACTATTGTATCTACTATATTTCTTTGTTCATCATATATATTAAACTTAGCATTTGCTAGAGGTTTATTATCTCCTTCAGATAATTTATATATTTTTAACTCACCTTTTATATAGTAGTTTATCATATTCTCTATTACGTTTTGTCCATCTTCTACAATTTCAAATTCGTACATTGTGTCATCTACTATTATTCCCTCTGGTGCTGATACTTCTTGATAATAATATTTTCCTTTTTCAAGTTCTTTTGACTCTGCAATTCCCTCTTTATTTGTTACAATTGTATCTACTAATGTTTTATCTTCATCGTAAATATTAAATGTAACTCCTTCTAATGGTTCATTGTTTTCGTCTACTTTTATTATCTTTAACTTTCCTTCTTTGATTTTATTTACTATAGTTTTTTGAACTACTTGATTATCTTGTGATAAAGAGAATTCATATTTATTTGTATCTATTATTACATTATCTGGAGCTTCTACTTCTTGGTAGTAGTATGTTCCATTTGGTAATCTTTTGCTTTCTGCTTTTCCTTGTTCGTTTGTTACTATTGTATCTACTACGTTTCCTTCTTTATCTGTTATTTCAAATTTTACGTTAGCTAAAGTTTTATTATTACTATCATATTTTGTTATTTGTAATGTTCCTTTTGCATAGTAGTTTATCATATTCTTTATTACGTTTTGTCCATCTTCTACAATTTCGAATTCGTACATTGTATCATCTACTACTATTCCTTCTGGTGCTGATACTTCTTGATAATAATATTTTCCTTTTACAAGATCTTTTGACTGTGCAATTCCATCTTTATTTGTTACAATTGTATCTACTAAGTTTTTATCTTCATCATAAATATTAAATGTAACTCCTTCTAATGGTTCATTGTTTTCGTCTACTTTTATTATCTTTAACTTTCCTTCTTTGATTTTATTTACTATAGTTTTTTGAACTACTTGATTATCTTGTGATAAAGAGAATTCATATTTATTTGTATCTATTATTACATTATCTGGAGCTTCTACTTCTTGGTAGTAGTATGTTCCATTTGGTAATCTTTTGCTTTCTGCTTTTCCTTGTTCGTTTGTTACTATTGTATCTACTACGTTTCCTTCTTTATCTGTTATTTCAAATTTTACGTTAGCTAAAGTTTTATTATTACTATCATATTTTGTTATTTGTAATGTTCCTTTTGCATAGTAGTTTATCATATTCTTTATTACGTTTTGTCCATCTTCTACAATTTCGAATTCGTACATTGTATCATCTACTACTATTCCTTCTGGTGCTGATACTTCTTGATAATAATATTTTCCTTTTTCAAGTTCTTTTGACTGTGCAATTCCATCTTTATTTGTTACAATTGTATCTACTAATGTTTTATCTTCATCATAAATATTAAATGTAACTCCTTCTAATGGTTTATTGTTTTCGTCTACTTTTATTATTTTTAATTTTCCTTCTTTAACTTTATTGATTACATCTTTTTTTACTATTTCATTATTTTCAGTAAGGCTAAATTCGTGTTTTTCAGTGTCCATTACAACATGGTCTGGTGCTGAAATTTCTCTGTAGAAATATTTTCCTAATAATAATTTCTTAGAAGTTGCAACACCTTGTTCATTTGTAGTTATTGTATCAACAACATCTCCTGCTTCATTTAATATTTGGAATTTAACATTTGATAAAAGTGCTCCAGTACTATCATATTTAGTAATAACGATAGTTCCTTTGGCATATACATTAACTATATTTTTTACAACGTTTTGATTGTTTGTTTCTATTTTAAATTCGTAAATATTATCATCTACTACTATTCCTTTAGGTGCTTCTATTTCTTGATAATAATATGTTCCTTTTACTAATTTTTTAGAAACTGCATTACCTAAAGAATCTGTAACAATAGTATCTACAACATTCTTGTTTTCATCTAAAATATTAAATTTTACATTTGCAAGTGGTTTTTTATTTTCATCCACTTTTATAATACTTAGTCTACCAGTTATATAGTCATTAACTATATTCTTAGTTATTACTTGATTATTTTCTGTTAAAGTGAAAGTATGAATTGTATCATCTAATACAATATTATCTGGAACCTCTACTTCTTGGTAATAATATTTTCCAAGTGGTAGATTTTTACTTTTAGCTATTCCATCTTTTCCAGTAATAATAGTGTCTACAACATTTTTATTTTCATCTAAAATGTTGAATTTTACATTTGCAAGTGCTTGTCCATTTGAGTCTTTCTTTACTATTTTTAAAAGACCTTTAGCCATGTAGTTTACTACATTTTTGCTTATAACTTGTCCTTTATTTTCTATATAAAATTCATGTTCTGTAGAATCTAATATATATTGGCTTGGTACTTCTACTTCTCTATAGTAGTATTTTCCTTTTACCAATTCTTTAGATGTAGCAATTCCTTGTTCATCTGTTATTATAGTATCTACTACTTCTTTTTTCTCATTTAATATTTCAAATTTTACGCCTTGAATAACTTCATTATCTTCGTTTACTTTTGTTATTTTTAATTTACCACTAATTTTTTCGTTAACTATATCTTTTCTAACTACTTGGTCTTGAGTATCTATTTTAAATTCGTATACTCCATTATCTATTACTACATCTTCTGGAGCTTCTATTTCTTGGTAATAATATGTTCCCATTGGTAGATTTTTAGCTCCTGCAAGACCTTTTTCATTAGTTGTTATTGTTAATATAACATTTTTATCTGCATCTAAGATATTAAATTTTACACCTTGAATTGGTGTTTTATCCTCATCTGTTTTTACTATTAATAAGTTACCTTTACATCTTTCATTTGTTACTGTTTTATAGAAAGTTCTATTTTCTGCATTAACATTTAAAGTGTAAGTTTTAGTATCCATTATATATCCAGCTGGTGCAGATATTTCTTTAAAGTAATATGTTCCATAGTCTAAATTGATACTTGCTTTTCCTTCTTCATTAGTAGTTATTCTTCCAACAACTTTATTGTTGCTATCTTGTATTTCAAAAGTTACATTTGCTAATGGTTTGTTTGTATCATCTACTTTTGTTATAACTAATCTACCTGTTATTCTATCATTTACGAATTTAACTTCTGCAGTTTGACCACCTACAACAGTTACATTCTTGCTTTTTTCAGTTATTGTGTAACCTTGTGGCGCTTCAACTTCTTCTAATATATATTGTCCTTCTGGTACTTTATAGAAAGTTATAATACCATCATCACCTGTTGTTACTTGTCCATAGCTTTTTCCTGTTGTATCTTTAAGTTCAAATGTTGCTCCTGATACTGGTTGATCATCTTGGTCAACTTTAGTTAATTTAATTTTTCCTAGAGTTGTTGTCTTTTCCCAGTCAATTGTTACTTCTCTTTCTGCTGTGTTTGGTTCTGTTTCTATTTTTACATAGTCTTGTACTGTTTGACCAGCTTTAGTATAAATAGCACCAACTTTTCTATCTATATCTGCAGAAAATTTAACATTAAATTTTTTGCTTTCTTCAGATTTACTCATTCTTACATATACTGAATCTCCACTAGATAGTGCAATTTTTTCATTTCCATTTGCATCTGTTATTCTAGCAGATGCTGGTGCATTTACTAAAGATGCTGTTATAGATTTTATTACAGCTGATTGAGTACCTTCTATTGTTACAGTATAAGGTCCAATTAAAGCATCTCCATTAAAATCATGTAATTGTGCAGCAGTAGTGTTTATAACTAATGTTGGAACTGCTGTATATGGATTAGCTTCAGCCATTGCTACTAATCTTTTTGCGGCAGCTACTGATCTGTTATAAAAATCTTCTTTTCCTGCTTTAGGAGTTACATTTTCTACTCTAAATATCAATCCTGATTTTTGAGATTCTCCTGTTCTATTCATGACTTCCCATAAAGCCATTTGTGTTGCCATGTATGCTTCATCTACTGATGAACATCCTATTGCTTCTGGTGAGCAATTTGGATAACCATTCATTAATATAGCCATACCTTGGTCAGATAAATAGCTTCTGAATGTCATAGTACCACTTGGTGCAGAGCATGTGTAGTCAATACAATATGCTACATCTCCACCTAGTGTTGCTCTACTATACCATACATTTTTTCCATTTGCTGAATCGTATCCTACAGATATTACACCTGGAGAATAAAATTGTAATTGTTGTGCTGTTGCTTTAACAGCAAAAGGACTAAAATCTAATGTTAGTATTGCTACTAATAGTATCATACTTACAATTTTTTGTTTTAGTCTTTTAATATTTTTAAAACAATTCTTCATAAATACCATCTCTCCTAATAATTTTTTCACACATAAACTAAGTGTAAAATTTAAGCAATAACATTGTAACACAGAAGAAATGTTTTTGCAATCTTTTAATATTAAATTTATCTATTTATGTTTACAATTTTGCTGATTTAGTATTGATTTTAAAAGAAAAACAGCTCTTTTAAAAAGAGCTGTTTGTTAAATTTTATAAATAGTAATTGTTAAAGTATTATAATCATAATTTGTAACAATTTTTACACTATATTCATTACAGTTTCTAAAACAAAAATCTTGTGTTCCTGAACTAACTGTAGCTTCATATTTTCTTGGCACATAATTAACTTTTCCAGAATGTGGAGCTTGTGCACTTACATTAAATCCTGTTATAATCCCTTTTTCTTTAGCAGAAGCTATGGCAGCATATAATGTACTAGATGTTTGGCATATTCCTCCTCCAGAAGCCTGAGCTGTTTGACCGTTATTAACAAATATTGTTGATGCTACATATTTATTTTCTTCACCTTCTGGATGCACTACGCTTAAATGTGAATATGTTTGTCCAGGTTCAACTATGGTCCCATTAATATAATCTGCAGCTAAATGCATATTATATCTGCTATTTTTGTTATATGTACTAGTAGAAGTATATTTTGCTATTATATTTTCACTTGGTACAAGTAAATTATTAGAGCTTGATGAATAGCTTTTATATTCTTCGTTAGATAATATAGCAATATTTTCACCTGATACATAGCCTGTATAATTATTTCCTTCTACTTGATACCAGTCATTTTGCATTTTCTTAAATACCTTTAATACACTTCCTGACTTTACTGTAGTTAGTACTTTAGAACTTTTATTTGCATCTTGTCTGATATTTAAAGAGCTATCTATATTAACCTTTGCAAAAGTATCATTATACTCTTTTTCACTTGTTATCTCTTTAATTTCTTCATCACTTAAAATTGTTATATACTCTCCAATAACATAGCCTTGTTTATTATCTACAGATATTTCATACCATCCATTTCTAATTTTGGCTATAACTTGTACTAAAGTCTTTTCTTTTAGTGTTTCTATAAGCTCTGCCTCACTTGATGGAGATTTTCTCAAATTCAAATTAGAATTTACTCTAGCAAGCTTCTCATTATACGTTTCAATCTCATCAAATTCACTCTCACTTACGCTTTCTTGACTTTCATCAACTTTGTTTTCAGTAATTGGAATATTTTCCTCAATTTGTGACTTTTTCTGGTTAATTTTTTGTGTTATAAAATAGTTTAACACCCCACATATGCAAATTAATAGTACTGCAACTATAAAAATCCTTCTTGATACATCTTTCATAGTATCAACCTCCTTTAAAATAATTTTATTTAAAGTAAAATGTTATTTTGTCTTAAAAGATTATAATATAGTTACCATAAAAAGTCAATAAAATACCAAAAAATAATGAGATATGAACAATCATATCTCATCACATCTATTTTATCTTCCAAAAATTCCACGCTTTTTAGGATTTACTTCATCACCAAAAGTTTTAGCAAATCTAGTAAGTAAATCTCTTTGCTCGTCAGTCAATCTTTTTGGTACATCAACATCTACAGTAAACTCAAGTACACCTCTTCCTTTACCATTTAGTACTGGAATACCTTGTTCTTTTACCCTAAATTTTGTACCTGTAGTTGTTCCTTCTGGAATATTAAATTCCATTTCTCCTTCAAGAGTTGGAATTTTTATATCTCCACCTAAAGCCATTTTTGCAAATGGTACTCTTACATTTGCTGATATATCATAACCATTTCTTTTAAAGTATTTGTGAGGTAATACTTTCATTATTACATACAAATCTCCATTTGGTCCGCCTTTTTTACCAGCATCTCCTTCATTTCTTAATGAAATTGCTTGGCCATCATCTATACCAGCTGGAACATTAATTTCAATTTTTCTTGATCTTCTAACTATACCTTTTCCGCTACATTTTTCACATGGTGTCTCAATAACTTTTCCTGATCCACTACATTTATCACAAGTTTTAACAGTAGAAAAAGAACCCATGATAGTATTTTGAGTCATTTGAATTTTTCCTCTACCACCACATTTATCACAAGTTATTATCTTACTTCCTGGTTTTGCACCACTTCCATTACAGCAATCACACTTTTCATTTCTAGTGATATTAATTTCTTTTTTTACACCAAAAGCAGCTTCTTCAAATTTCAAAGATAAAGTTGTTTTAATATCTGCACCTCTTGATGGTCCTTGTGCTTTTTTAGCAGATGAAAATCCACCGCCAAAGACACTTCCTAAAATGTCTTCTAAGTCAATATCCATTCCACTAAATCCATTAAATCCATAAGCACCGCCATAGTTTCCATAGCCACCACCAAAGCCTGCCTGTTCAAAGTTAGAGCCAAATCTATCGTATTGTGCTCTTTTATTTTCATCAGACAAAACTGAGTATGCTTCATTTATTTCTTTAAATTTTGCTTCTGCATTTTTTTTGTCTTCTTCAGTATGTTGCGCATCTGGATGATATTGTTTAGCAAGTTTTCTATAAGCTCTTTTTAGTTCGTCAGCTGTTGCATCTTTTGAAACACCTAAAACGCTATAATAATCTTTAGAGTCTGCCACAATCTTTTCCTCCTATACACATATATTATTTACTAAAAATACAGGGTGGTAGTATTACCACCCCTATTTTTTATTGTATTAATTATTTGTTGTCATCTTCTACTTTATAGTCTGCATCGTGAACAACATTATCTTGTGCACCTGCATTATCTGCAGTAGCTCCTTGTGCTGCTCCTTGTTGACTTGCTTGAGAATATAATTTAGAAGTTAAATCATAAAATACTTGTGTTAGTTTATCTGTTGCAGCTTTAATAGCAGCTGTATCAGTTCCTTCTAATGTTTTCTTTAAGTTTGCTAATTCAGATTCTACTTTAGATTTTTCTTCATCAGATACTTTTCCATCTAATTCTTTTAATGTTTTTTCAGTATTGTATACTAAAGAGTCTGCATTATTTCTAACTTCAACTTCTTCTTTTTTCTTCTTATCTTCTGCAGCATGTGCTTCAGCTTCTTTAACAGCATTTTGAATTTCGTCTTCTGTTAAGTTTGTACTTGCTGTTATAGCAATTTTTTGTTCGTTATTTGTTGCCATATCTTTTGCAGATACGTGAACAATACCGTTGGCATCTATATCAAATGTAACTTCAATTTGTGGAACACCTCTTGGAGCTGCTGGAATTCCAGTTAAGCTAAATCTTCCTAGAGTTTTGTTGTATGAAGCCATTTCTCTTTCACCTTGTAATACATGTACTTCAACTGAAGTTTGACCATCAGCAGCAGTACTAAATATTTGAGATTTTTTAGTTGGTATTGTTGTATTTCTTTCAATTAATTTTGTAAATACACCACCATAAGTTTCAATACCAAGTGATAATGGAGTAACATCAAGTAAAACTAAGTCTTTAACTTCACCTGTTAATACACCACCTTGAATAGCTGCACCAATTGCAACACATTCATCTGGGTTGATTCCTTTATATGGTTCTTTTCCTGTTATTTTCTTAACAGTTTCTTGTACCAATGGTACACGAGTAGATCCACCAACAAGTAATATTTTATCTAGTTTATCAAAAGTTAAACCAGAATCTTTTAATGCTTGGTTTACTGGTCCTACTGTAGAATCAACTAAATCTGAAATTAATTCTTCAAATTTTGATCTTGTAAGTGTAATATCCATATGTTTTGGTCCTGTTGAATCAGCAGTTATGAATGGTAAGTTAATTTGAGCTTGCATTACACCAGAAAGTTCAATTTTAGCTTTTTCTGCAGCTTCTTTTAATCTTTGCATTGCCATACTATCTGTAGATAGGTCAATACCATTTTCTTTCTTAAATTCTCCTACTAAGTAATCAATTATTCTTTGGTCGAAGTCATCTCCACCTAATCTGTTGTTACCAGCTGTAGCCATAACTTCAAATACACCATCAGCAATATCTAGTATTGATACATCAAATGTACCACCACCAAGGTCATATACCATTATTTTTTGTTCAGCATCTTTATCAAAACCATGTGCTAAAGAAGCAGCAGTTGGTTCGTTAACAATTCTTAAAACTTCAAGTCCTGCTATTCTACCAGCATCTTTTGTTGCTTGTCTTTGTGAATCTGTAAAGTAAGCTGGAACTGTGATAACAGCTTGTGTTACTTTTTCTCCAAGATAGTTTTCAGCATCCTCTTTTAATTTTTGTAAAATCATAGCCGAAATCTCTTGTGGAGTATATTCTTTATTTTCTATTTTTATTTTTCTGTCAGAACCCATATCTCTTTTTATTGATATAACTGTTCTGTCGTGGTTTGTAACCGCTTGTCTTTTAGCTACTTGACCAACTAGTCTTTCACCATTTTTTGCAAATGCAACAATTGATGGAGTTGTTCTTGCTCCTTCTGCATTTGGAATTACTATTGGTTCACCGTTTTCAATAACGGCAACACATGAATTTGTAGTACCTAAATCTATACCTATAACTTTTGACATATTAAATTACCTCCTAAAAAATATAAAGTTACTTATATATTATATACTCAAATAAGATTTTAAATTCTTACCTAAGTAGTTAACAAATTTAATTTGCTACTTTTACCATAGCGTGGCGAATTATTTTATCACCAATTTTGTATCCTTTTCTAAATACTTCAACTACTTCTTTTTCTCCAAAGTTTTCATCTTCAACGTGCATAACTGCTTCGTGGAAATTTGGATCAAATGTAGTATTTAAAGCTTCTATTTCTTCAACACCAATTTTATTTAGTGCATCAATTAATTGTCCATATATCATTGCCATACCATTTTTATATGACTCATCTGTACTTTCAGAATTTAATGCTTTTTCAAAATTATCTAATATTGGTAAAAGTTCTGATATAACACTTGCAGATATTGTATTGTACATCATATCTTTTTCCTTAGAAATTCTCTTTTTAAAATTATCAAATTCTGCCATATTACGTTTTAGATGTTCGTAATATTCATCTGATTTTTCTTTTTCTTCCTTAAGTTGGGCTTTTAGTTTTTCAATTGTGTTGTTTTCTTTAGTATCTTTTTTTGCTTCTTCTTGATTTACTTCTTCATTTTCAACAACATTATTTTCTTCTTTTTTCACTATTATCCTCCTTTTCGTTCCTTTTTACCTTTAAGGTATTATTGAACTTTTCATTTATATATTTTAATGTAGATATTGTTTTTGCATAATTCATTCTCTTAGGTCCAATAACAGAAAGTTTACCTAAATATTTATTATCTTTTTCAATATCTAGAGAAATTACAGTGTAATCATTAAGTAATACTTCTTTGTTTTCAGATCCTATAACAATACTCAACTTATTATTTTTACTCTTATCTAAAGCAGTATCAATTATTTCTTTTGTTGATATCATATTGATAAAGTTCTTTACAGTTTCTATATCAGAAAATTCTGGATTTTCTAGTATTTTCTCAACACCACTGTTTAATTTTTTCATGTCTTTTGACATTTCATATTTAATACTGTTTACAATTTCTTCCATAACACCAGAAAACGCTTGTAAATCTTTTTTTATAACATCATTTAAAATATAATGTAGCTCTTGTAATGGCTTTCCTGACAAATTCTGATTTAAGATACTTGTCATTTTATCTATGGCTGTATCTTCTACAGTATCTGTTAGTTTAGCTATACAATCCTTTACAGTACCATTTTCTGACATAAGTACTATTAATAATAAGTTATCTGATATTTTAACTACTTTTATTTTTTCAATTGTATCAGTATTATTTTTGGTTATTACTGTTGGTGTTGATAAAACTTTTGAAACTACATCTGCAACTTGCTCAAATATATCATCTATATCTCCAAAGCCAGTTATTGTACTATTAATATAGTTTATATCTACCATTGATAATTTTCTTTCTTTCATTAAATTATCTACGTAGTATCTATATCCTTTAGTTGATGGTATTCTACCTGCAGAAACATGTGGTTGCTCTAGGTAACCCTCTTCTTCTAATAGTTTCATCTCATTTCTTATAGTAGCACTACTATAATCTAGATGATACTTTTCAACAAGTGTTTTTGAACCAACAGGCTCAGCAGATTCTATATAATCTTCTACTACAGATGAAAGTATTTTTTTCTTTCTTTCGTCTAATTTCATTTTATCACCATCTTTAGCACTCTAATTTGTTAAGTGCTAATTTCATTTATTGTTATACACCTAAAATAGTGGAATGTCAATAGTTAATTTAATAAAAATTCATTATTTATTGTGAAAATTTTTTCACAATTTTTTTAAATAAATTTCCCAGATTTTATTCGACAAATTATTATAAAAAAACCAGTAGTTTTTTAACTACTGGTCTTAAGTACTAGACTTTATTTTTTATTATTCTTTTTATTTTTTACTACAACAAATACAATTCCTGCTACACATACTATAGCAACTATAACTAGTGCTACTACTGCTATATCTCCTGTTTGTGGTGCTCTTTCATCTTTTACTACTATTTTTGTATCTTCTGTGTCTATTGTTATTTCATGTGGTGTTGTATCTATTAAGTATTCTTCTGGAGCTTCTAATTCTGTATATGTGTATTTTCCATATGGTATGTTTTCAAATACATATATACCATTTTCATCTGTTACTCCTTCTACTTTAAAGTCTGTTTCTAAGCTCTTTAATTCAAATTTACAATTTGGTATTGGTGTTGAATCTACAATATCTAATTTTGTTAGTTCTACTCTAGATTCTTTTCTTACGTTTTCTACTTTTATTTTTTCTGTTGCCCAATTTCCATCTTCATCAAACTTTGCTGTAAATTCATGTGGTTCTTCATTTAATTTATATATTTCTGGAGCTTCTATTTCAGTGTATGTATAAGTTTGTCCATCTTCAAATATATCTACTGGAATATATGCATCACCTTTTTCATCTGTTTTTGAACGAAGTAATGTATTTCCTTCTTTGTCTTTTATTTCAAATGTACAATTTGGAACTACTTCTCCTGTGAATATATCTGTTTTTGTTATAAATACACTTTTTACTGTATCTTCTATTAATGCTTGATATACCATAGCATTTTTATTTGATACGTCTAATGTTACTTTTATAGCATCTTTAGATAATTCATATCCTTGTGGTGCTTCTACTTCTTTTATCCAATACTCTCCAAGTGGTAAGTTTTCTAGTTTTATTATTCCTGTTTCATCTGTTACTATTTCTGCTGCTTCAAATTTTCCTGTTAATTCATTTTTAGCAAGTAGTTCTTTAGTACAAGCTTCATCTGTGTATAATCTATATTTTGCTCCACCTACTGCTTTAATGTTTTTCTCTTTTAAGTAATCTTTTATTTCTTGTTCTGTCTTTCCTTTTAAGTCATTTATTACTTTTTGAATTTCTTCTTCTAAGTTTTCTGTTTCTAATTTATCTCCATTTAATACTACATTTCCTATTGTAGTTGATGATAATTTAATTAATGTTAATGATGTTGTTTCTGTTTTATTTACCACATCTTTTCCTTTTTCTATTACAAATTCTTGTTTATCATTTCCATTATATTTTAATGTAAATTCTTGTGAATTTGTATCTAGTGTATACGGATATGTAACATATAATTCTTTTGCATAGTATGTTCCTTCTGGTAGATCTATTGTACTTGTTACATTATCATCTTTTGTTACCTCTATTATATCTACTAATTTATTTGCTGGAATTACTACATTTTTGTTATCATAAGACATTATTGCATTTTTTGTGTATATTCCAAATACTGCTTTTATTTTTGGTTCTTCTTGTGTTGAATATTTGATTTGTTCAAATGTTTTCTTAAATGTTAATTCTAGTTTTTGTCTTACATCTGTTAGTTCTTTCTTTATTGTTGCTGATTCTACATATTGATTTTCATTTTCTACTATAACATTTGGTATATTTTCATCTTTTAAGTATCCTCTTGGTGTCTCTACTTCTTTTATCTCATATTCTCCTAAGTATAAGTCTTTTGTTGTTGCTATTCCATCTTTTCCTGTTGTTATTCTATCTACTACTTCACCTTCGTGTACATATATTGCTTTTCCATCTGGTGATTTAATATCTTTGGCTGCTACTATTTCATATGTTGTTCCTTCTAATCCTACTTGTGTATAATTTGGTATATATTTTTCTAGTTTTACTTCTTTTTCATCTTCTGTTTTATACACACCTTCTGTTGTTGTAGCTCCTGTTAATTTTTCTCCTGTTTTCTTTATTTCTATTTTTCCCATTAATGGTTGATCTTTTATTTCTTTTTCTAATACTAGATCTCCTGTTTTTATTCCATCTTTAGGATATGTTGTCTCGTCTTTTACTCCTGTTGTAACTTTATTTACTTCAAATTCTTCTCCGCTTACTTTTGCATTTCCTAAATCTTTTTCATCTTCTGGTACTCTTAAACTTTCTTCTAGATAATATCCTTTTGGTGCTTGTGTTTCATATAACACATATTTTCCTGGTTGTAATTTTTGTGGTGTATAGAAATATCCATCTGCATTTGTTTCAAATTCACTAATGTATTCTCCTGATGGTGTTATCATTTGCTCTACCCATTTTTTATTTGTTACATCCCAGATTCTAAATTTTGCTCCTTCTAATGATATTGCATTTCCTGTTACTTTATCTTTCTTTACTACCTTTAACCATGCTGGTACTGGTTCGTCTGATAGTATTCTATATTCTTTTTGGGCTTCTTCTACTATATTTACTTCTTCCGCTTGAATATAGAAACTTGTATGTTCTTCTGGTTTACTTTCTTTTACTTCTGTTAATACATATTCTCCATATGGAATTGTGTATTTATATCCTAATGCTTTTAAATCTTCATTTATGAATTCTGCATGTCCATTTTCATCTATTATTGCTTTATATAGTATTTCTTCTGGATTAGATTTTAGTGCTAGTCCAAGGATTGCTCCTTTTGATGCAACTTCTTCTGTTGAATCTGGATCATTGTTATATTTTATTATATCTAAACTTCCCATTTTTGGAATGTTTACGATTCCATCTATTGTTAAAGTAACTGTTTCGTCTGTTTGATTTGTATTATCTTCTACTGCTTTATATATTTTTTCTTTATATGTTACATTTTCACCTGGTACCATTGCATCTGGATTTATTCCTTCTGGGAATGTTGTCTCTTTTAAGTAATATGATCCAGTTTCCATTGTTTTAGAAACTGCATATCCATCTTTGTTTGTTGGTCCTATTACTACAACACTTCCATTTTTATCTTTATATGGTACTGTTGCTGCTTCATCTGTATATACTGTAAAGTATGCTCCTGATACTTTAGCATCAGTTTTTCCTACCACTTCTGGTAATAGTATTTTTTCTAAAGCTATTTTCATCTTTTTAGATTTATCTACAATTGTACGTTCATATGTTCTTGAATCTTCGTCAATTGTAATTTCAAATTGATCAGCTTTAAGAGCAGAGTTTGGTACTGTTACCTCTTCAACAATATATTGTCCATAAGGTAGATTGTCTACTCTACAAATTCCATCTAATCCTGACTCATTTGTATAATATACTTTTGTTGGGTCAGATTTTAGTGTTATTTTAAATTGTGCACCAGATAGATTCTTTTCTGAATCATAATCTGTACTTTCTAGTTTTTTTAGGATTTCTAGATTTCCTTTTATTACATTGTCTTTTACTTGTACTACTGGATTTAAATTATCTGCTGTAATAGTTACTGTATAAGTTTCATTAGATAGATTATATCCATTAGGTGCTCCTACTTCTTTAATAGTATATGTACCTAAATCTAAATAATCTGTTTGAGCAGTTAAGTCATCTCCAATTGTTAATCTTGCTATTTCATTTCCAACACTATTATATATTGCATATACTGCACCTTTTAAAATAGCATCTCCTTGTGCTACTGCACCTGTTTCACTATCTACTTTACTTAAATTTATTTTTCCTCCAACAGATTTTGCTGTTACATTAGCTTTAACAGCAGAGTCACCTGCATAAATTACATTTTGTGCATCATCACGGAAGAATAAGTTAACATCATCTGAACCTTTTTGTAGGTCTACAGATACTGTTCCTACTGCAGTTGGTGTAATATATAATGTATTTCCATCTTTCCATGCTTGACAATTTGTTTGTCCAACAACATCGAAACCTGATAAAACATTATTGTTGTCATTAAATGAATAAGTTCTACCTATAACTAAGTTTTCATTGATATTAAAGCTTGGTGTTTTTAAATGATTATCTACTAAAGCATTTATTTCTGCTTGCTCAGCATCATATTTGCTATCATTTAACACACCATTTTTTGCATCTGCTAGAGAATCTGCAAACCATAATTGTATTCCTGGGTGTACTACTTTCCAAATCATGTACTGTGTAACTCCATACCAATATGTTTGCGTATGACTTCCATATCCATAACCATAATGACTTATTAATACTACTCTGTTCCAATCTATTCCTGGCATTACATTATTTGTATTTTCCATACCAGAAGTATGATTGTAATCTACATTTGGCTTTATTTTTATAAATGGTTGAACACAATATGCATATTGCCCTGTAGCTATATTTTTAATCATTCTTATTTGCATAAAATCTCTTTGTGTTCCAAGTACTTTTCTTATATATACGTTAGGTTTTACGTACTCTCCTTCCTCAGTAAATTGAACACTAGAGTCTGCATTAACAATAGTTCCAATATTAAATATAATTGATAAGAAAATTATCATTAATAATAGTCTCTTTTTCATATAATCTCCTCCATACCTATACACTAATAGTACACCATTTTTTAAAATTAATCTATACTTTTTAAGATTAAATATTACTTATATATTTTTTATTACATTTTTATTTCAAAAAGCATATTAATACAAAAAATAAATAACGTCTTCTTTCGTTGACGTTATTTATCTAGTAATTATTATTTTACATATTTTTTCTTTAAAATAGTTACTATTCCACATGCAGAAACCATTGCTAATGATATCATTGATACTACAGCTATATCTCCTGTTTCTGGTGCTCTTTCATCTTTTACTACTATTTTTGTGTCTTCTGTGTCTATTGTTATTTCATGTGGTGTTGTATCTATTAAGTATTCTTCTGGAGCTTCTAATTCTGTATATGTGTATTTTCCATATGGTATGTTTTCAAATACATATATACCATTTTCATCTGTTACTCCTTCTACTTTAAAGTCTGTTTCTAAGCTCTTTAATTCAAATTTACAATTTGGTATTGGTGTTGAATCTACAATATCTAATTTTGTTAGTTCTACTCTAGATTCTTTTCTTACGTTTTCTACTTTTATTTTTTCTACTGCCCAATTTCCGTCTTCATCGAATTTTGCTACAAATTCATGTGGCTCTTTATTTAATTTGTATATTTCTGGAGCTTCTATTTCAGTATACGTATATGTTTTTCCATTTTCAAATAAATCTACTGGAATATATGCATCACCTTTTTCATCTGTTTTTGAATAAAGTAATGTATTTCCATCTTCATCTTTAATTTCAAATGTACAATTTGGAACTACTTCTCCTGTGAATATATCTGTTTTTGTTATGAAAGCACTTTTTACTGTTTCTTCAATTAGAGCTTGATACAATACTGAATCCTTGTTTGCAACATCTAATGTTACTTTTATAGCATCTTTAGACAATTCATATCCTTGTGGTGCTTCGATTTCTTTTATCCAATACTCTCCAAGTGGTAAGTTTTCTAATTTTATTATTCCAGTTTCATCTGTTACTAGTTCTACTGCTTCAAATTCATTTGTCTCAGAATTTCTAACTAATACTTCTTTAGTGCAATCTTTATCTGTATATAATCTATATTTTGCTCCACCTACAGCTTTTATATGTTTCTCTTTAAAGTAATTTCTTATTTCTTCATCTGTTTTACCTTTTATATCATTTATTACATTTTGTACCTCTTGGTCTAAATTAGTTTTATCTAATTTATCTCCATTTAGTACCACATTTCCAAGTGTAGTAGACGATAATTTAATTAATGTTAATGATGTTGTTTCTGTTTTGTTTACTACATCTTTTCCTTTTTCTATTACAAATTCTTGTTTATCATTTCCATTATATTTTAATGTAAATTCTTGTAAATTTGTATCTAGTGTATATGGATATGTAACATATAATTCTTTTGCATAGTATGTTCCTTCTGGTAAATCTATTGTACTTGTTACATTATCATCCTTTGTTACCTCTATTATATCTACTAATTTATTTGCTGGTATTACTACATTTTTGTCATCATAAGACATTATTGCATTTTTTGTGTATATTCCAAATACTGCTTTTATTTTTGGTTCTTCTTGTGTTGAATATTTGATTTGTTCAAATGTTTTCTTAAATGTTAATTCTAGTTTTTGTCTTACATCTGTTAGTTCTTTCTTTATTGTTGCTGACTCTACATATTGATTATCATTTTCTACTATAACATTTGGTATGTTTTCATCTTTTAAGTATCCTCTTGGTGTCTCTACTTCTTTTATCTCATATTCTCCTAAATATAAGTCTTTTGTTGTTGCTATTCCATCTTTTCCTGTTATTATTCTATCTACCACTTCACCTTCATGTACATATATTGCTTTTCCATCTGGTGATTTGATATCTTTGGCTGCTACTATTTCATATGTTGTTCCTTCTAGTCCTACTTGTGTATAATTTGGTATATATCTTTCTAGTTTTACTTCTTTTTCATCTTCTGTTTTATATACACCTTCTGTTGTTGTAGCTCCTGTTAATTTTTCTCCTGTTTTCTTTATTTCTATTTTTCCCATTAATGGTTGATC
>CAKOYF010000004.1 GCA_934130595.1 uncultured Clostridia bacterium | reverse complement strand
TTTACCTCCTCATTTATATTTTAACATAAAAAAATAAAAGTGGACTTTTTGTGTCCACTTTCATTTTACCACTTCACTATTTAGTCCGTATTTTTTTTTATAAAAAAATTACAAAATTTACAAACTATTATTTTATTTTTTACATATATTAGGTATAATTAAATATAGTTATTAAAATAGATAAAACGGAGGCGAGAATGTGGAAAAAATAGTAGTAGAAGTCGGATCAACATGCACTAAAGTAGATTTGTATGATGGAAATGAAATAAAACATATAAAAACAGTTCCAATAGAGTTTAAGAAAAATTATAAAGAAAATAACAAACTAAAAAAAGAAGACGTTGAACACCTTATTAAATTAGTAAATGAAATTGGAAAAAAAGAAAATATTTTTGTATGTGGTACTAGTATATTTAGAGATTTATCATTAGAAGATAAAGAGGCTTTTTTAAATGAATTTTATGATAAAACCAGAGTAAAATTTAATATTATTTCTCAAGAAAAAGAAAATATATATACCGTAAATGGCGCAACAAAATATGTAGATGAAGCCCTTGTTTTTGTAGGTGGTGGAGGCTCAACAGAAATATCTTACTTTAAAAATAATAAGATAGAATGTATGAGTAATAATAAATTTGGTGTAATGGATGTATTAAATATATATCCAGATTTAGCAGAAAATTTTGCCAAAACTAATTTAGAAGAAATAACGAAATACATAAGAGAAAAAATAGATGTTCCAGATATAAAAACAGATATATTGATATTAGCTGGAGGGGGACATGAATATTTTGCAAGAGAATCTGGTATTAGATTTGAAAAAAATACTTTATATAGTGATCCAAACGAAACTATAATGATGAATATTGAGCAAAGAATAGAAGATACAAAGAAGTATTATACTAAAATATCTTTAGATGATATACGAAAAAGAGTAAAAGAACCTAAATGGTGGTATGCAACACGAGCAATGTGTGCTTTTGTATTAGTTGTAGCAGAAAAAGTAGGAGCAAAGTACATCGTACCTACAGATATATCAATGATTTATGGAATTATAGATGAGGAGGAGAAAAGATGAGTAAAAAAGTAGTAAATGAAATATTATCATATTTGGTAATGACAGTCGGTTGTGCACTTGCCGCTTTTTCAATAGGTGCAATATTAATACCAAACTTAATACTTGATGGAGGAGTAAATGGTATATCAATGATGCTTTCTCAAATTACAAGTATTTCAACAAGTATGTACATAATAATATTAAACATACCTTTCTTAATACTTGGATACAAATCACTTGGTAAAAAATTTGTATTTAAAGCATTATTTGCAATGTTAGTATTTTCTGGAATACTATGTTATACAGAAACAATACATCTTGGAATTGAAGATAAACTACTAGCAACAATTTATGGCGGACTTGTTTTAGGATTTGGAGTAGGTCTTGTAATAAGATATGGTGGCTGTCTAGATGGAACTGAAATAGCAGCAATTATACTAAGTAAAAAAACAAACTTTTCTGTTGGTCAGATAGTTTTAATATGTAATATATTTATATATGGAACAGCAGGATTCCTATTTGGATTTGACAGAGCATTATATTCTTTACTTACATACTTTATAACATTTAAAGTAATAGACTTTGTTTCTGAAGGATTAGAACAAGGAAAAGCAGCACTAATTATTACTAATCAAAGTGCAAGAGTTGCAAATGATATTTATGAAAAACTAGGTAGAACAGTTACATCTTTTGAAGGAAAAGGTATGATAAATGGAGAAACAATGATACTATATTGTGTAATAACAAGATTAGAGCTTTCAGAATTAAGAAATATTGTAAATGCAGATGATGTTCAAGCTTTTGTAACAGTAATGGATGTATCTGAAATTATTGGATCTCATATAAAGAAAAAACCTAAATTAGGTTAATAAAAAAGCAGCGCCATGTAGGCGTTGCTTTTTAGTTTGTTTAAATCTTTTTTAATTTAATATTTTTATATATTATAGATTCCTCATTTTCACCTATTATTTCTATTGAAATTTCAGATACATTTGTGCTAAATTCATAATTGAAATTCTTTAAAAACGATATATCAGAAGCTTGTCCTAATGTTATATGTGGGGTAAATGGAATTTTTTTATTTAAATGAGATGGAAGAATAGAGGAGTATATTAAATCATGTAATTTAATTATATTTTCCTTGCCTTTTGTACAATTTAAAAAAATATAATTATCATCTGAAAGACTAACACCACTAAAAGTTACATCAAAGCATTCAAAATCTTTTAAAATATCAGATAATTTATTAAATAAATCTAAATTTGTAATATTATCCACAAAAGGAAATACAATAGTAATATGAGGTGGGAGAATAGAATACAAACGATCATGTTCTTTTCTTACTTTTTCAATTAAAGTAATATTATCAAATCTAGGAAAAATTAAGATATCTCTTTTCAAAATAATCACCTAATTAGATTATATTGTATAAAATTTAAAAATTCAATAAAAAAAGTTAAAAATATCATTTTGTAGTATAATCAACAAAGTAAATGCAAAAGAATACATAATAAATGTAGTGGCGAAAAAAGTTTAAAAAATATTAAAAAAACTATTGACAAAAAGGCCTAAAGTGATTATAATTATAAATGTAAGTTGAATGCGGGTGTAGTTCAATGGTAGAACGTCAGCCTTCCAAGCTGAATACGTGAGTCCGATTCTCATCACCCGCTCCACAAACAAGATCAGTTGTTAGTAACTGATTTTTTTTATTTAAAATTGAAATAACTCTAAAAAAATACAACCTAAGTCATAATGATCTAAGTTGTATTTTTTTGTTATTTTGAATATTTATTCTTCAATGCTTTTCCTATAATAAATACTATAATACTTGGTACTATAAATTCAAGTATTCTTACAATTATAAAAGTATAAAATGGTGCAGAGTTATTTATGTTATTGTATTTAGAATAATCTATGCCTAATATAATAGCAAATCCAATAATTAAAATAATACTAATTGCATATAAAATCTTATAAATATTTTCTTTTTTCATAATAAATTCTCCTAATTCGTTTTTAAAGTATCTAAGAGATTATCTAGATTACTAATAGAGATAAAATCATTAGAATTATGTTTGTTGTATCTATCCATTAACAACAGGTTAAAGTTATAATTTTTTGCTTTTTTTAGTATGTTTAGATTATCATCTATATAAATTGATTCTTCTGGAACTACATTTGGATATTTATCTAGGAATTTATCAAACAATTCTTCTTCCTTTTTTGTAGAAAACATAGAAGATATTATAATTTCTTTAAAGCATTTATCTATTTTCATATTTTTTAATATTCTAAAAGAAGATGGCCAGCTATCAGATATTATATACAAATTATACTTTTCAGAAAGTTCTTTTAATATAGTGTAGTCGCTAAAAAATAATAGCTTCTCATCATTGTATACACAATCTGATGCAAGCCTACTAGCTATGTCTGTGGTAATATTTGGATAGTTAATATCTTTTAAAACCATGTAATAATATAATGAAAACATTATATATTCTTCATATTCGTTTTTAGGCTTTTGTGTTTGTAAAAAAGAATATTTGTCTAAGCTTGCTTTTAGGTTGATTTCATCAACAAATTTTTTATCTATTATATTCCAAAAGTTTGGCGTTATAAACCAGTGACCAGTTTTTGGTCTGGCTAAAACGTCACCTACATCAAAGATAATATTTTTTATCATTTGTAATTCTCCTAATTATTTAACATTTATATAAAAAATTATACTATAAAAAAATAAAATAATTCAATAAAAAAACATTAAAAAAGATATATAGTATTGACTTAGAGTTTGACTCTAATTAGTATAATTGTTACTATATAGGAGGAGAGATAAAATAATGAATAGACCATATATATCATATGATGACATCAGTTGATGGAAGAATAGAGTGTGAAATGACATCTAAATTAGTTGGAGTAGATAAGTATTATACAACTCTTGATAGTTTAAACACACCATTTACATTAAGTGGAAGAGTTACCGCAGAGTTAGAACTTGCACTTCCAGGAAAGTTTAAAAGTAAAAATAGTAAAGCATATGCTAAAGAAGGATTTTCTAAAAAACAAGAAGCAAATGGATATGAAATTATAGTAGATACTAAAGGAACTTTGCTTTGGGAAGATGATACAGAAAATGTAAAGCCTCATTTAATAATTATGAGTGAAAAAGCAAGTGAGGAGTATATAAAATATTTAGATTCAATCAATGTTTCTTGGATTGTTTGTGGAAAAGAAAAAGTAGATTTAAAAAGAGCAATGGAGATATTAAAAAAAGAATTTAATGTAGAAAGAATGGCAGTAGTTGGTGGAGAAAATATAAATGCTGGATTTTTAGCTCAAGGCTTAATTGATGAAATAAGCATAGTAATAGGACTAGGTATTGATGGTAGAAAAAATATGACATCTGTATTTGATGGATTACCAATGGATCAAGAAATAATACCACTACAACTAAAAGATGTTACAAAATATGATGATGGAACTCTTTGGATTAGATATATAACAGAAAATAATTAATAAATAAACTTGCTAGCTAGGTAGTTTTCTAGCTAGTTTATTTTTTTAAACTTGATGTTTAGATGTAGAATAAAGTCTTATAATATGCTATATTGATATTGAAAGGAGAAAAAAATGAAAAAATTTAGCATTGTTGGAATATACAGTATTATACACTGTATTGTGGATATGTCTTGTGCTATGCTAATTGCTGGGATTTTAACACCAGTTATTACAGGCACAAATAGTTTGATAATTGCAATAATTTTATACAATCTATTTGCTTTTGCTTTTCAGCTTCCTTTTGGAATCTTAGCAGATAAAGTCAATAAGAATGCTTTAGTTTCTGTAATTGGGTGCTTATTTATAATTCTTGCTTATTTTGTAAATGCACTTCCTATAGTGGCATGTACAATAGCTGGAATTGGAAATGCACTATTTCACGTTGGTGGTGGAATTGACGTATTAAATATTTCAGAGAAGAAAGCAACATTACCAGGAATTTATGTTGCAACTGGTGCTATGGGGCTATACATAGGCTCTAAAAGTACGTATTTAGGATTTAATAAGTTTTATATAATTATAATTTTATTAGCTGTTTCAATAGTTGCTTTATTATGGTTATATAAACAAGCAAAGCAAAAATATAAAATTAATAATGCAGAACCTAAATTTGAAAATATCTCTAATAAAAAACAATTTGTTATGTATTGTCTATTAATTACAATTTGTATAAGAGGATATTTAGGATTAATTCTAAATTTTGAATGGAAATCTAATTTTGTTATTGGACTAGTATGTGTAACAGCTGTAGTATTAGGTAAGATACTAGGAGGAATTTTAGGAGATAAATTTGGTTGGAAAAAGATTTCAACACTATCATTGATAATTTCAGCAATTTTATTTGTTTTTGCGTTTGATAATAAAGTTTGTGGAATATTGGCTATACTATTTTTTAATATGACAATGCCAATAACATTAACAGCTTTATCTAACATGTTTAATAACAATAAAGGGATGGCATTTGGTTTAACTACCTTAGCATTATTTATTGGTGCAGTTCCAGTACTATTTGGATATACTAATTTCCTATTTAACAATATAGCATTATTTATTACGACAATGATATCTTCTTTAATATTGTATGTAGGATTAAAAAAATACGAGACATTGGAGAAATAATATGATTGAAAGCTTAATTATATCATTAGTATTAACAATTATATTGGAATCGTTTTTGGCAATATTAGTTAATATAAAAGATAGGGAAAGCTTATCTACACTAATATGGATAAACTGTTTAACAAATCCTATCGTTGTATACTTAACCAATATGAGCACATTAATCATAAACAATACTTATATTACTAATTTAATATTGATATTTCTTGAAATAATTGTTGTTTTTGTAGAAGGATATTTGTTTAAAAAGAATTTAAAAAATTTAAAGATTAATTCATATATTTTTTCACTGTATTTGAATGGTCTTTCGTTTTTGATAGGAGTTTTATTAAGTTATATTTTAAATATTTAATTTATTAGGGGAGGTAAATATGAAAAAAGTAATTAATTTAAAAAGAATTTGTTTATTATTCTTATTGTTTGCATTAGGAGCTACACCAATATGCTATGCAGACCTTTATGTAAGTCCAACTGAAAAACTTATAGCAGTAGTTCCTTTTTTAGGAATTGCACTTATAATACTTGCAGTGATTTTTATTGTAAATTTAGTTTGTATGGCCGTTGGAAAAACAAATAAATCTGAGGAATTAGTATCTAAAACTAAAAAAGATACTGAAAGCATATTTTATTATTTGCTACTTCTTTTAGGATTAGCATTTGCAATAACTGTTTTTTCAAGTATGCCTATAATTGGAATAGTACCACTTGCTGTAGTATTTGCATCTTTATATTTAAGGTTAAAAAAGAAAAATAAAAAAGCATCTTATATAATACTAGGAATATATTTAGGTATCGTGTTGGCTTTGTTTATATCAACATTAATTGATTAATTGTAATATTAGGGAGTAAATATGAAAAAAATAATAATATTAATAATTACTCTTTTATTAATGTTAATAAGTTTAATTGTATATAATAATATATTTAATATAACAGATTTGGCCGATTTTCGACCATTTACTAGTGGTAATAATTGGATAATAGCTGAAAAAAGTACTTTGAAAATAAGTACAAATTTACCTACAATAAATGCAAGTTCTGCTTTTTATCCATTATCAGCAAGTATAGTAGAAAGTATTTATAATAAAGATAGCTATAGCAATGAACTAAATTATGTCTCAACTTCTCAAGCATATGAAGAAATTATTAATAATCAAGTTGATGGAATTATAGTTACTGAGCCATCAGAAGAACAAAAACAAATGATTGAAAATTCAAATGTGAATTTAAAATTTGTTCCATTTGCAAAAGACGCACTAGTATTTTATATAAATAGTAATGTTAATATTAGCTCTTTAACTATAGATGAAATTAAAAAAATATATCTTGGAGAAATTAGCAATTGGAATGAAGTAAATGGAGAAGATAGTGAGATAACAACTTATCAATTAGAAAAAAATAATGGTAGTCAAACTTGTTTTGAAACAATAGTAAAAGACAATTCTATTAATAAAAGACATATTGAAGTTAATGATATGGGAAAAATTATAAAAAAAGCTGCATTAAATAAAAATTCAATAGGTTATGCATATAACTCTTTTTATACAAGTGTATTTAATAGTTCAAAATTAAAATTAGTAAATATTAATCAGATAGAGCCAAGTAAAGAAAACATTACTTCTGGTAAATATCCATTAATGTATGATTTGTATTTTGTATATGATACAAATAATTCTAATGAAAATTTAAAGCTTATAGAGGAGTGGCTATTATCAGAACAAGGACAAAACTTAGTTAAAGATATGGGATTTCAACCAATTAAAAATAATTAATAAAAAGAACTAGCTAGATAGTTTTCTAGCTAGTTTGTTTTTTATAAGTGAAGTGCTTTTTTAGGGCATTCATCTATGCACTTAGTACATAATATACATTCAGTACCGTTTTTTCTTTTTCTACAATTGTTAGGAACATCAACATTCATTGGACATGCTCTTTTGCATTTTCCACAAGATATGCATTTTTCTGTATCACATTTTACTCTTAATACAGAAAAGTAACTAGCAGGCTTTAGAAAAATAGAAACAGGGCAGATATATTTACAAAAAGCTCTATTATCTTTAAATATAAATGCTAAGGCAATTCCTACTATATAATATAATACATTTCCTATTATGAATGACCAAAACATTATATTTTCTATATTATTTACTTTAAAGATAAATAAAGAACTAACAAATATAAAAGAAAATATAAATACCAAATATCTAATAAATCCTAGTTTTTTTCTTGGTGAGCGCGGTATTTTATATGGAAGAAGATCTAAAACCATTGCTGTCCAACATGCATAACCACACCAGCCTCTTCCGAAAAATAGAGGACCAAAAATTTTGGCTACAAAATAATGAATTACTGCAGCTTCAAAAACACCTAGGAAAAGATAATACCAAAATCCTTCAATTTGCATATTTTCTCTACATATAATTCCAAGATAAATTAGCATGTATGATCCGACAGCAAATTGCACTAAGTTTCTAGCATACTTTACTTTATGTGCATAAAGGTATACTCCAATTGCAAGGCAAGTTCCAATATATGTGAAGTTGTATAGATAAAATCTGTTTTGAGTTGTAATAGTAAGTGTACAAGCTACAGCTTCAAAAATAAACCATAATACTAAAATTTGCCAATTGTTTTTTAACCATTTTACCATATCGTATTAACTCCTTTTTTTATTTATATATACTGTAATTATACTATAATTATATAAAAAATAAAATAATGTTGGAGTAAATTGCTTTAAATTAGTATGTATGTTAGAATATAAGTGAATTTGAGATAGGAGAAGGTGTAATATGAAAAAAGATTTGTCTATTATGGTAGATGATGTTAAATTTAATTTTAGGGTTAGTTGTATAATGAAGTATAAAGGTAAAGTACTTGTTGAGAAAAATCCTGAGGTTAATCATAGCGTGTTTCCAGGTGGAAGAGTAATGACAATGGAAGATACTAAAGAGGCGTTAATTAGAGAAATTAAAGAAGAGATGCATTTTGATATATCTAAAAAAGATATAGAATTAAAAGCTATAATAGAAAATTTTTTTAGAAGCAATGGAGTTAAGTATCATGAAATAGGATTTGTATATAAAATCGAGTTAAATGAAAAAGATGAGCTAGTACATAGAAAAGAGCTTGTTAATTATGATTCAGAAAACTCATATTATGAATATGTAAATATAGATGATATAGCAAAAGAGCCAATACTTCCATCAGTTGTAAAAAATATTATAAATCAAGAAAAATTTGAAAGAATAGTAACAAAAGATATAGAGGAATGTGATTAACATTCCTCTTATGCTTTCTTTTCGTTAAAGCTATATACAACTTTTCCATTACGAAGTTCATTTAATTTTTTCTTAGTTTCTATTATAAAGATAGGAAGTATTGATATAGCTATTGTATAAAACCATTGCACTAAATTTAAAGGTACTACATCAAATATATTAGCAATAGATGGGATTATTGCGACTATTACTTGTAAAAGAGCACCTAAAATAAAAGCAAGTGATAAAAATTTATTTTTAAATAATCCAGCTTCAAATATAGAATCATTACTCCTAATATTTAAGCTGTGAACGAGTTCTGTTAGTCCTAAAGTTATAAAAGCCATTGTTCTTCCAACTTCCAATCCGTATTGTTTTGTACCTATGTAAAAGGATAATAGAGTGAGTAGTCCTATCATACATCCCTCGAAAAATATCTTATACCATAATCCATCTGAAAATATACCTTTCTTTGGATTTTTAGGCTTTCTGTTCATGATATATTTTTCTGCAGGTTCCATTCCAAGTCCAATAGCAGGAAATGAGTCTGTTACTAAGTTAATCCAAAGTAGGTGAATAGCAAGAAGGGGAGTATCAAAACCTAAAAGTAGTCCTAAAAATATAGTTATGATTTCTCCAATATTAGTAGAAATTAAAAAATGAACAGCTTTAGTTATATTATCATATATATGTCTTCCTTCTTTTACGGCTTTTACTATAGTTACAAAGTTATCATCTGTTAGTATCATATCTGATGCATTTTTAGCAACATCTGTACCATTTAATCCCATTGAAACACCAATATCAGCATTTTTTAATGCTGGAGCATCATTAACACCATCTCCTGTCATAGCTACAACATTTCCATTTTTTTGAAAAGCTTTTACAATTCTTACTTTATGTTCTGGTGAAACTCTAGCAAATACTGAGCATTTCATTATTTTAGATTGAAGTTCTTTTTCACTAATTGAGTCTAATTCGTTTCCAGTCATTGCAATATCACCATTTGTGTATATTCCTAAGTCTTTAGCTATGGATTTTGCTGTAAGTATATGGTCACCAGTAATCATTACTGTTTTTATGCCAGCTTTTTTAGCGGTAAAAATTGCTTCTTTGACACCGGGTCTAGGAGGATCTATCATTCCAAATAATCCAACAAAAATAAGATCTTTTTCAATACTGTTACTTTCTAAATTTTGAGGAATATAGTCTAAGTCTTTATAACCTATTGCAATTACTCTAAGAGCATCATTAGCCATTTTTTCGTTTATTTTTTGAATACTTATTTCATTTTCATAACTTAAAGAATTAACAGAAGAAGAGTTATAAATATAGCTACATCTTTTTAGTATGACATCAGGTGCTCCTTTGGTAATTACTCTATATTTATTTCCAACTTTGTGAATTGTAGACATCATCTTTCTAGTAGAATCAAAAGGAATTTCATTAACACGTTTCATAGTGGAGTAGAGAGTATTTTTATTTTTACCATGCTTTAGTGCAAAATTTACAATTGCAGTTTCTGTTGGTTCACCGATTACTTCTTTATTATTTATTTTGCAATCATTACACATGCTTCCAAGTTCTAAAATAAAATCCAAGTCTTTGGAGTTAGTGTTTGTGGTTATATCTTCTTTATAGTTAAATACTTTTACTATGCTCATTTTATTTTGAGTAAGCGTACCAGTTTTATCTGAGCAAATTATAGAACTACTTCCTAAAGTTTCAACAGCCGGAAGTTTTCTAATAATCGCATTATTTTTTGCCATTTTGGTAACTCCAATAGAAAGCATTATAGTTACAACAGCCGGAAGACCTTCTGGAATTGCTGCAACAGCTAGACCAACAGAAGTTATGAACATTTCTTTTAAAGATATTCCTTTTATAAGACCAATGATAAATATTGCTACACAAATTAAAAGGCATATGATACCTAAGTTTTTTCCAATTTGTGCTAATTTCTTCTGAAGAGGAGTTTGTGGAGCCTCATCATCTATTATCATTTTAGCTATTTTACCAACTTTAGTATTCATACCTGTTTCTGTAACAATAGCTTTAGCTCTACCATTTGTAACAATAGTAGTAGAAAAAGCCATGTTAACCATATCTCCTAGAGAAACATTGCTTTTTAAAATTAGTGAAGAATCTTTTAATACAGGAACAGTTTCACCGGTTAAAGAGGATTCTTCTATTTTTAAATTATATGAGTCTATTAATCTACAATCTGCTGGAACTAAATTTCCTGCTTCTATTTCAATAATATCTCCAGGAACTAGTTCTTCACTATTTATAGTTAATGATTTTGAATTTCTAATTACAGTTGAAGTAGGAGAGGAGAGCTTTTTTAAAGCTTCTAATGATTTTTCAGCTTTGTTTTCTTGAATAACACCTATTAAAGCATTTATTACAACAATAGATACTATTATTATTGAATCCGCATAATCATTACTATTTTCAATATAGGACATAAAAGCTGAAATTGCAGCAGATATTAATAGTATTACTATCATAAAATCTTTAAACTGAGATATAAACTTAACTAAAAAGCTTTCTTTTTTCTTCTGGGCTAGTTTATTTAGTCCATATTTTTTCTGTCTTTTAATAACTTCCTTTTCAGTAAGACCAGTATAAATATTAGTATTTAAATGTTTCTTTATTTCATCGATTGTTTGTGTATGCCACATATAATCACTCCTTTGTACAAGATTCATTTGAGTATATGTGGTGTAAATAAAATTTATACATAAAAAAAGAAGCCTTGTTTTTGTAGGCTTCTTAACTTTATTCGTTGTTGTTTTGATGTTTAGGTTTTAATTTTAATTTTCTAATAGGTCTATTTTCAAATTGTGTTGCCATATCTTGAAGTTTAAATACTTCTTGTTGCCATTGTAATCTGTATTTTTCTAGTACTTTTTTGTCTACTTTACCATTTTCTACAGCACCTTCCATATACAGAGGTCTACCATATACCACTCTAGTTTTTCTAAAAGGTCTTGGTTGTTCTAGAAATACAGGAACAATAGGAACATTGGTTTTTGCTGAAATGAAAAACGCACCAGATTTTATTCTAGATAGTTTGTTTTTATTTAAGTCAGAAATAGTTCCTTGTGGAAATAACATAAATAATTTATTTTTTCCATCTTTGAAATAATCAATTGCTTCTAGAAGTTCAACACCGTTGTGTCTATCTCTATCAATTTTTACGACATCAATCATGTTTAAAAATATAGCCATAAATTTGTGTTGAAAGCATTCTTTTTTTGCTAATATTCTGATGTTATCATTATGTGTCCACATTACAGGGCCATCTGCATCACTAACGTGATTAGGACAAAGAATGTATGAACCATTAGATAAATCAGGTTTGTTGTATTCTTTAACTCTATATAAATTTCCTATTATAAACTTACCTATAACCTTTAAAGCTTTTCCCATAACTTTCCTCCCAAAGTATCAAGTGTCACTTGATAACTTCATAAAATCAATTATACAATAAAAATATTATTCTGTAAAGTTAAAATAATATTAATTATATTACAACTATATTGTCTATTTTTCTCAAAAATGATATAATTTCCAAAGAATGTGAGGGAAAATATGGATAAAATAATGGGAATAGGAGTCGGAATTATTTTACTAAATAAAGATAATCAGGTATTATTACTACTTAGAAATAGTAATCAAAAGCTAGCAGATAGTAATATGCATTATGAAGGATTATACACTTTACCAGCTGGAAAGGTAAAGTTTGGTGAAAGCTTTGAAAAAGCTGGAATTAGAAAGGTAAAGTCTGAAACAAATATTGATGTTAAAAATATAAAAGTTATATGTTTGTTAAATGATTATAATGAATATGCACATTATGCAACAATTGGACTAATATCTAAAGAGTTTGATGGAGATGTGGATTTAGGAAAAACAGAAGAGCATGTAGCATATACATGGTGCAATATAGATGACTTACCAAAAAATATATGTAAGTCTAGTTTAGAAATAATAAAAAGATACAAAGAAAATATTTTTTATAAAGAGGAAAATTAGCAATGAAAGAAATTGGATTAGATGTAAAATGTTTTAACTTAAAATATACACTAGAATGTGGTCAATGTTTTAGATGGAATAAGATTGATGAAAATGCATATATTGGTGTAGTTAAAGATAGAGTGTTAAAAGTAAGACAAGAAGAAAATAAGATATTTGTTAAGAGTGATAAAGAGGAAAATTTAGAAAAAGTTGTAAGATATTATTTTGATTTAGATAGAGACTATGAAAAGTTAGAGAAAAAAATAGTTTTAATAGATGATAATATAGCTAAAGCTGTAAAAAACACTAGTGGACTAAGAAATCTAAATCAAGATTTTTTTGAAATGCTAATTTCATATATAATATCTGCAAATAATAATATTCCTAGAATTTCTAAGTCTGTAAATGAAATTTCAAAAAGATATGGGAAAGAAATAGAGTTTGAAGGAAAAAAATATTATTTATTTCCTACACCAGATGAATTAAAAGATGTTACTATTGATGAATTTAGAGAGTGTGGAGTAGGTTTTAGAGATAAGTACATATATAAAACAGTAGAAAAGATAAATAATAAAGAAATAGATTTAGAGCAAATGCAAAAACTTGATACTGAAAAACTAAAAGCTGCTCTTTTGTCTCTTATGGGAGTAGGTCCAAAAGTTGCTGACTGTATTTTACTTTTTTCATGTGCAAGGCAAGAAGTATTTCCAATAGATGTATGGGTACAAAGAATTATGAGAAGATTATACTATAATAATGAAGAAGTTAGCAAAAACGAAATTTTAAGATATGCTAGAGAAAATTTTGGAGAAAATGCAGGAATAATTCAACAGCATTTGTTTTATAATGTAAGAGAAAACATGATATAACTTGATTAAAGTGAACTTTTATATTATAATGATATCATTGATTTTTAAGGAGGAAATATGGCAAGCTTACCAATTTTTGTGAAATATATAATAGTAGGGCTAATAAGTATGGTACCAATTGTAGAACTAAGAGGAGCTATTCCTGTAGCTGAAAGTTTAGGATTAAGCATTTTCTGGTATTACCCAATAGCTATAATAGGTAATATGTTACCAGTACCATTAATATATTTATTTGCAAGAAGAATATTAGAATGGGGAAAAGATAAAAAAGTTATAGGTAAATTCTTTACTTGGTGTTTACAAAAAGGTGAAAAAGGTGGAGAAAAATTAAAAGAATCTGCTGGTAATAGAGGAATATTTTGGGCTTTATTATTGTTTGTAGGAATTCCATTACCAGGTACTGGAGCTTGGACAGGAACACTTGCAGCAAGCTTTTTAAATTTAGATTTTAAAACAAGTGTAACAGCAATTATGCTTGGAGTAATACTTGCAGGAATAATAATGTCTCTTGGAAGTAAGATAGTAGCAGCTTTAGGATGGGCTGGACTTATTGCAATAATAGCAGTAATTGTTGTTTTAGTTGCAATATCTATTCTATTAGGAAAAAAGAAGAAATAAAGTCATTTAAAGTAAAAGGCTAGAGCAAGCCTTTTACTTTTTTTGAAGTGAATAAGAAAAGTGAATAATCAGAAAACATAATGTTTTTTGCAAAATTAGAGAAATTTTGTTGACTTTAACAGTAGAATATGATAAAATAGCTAAGCATACATGAGTTAAAGAAGCGTGGAGGTGTGTTTATAAATGAGAGAAAATATAACAATGGCATGTACAGAATGCAAACAAAGAAATTACGAGACTCAAAAGAACAAAAGAAATAATCCTGACAGAATAGAAGAAAGAAAATTCTGTAAATTCTGTGGAAAACATACAGTACACAAAGAAACAAAATAGTTTATTGAGGAGTGAATTGGTATGGCAAAGGGATTTATAAAAGGCGTAAAAAGCGAACTAAAAAAAGTAGTATGGCCAACAAAAGAACAACTTGTTAAAAGCACAACTATGGTAATTTTATTAGTAGTTGTTTTTGCAGTTATAATATTAGGATTTGATATGTTACTTGAATATGCAGATACAGGTATCTGGAATTTCATACAAAATAAAATAGGCTAATATATAGTTCTTTTATTTATAAAATAATTTATCGAAGAAGGAGTTGAATGTTGTGGAGAATGATTTAAATACAGATTCATCAGCACGTTGGTATGTTGTATACACTTATTCTGGTTATGAGAATAAAGTAAAAGCAACTCTAGAAAAAATTGTTGAAAATAAAGGCATACAAGAAAAGATACAAGAAGTTATAATTCCTATGGAAGAAGAAATTGAAATTAAAGATGGAAAACAAAAATCATCTATAAAGAAAGTATTCCCTGGATACGTTCTTGTTAAAATGATAATGACTGATGAAACATGGTATGTTGTAAAAAACATAAAAGGAGTTTTCAACTTTGTAGGTGTAGGAGATAAGCCTTTACCACTTACAGAAAAAGATATGCAATCTCTTGGAATAGAAGATATTATAAACTTAGATTTTGAAGTTGGAGACAATGTTAGAATAACAACAGAACCTTTCTACAATTATCCAGCTGTTATCGAAGAAATCTTCAAAGACAAGAAGAGAGTAAAAGTTAAAGTTTCTATGTTTGGAAGAGAAACTACAGTTGATTTGGAATTTAACCAAATCCAAAAAATATAAATTTAGTTATAAAGTATATTTTACAATATATTTATATAAATAACCTATGCTTAAGGGGGTGAAAATGATGGCAGACAAGAAAGTTACACACGTTGTAAAACTACAAATCCAAGCTGGTAAAGCTAATCCAGCACCACCAGTAGGACCAGCATTAGGACCAACTGGAATCAACATAATGCAATTTTGTAAAGATTTCAACGAAAAAACAGCTAAAGACGGTGGAATGATATTCCCAGTAATCTTAACAGTTTACGCAGATAAAACATTTGATTATGTTTTAAAAACTCCACCAGCAGCAGTTCTATTAAAACAAGCAGCTAAAATCGAAAAAGGTTCAGCAAAACCTCACAAAGATAAAGTAGCTACAGTTAAAAGAGCTCAAGTTGAAGAAATTGCTAATATTAAAATGAAAGATCTTAACGCATCATCACTAGAATCTGCAGTATCTATGATAAAAGGTACAGCTAGATCAATGGGGATCGTCGTTGAAGACTAAAAATGGGAGAACAACATTATAATTGTTCGCTAAGACCAAAGGAGGGAAAAAGAATGAGTAAAAGAATGGACGAAGCTAATAAATTAGTTGAAGCAGGAAAATTATATGATGCTAAAGAAGCTATAGATCTTGCTTTAAAAATGCCTAAAGCTAAATTCGATGAAACAGTTGAAATGCATATAAAACTTGGTGTTGATTCTAAACAAGCTGATCAACAAGTTAGAGGTGTTATCGTACTTCCAAATGGTACTGGTAAATCTAAAAAAGTTTTAGTACTTGCTAAAGGTGATAAAGCTGACGCTGCAAGAGAAGCTGGAGCAGATTTCGTTGGTGATGACGATATGATCGAAAAGATCCAAAGAGAAAACTGGTTTGGTTTTGATGTTGTAGTTGCAACACCTGATATGATGGCTTCTTTAGGTAAAATCGCTAGATTACTTGGACCAAAAGGATTAATGCCAAATCCAAAATCTGGTACAGTAACTATGGATGTTACTAAAGCAGTATCTGAAATCAAAGCTGGTAAAATTGAATATAGATTAGATAAAACTAATATAATTCACTGCCCAATAGGAAAAGTTTCATTTGGAGCTGAAAAATTACTTCAAAACTATGAAACTTTACTTAACGCTATTGTTAAAGCAAAACCTGCTGCAGCAAAAGGTACATATTTAAAATCTATTGCTATATCAACAACAATGGGCGTAGGTATTAAAATTAACCCAAGACAGTAAGTGGAATAAATAATTCCGTAAGTCTTACCGAGGTTTTTAAATTGTATAACGGAAATTAAGTTTTTGTTAGACACTTAAAAATCTCGTAAGTGTCTGGCAAAAACTTTTTTTGAATTTAAGGAGGTGTCAAAAAAGTGCCAAGTGAGAAAATATTAAATCAAAAGAAAGCAAAAGTTGAAGAACTTTCTGAAAAATTTAAAAAAGCAAAAATGATTGTATTAACTGAATACAGAGGTATCTCAGTAGAAGACGACACTAAATTACGTGCTCAAGTTAGAGCTGACGGAAATGAATATGTTGTTGTTAAAAATTCTACAATTTCTTATGCAGCAAAAGCAGCAGGAATTGAAGGATTAGAAACTTTAGAAGGACCAACAGCAGTAGTAATCGGATATGAAGATTACATTACACCTGCTAAGGTTGTAAATGACTATGCTAAAGGTCATGATTTCTATAACATCAAAGCTGGTGTTATGGACGGAAAAGTTATTGATGTTGCAGAAGTTACAAAACTTGCTTCTTTACCATCAAAAGAAACATTATACTCTATGCTTGCATCTGCATTACTTGGAAACATTCGTAACCTTGCAGTTGTACTTGATCAAGCAAGAGAAAAACAAGCAGAAAATGCTTAATTTCTATTAGTAAAAAATTAAATTTTATATATATTTAGGGAGGAATTTAAAATGGAAAAAATCGAAAAATTAGTAGAAGAAATTGAAAAATTAACAGTTATTGAATTAGCTGATTTAGTTAAAGCTATTGAAGAAAAATTTGGAGTAAGCGCTGCTGCAGCTGTTGTTGCTGCTGGTGCTGCAGGTGCTGGTGCAGCTGCTGCTGAAGAAAAAACTGAATTCAACGTTGTATTAAAAGACGCTGGTGCAACTAAAATTGCAGTTATTAAAGTAGTTAAAGAAGCTACTGGATTAGGATTAAAAGAAGCTAAAGAATTAGTTGACGGAGCTCCTAAGACAATAAAAGAAAATATGCCTAAAGCTGATGCTGAAAAATTAGCTGAAGACTTAAAAGCAGCTGGTGCTGTAGTTGAATTAGCATAATTTATGTTAAAATAAAAAAACGACTTTAAAAGTCGTTTTTTTTTTAACTATTTTCAATTAGAAATTTAAAGAGTATAGATTTTATATAAAGAGTAGAATAGTTCAAATCTTTAAAGTAAGGTAGGTATTCATCAAAGTTACGTAGACAACAGTTTATCTTAGAAATATAAGTATTTAGAACGTGTTTTACTTTATTTATATTACTTGAATGATAAAATTTAGGTAAATTGAATATTGTAAGTAATATGAACTTCTCATCTTCATTTAAGTTAAAAGATTCATATTTAGAAAGATTTAAATACTTAAATAATTCAAATGGCGATATATTTTCACACTCTTTATATACTTTGGAGTATATTTTTAAATATTCTTGTTTTGAAAGCTCTTTTTTCGTGTATGATTTATTCATCAAGCAATATGCATAAAAACTCTTTAAGCATATAGCACTATGAAAAATAGTAAAAGTCTTTAAATCTGAAATATCCGTATTAGGATTTTCATTTAATTTTATAGAAACATTTGCTATAGTTATTTTCAATATTTCTATTAATAGTTCTTTAATATAACTAGATTTTTTAATCATAGTATCACCTCCATAAATATTAATTTATACATGATGAAATATAATTAAGTTATTAAATTATATAATATGAGAAAAAGAAAAACAAGTACTAAATTGAAGTACTTGTTAATATATCTTCTACGTTTTTTATAACGTAGTTTTTGTCTTGACAATTTAAGTTTTCTTTTAAAAACTTAAATTGCTCTATTATCTTTTTTTGTTGTTCAGAAAGGGATAATGATATATCTACTCTTTCAAAGTGCCTTAGCATAAAGTTCTCTTTGAATAAAGATATGATCTGTTGTGATGAAATTATCACAGACAGAGTTCTTTTATGCTCGTGTAAGAATTCATCTATTGTGTTTAAAGCACAGCTGTAGATGAAATAGTATCTTTCACTTTCTGAATATTCTTTAGACAACTTATCTGAGAATTTCTCTTTATATTCTAACATATAAGATAAAAAATTCCTCAATGTCATGTTCAATTTTTTTTCACCTTTCATAATAAAAAACCTCCTAAAATAATATTAATTCTTTAGTTTATGTTACATAATACACATTTAATTATATAGCAGTTTTAACATTTTGTCAATATTTTCTTTATATTTTTATACTAGTATGGTATAATATATTTGTACGGGGATGTAAGGTTTCGACGGCTATTTTGAAATATTATAAGCGAGTAGTGGATTCTCGTTGGCCACTATAAAAACGAGAAATTAAAATTAAACGCAGATAAAGAATTTGCAATGGCTGCTTAATTAAAAGCGGCAATCTTTGTACATTTTGCTAGGTAATGTATAAAGGTTTCATAATTTACTAGCTAACAAATCTATCAAAAGGTTGTATGATAGAGGGTAACTTACAATCATATTATTTCATTTTTTTGTAAATGTTTTAGTGAGATAATATTATTTAAACATTTACTGTACTCGGAGAAAATAATATAGATGAATTTTCGGACGTGAGTTCAACTCTCACCATCTCCACCAAAAAACATTAAACTAACTATAATTTATTTTATAGTTAGTTTTTTCTTTTTGTATTTCTAGATTATTTAGTAAAATAATAGTATAATAATATTAGTAAAATAATTTTAAAGGAGTGTAGTAGATATGAAAGAAAACAAGGTTGAAAATTTAATATGGGGAGGATTTGCAGGTATTGGTGCATTATTTGTAGTAATTGGACTAGCTATATGTATGTTTACTTTTAATTATTCAAATAAAGTAGAGACAATAGGTACTATTACAGAAATATCATCATATATAGGTAGTGATGATGAGAGTTCTAGTCATAAGGTATATGTTTCATATGAGGTAGATGGAACAGAATATGAATCAAGGCTAAATAGTTATTCTTCTACTTTTTATGAAGGAAAGAGAGTTAATATATATTATGACAAAGACAATCCAAATAAAATAGGTATGAAGTCTATGGATAGGTTATTTTTAATATTTCCTGGAATAGGTATGATTTTTCTAGTATTAGGTGGTACAGGCTTAATAGTGAGAATTAACAAAAGTAGCCTAGAAAAAAGATTAAAAGAAAATGGTGAAGTTGTATATGCAAATTATAGTGAAACTATTTTAAATACTATGTATAAAGTAAACGGAAAGAGTCCATATATTATCATTTGTGAATGGGTTAATCCAATAGATAATAAAAGATATATATTTAAGAGTAAAAATATATGGATATATCCTAATAACATAATAGAAGAGAAAAATATAAAACAATTTCCAGTATATATAGATAAAGAAAACAAAAATAAATATTTCGTAGATGTAGATTCTTTAACAGAAGATGTGGTAGATCTAAGATAGTATGGGGTATGGAGAATAATATGGAAAAATGGTTAAAATGGGCAATAGAAATCCAAAGTTTAGCACAAGCTGGACTAGCATATACAGATAATGTTTACGATATAGAAAGATATGAAAGACTAAGAGAGATTTCTGCAGAGATGATAGAAGAAAAGAGCAATATAGGCGTAGATAAAGTAAAAGAACTATTTTGTAATGAGACTGGCTATCAGACACCTAAGCTTGATACTAGAGCTGCTATTTTCAAGGATGATAAAATATTATTAACGCATGAGAATAATGGAAAATGGTCATTACCTGGTGGATGGTGTGATGTATTAGAAAGTGTAGGATCAAATACAATAAAAGAAGTAAAAGAAGAAACAGGACTAGATGTTAAAACCGTAAAAGTTATTTCTATACAAGATAGAAATAAGCACAATAAACCAGTATATGCATATGGTGTTTGTAAAGTATTTGTTTTATGCAACGTTATTGGTGGAAAATTTGAAGAAAATATTGAAACAACTGAAACTAAATATTTTGCTTTAGAAGAAATTCCAGATAATTTAGCAGAAGAAAAAACAAATAAGGAACAGATTAAAATGTGCTTTGATGCATATAAAGATAAAAATTGGAAAACACAATTTGATTAATTTGTTTAATAAAAATGATTGGATAATTAAGTTAATGAGGTAAAGGATGAATATAAAGCAACAAAAACAAATAAAAGAATTTCTAATTGAAGAATTTGGAATAGAAAATGGAAATGAAATATTTAATAAACAAGAAAAAATACTAGATGAAATAATAAAAAATATAAATGGAAAGTCAAAAAATCAACAAGAAACACTTATTCAAACAATACTACCTAGAATAGCACTATATAAAGCTATGTTAAAAGCTGATCTTTCAATAAACGAAACATATGAGCATATGAGAAAATATATGATGGATATAGTTGCTAAACAAAAACATTTATCCATGGAGAAAATGGAAAAAATACCATGCTTTTATCCACTTTATAGTAAAATATTCCTTAAAGTTGTACGCAAAACTGATTTATGGGAAAGTGAACAAAGATATGACAAGAATTCCTTTGATGTAACAATGAAAAAATGTCTTTGGCATACAGCTTGTGTGGAAAACAGATGTGAAGATTTATGCAGATTGTTTTGTGATGTAGATGATGTAACATATGGTGGACTAAAAAAATTAGGATTTTCACGAACTAAAACATTAGGCTACGGTAAGGATTGTTGTGATTTTCATTTTTATAAAAAGTAAAGGTAATTATTTTAAGGAGAAGAGTGTATGAATAAAGGAAAAACAGGAATATCATTAATTGTATTAGGTAATTTATTATATGTATTATATATTTTTTTCTCAGGAAATGAAACATGTAAATAGAGTGTTTAGCAGGCTTTTTTGGCCTGCTTTTATATTTTTTTAATAATGAATAAAAGATATTTAACTTGTACATTTCTTGTGATATAATTTTGATGTATTAAAGTAATATTACTTAGGAGGAACAAATGGAAGATATAAAAATTAAAGGAATATATAAACATTTTAAAGGGGATTATTATATTGTAGAAGATATTGCAACACATTCTGAGACAGGGGAGCAATGTGTAGTTTATAGGAGCCTATATGGAAATGGAAAACTATGGGTAAGACCAGTTAGATTATTTGTAGATGAAGTGAATCATGAAAAATATCCTAATATAACTCAAAAGTATCGCTTTGAATTACAAGATATAGAGAGTAAAAATAGTTAAATTATTTTAAAAAGTGCTTGAATATTAAATTCGAGCATTTTTTTTGAATATTAGGGACTAATTTGGTTGTGAAAAACATATAAAAATGATATAATGAAGTGGCGTATTTATATGATACGCAATATATGAAAAAACGTTAATTATGGAGGGAATATATGGCTTCAAATACTGTATTTTTTTGTAAAGAATGCGGATATGAATCTGCTAAATGGTTAGGAAGATGTCCAGGATGTAATAATTGGAACACCTTTGTTGAAGAAAAAGTAAGTAAAAAGAGTAGTTCTAAGAGTTCTGGAGGAAGAAATACTACGTTTGGTGGAAGTAGTACAGTAAAAAAATTAAATGATATTGTTGTAACGCAAGAAATTAGATTAGATACAGGATATGAAGAATTAAATAGAGTTTTTGGTGGAGGAATTGTAGAAGGCTCTTTAAATTTAATAGGAGGAGAGCCAGGAATAGGAAAGTCTACTTTAATTATGCAGGTTTGTTCTAAGCTTGCAAATCATGGTAAAGTATTATACATATCTGGAGAAGAATCTGAAACACAAGTAAAGCTTAGAGCTGATAGATTAAATGTTAAATCAGATAATATTCTATTTTTTAATGAAACTAATATAGAAGTAATAGAGGAAAAATTAGAAGAACTTGCTCCTAAGTTTTGTATTGTGGATTCTATTCAAACAATGTATGATGAACAGATTAGTTCTACACCTGGAAGTATTTCACAGGTAAAAGAAGTAACAGGTAGACTTATGTACCAAGCTAAAAAACAAAATATAACAACTATTGTTATAGGACATGTAACAAAAGATGGCGTTATAGCTGGTCCTAGAATACTAGAGCACATGGTTGATACAGTAATATATATTGAAGGAGAGAGATTTTTATCTCACAGAATTGTTAGAGGAGTAAAAAATAGATTTGGTTCTACAAATGAAATTGGTATTTTTGATATGAAAGATGAAGGAATGGTTGAAGTAAAAAATGTAGCAGATATATTTTTAACTAAATCAGATAGAAACTTACCTGGAACAGCAATAGTTGCAACAGTAGAAGGAACATCAACAATACTTATGGAAGTTCAAGCATTAACTACTCATTCGTATTATAATATGCCAAGAAGAGTAGCAAATGGTATAGACTTAAACAGATTAAATATGCTAATAGCAGTTTTAGAGAAAAGATGTAATTTAAACCTAAGTTCACAAGATATATATGTTAATGTAATAGGTGGAATGAAAGTAGATGAACCAGCAGTAGACTTGAGTATAGCTATGGCAATAGTTTCAAGTTATAAAAATATAGCTATAGATCCTAAAACAGTATTTTTAGGTGAAATAGGACTTACTGGAGAAATTAGAAATATAACTAATTTTGAAAAGAGAATAAAAGAAATATCTAAATTGGGATATAACAAAATATATACCAATAAGAAACAAATAGATAGTTTAAAAGAAGAAGTGGATGCAGATTTAATTGGTGTTTCCACAATAGATGAAGTAATTGGAAGATTAGTATTTAGAAAATAAGGAGGAAATTTTTTGAAGCAAGAAGAAATCTTAGATGTATTAAGAAAAGTAGCACCAGGAACAACTTTACGTGATGGGCTAGATAATATTTTAAAAGCAAAAACAGGAGCTTTAATTGTACTATCTGAGAGTGATGCAGTTATGAATATAGTTGATGGAGGATTTAAACTAGATTTAGATTTTACACCAGCAAGTATATATGAGTTATGCAAAATGGATGGTGCAATTGTTGTAAGCAGTGATTTAAAGAAAATTTTAAGAGCAAATGTGCAATTAGTACCAGATCCAAAAATAAAGACTGTGGAAACAGGTACAAGACATAGAACAGCAGAACGTACTGCAAAGCAAACTAATGAAATTGTAATATGTATATCTCAAAGAAGAGGAATAATAACAATATTCAAAGGAGATTTTAGATACGTAATAAAAGAAATAAATGCAGTAAACATAGAAGCTAATCAAATGCTTGAAACACTAGAAAAATATAAAAAAGTATTTGACCATACTTTAAATGTTTTAACAGAGCATGAATTTGATGATATTGTATATCTAGAGCTTGTTGCAAATGCTATTTATAGAAGTGAAACTGTAATGCGTATGAAAACAGAAGTAGAAAGAACTATTATAGAATTAGGAAATGAAGGTAGACTTGTTAATATTCAGTTATTAGAGCTTATAGATAATGTAGAACAAGAAGAAAAACAAATAATACAAGATTATATGGTAATAAATAAAAAGAAGCCTAAAAAGACAGCTGATGCTATTCTTGAAGAAATACGTAAAATGGATAGAAAAGGATTAATTGATTCAGAGAAAGTTATTAAGCTTCTTGGATATGAATCAGATACTACGACAGAGCTTTTAGATATGAATGTATCACCTAGAGGATATAGAGTATTAAATAAAATACCTAAAATGCCTGCAAGTGTTATTGAAAAAATAATAGAGGCTTTTGGAAGTCTACAAATGGTATGCAATGCTACTGTTACTCAACTAGATGATGTTGATGGAATAGGTGAAAGACGTGCTAAAATAATAAATCAATCACTAAAGAGATTACAAGAACAGAATATATTAAAACTATATAATATGTAATTGTAACACAAATGTAACAATAAAATTATGTAATATTAAGCAGTTAAAAAGACGCATAAGACGCTTTTTAACTGCTTTTTTGTGTTATAACAAATTATATAAATATGACTAAGTAAAAATTTTAGATTACATAAAATATAAGATCAGAATTATACAATAATAAATATACAAAATTTGAAAGATTGCACTATTGTTACACTACAACCTTAAAACTTAACATAAAGTTGAAAATGTGGTATAATATAAGTATGAAGAGGTGAGAAAAATGAAAAGATGGACTATTGTAATGCTTGGTGGAATACTTTCAATGATGCTATTAACAAATACATATGCAACAGAACTTGAAAATTATGACTTACCCAATGATGGTAGAATTGTAATAAGCTTTTCTAATAATGAGTTAGAAAAAGATAGTCCAGTAAAAGGGGCTATAGTAAATATTTATTATATAGATGAAAATGATAATATGATAGATATAAGAGATATGGAAGAGCTAAAAGGAACAACTATAAATTTAGTAAGTGATGCAAATGGTATTGTAATTATAAATAATTTACCATATGGACTATATCAATATGAAGTAGTTAGTCTACCAGAAGGATTTAAAGAATGTAACGAAACAGGATATATAGCAATAGACTTAATGAACAAAAATGCTCAAGTAGATATAGCTTGTACTAATCAAATTCAAATGGCTGAAGGTGGAGAAACAAAAAACGAAGAAGATATAGAAAATAAAAAAGATGAAATTGAAAAAGAGCCAGAGCAAGTTATACCAGATAAACCAGATGAAACAATTGAAGAAAATACTATAACTGAAGATAAATCTAATGAAAATCAAAATAGCTATGATACTATAGTTACATCGCCTGAAGTTTCAAATAAAAAAGAGGAAAATATTATAAAAGTATCTGAACAAATTTATACTCAAGATAATGAAGAAGTAGTACAAAATAAGAAAGACGAAGTAAATAAAATAACTAAAATAGCAAAACCAAATTTAAGAAAATCAAATGTAGATATGATTAAAAAATTTGAAGAGTATAAAATATCAGATTGTATAAAAGTAGCTATAAATACAATAGATAAAACTATGCATGAGTATTCTTTTATAACAGATCTACCAGATAATGGAGATAAAAATAATAAGCTAAAAAAGATAAATTATACAGCATATAAAGTAATAGACTTACATTTAGCAAATTTGCATAGGTACAAAATGATATCAAGAATAAGAATAGGGTAGTTAAAACTACCTTATTTTTTTGACTTTTTTCGTCAATTACAATATAATATAAGCAACATTAGGAGGAAGAAATGAAGGTAATAGTTGGAAAACAATCAGGATTTTGTTTCGGTGTTAAAAGAGCTGTAGAAGGTGTAGAAAATGAATGCAAGTCTAATAGTAAGTTATATTGCTTAGGCGAAATTGTACATAATGAAACAGTAGTTAATGATTTAAAACAAAAAGGTGTTAAATTTATAGAAGATATAAGTGAAATAAAAAATGGAGAAACTTTAGCAATAAGAGCCCATGGAGTAGAAGAAAAAGTCTATGAAATTGCAAAAGAAAAAAATGTTACAGTAAAAGATTTTACATGTCCTAAAGTAGCACAGATTCATAATAAGATTAAAGAGGCACAAGGAAATAAAAAGACAATTATTTTAATTGGCAAAAAAGATCATCCAGAAACAATTGGATCTAAAGGATATGCAAAAGATATTTATGTTATAGATAGTGTTGAAGAAATAGAAAAATTGCCAGATCTTGAAGATGTTTTTTCTATAGTTCAAACTACTTTTTCATATTCGAAGTATTTAGAAATAGAAAAAGCTTTGAAAGAAAAATATAAGAATATTGAATGTATTAACTCTATTTGTCCAAGTACTAAAAATAGGCAAATAGAATGTAGCCAAATAGCTAAACAAGCTGATTTCATGATAATAATTGGTGGGAAAAATAGTTCAAATACTAAAAAGTTATATGATGTTGCGTGTTCAGAATGTGAAAATTGTATTATTATACAAGATGAAACCGACAAAAAAATTGAAGATTGTAAAAAATATGATATAATAGGTATAATGTCGGGAGCTTCGACTCCTATGAAGACTATACAAAAAGTTATTGATGTAATTAATAACTTAAAATAGGAGGATATAGAAATGAATTTTAAAGAAGAATTAAAAAAATATCAAAACTATATTGATGAAAAACTAGATGAATACTTTAAAGATGATAATACATATGAAAAAAGATTAAGAGAGTCTATGAGATATAGTCTACTTGCTGGCGGAAAAAGAATAAGACCAATACTAATGTTTGCAACATATAGACTATTTAAAGAAGATTTTGAAAAATGTTTACCTTTTGCAGTAGGCATGGAAATGGTACACAATGCAAGTTTAATTCATGATGATATGCCATGTATTGATGATGATGATTTTAGACATGGAAAACCAACAAATCATAAAATGTATGACGAATGTACTGCACTGCTTGCAGGAGACGCGTTATTTAATTACTCAAATGTAGTAATTACAGATGATTTAAGAGATGAATTAGATATAAAACAAATAAGCATGAAAATAATGGCTCTAAATGAGTTTGTAAAAGCCAAAGATAGAATGATTGCTGGAGAATACTATGATACTGTAAGTGAGGGAGAAATTTTAACACTTGAGCAATTAGAATATATGCATAGAAATAAGACAGGAGCTCTAATACGTGAATCAGTTAGAATAGGTGCTTTACTTGCTGGAGCAACAAATCAAGAATTACAAGTACTAACTACTTTTGCTGAGAACATAGGACTTGCATTTCAAATAAAAGACGATATATTATCTGAAATAGGAGATAGTAAAAAAACAGGAAAACCAGTTGGAAATGACAGAGAAATGAAAAAGGCTACATATGTTACAAAATATGGCTTAGAAAGAGCACAAGAAATGTTAGATGATGTAATTAATGAAGCAATGGCTGGCATTAGAATTTTTGGAGACAAGTCAGAATTTTTATTAAATTTAGCATTATATATTAAAGATAGAGAGAAGTAGGAGGAAAAATGGTAGAAGAATTTAGAAACTTAATTAGTAGTATAAATAGAGATGGAATAGATAATCTAATGAATTTTATTGAAAAGACAGATTTTTATACAGCACCTGCTAGTACAAGATTTCATGGAAGTTATGAAGGTGGATTACTAGAGCATAGCATGAAAGTATATGAGATATTAAAACATAAAGTTGAACATTCAATAATGAATATTGATGTTTCAGAAGATACTTTAAAAATAATAGCATTACTTCATGATATTTGTAAGGTTAATTTTTATAAAGTAGATTACAGAAATGCCAAAAATGAGGCTGGAGTATGGGAAAAAGTTCCATATTATACAGTTGATGATACAATTCCATACGGACATGGAGAAAAATCAGTAATGATGTTAACTGAATACATTAAATTAACTAGTGAAGAAAAATATTGTATAAGATGGCATATGGGATTTACTGAACCTAAAGAACAATATGGAACAATAAGTCTTGCATATAAAAAATATCCTCTTGCATTACTTTTACATGAAGCAGACTTAGAAGCTACATATTTTTATGATATATAATATTAAGGAGAAGTTATTATGGTTATAGATGAAAGAGGCCCAAAGCATATTGGAATAATCTTAGATGGAAATAGAAGATGGGCAAAAGCTAAAGGATTAAATCCAACTGATGGGCATAAAGCAGGTGCAGAAGCCGTAAAAAAAATTGCAAAATATGCATATGATTGTGGCTTAAAATACTTAACAGTTTATGCGTTTTCAACAGAAAACTGGAAAAGAGATGCAAAAGAAGTTGCGCTACTTATGCATCTTTTAGATAAATTTACTAGTGATTTATTAGTAAGCGATGAAAAAAGAGAAATAAGAATAAAAGTGTATGGAGATATAACAGCTCTAGATAAAAAATTACAAGAAAAAATATTAAAACTAGAAGAAAAAACAAAAAACAATACTAAGATGGTATTTGGAATATGTCTAAACTATGGTGGAAGAAATGAAATAGTAAAAGCTATAAAAGAAATTAGTCAAAGTGTTAAAGATGGAGAAATATCACCTGAGGATATAACACCAGAACTAGTATCTAGTCATCTTTATACTAAAGATATTCCTGACCCTGATCTTATAATTAGAACAAGTAATGAGTATAGACTTAGCAATTTCCTAACATGGCAGTCTACATACTCAGAATTATATTTTCCAAAAGATGTTATGTGGCCAGACTTTGACGAAAATCAATTTAATAAGGCTATAGAAGAATACATAAAAAGAAATCGTAGATTTGGTGGAAATTAGACCTTTTGACATAAAATACCTTTTCATTTCCTTTACTTTTACTCAAAATTGTGGTATAATATAAGTGTATTACTTGAGAAAGAGAAGGGGGAATGTTTAGTGTTTAGTGTAGGAGATAAAGTTGTTTATCCAATGCATGGTGCAGGTACAATTGAGTCTATAGAAGAAAAAGAAATGCTTGGTAATGTAGATGATTATTATATAATCAAAATGCCTATAGGTGGGATGAAATTAATGGTTCCAACTAATAAGGTTGATGATATAGGTGTAAGAGAAGTTTCACAAAGATCAGAAGCAGATAAAGTATTTTCTGTTCTAGAAAAACCTAAAGATCCTTACATTCATGATGTTAATTGGAGTAAGAGATACAATCTTAACGTAGAAAAGATTAAATCAGGTAACATATTAGAAGTTGCAGAAGTTGTAAGAGAACTTTCACATAGACATATGGAAAGAGGTCTTTCAATAGGAGAAAAGAAAATGCTTGCAACATCAAAAAATATTCTTTTAAGTGAAATGGTTCTTGCAGAAAATCAAGACAAAGAATTACTAGAAAATAAAATTGATAGTATAATAAAAGAATCTTATGCAGCAGGTATAATGGATGAAGCTTCTAATGCAAGTGGAGATGTAAAATTATAATCTCACAAAAAAATATTTTAAACATATAAAAGGACTTGGAAATGTTGATTTCCAAGTCTTTTTATATTATATGAAAATTTGACATTAATATTTAGTGTTGACATTTTTTTTTGCTTATGATAATATCACACTTGATGCGATAGTTTTTTAACACTAATTAAATAAAGGAGTGTGATATGAAATGAAAGGTAAATATATTGATCTTCATGTTCATACGAATTATTCAGATGGTTTTGATACCATTGAGGAGGTTTTAGCTAAAGCTAAAGCAAATGGAGTTGGTATTATTTCACTTACTGAGCATTATAACTTGTCTTCATATAAGACAGCTTGTGAATTAGCAGTGGATGATATTGAAATTATACCAGGAATTGAAATAGGTGCAGATATGTCTGCATATACAGCTGGAGGAAAACATGTATGTCATATTTTAGGTTATTTCATTTCAAAAGAAATCTATAAGCTTTTAGATATTTATGAGCTAGATAGATATGAATGTGTTGTAAAAACAATTAAGTTTTTAAATAGCCATGGTGTGGATATTGATATAACAGATGTTATAAAAAATGCAAGAGATAAAAAGAGTATAGGCCGTTTTGATATTGCTTTGACATTAAAGAAACTTAAGTATACCAAAACAGCATCTGAAGCATATGGAAAATATCTAGATCATTGCTATGTTCAAAGGAAAAAATTGACACCAATACAGCTTGTAAAGAAAATTCGTGAATACGGTGGTGTAGCAGTTATTGCACACCCTAAAAGCTTGAGATTTAATCCAGAGATGGAGGAAGAGTTCATTAAAGAACTAGTAGAAGCTGGTCTTGGGGGAATCGAAGTGTATAATCCTAACAATGGTGAACAAAAAAGAGAACAACTTTTAGAATACTGTAAAAAGTATAATTTAGTTGCAACTGTTGGGAGCGATTATCATGGAGGAAACAGAAAGCCAGTAATTGAGATTGGAAAAGGAATAAACAATAATTTGGAAATCTCAGATTACAATATTATTGAGGAATTGAAGAAAAAGATTCCTTGAGGCTTGTAACCGTGTAGTTTAAAGGAGGCAGATATATCTGCTTCCATTTTTTTGTGAATTTGTGTGTTTAAAAATACAATTTTTGTGGATTTGTGTGGAGTCATTATCTCTTGATTTTGAAATATAATTAGTATATAATTTTAATGTAGTTAAGGAGATAATAAGTTATGGAAAAATACAATGTAAAAGAATATATAGAGTTATTAAAACAAGAAGATATATTAAAAGAAACTATAGATTGTGAAAAAATAATGGATAAACAAGTGGATTTAGTTTCATACAATTCTAAGGAAGTACAAGAAAATACTTTATTTGTTGTAAAAGGAGTTTTATTTAAAAATGAATATTTACAAGAAGCTATAGATAATGGAGTATTCGTATACGTTAGTGAAAATAAATTTGATGTGGATATACCTTGCATTTTAGTTACAGATATAAGAAAAGCTTTATCTTGTATGTCTGCTATGTATTTTAACTATCCAGGAGAAAGCTTAAATGTAATTGGAGTAGGTGGTACAAAAGGAAAATCTACTACAACATACTATATAAAAGCTATTTTAGATGAATATTCAAAAGCTATGAATAAGAAAGATACAGCTGTAATATCATCAATTGATACATATGATGGAGTAGAAAATTTTGAATCACATATTACAACTCCTGAGTCTTATGATATTCATAGACATTTTGCAAACGCTTTAAAATCTGGAATGGAAAATCTAGTAATGGAAGTTTCTTCTCAATCTTTAAAAATAGAAAGAGTTGCAGATGTATTTTTTGATATTGGAATATTTATGAATATAAGTGAAGATCATATTAGTCCAATTGAACATCCAAATTTTGAAGATTATTATAATTCAAAGTTAAAAATGTTTAAAAACACTAAAAATGCAATAGTAAATATGGATGCAGATTTAGCTTCAAATACACTTGCAGTTGCAAGAAGAGATAGTGCTAGAGTATTTACTTTTTCAATGAAGACTAAAGATACAGACTTTTATGCTTATGATATTAGAAAAGATGGATTTAATACATTATTTAAAGTTCATACACCATCTTATGACGAAGAGTTTAAACTAACTATGCCTGGATTATTTAATGTTGAAAATGCTCTTGCAGCTATAGCAACTACATACATTATGGATATACCAGTAGAGTACATTAAACATGGACTAGAAATTGCAAGATCTAGTGGAAGAATGGAAGTTTTCCACACAAAAGATATGAAGATTATTATACTAGTAGACTATGCACATAATAAATTAAGTTTTGAAAAATTATTTTCTTCAGTAGAAGAAGAATATCCAGACAGAAGAATAGTATCTATATTTGGTTGTCCTGGTAAAAAATCATTATTAAGAAGAAAAGATTTAGGAACTATAGCTGGACAATACTCAGATTTTGTATATTTAGTAGCAGAGGATCCAGGAGCTGAACCTGTAATAGATATATCAAATGATATTGCACAATATGTAAAAAAATATACAAACAACTATGCTTTAATAGAAGAAAGAGGAGAAGCAATAAAAGATGCAGTACTAAAAGCTGAAAAAGAAGAAAAACCAACAATAATACTTTTAACAGGTAAAGGAAGAGAAACAAGACAAAAATATGGTAATGAATATTTACCATGTATTTCAGATGTTGAATACACTGAAAAATTCTTAAAAGAATATGATGAAAGACATAAAAATTAATAGAAGGAGAATGAAATGAGAGAAATTGATATAGTTAATGCATGTACTGATTTAGGAGTAGCTGTAGATGGAGCAAATCTTGGACCAGATGAATTAACAAAGGACTTAAGAGAAAAAGAAATTAGAGGCATATATAGAGTATATGCAAATGAAGAAAACAAGGAAAAAGATAAAGATAATAAAAAGAAAAATTTAAAAAATATAAATTTATTTAATGAGAAATTATATAATACAGTTTTAGATATAATAGAAAATGGACATTTCCCATTAACACTTGGTGGAGATCATAGCTTAGTTATAGCATCTGCACTTGCATCTATTAACAAAAATAAATCACTAGGAATAATATGGGTTGATGCACACGGAGACTATAACACTTTTGATACTACAATAACAGGTAATATACATGGTTTACCACTTGCTGCTATTGATGGATATGAAAAAAGAGATCTTGTAGGATTTCATAATGGTAATTTCTACAATCCTAAAAATACAGTAATTGTAGGAGGTAGAGACATAGATCCTTTAGAAGCAGTAAATTTAAAAGATGCTGGTGTTACAATATTTACAACTGAGGATGTTCATAAAAGAGGAATGGCTTCAGTTATGGAAGAAGCTATAAGCATAGCATGTAATGGAACAGAAGGAATGCATATAAGTTATGATTTAGATGTAATTGATCCTATTATTTGTCCTGGCGTATCAGTTCCAGCAAAAGATGGAATTAATTTAGATGAGGCATATGAAGTAGTAGACGAAATAATTAAACATAAAGATAAACTAAAATCTTTAGATGTAGTAGAATATAATCCATTAAAAGATATTGATGGAAAAACTAAGATTATTGCTAAAACTATAATTAAAAGTATAATAAATAATATATAGTATATTAAATACAACTAGATGTGAAATATCATCTGGTTGTATTTTTTATATACTAGAAAATTTAGTGGAAATAGTTTAAGTGGTATTTTAAATATAGTATCAATTGGTGTTGCTTTATGTTGAAAAGGTAATTTTTAAATGTTATAATATAATTGATATATAGGGAAAGGGCTTTTTAATACCTATATATCTGTGTTGTACCGTAAAAGGAGATTTTTAATCTCCTTTTACATTTTTATATAAATAGGGTATACTATATTAATATATAAGATTGACGAATTTTTTGTCTTATATATGATGTTACAAACAAGAGATATGTTAAGGCATATATCTTTATTTTATTATGAGGAATGATAATAAATGAAGATAAAAAAATTTATGTACATAAAAATGAATTAGAAGTTTTTAGAGGCTTTGAAAGTAAAAGAACTGATAACAATACTCATAGTAGGGATAGCATATGCTATTCCTGCTTTTTTATATTAAATTAGTATATTATAGTATTGTAATATAAGTGTAAATCTTTTAAAAGAATATAAAACTTTATGCAGAAGTTCTTTAAATAAATATTTTTTTAATATATAATTTAACTCAAGGAAGAAAAGTAGAAGATTTATCTACAGAAAAATTAATTGAACTAAAAAATACACTAAAAGAATATAATTTACTATTAGAACAAAAGTATCAAAGACAAGCAGAGGAGTTAGATGAGTTAAAGGCCAAGATTAAAGATAATATAAAGAAATTAAAATATGAATAAAAAAAGAGCACCTAATGTGCTCTTTTTTATATAAGTAACTTTAATTAAAGTAGTATGCTAATTATATTTTGCACTGTTTTGTGCATATTTTTTTAGTTTTTCTGAAACTAGGTAGTTTATAGAATCTTCTGGATAGTTTCCATTTTCATCCATAACACCTGCATCTTTTCCAGTTAGTATTTCTATACCCTCATCTATTGTACTTACAGGATAAACATGGAATTTTCCTTCTTTAACAGCTTCTACAATTTCATTGCTTAATGTTAGATTTTTAACATTTTGATATGGAATTAATACACCATTTTGTCCATTTAATCCTTTTTCTTTACATACTTTGTAAAATCCTTCTATTTTATCTGTAACTCCACCAATTGGTTGAATTTCACCTTTTTGGTTAACAGATCCTGTAACAGCAAGACTTTGATTTATTGGAACTCCTGAAAGGGAAGAAAGTATTGCATATAATTCTGTTGAAGATGCACTATCGCCATCTACTGGATTATATAATTGTTCAAAACATAAACTAGCAGTCAAAGATAAAGGAACTTCTTGAGCATATTTTTCACCAATGTAGGCAGAAAGTATATATACACCTTTAGAATGGGTAGTACCACTCATTGAAACTTCTCTTTCTATATTTAATACGCCACTTTTTCCAATATATGTGTTAGCAGTAATTCTTACTGGTTGACCAAAAGAACAGTCTCCTGCAACAGCAATAGTTAATCCATTTATTTGACCAACTTTAAATCCATCAGTTGAAATTATTATATCTCCTTGACGAATCATTTTATTATATGCATCATTATATTTAGATGATCTTCTTGATTTTGATTCAAGAGCTTTTTTAACTTCTTCATTAGAAATTACTTTTTTCTTATTTGTACTAGCTATGAAACTAGCTTCAATAATTAAATCTGATATATCTTGCATTATAGCTGTAAGTTTATTTTGATTTCCAGCACATTTTGAACTGTATTCAATAACTTCTTTAACACCTTCACGATTAAAAGGTAGAAGAGAGTGTTTCTTACAAACATATGCTATAAATTGAACTAATTTTTTTACATTTTCTTTATTTCTTTCATAATTATCATCAAAATCTGCTTTTATTTTAAATAGCTTTTTAAAGTCAGCGTCCATTGCACATAATTGTTGATAATGTAGTTCTGAACCAATTAAAATTACTTGCATGTTTATTGGAATAGGCTCTGGTTTTAATGAGATTACTGTTATAGGTTGATGTATATCTCTTGAACTATCTATAGAAAGTTCTTGGTTTCTTAAAACTCTTTTGAAAGCTTCCCAAGTTGGAGCACTAACAAGTAGATCACGAATATTAATAATTAAGAAACCGCCATTAGCCTTATGAATTAAACCAGGCTTTAACATGTTGTAACTAGTTTTTGTACCTTGAGGAGTAGTTTCAAATTCTAGTTTTCCAAATAAATCAAAATAATTTGGATTTTTACATAGTACAACAGGTGCATGTTGTAGTCTATCATTATTGATTACTAAATTTACTCTATAGTTTTCCCAAGGTTTTAAATTTCTTTTTTGCATCATTTGTTGCATCATATAAGGATTTGACATCATCTTCATATCTTTTTCTGGTGAAGTCTTTTTAAATAATTCTACATTTTTAACAACATCACTTTGAACAGAGTATAGGAAGTTTTGAATTTTAAGATTTTTCTTATATTTTATTTTCAAATCACTCATACATTGTGTTACAGCAAATGTAGCAAGATTGTTTTCCCATTCTTTAAGTACTTGCTCACACTTTTTATCTAGAGCATCAATTTCTTTTAGTACTTGTAAAGTTTGTTCCTGAATTTCAGGACTTTTTTCTTCAAAATACTTCTTTGTTTTTTCATCAAGTACTTTGAAAGATTTTTCATCTAATACAACACCATTGTGAACTGGTGAAAAATAAATACCATTTTCAGTATTTCTAACTTTAAATCCTTTTTCATAAGTAGATTTATCAAACTCACGCATTAAATTTTCTTTTGCTCTTTTGTATCTGTCTACAATAGTCTTTTTTTCTTTTTCGTACATATCTCCAGTTAGTTCTTTGTTTATTCTAGTTGTGACAGAATTAATAAAACGATTCATGTCTTGTTTAAATTCCATACCTTCGCCAGCTGGTAAAGAAACAGCTACAGGCTCTACAGGATTTTCAAAGTTATTGATGTAACAATAATCTTGAGGTACTGGCATTTTTTCGCTTAAAGAATTAACAACAGATAGAGCATAAGTTGTTTTTCCTATTCCTAGAGTACCAGATATATATAGGTTAAAGCCTTTTTGTGGAATTTGCATTGCAGATCTTATTGCTTCAAGAGCTCTTTCTTGACCAATAATTCCATTAAATGGCTCAACTTCTTCTGTTGTATTGAATTTTAAAGAGTCTATATTAAACGAATTTTTTAAGTTAGAAGCTTTAAGTTCTTTTACTTTCTTCATATAAATAATTACCTCCAATATTTTGTCTTTTGTCTATACTATATCTACATTGTATAGTATATGAAAAAAATATTCAACTAAAAGAATAAAAAAAATGTATTTATGAAGAAGAGGTTCGAAAATTGTAAAAAAGATGAAAAGTATTTACTTTAAAATTAATTCGATGTATAATTTATTTGTAAATAAATTACTAGGAGGAATAGATATGAAAAAAAGATGGATTGCTGTTATTTTAGTAATAGTTGCACTAATAGTAGCTATAACTGTTGCGGTATTGGTATTTAAAGATAAATCTCAAAACGACTTACTTACAAGTGAAATAAATGCACTTTCAGAAACTAATATAAATACTGATGTGAAAACAACAGGACAATATGCAATTGTTGAAAAATTAGTAAAAGAGGATTATAAGACATATATTGAATCTGTAAATAAATTAAGAGATAATTACGAAAAATTATCTCAAGCAAAAGTTATAAATTTAGATAATTACCAAAAAGATGGACCAGAATTTAACGAATCACTTTCTACATTAAATGGAATAAAAGAAGAAAATAAACAATTAATTGAAACTTTATCTAATTTAGTAGATGAAACTAAGATAGATGAAAAAGCTAAATCAAATGGATTAGAAGATAGATTCTTTAACTTATATAAAGATATTATTTCTCAAATAAAACTATCTGAGGGTGTCAATACAATAAAAGAAGCTGATGCAAAGTATGATTCATACAACGATTCATTAATAGCTGTTCTTACATATATGAAAGATAATGCAAATGAATGGTTTATTGAAAACAATACTTTAAAATCTAAAAGCCAAACTTTTATAGATGAATATAATGCATTAGTACAAAAAACTAACATAGAATTATAATATTATGTAATTAAATCTCCTTGAAATATTTCTTTTTACAACTATTTGTGATATAATAGTGCAGTAAAAAAATATTTTAAAGGAGGTTTTTTCTATGGATAAGAAAAAAATAATTTGGAAAGATAGAAAAAGAACCATATTTGGGTTACCACTTTCATTTACTGTTTATACTTTAACAGGAGAAAAATTACTAATTGATACTGGATTTCTAAATAAAAGACAAGAAGAAATAATGCTCTTTAGAATAACAGATGTAACATTAATAAGAAGATTATCTCAAAGAATATTTGGAGTAGGAACTATTCATTGTTGTTCAGCAGATAAAACTACACCAGAATTTGATATAACTAATATAAAAGATGCAAAATATGTAAAAGAGATACTTTCAACAGAAGTATTCAGAGAAAGAAAAGAAAACAAGGTTAGTTCACGTGAGATTTTATTTGATGATGAAAATGATAATGACAATTAGAATTAAACATATGATACTATTCAATTATATATTGAATGGTATTTTTTTGACTTGAAACAAATTTTAATATATGATACTATTTGTTATGTAGAAAATATATGGAGGGTTTAGAAATGTATTGTAATAAGTGTGGAAATTATATTGATGAAACAAAAAGTGTAAAGTTTTGCAATAAATGTGGAAATGATGTAAGTGAAGTACTAAAAAAAGTAGTAGATAATAAAAAAGAAGAATTAGGTGTTGAAAAATTAGAAGAAAATGAAAATGTAGTATCTTCAAAAGAAGAAGTAACACCAAAAGCAGATAAAAAGAAAAACTATGTTTGGTTAATTGTTATATTGTCAATTGTTGCAATATTACTGGTTGCATTAGTGGTTATAGAATTAAATTATGGAGTAGAGCTATTAGATTCTTCAAAAGATAATACAAATATAGAACAAAATGTAGAAAGTTCACAAAGTACAAAAAAACAAGAAAATATAAGTACATCTAGTAATGAAGAAGTAGAAAAATTAAAATCTGAAGGTCAAAGAATAGGATCAAAAGAATATGGGTTTATATCAGTTCCTAAAGATTGGGTTAAATTTATAGATGTAGATGGAAATAGTACAATACAATATAGTTATGGAATTACTTGGATTTCAACAATATTTAGCTTAGATGCAAATATTACTGATGCACAAAATTATGCAACTGTAGTATACAGCAAATTAAGTGATGATGGAGTAAGTGATCTTAAAGCAGAAACAGAAAAAGTAAATGGATATAAAGCATATAAAGTATACGGATATTATACAGATGAGGGAAAATGGCTAGTATGTTGGTTTATTGATGGAAAAAATGATAAAACTTACTATATAGCAGTAGAAGGACCAGATTTAGATAATGATTACTTTAAAAATATTATACAAACATTTGATGAAAATGAATAGAAAGTAGATAATAAAAAAGGTGATATAGCGTATTAACTATATCACTTTTTCATATATATAAGCATCTTCATTGTTATAATACCTTTTTCTAATAGAAATTTTTTTAAATCCAAATTTTTCATATAGCTTTTGAGCTGGAGTATTTGACTCTCGTACTTCAAGTAATATTTTTGTTATGTTATTTTCAGTACAAAATTGTATAAGATTTGAAATAAGTAAAGAGGCAACTCCCATATTAGTATATTGTTTACCTACAACTATTGAAATTAGATCTGCACTATCTATAACATAGGATATACCGGCATATCCAATTATAACATCATTGCTTTTTGCAACAATGTAATGGTAGTTTTCTTTTTTTAAATCATCTTTTAAAATTTCCTCATTAAGTATGTGAATGCTATGTGTTGCTTCAAGTAAGATAGCATTATGTATATCACATTCTTGCATTTTTAAAATGTTTATATTATCCATTGTTACTCATTCTTTCTGCTTGTGATGGTCTTGCATAAAGAGCATCTAGAGTATAAGCATTATACATATAATCATCTCTGTCTGAGATATTTAAATAGCAATCAATTAAATCTTCTGTAGTAGGATATAGCTCTATTAAATCGTTAGAAATACTAGATAGAGTATCTTTGAAATTATCTATGCAATTTCCAGCAATAAGTATATCTTTTTGAGTTATATTTTTTAAAGCATCTTCAATTAAATCATTATTTACATCAAGAATTTTTTCTATTTTTACTTTACCACTATCTAGCTTAGTTAGTTTATTTAATCCATAATAAACTCTATTGTTTCTTGCGTCAATTAAAGATAAAACGTATTTTTCTGTTGCATTAGATTGCATAAATGCCTCGTAGCTAATTAAATCTATAGAAGAGATAGAGAATATATCTATTCCTTTAACTTGTGCAAACGCTTTAATTGTTGCAAGGCCAATACGGATTCCTGTAAAAGAACCAGGTCCATTAATTGTGGCAAAAGTATCAATATTGTCTAATGTTAGATTAGCGCTTTTTAAAGTTTCATCTATAATTGGTAGAAGTTTTTCAGAGTGAGTAACCTCATTAGATATGCTATTAGTATAATATTTATTATCATATAAAACACTGCAACTAGCAGATTTTGTTGTTGTATCAATACCAAGAATATTCATGTTAATTTTTCCTCCATATTCTAAATTTTCGTATATTAGGGTTACTAGAATCCTTTTGGATATCTATATGAATTGTATTTTTAGGTAATATATCATATATTATTTCGTCGCCCCATTCAATTAAGCAGGCACCGTTATAAAAATAATCTGTACCAACACCTTCAAGAAATTCATCACTATCATGTAATCTGTATACATCAAAGTGATATATAGGAAAATCTTTAGATGTGTTATACTCATTAACTATTGTAAAAGTTGGGCTGCATACATCATCTTCAATTCCAAAATAACTAGCTATTCCCATAAGAAATACTGTTTTTCCAGAACCAAGTTCACCATTTAATGTTAAAATATCACCTTTTTTTATATATTTTGCAAATTCTTTACCTAATGATTTTGTTTCATCTTCACTAGAAGAAGTAAACTCATATTCAAAAGAAGAATTTGTATTAAATAGTTCAAATATTTTATCTTCGTTAAATTTATTCAAAAAAATCACCTATACAATTATATCAGAATATACATAAAATATCAATATTATGTAGTTTCTTGATCATTATTTAATTGGGCATATAACTCTATTTTTCCACATTTTGGACATATTCTAGCTTTTACTTCATATTGATTTGATACATCATATGGTATACCAAAGAAACTTCTTTTTTCACCTGTTGGTATATGTATAGATATATTTACTCTTTCCTTGACATCAACCTCAAAAGGGTGTTTTCCTTCAATTGAACAATTATCAATCATATCACAACTACATTCATTACATTTTTTCATTTGTTAAACCTCCTTATAATATCTTTCATATTAGATAAATTATGTTTTTTTAAAATTTTAACATACCCATTTTTTTAAATCAATAAACATTAATAATAATTAGTAATAATCTGTAAAAAAGAGTAAAATTTAATTTATATGAAAATTAGCTAAAATATAATCTAAATTTATCCTTGCAAAATAGTAAAATAAAATATAAAATATATAAAAAAGGAGAAATAAGATGGCAGGTAATAATTGGACAGAAGATCAGCTAAAAGCTATTAAAAAAAGAGATTCAAATATATTAGTCAGTGCCTCTGCAGGAAGTGGTAAGACAGCTGTACTAGTTGAAAGAATTATAAAAAAGGTTTTAGATGAATATTTAGATGTAGATAAAATATTAGTTGTAACTTTTACAAATGCAGCAGCTCAAGAACTTAAAGAAAAAATACTAAATGCTATATATAAGGCTTTAGAACAAGAAAAAGATCCACAAAAGGTAAATCATTTAAAAAATCAGCTTATATATATAAACAGAGCAAGCATTACTACTATAGATGCTTTTTGCTTTAAACTTGTAAAAGAAAACTTTAGTATATTAGATATAGACCCAAACATTAGAATATGTGAAGAGTCACAAAGTATTTTAATAAAGACAAATGTATTAGAAGATTTATTAGAAAAAGCGTATGAATCATATAATGATGGAAAAAGTAGTTTTGGACTGTACAATATACTAGAATTGTTTGGCGGAAAAGATGAAGAATTACTTGAAAATATATTAAAAATATATAATTTTATTCAGGCTTTTCCATATCCATTTAAGTGGCTTAATGAACAAATTGAAAAATATAATATTAATCAAGAAGTTGATTTATATGATACAGAATTTGGAAAAGATATATATGATGATGTAATAGATGAAATGTCTCTTATAATGATAAAATATGATGAGTGGTTATCTAAGATAGAAGGAATAGAAGAATGGAATAAATGTGCACAGCTTTTATATGAAGATATTGAAATGATAAAAAGATGTACAAATTTACCACAAAAGTCATGGGACAATTTATATGAGTGTGTAAATGACATTACTTTTTCAAGGTTTAATACAGGAAAAGTAAGTGACGAAGATTTAAAAAATAATATTAAATCATTTAGAGATAAAGAGGTAAAGCCTCTTATTGAAAAAGCTAAAAAACAAATATATGCTAAAAGTAGTGAAATATTAAAAGATAACTTACTAGCATATGACTATATGAAATATTTATATGATTTTTTAGTATCTTTTGATAAAGCTTTTAAAGAGGAAAAGAAAAGACAAGGTGTTGCTGAATTTAATGATATTATGCACTATGCACTAGAGCTTCTTGTAGATAAAGAGGATAATATTACACAAGTAGCAAAAGACTTAAAAATGAGATATAAAGAAGTATATACAGATGAGTATCAAGATACAAGTTATGTTCAAGAAAGAATACTAGATGCTATATCTAAAGAAAACAATAGATTTATGGTTGGAGATATTAAGCAGAGTATATATGGATTTAGACAAGCAAGACCAGATATCTTTAATTATAAGTATGTCTCATACAAATTAGATGATGATAATGATGAGGAAGAAAAAGGCGAAGACGAAGAAGAGTCTTGCAAAATAATACTATCTAAAAATTTTAGAAGTAGAAAAGAAGTAATAGACTCAATAAATTATATTTTTGAAAAAATAATGAGCATGAGAAATGGTCAGTGTGATTATGGAATATCTGAAAGTTTAAAATGTGGTAATACAAAGTATTTATATGATGAAGATACTAGTTATAAAACACAAATTAATATTGTAAATTTAAAAGATCAGGATATAAATATGTTTAGTTCAGATGAAGAAATATCAGATGTAAATGAGATAGATGAAGATTTAACATCTGTTCAAATTGAAGCTAAATGTATTGCATATAAAATACAAGATATAATGAAAAATCAAAAAGTAATGGGAGATAATGGAGCTCTAAGACCAGTACAATATAAAGATATAGTAATACTACTACGAGGGGTTAAAAATAAAGCAGAAGTAATAGAAGAGGCTTTAAAGGAAAATAATATTCCAGTCTTTTGCGATACATCAAGTAGTATCTTTGAGGGCGACGAAGTAAAACTAATATTATCTTTCTTAAAAGTTTTAGATAATCCATATCAAGACATTTTTGTTATTAGTATCATGTACAGTATAATTGGAGGATTTAGCTTAGACGATATTACTAAAATTAGAATGTATGATAGTAGTAAATATGTATATGATACTTTATATGAAATATTAACAGATGAAGAGTTTAGAACTAAGGAAGAAAAATTAGTACGAAAAATATCTAACTTTGTAAAATTACTTGAAGAGTATAGCAAATACGCTAAAATATACAGTATATCAGATTTATTAATTAGATTATATAAAGATACAGATATATACTATCAATTTGCTTTAGAAGAAAACGGTGCTGCTAAAAAGGCAAATTTAGATTACCTTATTGAGCTAGCATCTAATTACTATTCATCTGTTGGTAATACATTAAGCTCATATATAAAGTACATAGATAATTTAAAAGACAAACAAGATACTTCAACAAGTAGTGCAAAAATAATTGGTGAAAATGAAGATGTAGTAAGAATAATGACAATACATAAATCAAAAGGATTAGAATTTCCTATAGTGATATTAGCAGATACTGCAAAAGGATATAATTTCTCAGATGCTAGAAAACAAAAAGTTATATTCCATCATAAATATGGTATAGGAATCGATATAGTAAATTCAAACTTAGGTATAACATATCCGTCATTAATAAAACAAGCAATAAGGTCAGTTATAGAAAAAGAAACTAAATCAGAAGAAATAAGACTTTTATATGTTGCTTTAACAAGAGCAAAAGAAAAATTATATATTTTTGCTACAACTAAAGACTATGAAAAAGAATATGAAATGCAAACATTAAGCTTTAAAAATGGAAAGTTTAATGAAACACTTATTTCTCTCAATAATAGTTATTATAAAAATTTATTACCAGTTATTAAGTATTATAACGAATATGAGGCAAATAAAGAGGAACTAGATATACAAAAAATAGAAGTTAAATCTAGTACTACAGATGCTCAATTAAAGAAAATGTTAGTATCTAAAGATGCTGAAGAAAATAGACAATCTATAAATGAAAAAATAGAAGAAATTAATGCTCAAAAAACATCTAAAGTAGATGAAGATTTAATAGCAAAAATTAAAGAAAATGTTGAAAGAGAATATAGATACGAAGAGGATGCTCATATACCTGCAAGAGTGAGTGTAAGTAATTTGAAAAAGAGTAAATTAGAAGAAGATAATGATATAGTAGAGCAGAAAATATCAGATGTAAACGAAGAAGAAATAACAGAAGAATTTAGAAAGCCAGAAGTTTTAGAAGAAACAACTAAGAGTTATACAGCTGTTAGAAAAGGATTACTAATTCACTTTATACTTCAAAATTTAGATTTTTCATCTCTTACAACAGTAGAAGATATAAAACAATATATAGAAAAGCTTACATATGAAAATGTAATAAGTAAGCAAGACCAAAAATATATAAATCCATTTAAAATATATAAATTTTTAAATTCAAGTATTGGAAAAGAGCTAAAAAAATCAAATGAAATATACAGAGAATATGAATTTATATTAGAAGATAGTAGTATATCAAATAGTCTTATACAGGGAATTATTGACTTATTCTTTGTTACAAGCGAGAAAAAAGTTATACTTGTGGATTTTAAAACAGATAGACTAGAATCTGAACAAGAATTTATAAAGAGGTATAAAATTCAATTAGATATATATAAGAAAGCTATAAATTCACTTACTAAGTATAATGTGGATTCAACATATATATATTCATTTAATTTAGATAAAGAAATTGAAATTAAGGAGGAAGAGGATGAATAAATATGATAGTGATGAGATTTTACATGTAAAAGATGGAGATGTTGAGTATTTACAATTTAAAGTGTTAAATAAATATAATATAAAGCATTGTATAACATTAAGACATGGTGGAGCAAGTGAGGGAGAATATTCTAGTTTGAATTTTAGAACACTTGGAAACGATAGTATAGATAATGTACTTCAAAATTTAAAAACTATAAGAAATAAAGTTGGTTTTTCAAACATATATAAAGGAAAACAAGACCACACAGATAGAGTAATAGTACTAAATAATGAAAATAAAGATGAATACTTATTTGAAAAGCTAAGTAAAGATAATGTAGATGGATATATAGTAAATGAAAAAGACATAGCAACTTTAGTAACAACAGCAGATTGTAATCCAATAATAATATATGATCCAATAAATAATGTTATATCAAATATTCATGCTGGATGGAAAGGCGTTATAAATAGAATATATATTAATGCAATAAAAAAGATGCAACACGAATTTAATAGTAATCCAAGTGAGTTAATAGCGTGCATAGGGCCATCAATAAGAAAATGCTGTTTTACAAGTAGAGAAGAAAGCTTCAAAGAAAAATTTACAAGTGTTTTCAAATATGAAAGTGAATATTTAGAAGATGAGAAAGATGGAACTTTTCATATTGATTTAGTAAAAATCTTAAAGCATGAGATGAAAGAAGTAGGTGTACTAGATAAAAACATACATGTGGCAGATATTTGTACAAGATGCAATACTGATGATTTTTATTCGTATAGAGCTGCAGTACAAAATGGAAAAAAAGACTATGCTACATTTGCTACAATTGTGCAACTAAGTGAAAATAATGTGAAATAATACTAAATTATTGACTATGTATTTTTAGTTTGTTATAATTTACAATTGAAAGAGGAGGTATAAAAATGCTTAAAAAAATGAATTTACCTAATAAATTAACAATGTTAAGAATAATACTAGTACCTGTATTTATTATTTGTTTATGTATGCCACAAGTTTTTGAATGGTTTAAAATAGAAAATACACAAACAGTTATGGGAATAATAGCACTTATAGTTTTTGTTGTAGCTGCTATAACAGATTGTCTTGATGGAAGAATATCAAGAAAACAAAATATCGTAACAAAGTTTGGAAAGATTATGGATCCACTTGCAGATAAATTATTGGTATCTTCAGGATTTATAATGCTTACAGGACTTGGTGTAGTTCCTGCTTTTGTTACAGCAATAGTAGTATTTAGAGACTTTTTTGTTAATGCATTAAGAATGTTTGGATCAGACAAATCAAAAGATGTTGCTGCCGGATTAAGTGGAAAAGTAAAAACTTTATTTCAAATGTTAGCTATTACATTTGGATTATTAAGCTATATTATTGCTCCAAGTTATGGAATGTTTGGATTTATTGAACAATCATTATACATGGGTACAGCAGAATTATTATTAAACATTTCAATGTCAATAACTGTTTTAATTACAGTTATAGCAACTTTATGGTCTTTTGTAGATTATTTTAAAAGATTTAAAGATGATATTGATGTAGAAAATTAATTATAAAAGAAATATTAAAAATTTATTTAATATTAAAATATTATAAAAGTAAGTTCTATGTTTTTACATAGAGCTTTTTCTTTTTTTAATGAGTATATTTTATTGAATTTAGACTAAAAATATAGTAAAATATAGGTATCATGTAACATAGAATATTGAGTATTCTATGCTTTTGTGCCGTTTAAATGAGGTGTTAATATGAACGAAGAACAAATTAATTTCTTTGGAAACGAAGAGGATATAGAGCAAATAAAAAAAGAACTTAAGGAATTAAGAAAGAAAATAGAGTATCATAATAAATTATATTATGAACAAGATAAACCTGAAATATCTGACTATGAATATGATAAATTAACACAAAGACTAAGAAAAATAGAAAAAGAACATCCAGAGCTTATAACTAAAGATTCACCAAGTCAAAAAGTTGGTGGAAAAGTAAATAGTATGTTTTCTGAAGTAACACATGATGTACAAATGCAGAGTCTGCAAGATGTATTTTCTTTAGCAGATGTAGAAGAATTTGTAACAAAAGTTCAAGAAGAGTATAAAGACAAGACAGATTTTTGCGTTGAAACAAAAATAGATGGTCTTTCTATATCACTTGAATATGAAAATGGAGTGTTAGTAAGAGGGTCTACACGTGGAGATGGATTTGTAGGAGAAGATGTTACTCAAAATGTAAAGATGATAAAAGATATTCCACAAAAACTTAATACTAATGATACTATTGAAGTTAGAGGAGAGGTATATCTTCCAAGAAAAGAATTTGAAAAGATAAATGAAGAGTTGCTTGAAAAAAACAAACAACAATTAGCAAACCCAAGAAATGCAGCAGCTGGAACATTAAGACAATTGGATAGTAAACTAGTAGAAAAAAGAAATTTAAGTGTGTTTATTTTTAATGTTCAAAAGGGAGGAAATTTCACTAAGCATTCAGAGAGTTTAGATTATTTAGATAAAGCAGGATTAAAGACAATAGCTTTAAGATTTGTATGTTCTACTAAAGAACAGGTAATAGATGCAATTAAAAAAATTGGTCAAATGAGAGATGATTTAGCTTACGATATAGATGGTGCTGTTGTAAAAGTAAATGATCTTTTAGTTCGTCAAGAAATGGGAAAAACAGTAAAAGTTCCTAAATGGGCAGTTGCATATAAATATCCACCAGAGCAAAGAGAAACAAAAGTATTAGACATAGTGCTACAAGTTGGAAGAACAGGACAGGTAACTCCAGTAGTTATACTTGAACCTGTAAGAGTAGCAGGTAGTGTTATATCTAAGACCACTCTTCATAATTTTGATTTTATGCAAGAAAAAGACATAAGAATTGGAGATACAGTAGTAATACAAAAAGCTGGAGATGTAATACCAGAGGTAAATAAAGTATTAACAGAAAAAAGAGATGGAACAGAAAAAGTATTTGAAATTCCAAAGTATTGTCCAGTATGTGGTGAAGAGCTAGAAAAAGAAGGAGAAGAAGTAGCACTAAGATGTACTAATAGTGAATGTCCAGCTCAAACATATAGAAGTATAATTCATTTTGTCTCAAGAGACTGTATGGATATTACAGGTATGGGAGAAGCAATTGTTGAGACTTTAATAGAAAAAAATTTATTAAAAGATATAACAGATATATATAAGCTTAGATATGAGGATTTTTATGAACTTGAAGGATTTAAAGAAAAATCATCTAAAAAACTTATAGAATCAATTGAAAAAAGCAAGTCAAATACATTAGATAAATTACTTTTTGGACTTGGTATTAGACATATTGGAAAAAAAGCATCAAAAATTTTAGCTGAAAATTTTGAAGATATATATAAATTAGCACAAGCTTCAGTAGAAGAGTTAAGTGTAATAGAAGATATAGGAACAATAATGGCTGAGTCTATATGTAGTTTCTTTAAAAAGCCACAGACTATAGAAATAATTAAAAAATTAGATGAATGTGGAGTAAACTTAAAAGGAAATAAAACAAATAAAAAAAGTGAAATATTAGCTGGAAAAACAATTTGTATTACTGGTTCTTTTGATGATTATTCAAGAGATGATATTATAAAACTGATAGAAGAAAACTCAGGAAAAGCATCAAGCTCAGTATCTAAGAAGACATCTTATTTGATTGCAGGAGAATCAGCTGGTTCAAAGCTTACTAAAGCACAAGAATTAGGTATAGATATTATATCAGTTCAAGAATTTTTAAATATAATAAAAGAAGGGAATAAATAATGAATCCATTAGTTAAAGTTTTGGCAAATAGTAGTAATTACATGTCATTAATAAAAAATATAAATGGTGAAAAACAAAATAAATTAAGTATAACAGGCCTTACTGATAGTAGTAAGGCTTGGATGGTATACGCAATTACACAAAATACAAACAAAAATTCAATAGTTGTTTGTAATAATATGTTTCAAGTAAACAAATTTATTCAGGACTTAAAATTTTATTCAAATGATACAGAAATAGTATATTTACCAGCAAGATCTATTCAATATTATGATATAGAAGCAGAAAGTAAAGACATAGCAAACCAAAGAATGTATGCAATAGAGAGAATATTAAGTGGTAAAAAGAATATTGTTGTAACTACAATTGATGCTTTACTTGTTAAGATGTTTCCTAATACAAGATATAAGGGAGAAGAGTTTAGTGTAAAAGTTGGAGATAGTATTCAAATAAATACATTAGTAGAAAAACTTGCAAAATTTGGATTTGAGAGAACAGAAAATGTTGAAGGAAAAGGACAATTTGCTGTTCGTGGAGGGATAATAGATGTTTTCTGCTTAAATAATGATTTACCATATAGAATAGAATTTTTTGGAGATGAAGTAGATAGTATAAGAACTTTTGACCAAATAACTCAAAGAAGTATAGATACAGTAAAGAAAATAGATATGTCACAAGTATCAGAGAACTATGTTACTAAAGAAAAAATAGATGCAGTAGTATCTCAACTTCAAGAGTTTGTAAAAGACGAAAAGTTAAATACGGAATTAAAAGAAAATATAAAAGAAGATATTGAAAAAATAAAAGAGGGAGCTCTAGAAAATTTAATAGACAAATATTTTAACATATTAGTAAAAAGACCAGAAAACTTATTAGATTACTTAAAAGATTATAATATCTTTATGGATGAGCCTTCAAAATGTAAAGAAAAAGCTGAAAATATAGCATATGAAAATATAGAAACTATAAAAGTTCTTGCACAAAGAGAATATATATATATGCCTTTTGTTAATACTTATCTATCATTTGAAGAAATTGAAACTAAGCTACAAAATGAAATGCTTAGTATATATCTTGAAAGAATAAGTATAGATAAAATTGTTCAAAGAAATAGAACAGTATACAATTTTAGTATTAAAGAAGCTAATTTTTATAAAAGCTCTTTAGAAGTATTAAATTTAGATATCGAAAGAGCAAAAGACAAGGCTGTGCTACTTGTATTTCCTACAGATACTAGATATATGCAAGTAAAAAATTATTTACAAGACAATAAAATTCATGTAGAAGAAGTAAGTAATATATTTGCTTTAGACGATTTAGAAACAGAGAAAGTGTATATTACTAAAGGAATAATGTCTGGAGGATTTTATTCAGATGAATTTGAAATATTAGTTATAGCAGAACCTGTTAGTGGAGTATCTACAACAACTAAAAGAATAAGAAAAACACAAAATGGACAAAAGATAAATACTTATGCAGACTTACAAGAAGGAGATTATGTTGTACATGAAAATCATGGAATAGGTATTTATCGTGGAGTTGAAACAATAAAGGTACAAGATATCCAAAAAGACTATATAAAAATAGAATATGCAGATAAAGGAATGTTATATGTACCTATTGCTCAACTTGATTGTGTTGGAAAATATGTTTGTGATGACAATGCTAAACCTAAAATTAACACGTTAGGAAGCAAAGAATGGACTAAAACAAAAACTAAAGTAAAAGCACATGTAAAAGAAATAGCCAAAGAACTTATGCTGTTATATGCTAAAAGAGAAAAATTAAAAGGATTTGCTTTTGAAAAAGATACACCATGGCAAAAAGAATTTGAAGATTCTTTTGAGTATGAACTTACTAGAGACCAAAAAACATCTTTAGAAGAAATAAAAGAAGATATGGAAAGCGATAAGCCAATGGATAGACTATTATGTGGAGATGTTGGATATGGTAAAACTGAACTTGCTCTTAGAGCGGCTTTTAAAGCTGTTATGAGTAATAAACAAGTTGCATACTTAGTACCAACAACTGTACTAGCATTACAACAGTATAGAACATTTGAAAGTAGAATGAAGGACTTTGGTGTAAGAGTAGAATTTTTAAGTAGATTTAAAACTAAAAAAGAACAAACAAAAATACTTAAAGATTTAGTTGATGGAAAAATAGATATAATTGTTGGTACTCATAGAATTCTTTCTAAAGATGTTTACTTTAAAGACTTAGGACTATTAATAATAGATGAGGAACATAGATTTGGTGTAAAAGACAAAGAGGCAATAAAAGTTTTAAAAGAGACAGTAGATGTATTATCTATGACTGCAACACCAATTCCAAGAACACTACATATGTCAATGATTGGTATTAGAGGAATGAGTACACTTAGTGAGCCGCCAATGGAAAGACTACCTGTTCATACTTATGTTTTAGAATATAATGATGAGGTAATTAAAGAGGCAATAGAAAAAGAGCTTTCTAGAGATGGACAAGTGATATATTTAAACAACAGAGTAAATAAATTAGATGAGATTGTTGGAAGAATAAGAAGACTAGTTCCAGAAGCAAGAATTGGAGTAGCTCATGGTCAAATGCCACCAGATATGGTTGAAGATGTTATGTTACAATTTATAAATCATGAAATAGATATAATAGTTTGTACAACTATACTAGAGTCTGGAATTGACGTTCCTAATGCTAACACTTTAGTCGTTGAGGATTCAGATACATTAGGACTTGCTCAACTTTACCAGATAAGAGGAAGAGTTGGTAGATCTAATAGACTTGCGTATGCATATTTAACATATGAAGCAGATAAGGCACTTTCAGAAGTTTCTCAAAAAAGACTAAAAGCTATAAAAGATTTTACCGAATTTGGTAGTGGATTTAAGATAGCTTTAAGAGACCTTGAAATTAGGGGAGCTGGTAATTTACTTGGAAAAGAGCAACACGGACATATGGCAAAAGTGGGTTATGAATTATATGTAGCATTACTTGAAAAAGCTATTAGAGAAGAAAAAGAAGGAAAAGACGCTACAAGTAAAGAAGATGTATCTAAGGAAGTTAAAATTGATATTAATGTATCAGCATATATTAGCGACTTATATATTAAAGATCCAATTCAAAAAATAGATATGTACCAAAAAATTTCAGATATTAAAAATGAAGAAGATTCTATGGAAGTTGTAGATGAACTACTAGATAGATTTGGAGATATACCAAAAGAAACAGAGAATTTAATAAAGATAGTTGAGATTAGAAATAAAGCTAGAAAGCTAGGAATTACTAGAATTTTAGCTACAGATAGACTTATAAAATTTGAGCCTATGAATTTAAAAATCACGTTGACAAATGATTTTAATAATGATATACTTATCCGTGTAATGTTAGAGATTAACAAAATAGAAAATACTATAGTATAAGAGGAAGGATGGAAAATGATGGACATTAAAAAAACAAGAAATTTTAAAACTGGAAATGAAAATAGTGTTATTATCGTAATAATTGCTATACTACTAGTATTAGTAGCAGCAATATCTGGAGTATACATATTCAAAGATAATGGCGCTATAGCAACTTTTGATGGAGGAAAGGTTACAAAGAAAGAGTATCAAGTATACTATGAAATGTTTTCTCAATATTTAACTGCTTATGGATATGATTCTGAATCAATTCCAGGACAAATATTACAAAAAGCTGCACAAGATAAAATGATTTTAACAGATGCAAAAGCTGCAGGTGTTAAACTTTCAAAAGAGGATAAAGCAAAAGTTGATGAAATATTCAACAACCAAGAATATATTGATTACTTTAAAAAGAATTATCAATTTAGTCTAGATACTTTAAAAGAAATATACTACAATGATTATATTATTCAAGCATACATTGAAAAATTAGCTTCAGAAGCAAATGCTGAAGATGTTGAAAACTACATCAAATCAAAATATAAAGATGGCCAAGAAATAGATATGAATGAATATGATACATCACACATATTATTTAAGTTTACAAAATCTGATGGTACAACAATGACAGATGATGAAAAAGCTGAATTAAAAACAAAAGCTGAAGGAATATTAGCTAAAGCATTAGCAGGAGAAGATTTTGCTACATTAGCTAAAGAAAATTCAGGAGATACAACAGCATCAGATGGTGGTAAATACTTAATGTATATGGATGGATACACAGTATCTGCATATTCAGATGTAGTTGCTAAAATGCAAGTTGGAGAAGTATATCCAGAATTAGTAGAATCAACTTATGGATATCACATTATAAAACTTAATGCAATAAATGAAAATGGAAGAGTTAACAGTGAAACTGAAAGAGAAGAATATGCAAACACACTATTTAACACTATAACAACAGACAAAAACTTAAAATATGATGAAGATAAATTTAAAGAGTTTGTTAAATCAATAGATGCAAATGCTTATTCAACAAGTAACACTGACACAACAACAACAACTACTACAACAACAGGAGAATAAAAAATATGGAAACAATTTTTAGTAAATCTAATGCAAATGTAAAATTTGTTAGAGGATTAAATGAAAAGAAGTTTAGATTAAAAAACAAAGCTTTTTATTTAGAAGGAATAAAAGTTGTTAACGAAGTATTAGATAAAGAAAAAGCGATAGACATTATGTTTATCGCTTATTCTAAATCTATATTAGTTAATGTAAATGGCGGAAAAGAGCTAATAGAAAAAATTGAAACTCTAAAAAATATAAAAGTTTTAGAGTTTGAAGAGGGAATATTTAAGTATGTAACAGATACTGTAACTCCACAAGGAGTATTAATTGTATTAAAAATACCAGAATATAACTTAGAACAAGAAATTAGCAATAGTACTAAAAGTATTATTGTATTAGATAAAGTTCAAGATCAAGGAAATTTGGGGACAATAATCAGAAGTTGTAATGCGTTTGATACAGATATAATAATATGTACGCAAGGAACAGCAGATATATATTCGCCAAAGACTCTAAGGTCTACAATGGGTGGAATCTTAAATACTAAAATTATATATATAGATAGTACTCAAAAATTAAGTGTTTTGAAAAAATACGGGTATAAACTTGTTACAACTAGTCTTAATACAGACACCTTTATTGAAGACATAGATGTTAGTGAAAAATGTGCATTTGTTATGGGAAATGAGGCAAATGGTGTATCAAAAGAAATTATGAAAATGTCAGATGTATTAGTAAAAATACCTATGACAGATAAAATAGAGTCATTAAATGTTGGAGTTGCAACATCTATTATACTATACGAAAAATATAAAAAAACATCTAGATAGTATTTTCTAGATGTTTTTTGTGGCAATTAGGAATGACTTACTTCTTCTTCATTAATTGGTCTATAAAGTGCTATAGCACCAATTCCACATATTCCAACTAAGGTAAATATAATTCTACTTATAGCACTAGTCATCCCGCCAAACATAGAACCTATTAGATCAACTTTAAAAAGACCTAATATTCCCCAGTTTATTGCTCCTATTATAACAAGGGTAAGCAATATGTTATATAAAGTTTTCATAAATACCTCCTGACAAATATATTTGTCAGTTATAGTGTGTGTAAAAATTTAGCTAATATAACAATACTATAAAAAATTATTAATTATTTCTAAAATTTTAAAAGAGTATTTTTTTTCTTGTTTAGTATCTTCACAAGATACTGTATTAAATCCAGGAATTATTGTATTTAGCTGTTTTAGTTCTTTCATGTTATATTTATTAGGCATCATAGAGGAAACTATAACAAATAAATATAGAGAGATTGTAAAAAAAGTATTTATAATGTTTTTATTTAATAAAAATTTTTTCAAAATGTATCACCATTAATATATTGTGTAAATTTTCAAATATTAAAATAAGAAAATAATCTAATAATGTCATTACATATAATTGTACAAAATTTTCACTAAATATGGCTTAAAATAGTACACGAGGTGTGATGATATGAAGAATATAAAGGTGTGCTCTTTTGTAGCAAATTATACTCATTCTTGTATTTTGGTGAATAATTTTATATCAAAGGAATTTGAAAAAGCAAAGGTTATATATATAAATGAAAAGAGTGAAAAAGAAAAACTAAAAAATATAGTTAATAAATATTTTAAAAATATGAATAAAAAAATTATATATATGGAATGGTTAAATGAAGAGGTGGTAAATGACTATGTGAATGAAAATATAATACTAGTTATAAATGGTAGTGAGAATTTTATATCTAGAGTTAATGAATATATTTGCTTTATTCAATCAGACGTTGTAGTAATTAATTGTTATAATGTTATGAGTCTTAAAACTAGTATATCAGATATAATATCTAAACATGATTATTATTTAAATACAGATGGTGTTCAAATTAGAAAAGATAAAACTTGTTAAAATTTAGTACATGAGATATAATTAATGTATAAGGCGGTGATTATATGAAATCATTGTTTAAAGGAATAAGAAAAATTATACTTATTGTATTTGTAATACTTGTGTTTTTAGCAGGATATGTAATTTCTGATGGATATCAGATGTATAAAAAAGTAACAGAAGATGTTAGTATAGATGAAAAAGTAAAAGAAATACAATCTAAATCTAGTTATGTAAAAATTGATGATGTATCAAAAGAATATTTAGATGCTGTTGTATCAATAGAAGACAAAAGATTTAGAAGTCATTTTGGAATAGATTTATATTCAATAGGTAGAGCATTTATTAACAATGTTGAAAACAAAAAAATACTTGGGGGCGGTAGCACTATAACTCAGCAGCTTGCCAAAAATATGTATTTTACTCAAAAGAAAAAGCTTGCAAGAAAAGTAGCAGAAGTATTTGTAACATTGCAGCTTGAAGAAATGTATTCAAAAGATGAAATATTAGAGCTATATATAAACATAATATATTTTGGAGATGGGTACTATGGAATAAAAGATGCTAGTAATGGATATTTAAATAAAGAACCAAATGAGTTGGATTTAAATGAAGCTACATTACTTGCAGGAATACCTAATGCTCCATCTGTATACCAGCTAAGTAATAATTCTAAATATACATATCAAAGACAAATTATTGTAATACAATCTATGGTGGAGAATGATTGCTTATCTAAAGAAGAGGCAAAAAAATTGATAGATGAAATAAAAACTTCTAAAAATATATAATAATTAAAAGGCATACATTATTGTATGCTTTTATTTTATATTATTGCAAAAATAAAAAAGTTTGTGTTAAAATATGCTAAAGGAGAAAAGAAAATTATGAACATTTTTTTAGTAAGACACGGAGATGATGATGAACGATATAGAGGAGGCTGGAGTAGTCTTCCTTTAACACAACTTGGAATAGAAAAGGCAAAAAAATTAGCAGATTTTCTTAGTAATGAACAAGAAGATATAAAAATAGATAGAATAATTTCAAGTGATTTAAAAAGAGCAAAAATGACTGCAGATATAATAAATGAAAAGTTAAATGTTAAAATAAAATATGATGAAAGGCTTAGGGAAAACAATAATGGTGTACTTGCAGGAATGCTAAATGAAGAGGCAATAAAAAAGTTTCCTAATATGTATTTTTCAAGATTAGAATATGATGAGAGATTTCCAGAAGGAGAGTCACCAAAAGAGTTTTATGAAAGAATTAAAGAGGCATTTTTTTCTATTTTAAATGAGAATAACGATGTAGAAAATTTAATGCTAGTTACTCATGCTGGTGTAATTAATATAATATATCATATTATTTCAAATATTGAATGGAGTAATAAACAAAAGAAACTAAAAATACCTAAAACATCAATTACAAAAATCGTTATAAATAATCAAGATAAGCAGGTGTGCTATGTTGGAATTACACCACATTTAAATATACAAAAATCGGAAGAATAGTGTAGCAAATTTACATAATTTGTGATATAATAATTATACGTGTTATGGAGGAATTATGAGTACTGAAGAATTATATACATATTTATTAACTTTTTTTGAAGGAAAAAGTTTTGAAAATTTAATATTAAATAAAAAAAATACAGAATATAAAGATATATTTGAAAAACAATATAGAGAAAAAATAATAACTGAAATGAATACAGAAAAATATACTAAAGTAATGGATAAGCTTTCAAAGAGCTTTTTAACAAACTTAGTAAAAGGAACTAACAATAAAAAATTCAATAATAAAGACTGCAATAAAATACTTGAAATATATCATAAACTAGTTGAAAATATAGCTAACCCAGATAAAGACTATGAAAGAATAGCTTTAGAGCACTTTACTGAAGTTAGAAACTTTATTAATGAGTTTACAAACAGAAAAGATGAAGAAATAGAAAGCTCTTCATATAGTCCAGAATTTATATTAAAAATATTAGATGTAAAAGAAGATGAATTAAAAGGAAAATCACTAGATGTAGGATGCGGAAAAGATGGAAAACTCGTAGAATATTTAGCTTCAAAAGGAGTAGATGCTAGTGGTATTGATATGGAATGTGAAGATACAGATAGATTAGAGCAAGAAGATTGGCTAATAAAAGAATATCCAGAAAACACATATGATTTAATTACTTCTAATTTAACATTTACTAAGTATTTTAACGAAGCAAATTCACAAGGGCAAAATGAACAAGATTGTATTGAATATGCATTAAGCTATATGAAAATACTTAATTCATTAAAGCCAGGTGGAAAATGGCATTATGTTCCTGCTGTTACATTTATAGAAGAATTACTTCCAGAAGATAAATTTGAAGTAACAAACTCTTTTATAGAAGATAGCATAATGAGAACAGTAGTAAAAAAAATAAAATAGTTTATAATTAAAAAATACACCTATAATATTAAAGGTGTATTTTTTAAACAAAAGTACATTTGTTCTCTTTGACATTGAAAATGATATTTTTCTATGATATAATACAAATGATTTTGAAAGGTGATAATATGAACGATAAATTAATAATAAAAGGAGCAAAAGAGAATAACTTAAAAAACATAGATTTAGAAATTCCAAGAAATAAGTTAGTAGTTTTTACGGGACTATCAGGTTCTGGAAAATCATCACTAGCTTTTGATACTATTTATGCTGAAGGACAAAGAAGATATGTAGAGTCACTATCATCATATGCTAGACAATTTTTAGGTATAATGGAAAAGCCTAATGTAGAGTATATAGAAGGGCTTTCACCCGCCATATCAATTGATCAAAAAACTACATCTAAAAATCCACGTTCTACAGTTGGAACAGTTACAGAGATTTATGATTATTTAAGATTGTTATATGCTAGAGTTGGAATACCTCATTGTCCAAACTGTGGTAAAAGAATAAAAAAACAAAGTGTAGATGAAATTGTAGATAAGATTTTAGAATATGAAGAAGGTACAAAAATTTTAGTAATGACTCCAGTCATCAGAGGAAGAAAAGGAGAACATGTAAAAGTTCTTGAAAGAGTTCTAAAAGATGGATTTATTAGAGCAAGAATTGATGGAGAAACTTATGATTTATCAGAAGGAATACCAACTTTAGATAAACAAAAAAAGCATAATATAGAAATTGTTGTAGATAGATTAGTTGTTCGTGATGATATAAGAAAGAGATTATCAGATTCTATTGAATTAGCATTAAAATATGCTGAAAATTTAGTTATAATTTCAAATTTAAATGATAATACTGAGCAAATCTTTTCACAAAATTATGCATGTGTAGATTGTGGAATAAGCTTAGAAGAGCTAACTCCTAGAATGTTTTCTTTCAATAGTCCCTTTGGTGCATGTCCATATTGTACAGGTCTAGGAGAAATACTAAGAATTGATCCGGATAAAATAATTCCTAATAAAGAAAAAAGACTATCAGATTATGGCTGCATAAAAGGATGGACTGGTGCTGGTAGCATTGTTGATGGAATAAGCAGAATGTATTTAGAAGGACTATGCAAACATTATAATATAAATCCAAATTCTAAAATAAAAGATTTACCAGAAAGTTTTATGGATGTATTGCTATATGGAAGTAAAGGAGAAAAAATTAAATTTTCTCATGTAACTAAAACACTACAAAGAGATTTTGAAGAAGAGTTTGAAGGAGTAGTAAATACTCTTCAAAGAAGATTTAATGAGACAAAATCACAAGGAATGAAGACTTTTTATGAAGGATTCATGTCTAGTTCACATTGTCAATATTGTGATGGTGCAAGACTTAGAAAAGAGAGTCTTGCAGTAACAGTAGGTAAACTTAATATTCATGAACTATGTAATAAAAACATTGAAGATATAAGAGAATATGTAAATAAAGAATATGAAAATATGAGCCAAAAAGATAAAACTATAGCAGAGCAAATAGTAAAAGAGTTAAATAGTAGGTTACAGTTTTTAATAGATGTTGGTCTAAAATATTTAACTCTATCTAGAAGTGCTGGAACTTTATCTGGAGGAGAATCACAAAGAATAAGACTTGCTACTCAAATTGGTTCTGGACTTACAGGAGTATTATATATTTTAGATGAACCTAGTATTGGTTTACATCAAAAAGACAACGAAAAATTGCTAAATTCTCTAAAGAAAATGAGAGATTTAGGAAATACACTAATAGTTGTTGAACATGATGAAGATACAATGAGAGAAGCAGATTATATAGTGGATATTGGACCAGGAGCAGGAGTTCATGGAGGAAATGTAGTATTTTCTGGAGAACCTAAGGATATATTAGATTGTGAGGAATCTATTACAGGAAAATATTTAAGTGGAAAATTAAAAATACCTGTACCTAAGAAAAGAAGAAAGACTCAAGTTGGATATTTAGAAGTAAAAGGTGCAAAAGAACATAACTTAAAAAATATAAACGTAAAAATTCCAGTTGGAGTATTTAACTGTGTTACAGGAGTATCTGGCTCAGGTAAATCTACATTAGTAAACGAGATTATATGCAAGACAATGGAAAGAGATTTAAACAGAGCTTATACAAGACCTGGTAAGTGTGACAAGATAAAAGGACTAGAATTTTTTGATAAAGTTATAAATATAGACCAATCACCTATTGGTAGAACACCTCGTTCTAATCCTGCTACATATACTGGAATGTTTGATGCAATAAGAGATATTTTTGCATCAACTAATGAGGCAAAACTTAGAGGATATGCTAAAGGCAGATTTAGTTTTAATATACCTGGTGGAAGATGCGAAGCTTGTTCAGGAGATGGAATTATAAAGATTGAAATGAATTTCTTACCAGATGTATACGTTCCTTGTGAAGTATGTAAAGGAAAGAGATATTCTAGAGAAACACTTGAAGTAAAATATAAAGGAAAAAGTATAAGTGACGTATTAGATATGACAGTAGAGGAAGGACTAGAATTCTTTAAAAACATCCCTACTATAAAAAATAAACTACAAACACTAATGGATGTTGGACTTGGCTATATAAAAATAGGTCAGCCATCTACCACTCTTTCAGGTGGTGAAGCCCAAAGAATAAAACTTGCTACAGAGCTTTCAAAAAGATCAACAGGAAAAACTATGTATATACTAGATGAACCAACAACTGGACTTCATATGGCAGATGTACATAAATTAATAGAAATATTACAAAGACTAGTAGATAGTGGAAATACACTTCTTGTTATAGAGCATAATTTGGATGTTATAAAAAGTGCAGATAACATTATAGACTTAGGACCAGATGGAGGAGACAATGGAGGAACAGTAATTGCTCAAGGTACTCCAGAACAGGTCGCAAAAGTAGAAAATAGCTATACAGGAGAGTTCTTAAAAAAAATACTAGATAAGAAATAAAAGATGATTTTTTCATCTTTTATTTTTTTTGTAATATTGCTGAAATAAATTTGTAAGAAAGCAAGAAAAAAAGCTAGTTTTAGCAAATTTTGTTTATAATTCGTTATAAGTGATATAAAATATAAAGTATAGAGTAAAGAGGTTTAAAAAGAAAACAAAGGAGCGAGGAAATGTCTAGAGTAGTAAGCAAAAAAGCAAGAAAATATCTAGTTGTTGCAGCATTAGTTGTATTTTTTCTTATTACCGCAACTAGAATACACTTCTCAAAGAATATACAAAGAAACACAGATAGTATTGATACTAATTCATTAGGTAGTAGTGAAAATATACCATTTTTAGTAAGTGAATACATTGAAAATGAGATAGCAACGCAAAGTGAAACTACTGAGACAGGCACTATTTCTTTTTATGTAGATATAGATGAAGCATGGCAATTAGTAGAAAAAAGAGATGTACCAATATATTGGCTTACTAAAGATACCTCAGGTGTTGGTTCTAACAGTTATTATGTAAAAATTAAAGACATAGAAGATATATTTGCAAAATATGGATTTAAAGCTAGTGATATATCATCGGCTACTACATATATACTTCCACATGCTGGAGGAGATAATACTAAAATTTGGGCAGATAGAGATTGTGTTAATGTACCAGAAAACGGAGAAGACGTATGGTATATGCCAGTACTTCAAAAGAGTTGGAAAAATGGATGGTGTAATGTGTATTATGCACCAGAGGGAACTAAAGGAGATTATTGGCCATCAGGTTATACATATCTAAGAGACAATGCGTTTTATACAAGAAGTGTAGAAGATATTTTTCATGAGGTTTATAAAGAAGACGAATTACCAGAAACTAAAATTGCCAAAAGAGATAGTGAAGATGTCGTTGAAATAACTGTAAAGCAGACAACAGGAAAAGGTAGATGGATTTGTAAAGCAACAAATTCTAATGCAACAGTACCTGGTGTAGACAATGGAGATGGAACAATAACATTTACAATTACAGATAATACACGTCCGTATCAAGTAAAATTACTTTCAGCAATAAAGACTGTTGATACTTCAGATAATATAAAGTTAAATTTATTTGACTATACAGTAGGAGATGCATCAAATACTTATAGAGAAGATTTAGATAGTTTTAATACAGGAATAAATAATGGTCATGCATTATCTTTTGCAAAAGGTTATACTAAATACGATGGAAACTACCCATCGATTAATGCTAATGGTAACCCATTGTTAGGAATAGTTCAGAAAAAATTAGGTAGTGATGGGTTCCCGGTATTAAAAGACGATGCAAGTGGAGAAAGTTTAGCATATCTTTTTAATGAAACACCAATTGAAAACATCAAAAGTGTTCATAGTAATTTAACACATTTATTCCAATATGATGAAGACACAGGTGTTTATTCATATAGTAGTGAAAAAAATTATGCATATTTAGATTTAACTAAGGATAAAGATAACAAAAACTTTGTGGTATATAATTATCCAGCAACCACTCAAGCACATGGTACTGCATTTATGCCATTTTCAAAATATGAAAATATAAATGGAGTAAGTGCTATGCCATCATATAATGCACCCCTTGATTCTACAAATAAAAACCATTATTTTGGTATGACAATGAGTACATCATTTATGCAACCAAAAGATGGAGTTATTAAAGATCAAGATATGGTATTTGAGTTTACAGGTGATGATGATGTTTGGCTATATATAGATGGAGTATTAACTTTAGATATAGGTGGAATACATGACTTTATTACAGGAAAAGTAAACTTTAAAACAGGTGAAATTACAGTAGGTGGAGATAGTGGATATACAACTACTATAAAAGCTGTAATGCAAGATGCTTTAGGAATGAGTGATGATGAGTTTTCAGGTGATACATTTAAAGATTATTCAACACATGAATTTAAATTCTTCTATCTTGAAAGAGGTAACTGGGGTTCAAACTGTAGAATGTCATTTAACCTTGGAACAGTAGCAGAAAATTCTGTTGTAGTAACAAAAGATGTAAAAAATAAAACAGAAAATGCAGACGTAGACTATAAAAATATAGAATTTGAATTTCAAATTTTATATGAAGGATCTGTTTATGCAAATCAAGAATATAAAATATATAAAGATGGTATTGATACTGGAAAAACAGGTGTAACAGATAAGTTAGGAAAATTCATATTGAAAGACAGAGAATCTGCTATATTTGAAGGACTAAACTCATATCAGACATACCAGGTAAAAGAGCTTGGTGCATATCTTAGTGGATATTCAATAAAAATAGATGATACTAAAATAACAAATGAAGATAATGAAGATCTTTCTATAAATGAAGTATCAACAGAAGATCTTAGTGTAAAGACTCATCCTAGTGTTGTTTTTGAAAATAGTTTTACAAAACTTGCAGATTTGAATATTACAAAACAAGTTATAGGAAAAGAAAATGTAGATGTAGATGAGTATTTTACTATGTACGTTGAATTAAATGAAGCTCCATATAGTGGAGCATATACAGTTGTAGATAGCAATGGATCAGCAACTAATAAACAAACAACAGATGGAAATATACAGATAAAATCAGGTGAAAAAGCGACTATACCAAATTTACTATATGGTACTAAATTTAAGGTAAAAGAGACTTTAGACAGTGATAATGAATGGTTAACAACATATAATGCATCTGAAAAAGCTATTGATTTAAATGTAGAAGACTATGTTTCAGGAAAGATTGCAGGTACAACAGATGTAACAGTTACTAACACTAATATATTAGAAAGTGTAGCTGTATCTAAAACATTTTTAGGTGACGATGAACAAGAAATAGAAAATATAAAGAAAAATTATTATATTTCAGTTGTTGATGGCGATGGAAATGAAGTGTATAGATTAATATTAGATACAGTTAATAATTCAAAGGATTTAAAAATAAATGTACCTCAATATCATGAAAATAATACTTATACGTGGATTATAGATTTAGATAATACAAAAACATATAAAGCTTATGAAAAAAATTATACTGGTGGAGAAAATACAATAACATCAGCTAAGTATAAAAAATCTAATACGGAATCTACTTATACAGATTATACTGATGATGGAGTAGAAATACAAAAGAATGATAATGCCGCAAATGTGTTATTATTTAGAAATTCATACAATAAAATTAGAAAAGATTTTTCTTTTGCAAAATTAGATGAAAATGGAAATCCATTACCAGATGCAACATTTTCACTATATACATTATATTCAAATAATGAATGTACAAATATAGTAGCATCATCTAAATCTCAAGAAGATGGTAATGTTAACTTTTCACAGATTTCAGCAGGAACATATTATATGAAAGAAACAACAGCACCAGATGGATATAAAGCAAATGAAGATAAGGTATATACAATTGTAATAACAGCAAACGGATATACAATAACAGATGAAGATGGAAATCCAGTAACATCAATAAAAAATGAATTATATAAAACAACTGTTACACTAAAAAAGACAGATATGTTTGGTAGTGTTTTATCTGGGGCAAAATTTGAGTTATATAAGAAAAATGCTGATACAGATGAATATGAAAAAATAAAAAACGGAGATAATGAATATTTTGTAGTTAGTGGACTTGGAGAAGCAAGTTTTGGAAGTCTTCTAAATGGAGAATATAAGATTTTAGAAGTAAAAGCTCCTGATGGATATAATAAATTATCAAGAGAAATATTATTTAGCATTAGAAAGGGCACAGTTACACTAGATAACAATGTTAGTGGTATAAGCGTAAGTGGTCAAGATAATGTGTTTACTATAACAGTAAAAAATAGTAAGATAATAGATTTGCCAGAAACTGGTGGACCTGGAGTATACGTATTTGTGGTATCAGGCTTAGCAATAATGATAATAGCTATATATAATTTAAAAAAGAGTAAAGCAAAATAAGATGGAAGTATAGCTTCCATCTTATTTGTTATGTATTATGTGCAATTAACAACAACAGCAACATAGAACGATTATAATAAGTATTATCCAGATACAACAGCAGTTTCCACCACCGAATAATCCGTTTCCGCCGCATCCACAGCCATTTCCGCATCCACAACCGCCTCCACAGTTGCCACATCCGCATCTTTCATCCATCATCTTATTCACCTCTCTTTGTGAGTAATTTAAACTTCTAACTATTTTCGAAAAAAGAGTTGAAGTTTAATGGTGTAGATGAATTCTTATCGTTACATATAAAATATAGAAGGATAAGTATAAGTATGAGGACTATTATCCATACAAGATTATCACTATCTATGCACATACATTTCACTCCTTTGTTTGTTGAGTTATCCTCAACTTAATATACTATATTCTAATATTTGTATTTTTGTTACATATTTTTAATTAAAAATATGCAAATTATTGAATATATTAATTATATTATGATATAATCAAACAAGTAGAAAAAGGTGGAATAAGTTTGAAAAAGAATGATGAAATAGAATTAGATGTCATAGATAATGGAATGAACTTAGAAGGAATATCAAGATCGGAAAATAAAGTGGTATTTATACCTGGAGCAATTCAAGGAGAAAAAGTATTAGCAAGAATTATTAAAGTAAATAATTCTTTTTGTATAGGAAAAGTTCAAGAGGTATTAGAAAAAAGCAGATATAGAGTAGAGCCTTTTTGTAACGTTTTTAAAAGGTGTGGTGGATGCTCTGGTCAACACATTAGTTATGAAAAACAATTAGAGATTAAAAAGAAAATAGTAAAGAATACTTTAGACAAACAAAATGTTGAATATAGCAAAATAAATGATGTAATTGGTATGGGAATACCATGGTATTACAGAAATAAAGCACAATATCCAGTAAGAAAAACAATTGATGGAGAAAACAAGATTGGATTTTATGCTAAAAGAAGCCATGATATAATAGAAAATGAAGAATGTTTTATTCAAAATCAAGATATAGATAAGCTTTCTAAAGAAGTATTTAAAATATTACTACTTAATGGTTTTGATGGATATAATGAGCAAAATGGGACAGGAGATATTAGACATATACTTATACGTAGAGGATATCATACAGGTCAGACAATGATTGTTATAGTAGTAAATAACGAAAAAATACTAAGTGATGTAAGAATAGAAAAAGTTGTAAATCTTTTAAAAGAAGATGAGAGTATCAAAACTATTGTATTAAATGTAAATACTTCCAAAACTAATGAGATATTAGGTAATAATGAAAAAATAGTCTATGGTGATGGATATATAACAGATTATATAGGAAAATATAAATATTATATAAGTTCAAAGTCATTTTTCCAGGTTAATACAACTCAAGCTGAAGTTTTATATAATACGTTAAGGGAAAAACTAGAACTTACTGGAAAAGAAGTACTTTTTGATTTATATAGTGGAGTAGGATCAATAGGAATATTTTTAAGTGATGATGTAGAAAAAGTATATGGTATTGAAATAGAAGAACAAGCAGTAAAAATGGCTAATATGAATACTAAAATTAATAATGTTGAAAATGCAGAATATATAGCAGGAAGTGTAGAAAATAAAATAGTAGAATTTAAAAATAGAAATATACATCCTGATGTTATTGTTGTAGATCCTCCAAGAAAAGGATTAGACTTAGAGAGCATAGAATATATTTTAAAGTTTAATGCTAAAAAAATAGGATATGTAAGCTGTTCGCCAGCAACATTTGCTAGAGATTTAAAATTACTAAGTCAGTATTATGATATAGGAGATGTTACACCAGTAGATATGTTTCCTCATAGTGAACATATAGAAAATGTAGTTGTTTTAACAAGAAAAGAAATATTATTAAAAGATTAATTTAAATTAGTGAGATGTTTTTAAAGTTCTAAAATTTTAAAAGCATCTTATTTTTGTATAAATTACACAAAAATAGCCTGTTTTTTAGATAATGCAACCAAAAATATACAATATACAACCTAAAATTGGTGGAATGCAACCGATAGAAAAAGTATAATTTTGGTGTAAGGAGGAGATAAATTTATGAAGTTACCTGAAAATTTAAAAAGAATAAGAAAAGAAAATGGACTTTCTCAAGAGCAGTTTGCTGAAAAATTAGGAGTATCTAGACAAGCTGTTTCAAAGTGGGAATCAGGACAAAGTTATCCTGAAATGGATAAAGTGTTAAGTATTTGTAAAATGTTTAACTATAACATTGATGAACTTTTAAATGAAAATATTAAGGAGGTAGCTGAAAACAAAAAATCTAATATAAACTTAAACAAGTATATAGAAGATTTCTTTGGTTTTGTTACTAAAACAGTAAGAATGTTTGAAAGTATGAAGTTTTCATCAAAATTAAAATGTATAATAGAGCAGGTAATTATTGCTCTTGTCATGTGTATAGCATTCTTTATGTTTAAAGCTATTTTTTCTGGTGCGTTTGTTGGAATGTTTAATTGGTTACCAAGTACAGTATATAGAGTGGTTATAAATATATTAAGTTCCATTTACATTATATTTGGAATTGTTGCAAGTGCTGTTCTTATGTTACACATATTTAAAATTAGATATCTAGATTATTACGATATTATAGAAGAAAAAATAAATACAGTAGAAAATAAGGATAAAAAAATAGAGCCTTCATCTTCAAAAATAGTTGTAGAAAAAAATAAAGAAAGAATAATAATACGTGACCCAGTACATAGTGAATCAAAGTTTTTAAATGGAATTTTAAAAGTTATTATATTTGGAATTAAGGCATTTGCTGCTTTTTGTGGAGTAGGATTTGTATTTACACTTATAGGACTATGTGTAGCACTTATATGTAGTTTTCTATTTGTAAAAACAGGATTAGTGTTTGTTGGAGCTTTAGGTTGTATTTTATCATCTATAGTGATTAATGTAGTAATTTTAAAAATAATATATAACTTTATTGTAAATAGAAAGAGTTCATTTTCTAAAATCTGGATAATTGTGATTTCTAGTATATTAGTATTTGGAATTAGTTTAGGAATGGCAATGATAGGATTTACTAAGTTTGATAATGTAAGTGGTGCAAACGGAGAAAATATTAAAGTAGAAAAAGTAGAATATGCTTTTGATGAAAAAATGTATTTTAGAGTTTATGGTGATGTAGAATATATAGAAAGCGATAATGATGATGTTAAAGTTGAAGTATATTATACAGATAAGTATACACCAAAAATTTACAGAGAAAAATCTCGTATATATATAGATTATAGTGTAAAAAATAATAATTTCTTTGATACACTAAGACAAAATATACAAGATATAAACAATAAAAAAATAGTAGACTATGAGTATTTCAAAGTTAAAATATATACAAATAAAAATAATATAGATATTCTTAAAGACAATATGTAATAGATTTTAAATTAACGTAGCATACTAAAATATATGCTATGTTAATTTTTTTATTGACAAATACCCCTAAGGGGTATATAATTTATGCGAGGTGGAAAAATGTCAGAAAAATGTAGTAGTTGTAAAATGTGCGAAAAATCCACGCATAGAACAGAAAATGAAAAAAAGAACATAACTAAAAGATTAAATATCATAGAAGGGCAAGTTAGAGGAATTAAGCAGATGATAAGCGATGACAGATATTGTGATGATATATTAATACAACTTTCTGCTATAAATAAAGCAATAGAGAGTTTAGAAAATACTATATTAGAAAGTCATATAAGAAATTGTGTTAATCGTGAGTTAAAAGCAGGAAATGATGAAATAATAAATGAAGTTATGGAATTATTTAAAAGATTAAGATAGAGGAGGAATTTTTTATGGAAAAAACAGTTTTAAAAATTGAAGGAATGCATTGTTCAGGTTGTTCAACAAGATTAGAAAGAGTATTAAATGGTATTGAAGGCGTTAGTGCTAAGGTAAGCCTTGAAAATAAAAATGCTAGTGTTGAATATGATACTCAAAAAGTAACACTTGATCAAATATGTGAAGCAATAGAAGATGCAGGATTTGAAGTTAAGGAGTAGATAGATTTGAAAAAAGTATTATTAAAAATAGGTGGAATGACATGTAGTGCATGCTCATCGGGCCTTGAAAAATATTTAAATAAGCAAGAAGGCGTGAAGGCATCTGTTAATTTAGTTATGAATAATGCTTTAGTAGAATATGATGATGAAAAGCTAAAAGTAGCAGATATTGAAAAATTTATATCTAAGGCTGGTTTTGAAAGTCTTGGAATAGATAAATTTGAAAAAGAAGAAAAGAAAAAATCAAAAGAAAAAGGAAAATTGATATTTTTAACAATAATATCTTTAGTAATATTATATATATCAATGTCTCATATGGTAGGACTACCTCAAATACCTTTTTTAAGTATGCATGAATATCCATTAAATTATGCTATTAGTTTGTTTATTCTTACTTTAATCACATTATTTATTGAAAAAGATATACTTAGAAATGGATATAAGAATTTAATACATAAAACACCTAATATGGATACTCTTGTATTAATAGGAGTAACAGCAAGTATGATATATAGTATTTTTTCAACATTTAAGATAGCTACTGGAAATATGATGTATGTTGAAAAACTATATTTTGAATCAGCAGCTATTGTAATATTTTTTATTAAAATTGGAAAATATGTTGAAGGTGAAAATAAAGCTAAAACTAAAGAGGCATTACAAGAATTAATGACAATAACACCAAGTTCAGCAATAATATTAAAAGATGGAAAAGAGCAAGAAGTAACAATAGATCAGATAAAAAAAGGAGATATTGTTGTATGTAAGCCTGGTCAAAAAATTGCAGTAGATGGAGTTATAATAAAGGGAACTACGCATATAGATGAATCATTTATTACTGGAGAAAGTATTCCAGTAAAAAGAGAAGAGGGCTCAAAAGTTATTGCAGGTAGTATAAATTATGAGGGTGCCATAGAATATGAAGCAGAAAAAATAGGAAAAGACTCGACTGTATCAGAAATTGTAAGAATGGTTGCACAAGCAACTAATACAAAAGCACCTATATCTAGAATTGCAGATAAAATAAGTGGAATATTTGTACCATTTGTTATTGTCCTTGCATTAATTACATTTGCCATATGGTGTATAATAAGCAAAGATATTTCAGTTGCCCTAAATTATTTCGTTACAATACTCGTTGTAGCATGCCCATGTAGCTTAGGACTTGCCACTCCTTTAGCAATTGTAATTGCTTCTGGAATTTGCACTAAAAGAGGTATTCTGGTTAAATCAAGTGAAGCTCTTGAAAATGCACATAAAGTAAAAAGTATTGTTTTAGATAAAACAGGAACAATTACTAAAGGAAAACTTAATGTATCAAAAATATATAACTATTCTAATATAGAAGAAAATGATATTTTACAAGATATTGCAAGTATTGAAAATAAATCTGAGCATCCAATTGCAAGAGCTATAGTAAATGAAGCCGAAAATAGAAAACTTACATTAAAAGGAGTTAAAGAATTTAAAGCACTTTCAGGACTTGGTGTAACTGGAATAGTAGATGAAAATAAATACGTTATTGGAAATTTAAAATTAATGAATGAAAATAATATCACTGTAAATAATGATAAAGATTTTAATAGTCTAATAAATGATGGAAATAGTATATTATTTGTAGGTAAAAATGAAGAATTAGTTGCATTACTTGGAGTAAAAGATACTTTAAAAGAAAATATAAAGGATGTAATATCAAGTATAAAAGCTAAAGGAATTGATGTTATAATGCTAACAGGAGATAATGAAAAGACAGCAAATGTTGTAGCTAAAGAGGCATCAATAGAAAAAGTTATAGCAAATGTATTACCAAGCCAAAAAGCAGATGTCGTAAAAGAACTAAAGAAAGATGGCATTGTGATGATGTGTGGCGATGGTATAAATGATAGTGTTAGTTTAGTAACTGCAGATATTGGGGTATCAGTATCAAGTGGAACAGATATTGCTATGGATAGCAGTGATGTTGTAATAATGAATGATAACTTAGATAGAATAAATGATTTAATTTTAATAAGTAAAAAAACAATTACAAATATAAAACAAAACCTATTTTGGGCATTTGCATATAATATTTGTATGATTCCAATTGCAATGGGAATTTTTACAAAATTCAATATAGTTATGAATCCGATGTTTGGATCTATGGCTATGACATTAAGTAGTTTAACAGTAGTTTTAAATGCTTTAAGACTAAAAAATATAAAATTTAAGAAACATTAATAAAGGAGATAAATTTGTCATGATAAATCAGTTTACAAGAACAGAACTTGTTATAGGAAAAGATGCAATTGAAAAATTACACAATTCATGTGTAGCAGTATTTGGCTTAGGAGGAGTAGGTTCTTTTGTAGTAGAAGGATTAGTAAGAGCTGGAGTAGGAAAATTTATATTAATAGATAATGACGATGTAGACATTACAAATTTAAATAGACAAATTCATGCAACACATAATACAATAGGAAAATATAAAGTAGATTTAATGGAGCAAAGAATATTAGAAATAAATCCAGATGCTATAGTAAAAAAATACAGAACATTTTATATGCCTGAAAATAAAGAGGATATATTAGAAAATCATATAGATTATATAGTAGATGCAATTGATACTGTAACAGCAAAAATAGAAATTGCAGTTGATGCTACAAGACTTAATATACCTGCAATAGCAGCTATGGGAACAGGAAATAAACTAGATCCTACTAAATTTGAAATAACAGATATAAGTAAGACTAAAATGTGTCCTCTTGCAAAAGTTATGAGAAAAAAACTAAAAGAAAAAGGTATAAAAAAGTACAAAGTTCTTTATTCAACTGAAGAGCCTAGTGTACCAGATCAGGAACTAGAAAAAGAATGTGTAAAAGGTACTAATAAAAAACAAGTACCAGGAAGTGTTTCATTTGTTCCATCTGTTGCTGGTCTTATAATAGCAGGACAAGTTATAAAAGATTTAATAAAAGGAAATGAGAAAAATGAAAAGTAATTTTATATATTTAGATTATGCTGCAAATACACCTGTAGATCAAGAAGTATTAAATGCTTTTAACGATGCTACAATAAAATATTTTGCTAATCCTAATTCTACACATCCTTTAGGAGTAGAAGTAAAAAATAAAATAGATGAGACTACTGCAAAAATTATTGACGAGCTAAAATCTAATGCTAATTTAGATGACGATATGGAAGTAATATATACTTCTGGATCAAGTGAATCAAATAATTTAGCAATAAAGGGAATTGCTAGTGCTTATAAAGAAAATGGAAAGCATATTATAACAAGCTTTCTTGAACACTCGTCTGTTAGTAGTCCTATTACTTATTTAAAAGAGCAAGGATATGAAATAGATGTAGTAAATATTAAAGAAGACGGTACTATTGATTTAGAGCATTTGAAAAACTTAATAAGAGATGATACAATACTTGTATCACTTTGTTATGTTGATAGTGAAGTTGGAACAGTTCAACCAATAAAAGAAGTTGCTGACCTTTTAAAAGAATATCCAAATTGTGCATTACATGTAGATGCAACTCAAGCTATTGGAAAAGTAGACTTAGATTTTAGTAATGTAGATTTAATTTCATTTGCACCACATAAATTTTATGGTTTAAATGGATTTGGTGTTTTATTAAAAAGAAAAGGTATAGTATTAGATCCTTTAATAAATGGTGGAGCAAGTACAACTATTTATAGAAGTGGAACACCTGTTGTTGGACAAATAGTAGCATTAGAGAAAGCTTTAAATACTACTTTTGAAAACTTTGAAACCAGAAGAAAATACGTTAAAGAGCTTAATGATAAGATAAGAAATCATATTAATAAATATGAAGATATGTACATAAATACAATTAATGACGAAAACTCATATATATTAAATATAAGCATAAAAGGTATAAAAGCTGTAGATTTCAAAGCAGAACTAGAAAAAAATGGTGTTTGTGTATCAATAAAATCAGCATGTACAGTTACAATTACGCCTTCTAGAATTGTTATGGCTATGACTCATGATAGAAAAATAGCATTATCATCATGGAGAATAAGTCTTAGTCATTTAGTAGAACGTGAAGAAATAGAAGAGTTTCTTAATATATTAGATAAATGTTATGAGGAGTTAAAAAATGGAAAATAAGACAGAAAGATGTAAAGAAATAGAAAATAGTATTACTACAACTTTTAGAAAAAGTATATGGCTAAAGTTTGTACAAGGCATAAAAGAATTTGAAATGATAAAAGATGGAGATAAAATTGCAGTATGTATTTCAGGTGGTAAAGATTCTATGTTACTTGCAAAATGTATGCAAGAGATAAAAAGACATAGACAAATGAATTTTGATCTTGTGTTTTTAGTAATGGATCCTGGATATAATGAAATAAATAGACAAAAAGTAATAAGTAATGCCAAACTATTAGATATTCCAATAACAATATTTAATAGTAACATATTCGAAGTCGTTGAAAAGATAGATGACCATCCATGTTACCTATGTGCGAGAATGAGAAGAGGATATTTATACAAAAAAGCAAAAGAAATGGGATGTAATAAAATAGCTCTTGGACATCATTTTGATGATGTTGTAGAAACTATTCTTATGGGAATGTTATATGGAGCTCAAATGCAAACAATGATGCCTAAACTTCATAGTACATTTCATGAAGGTATGGAATTAATTCGTCCTTTATACTATGTTAAAGAGGCAGATATTATTGAATGGGCTAGATATAATGATTTACATTTCATTCAATGTGCATGTAGATTTACTGAACATTGTACTATGTGTGACAATGGTGGAGGCGGCTCAAAAAGAGAAGAAATGAAAAAACTTTTAAAACAATTAAGAGCTGTTTACGATAAAGTAGATATGAATATATATAATAGTACAAAAAATGTAAATTTAAATACAATAATTTCTTATGTTAAAGATGGAGAAGTACATCATTTTATGGATGACTATGATAGCAAAGGAAAAACTAAAAAAGATTAGTATTTAATTATAATAAAACAATAATTATAAATAATATTATTATGAAAGAGGAAAATATGAAAAAAAGTAAAATAAAGGAATGGTATGAATTTATCTGTAATACTATAAAAAAAGCAAAAATGGAAAATATTGATGAATATTCTTCACAATGCTCATACTATACAATATTATCATTTATTCCATTTTTAATACTACTTTTAACTTTAATACAGTATACAGGAGTTAGTCAAGAAGCTTTTTTTAATGTCATATCTAATATTATTCCTAAAAGTATGAATGATATAGTAATAAAAATTGTAAAGGAAGTATATTCTAAATCATTAGGTACAATTTCTATTTCTATAATATTTACAATCTGGTCTGCTGGAAAAGGATTATATGCATTAAGTAAAGGACTACATAAGATGTATAATAATAAAGAGGATGTAGACAATACAAATTATTTTTTACTAAGATTAAGAGCAGTAGCAAGTACAATAATTTTTATAGTATTTTTAGTATTAGGTTTAGTTGCACTTGTATTTAGTAATAGTTTACTTTCAATTATACAGCAGAAGTTTGGAATTTTAGAAAACTTTTCTGTATTTGGAGAAATACTAGTAAAATTATTTTTCTTATGTGTAACAATAATTTTGTTTGCGTGTGTATATAAGTTTATGCCTAAGCATAAAGTTAGTTTTAAAAGTCAACTTTATGGAGCTACTTTTGGAGCGATAGCACTAAATATAGTTTCATTTGTATTTGCAAAATATTTAGATATATTTAAGAATTTTTCAATTACGTATGGAAGTTTAACTACATTAATGCTTGTTATGATGTGGACTTATTCTTGCTTTTATACTGTATTTTTAGGAGCAAAGCTAAATAAATTGATTAGTAAAACTAAGTCTAAAAGTAGGAAGAAGAAGGTAGAATAAAAATTAAAATATCACAAATAATTATAGTATGTGACGATGCTGTAATGTTTGTGATATTTTTGTGATTTTTAGCACTCAACTATTGACAGTGCTAAAAATAGTGATATAATATAGTTGTACTAAGAAAAAGGGACGTCTTAAAAAAGTACAAAATGTGCTAACAAACAGGTGTCAACACATAAAATATGAAAGGAAGTAGATTTATATGATGATGATACCAAGAAGACATGATTTTGATTTAATTGAGGATATGTTTAGAGATCCATTCTTTGATGAGAGAGAAAGTAGAGTTATGAAAACTGATATTAAGGAAAAGAAAGATAAATATGTAATAGATATTGATTTACCTGGATATGAGAAGGAAAACATAAAGATTGAAGTTGAAGATGGATATTTGACAGTACATGCATCAACAAATACAAATAAAGAAGAAAAAGAAGAAGGAAAATTTGTAAGAAAAGAAAGATATGTAGGTTCTTGTTCTAGAAGCTTTTATGTTGGAGAAGAAGTAAATGATGAAGATATAAAAGCTACATTTAAAAATGGTACTTTAAAACTAGAAATACCAAAGAAAGAAGAAAAGAAAGAACTACCAGAAAAGAAATATATACAAATTGAAGACTAAAATATATAAAGAGGAGATATGTTAAGGCATATCTCCTTAATAGTTTAAAAAGCAGGAACTTTAAATGTTTCCTGCCTTTTTTCATCTTTTTTATTTAATTATTATTATTTATTTTATTTTGTTTTGTTTTATTTTATTTTGTTTTTATTTCTATTATAATTTAATTATTTAGTATATAGCAACATGCATCAATAGTTATATCAATCATAGTAGTGTAGTCTAATTGTCCATGTTTATGATAAACAATTTCATGACATAAATCATCAATTAAATGAATAATAGTATGAACCTTTTCATGAATATTTTCGTTAGAAAATCCATTTTGTATTAATAAATCAGATATCTTATCTGTCATATTTATTTCTGATTCATAAAATATTTTAGCTATTTGAGCATCTGAATGTGCCATTGCCGTAATTTCTTCATGAGCAACTTGAGAAAGCTTATGATTTTCAACAAATTTAGAAATCATCTGGCGTAACACATTTTTTAAATCTTCTTTTTTAAAAGGAGAGTCTGTTATTTTTAGCATAGGATAAAATATTGAGTCTGAATATTTTTTAATTCCTTCTATTAAAATATCATGCTTATCTTTAAAATACTGGTAAATAATTCCTGTTGACACACCAGCAGCTTTAGCAATTTCAGCTGTATTTATATTATGATAACCTTCTTTACAGATTAATTCAAATCCACATTCAATTATTTTTTCTTTTTTTTCTATAGAGCGCTTTTGTATTGGCTCTCTTATTTGAGAATTTCCCATATTATCTTTCCTTTCGTGTAATATTAAGTATAACTCACATATTACAAAAAGTCAACAATATGAAAATTATTTCATATTTCGCTTGACTTTTGTATATATTGTAAATATAATAATTGTAGAAATGTGAAATTAAATTCATATATGAAAGGAAGAATATGGAAAATATAATAGAATTAAAAAATGTAACAAAAAAATATAATGTAGGAGAAAAGGAATTTAAAGCCTTAGATGGTATTAATCTAAGTATTAAAGAAGGAGACTTTGTAGTTGTTTTAGGACCAAGTGGAGCTGGAAAATCTACACTTTTAAACTTGATAGGTGGAATGGATAGTCCAACAAGTGGTACTATAAAAATTGATGGTAAAGATATTTCAAATTATAACGAAAATGAATTAACAGAGTATAGAGCAGATACTGTTGGATTTATTTTTCAATTTTATAATATTTTACCAACACTTACTGTACTTGAAAATGTAGACCTTGTAAAAGATATTGCAGTAAATGGAATTGATTCTAAAGTAGCTTTAAAAGCAGTAGGATTAGAAAAACATATTAATAAGTTTCCTAATCAATTATCTGGAGGAGAACAACAGCGTGTATCTATAGCAAGAGCAATAGCTAAAAATCCAAAATTGTTATTATGTGATGAACCAACAGGAGCACTAGATTCTAAGACTGGTGTAGAAGTATTAAAACTATTAAAAAAGCAATGTGATGCAAATAACGGAAAGAACACAGTAATTATTGTTACACATAATAGCTTGTTTGCACAAATAGCAGATACTGTTATTAGAGTAAAAAATGGAAAAATAGAGTCAGTAGTAAAAAATGAAAATCCTAGTAAGATTGATGAGGTGAAATGGTAATGAAAATACTATCAAAAAAATTATATAGAGAAGTTTGGTATAATAAATCTCAGTTCTTAACTGTATTTTTGATGGTATTTATTGGTGTTTTAGTGTTTTCTGGAATACATGCATACATGGATGGTATGGATAAATATTCAAATGAATTTTATGAAAACAATAACCTTCAAGATTTATGGATGACAGGTGAGAACTTTACACAAGATGATTTAGAAAAAGTAAAATCTTTAGAAAATGTAAATGATGCAGAAAGAAAACTTACTGTTTTAACTAAAGTAAAAGATAGCGATGTAGATATAGAACTTAATTTTATTGAGTCAAATAATATATCTAAATTTTATGTTGTTGATGGAGAAGCTTATGACAATCAAAAAGATGGTATATGGATTGATTCATATGTAGCAGAAAATCAAGGATATAAAGTAGGACAAAAAATCACTTTAAAGTATGAAGGATATGAAATAGAAAAAACAATATTAGGCTTAATTAATACACCTGATCATGTTTATGCAACTAGAGATGATACAGAAATATTTCCAAACCATAAGACTTTTGGATATGCTTATACTAGTATAAATAGTTTTCCGGAAGAATATATAATAGATAACATAATGAAAGAGGCAAATATATCATCAAAAGATGTTTTTGATATGTATTTTAAAGATTTTGATGCATCTGAATATTATATTTTCCCATATATTATGGTAGATGTAAAAGATACATCAAAAATTAATGAAACAAAAGCAGATATTGAAAATAATGTTGAATCTGCTATTGCAGTTACAGATAGAGATGCATGCTCATCTTATGCAGGATTTAAAAGTGAAGTAGAAGAGGGGCAAACATATGCCCCAATATTTACAGGACTTTTCTTATTTATAGCAATATTATCTGTAATAACAACAATGCATAGATTTATTCAAAAACAAAGATCTCAAATAGGAACATTAAAAGCTTTAGGATTTAAAAGAAGTAGAATAACACGTCATTATGTTTGTTATGGCTTGTTTATAAGCCTTATAGCAGCAGTACTAGGAATAGTGGTTGGAGGATATACACTAGGAGTATTTTTCATAAATATGGAAAAATCATATTTTGAAGTTCCGAATATGACATTTGTAATAAAACCAGTAGTATTTTACTTAGCATTAGCAGTTGTATTTGCAATAACTTTAGTAACATATATTACATGTAGAAGCATTTTAAATGAGAGTGCATCAGAAGCTTTAAGAGTACAAATGCCAAAAGTAAAAAATTCAAAACTAAATATAACAGATTTTTGGTTGCTTAAAAAAGCAAGTATTTCAACTAAATGGAATATAAGAGATATATTTAGAAATAAAGGTAGAAGCTTAATGGCTATTGTAGGTGTTGTTGGATGTACAATGCTACTTGTATGTGCAACTGGTATGCTTGATACAATGAACAAATATTTAAATTGGCAATTTAGTGATTTGAGTAATTTTAATTATAAATTGTCTTTAAATTCTAATTATACACAAGATGAATTAGATAGTATTATTCAAAAATATGGAGAAAATACAACTGAAACTCTTGGAATAGAGATAAAAAATGGAGATGTTAAAAAAACAAATACTATAACTATAAATGATTCAAATGATAAGGTAAGAGTATGTGATCATAAATTTAATTATATAAAATTAAAAGATAATGGAATATATATCACAGAAAAACTTGCAAAAACTTTAGGTGTTAGTGTAGGAGATAAAATAGAGTGGCATATTTTCGGAAGTGATAAGTGGTATACTTCAGAAATAGTAGGACTAAATAGAGATCCACAATCTCAAAGTATAACAGCATCTAAAAACTATTTTGAATCATTAGACTTAGAGTATAAACCAGATTCGGTTTATACAGATTGTGATTTAAATGGTGTAGAAAAAATAGATGGAGTAACTAGTATACAAAATGTAGACTCAATAAGAAGTGGTATGGAGAGTATGTTAAAAACAATGCAAATGATGATTTTAATATTTATTGCATTTGCAGCAATCCTTGGATTTGTTATAATATACAATTTAGGAATATTATCATTAACAGAAAAACAATACCAATTTGCTACTTTGAAAGTACTTGGATTTAAGTCTAAACAAATAAAGAAGATATTTACAATTCAAAATGTATGGCTTGCAATTGTAGGTACTATAATAGGACTTCCAGCAGGATATTATATGATAAAAATTATATTTACTAAAGCTTTATCTGAAAATTATGATATGCCAATAACAGTAAAATTAGTATCATATGTTTATGCAGCAGTAGGAGCAATTCTTGTAACATATTTTGTAAATAGAGTATTATCTAAAAAAATAAATAAAATAGATATGGTTTCTAGTTTAAAAGGAAATGAATAAAGAAAAATAAGGGGGAGTGTCGATATGAATACTTTTATAGGTTTGTTAATTCCATTTTTAGGAACAACTTTAGGTGCTGCAATGGTATTTTTTATGAAGGATAAAATGAACGATAAAGTTCAAAAAATACTTCTAGGATTTGCTTCTGGCGTTATGATAGCAGCCTCTGTATGGTCGTTAATAATTCCTTCTATTGATATGGCAAAAGAACAAAATGTGATACCTTGGGTACCGGCAGCTATTGGGTTTATGCTAGGTATAGTTTTCCTATTAATTCTTGATAGCATTGTTCCACATTTACATCTAGATAGTAAAAAACCAGAAGGAATAAAAGCAAAACTAAAAAATACTACAATGTTAGTACTTGCTGTTACAATTCATAATATACCTGAAGGAATGGCAGTAGGTGTAGTGTTTGCTGGTGCACTTTCAGGTAATAGTACAATAACATTTGCAAGTGCTTTTGCTCTAGCTATAGGAATAGCTATTCAGAATTTTCCTGAAGGAGCAATAATTTCTATGCCGTTAAAAGCAGAAGGGATGAATAAATCTAAGGCTTTCTTATATGGTACTTTATCTGGTATTGTAGAGCCTATTGGTGCAATTATTACAATACTACTTACAAGTATAGTAACACCAATATTACCATATATATTGTCTTTTGCAGCAGGAGCTATGATATATGTTGTTGTAGAGGAGCTTATTCCAGAGTCACAATCAGGTGAACATTCAAATATTGGAACTATAGGTGTAGCTATAGGATTTGTTATTATGATGATACTCGATGTAGCTTTAGGATAATAACTAGAAATGGAGAGTGATTATTATGAGTATAATATGTTCAATTATAGCGATGTTTATTGGAGGAATAATTGCAAAAAAATTAAATTTTAATGTTTTATATATCACGTATTTTTCTATGATTATAGGATTTGCAATAGGATATTTTTTAGATGATAAGATTAGAAAAAATAATAATAAAAAATTGGCAAAGTAAAAACTTTGCCTTTTTTATTTCTCTTAAATAGTATATAATGCTATTAGGAGGGAGTATGAAAGAGATAAGAAATAATATATTTAAGTTAGAAATATCAGATATTAAACCAATATTTAAATTTAGGGATAAAGATTCACATAAAGGAATGTTTGGAAAAGTAGGAATAATGGGCGGAAGTATAGAGTATTTAGGTGCAGTTAAACTTGCAAGTATGAGTAATGCTGCAATAAGAAGTGGCTGTGGCATTTTAAGAGCTATAGTTTCAGAAAAACTTGCATTTTTACTTTCTCCAGAAATTTTAGAAGCTACTATTTTTCCAGTAAATTCTAATGAGAATATGCATATGATTTTTGATGATAAAATAAAAGATAGTATAAAAGATTTAAATTCATTAGCTGTTGGAATGGGATGGAATAAAGACAAAGAATATGAGAAAATTTTAAACTATATAATATTAAATTATGATAAATCGTTACTAATTGATGCTGATGGATTAAACACATTAGCTTTAATGGAAAAAGATATTTTATTAAATTCAAAATGTAAAGTAGTACTAACTCCACACTTAAAAGAATTTGAAAGATTAACAGGAATTAGTATTGAAAAAATAAAAGAAAATAGAGAAAAAATAGCCATGGATTTTGCTAAAAAATATCATGTTATATTATTACTAAAAGGAGAAATAACAATAGTTACAGATGGAGATAAATGTTATATTGTAGAAAGTGGATGCCCTGGTATGGCAACTGCTGGAAGTGGAGATGTTTTATCTGGAGTAATAGCTGGTATATTAGGATATAATGAGGCTAATGCTTTTAATGTTGCAGCAGCTGCAATGCTTACAGGTATAGCAGGACAAATAGCACAGGAAAAATATACAGATATTTGTATGAAAGCATCTGACACAATAGAGTGCTTACCAGAGGCAATAAAGATAATAAGAGAGGAGAAAAAGTAAATATATGAAAACGGTAGTAATTACAGGAAGTGCTAGGGGATTTGGATATGAACTAGCTAAAGAATTTCTAAGAAATAATGTTAATGTTGTAATAAGTGATGTAAATGAAGAAAATTTACAAAAAGCTAAAAAAGAATTATCTGAGATTGATACACAAGCCAAAGTAGAAGCTTGTATATGTAATGTTACCTCTTCAAGTGATATAGAAAAGCTTATTGAATTTTCTAAAGAAAAATTTGAAAAAATAGATATTTGGATAAATAATGCTGGTGTTAATCAACCAGAAAAAGCAATTTGGGAGTTAACAGAAGATGAAATAAATTTTGTTATTGATGTAGACTTAAAAGGAACTATATTATGTTCAAGATTAATAATGCAAGAAATGGAAAAACAAAAAAGTGGTGCAATATATAATATAGAAGGATATGGAAGTAATGATGCTACTATGCTTGGACTTTCAATATATGGCACAAGTAAAAGAGCAATAACATATTTTACGGAGGCATTAGCTAAAGAAAATGAAACAAGGAACACAGGTGTTTTAGTTGGAAAATTAGCACCAGGAATAATGATAACAGATTTCTTAGTAAATGCAGTTGGAGATAAAGAAAAAATTGTATTGTCTGAGAAAACTAAAAAAGTATATAATATTTTAGGAGATTATCCAGATGTTATAGCTAAATTTATGGTAAAAGGAATTTTAGCAAATAACAAAAATAATGTTAAATTTGATTGGTTAACTAATAGAAAAGCAGCATGGAGATTCATGACATCATCATTTAATAAAAGAGATTTTTTTAAAGCACTAGATAAACCAAAAGAATAAATAAAACAAAGAGCACGCTTTTTAAAGCGTGCCCTTTTTCTTGAAAGAAATAGTTCGTCCTAGATATAGACATCAAACTTTTTAGTCAATACCTTACCCTTTGGTTCTGGTTGCTTTTTTTCTTGTTCTTTTTGGTTGGGATTTTTTGAATTTTCGTCTGATGTATGTTGCTTTTTTGTAGCATCTTTAAGTGGATATATTCTTTCAACTGGTTGTACTATTGGTTCAATTCGCATAATTATACTCCTTTCCAATACATTTTTGCATACATATATTATACAATTATTCTTACAGTAATGCAATAGTATTGTGAAATTTACATAATAAAAGTGAAAGCTATGTGAAAAACACTGCAAAGTTACGTAAACTGTGCTATACTAATTATGCAGTAAATAAAGAAGAAAGGATGAAGTAAAAAATGAAAAAAATAGAGGAAATATTATATGTAGCAACAGAATCAAAAAAGAACACTATAATTTCAGTAGCAGTATTATTACTAGTAGGATATATATTAGGATTTATTGGAATAAAACTAATATAGATATCAGATGCAAAAGTAGATATAATAGCATGAAGAAAATTCAAGTTATTATATCTACTTTTTTGATATATTTCTATTGAAAATTTTAAAAAGAATAGTATATAATTTTATATATATGGAGGTTATATATGAAATTATTTAAATCGAAAATTACTGAAATAATACTTGTTGTTATTTTAGCAATTATTATTTTATTAACAAGTATAGCTATCTCAAATGTTAGGGGAACTAAACCAAAAAGTGTAAAAAGTAACCTTAAATTAGAAGCTATATATAATGCTGATGAAAACAAAGATTTTGCATTAGGAATGATAGGATATGTTTTAAACTTTCCTTATAGTGCTTTTTCAAATGTAAGCTATATTGGACGTAAAGATTATACTAGTTCAGGTACTTTTACATTAGATGGCGTTGAATATTGGCAGCCAAGTGGTTCAATAAGTTCTGTGGGCTCTTCTGGAAATTCAAGTAGCTCAAGTGAAAGCTCATCAGATTATTCTAAAACAAATGTACAAGTTGAAAATGTAGATGAAGCTGATGTAATAAAAACAGATGGAGAGTATACATATTCTATATCTGAAGATACTGTTATAATTGCAGATGTAAGAGATGTAGAAAACACTAGAATTGCTAGTAGACTAAAACCTACTAGTGGAATACCAGTAGATTTATTACTTTATGATAAATATCTTATAGTTATAGGTAGAGACAGTTCACGTAAAAATAGTACAGACGTGGAAATTTATAATGTTGAAGATAAAAATAAAATTGAAAAAGTAAAGAGCTATGAAATAAGTAAAAGCTACAAGACATCAAGAATTTTAAATGGTAAATTATACATTGTTTCAAGTGGAAGACTATCAAAAAATAGTGACCAAAAAATTGAAATAGACTACAAAGAAGATGGATCTAGTAAAGATATTAATTTAAAGAAAATGTATTATTTTAAAGATAAATCAAGTGATTATGAAACAGTTATATCAAATGTTAATTTAGATGATATAAGTAATAGTACATTTGATGTTCAAGCATATTTAATGGATGTAGATTATATTTATATGTCTGAAAATAATTTATATATAGCAAACTGGAATTACAAAGAAAATGAAAACAGTGTTTTAAAATTATTTGGATTTAAAGGAATCTTTAGCATGATGGACGATGAAAATTATGATAAAGAAACTACAATTGTTAAATTAGGCATTAATGAAGATGGTAGTGTTTCATATGTAGGAAAAGCAAATCTTGATGGAAGTGCTATAAATCAATTTTCTTTTGATGAATATAATTCAAATTTAAGAGTAGCACTTGAAGATGATGAAAAATCTAGAATTGTTGTTTTAAATAAAAAGATGAAGCAAATTGGTGTATCAGAAGTAGTAGGAGAAGGAGAAAGTATGTACTCATCAAGATTTGTAGGAGATAGAGCATATCTTGTAACATTTAAATATACAGATCCTTTATTTACTTTTGATTTATCAAATCCTAAAAATCCAAAATTACTTGGTGAGTTAAAAATGCCAGGATATAGTACATATATTAATCCATATGATGAAAATCATTTAATAGGAATTGGTGTACAAACAGAAGAAGTAGTAGTAAGAGATCCTCAAGGAGAAATTAGAGGCTCAAATACATATGTTACTGGATTAAAAATGGCTATTTTTGATGTAACAGATGTAAATAACCCAAAACAATTATCAGATGTTACAATAGGAGACAAAAATACAAAATCTCCAATTTTAACAAATCATAAAGCATTACTATTTTCAAAAGAAAAAGGAATAATTGCAATACCTGTAAATTCATATTCATCTCCAATTACTGAACAAACTGTATCAACAACAGATGTAGAAAAACTAGTAGATAAATATAACAGTGGTTCTAGTTCAGATTATATATCAGAAGGATATTTAATATATAACATAGATACAGAAAACGGAATAAGTTTAAAAGGTGTAATAGAACATAGTAGTGCTAATAAAAATACAAAGAGTTATGGTAGCCAAGTATTAAGAGGACTTTATATAAAAGATAGTTTAATTACAATATCTCAACATGTGTTAAAAGTAAATGATTTACAAACATTAAAAGAGATATCTACTATGGGAATATAGGAGGTAGAAAATATGGATAAAACAAAAATTTCATACTTTATGTTATTTGTAATTGCAGTTTCTGCGTCTATATTAACACAGTCTTTTTTAACATTTATATTTTGTATTTGTGTAATGGGAGCAGTACTATTAATTGCAAAATTAATAAAAATGTCTAAAGAGAAAAGGCCATATAAAATTAGTGAAATAATAGATAAGGAAAAAATCAAAAAATATTATCCAATAGTATTATTAATAATGGCAATATTATCAATACTTACTTCAATGATATGGTACATTTCATTAACTCTTTCTATAACTTCACTAGTGTTTTCACTTAAAAGAATTAGAGCAACAGGTTCTAGCTTATCTAAAGCAACAACAAGTATTGCAATTATAGGAATTTTTGTATGTGGATTAGTATATAGTATAGCTATAATGCAAACATTAAACCAACGTTGGTTATATTAGGGAGGTAGAAATGAATAAACAATTAATTAAAAGATCTCCTTATGGAGTTGTATCTTTAACATTAGGAATAATATCAGTTATATTTGCACTATATTGGGTAGCTTCAGTTCCTACCTCAATAATTGCTATAGTGTTTGGAAACAAAGGTCGTAAAATATATGGAAGTAAAACAGCAACAGCTGGTATGATAACAGGAATTTGTGGGCTTTCTATGACAGGTTTATGGATATTATTTGGAGTAGGAGTTGCTATTTTTAAAGCAGTTAATTACTATTTATAGGAATACTTTAGTAACTTAAGTGATATTAAAATTAACATAAAGAAGATAAGGGATAAAACTTGTCTTCTTTTTTTTGCATATAATCTTGAAAAAGTATAAAAAATATATATGAGATTTATTTGACGTTTTTCAAAATTATCACAAAGATTTTGTTGAAAAAAATATGGGGGTATGTTATTATAATGTATGGATAAACATATATAAAATTGTTAAATTTATGAGGAGGTTTTTTTATGGAATTTAAACAATGGTCAGGATTTGATAAATCCGGTGAATGGACAAAAGAAATTGATGTAAGAGGATTTATTCAAAGAAACTACACACCTTATGAAGGAGATGAATCTTTCTTAGAAGGAACAACTGAAAGAACAGAAAAACTATGGAATGAAGTACTAAAACTTTATGAGGAAGAAAGAAAAAAAGGAGTACTAGACGTTGATACAAAAACTCCATCAGCTGTAAATGCATACGATGCAGGTTATATAGATAAAGATCTAGAGCAAATAGTAGGATTACAAACAGATGCACCATTAAAAAGAGCTATTATGCCTAATGGTGGTATAAAAATTGTTGAAAAATCTTGTGTTGCTTATGGATATGAAGTAGATAAAGAAACAGATTACATATACAATAATTTGAGAAAAACACATAATGATGGTGTATTTAGTGTATATACTCCAGATATAAGAGCAGCAAGAAGTTCACACTTAATTACTGGATTACCAGATGGTTATGGACGTGGAAGAATAATTGGTGACTACAGAAGAGTTGCACTTTATGGTGTTGACGCTTTAATAGAAGCTAAAAAAATAGATTTAGATGTATTAAATACAGATGAATTTACTGAAGATATTATAAGAGAAAGAGAAGAAATAAGCGAACAAATTAAAGCATTAAATGATTTAAAAGCTATGGCTTTAAGATATGGTTATGATATATCTGTTCCAGCTGCAAATGCTAAAGAGGCTATTCAATGGTTATACTTTGCATATCTAGCTGCAACTAAAGACCAAAATGGTGCTGCAATGAGTATAGGTAGAACATCTACTTTCTTAGATATCTACATTCAAAGAGATCTAGAAAATGGAACATTAACAGAAAAAGAAGCACAAGAATTAATGGATCACTTCGTAATGAAATTAAGAATGATAAGATTCTTACGTACACCAGAGTACAATGAACTATTTAGTGGAGATCCAGTTTGGGTAACTGAAAGTATTGGTGGTATGGGAATAGATGGAAGAACATTAGTTACTAAAAACTCATTTAGAGTACTACACACTTTAGTTAACTTAGGACCAGCTCCAGAGCCAAACCTAACAGTACTTTGGTCTGAAAATTTACCAGAAGGATTTAAAAATTTTGCTGCTAAAATTTCAATAAAAACTTCTTCAATACAATATGAAAATGATGATTTAATGAGAATCACTTTAGGTGATGATTATGGTATTGCTTGTTGTGTATCTGCAATGCAAATAGGAAAACAAATGCAATTCTTTGGAGCAAGAGCTAACCTTGCAAAAACACTATTATATGCAATAAATGGTGGTAGAGATGAAAAAACAGGAAAACAAGTTACTCCAAAATTTGCACCAATAACTTCTGAATACTTAGACTATGATGAAGTTATGGAAAAATTTGACCAAATGATGGACTATGTAGCTAAGATATACATTAAAGCATTAAATGCAATCCATTACATGCATGATAAATATTCATATGAAGCTTTAGAAATGGCTTTACATGATAGAAATATATTAAGAACAATGGCATGTGGAATAGCTGGTCTATCTGTTGTTGCAGATTCACTTTCTGCTATTAAATATGCAAAAGTAAAAGTTATAAGAGATGAAACAGGACTTGCAGTAGATTATGAAATAGAAGGAGATTTTCCAAAATATGGAAATGATGATGATAGAGTAGATGATATTGCAGTAAATCTTGTAAAAACATTCTTAAGAAAACTAGAAAGACATGTTACATACAGAGGTTCTAAACATACTCTTTCAGTACTTACTATAACATCTAATGTAGTATATGGTAAAGCTACTGGTAATACTCCAGACGGTAGAAGAGCAGGAGAACCATTTGGGCCTGGAGCAAACCCACTACATGGTAGAGATGTAAATGGGGCTGTTGCAGCACTTAACTCTGTAGCAAAACTTCCATATGAATATTCAGAAGATGGTATTTCATATACATTTGCTATTACACCATCTACATTAGGAAATGATACTGATACACAAGTTAAAAACCTAGTAACTTTACTTACAGGATACTTCAAACAAACAGGACATCATTTAAATGTAAATGTATTTGATAGAGCACTTTTAATAGATGCAATGGATCATCCAGAAAAATATCCACAATTAACAATTCGTGTTTCTGGATATGCTGTAAACTTTGTAAAATTAACAAGAGAACAACAATTAGACGTTATAAATAGAACAATACAAGAGAAGTTTTAAAATATATAAATAATTAATTAAATATGACACTAGAGCTTCAAAACTAGTGTCATATTTATATAATAGGAGGAAATATGAAGGGGAGAATTCATTCATTTGAGTCTTTAGGAGCAGTAGATGGTCCAGGAGTAAGATTTGTTGTATTTATGCAAGGATGTTGTTTGCAATGTAAATATTGTCAAAATAGAGATACTTGGAATTTAAATGCAGGAAAAGAATACGAAAGTGACGAAATTGTTGAGAAAATATTAAGATATAAAAATTATATAACTCCAAATGGTGGTGTAACTATAAGTGGTGGTGAACCATTATTACAAGCTCCATTTTTAATAGAGTTATTTGAAAAATTAAAAAAAGAAGGAATACATACTTGTATTGATACATCAGGTAGTGTTGTTATTAATGATCAAATGAAAAAACTTATTGATCTTACAGATTTATTTTTACTAGATATAAAATGTATTAATGATGAAGTATGTAAAGACTTAACAGGCGTATCTAATAAAAAAGAATTAGAATTTGCTAGATATTTAAGTGATAATAATAAAAAAATGTGGATAAGACAAGTTCTTGTTCCGGCGTATACAGACGATGAAAAAGATTTAAAAGAGTTGTCTAAGTTTATAAAATCATTAAACGGCGTTGAAAAAATTGAAATATTAAAATATCATAATTTAGGAAAATTTAAATGGGAAAAACTAAATTTAAAATATCCTTTAGAAAATTATAGAGTAGCAAATGAAGCTGATGTAAAAAGAGCAAAAGAAATAATGAATATAGAATAAGAATATAATTAAACATAGGAGGTAGTTATTTTGAGAAAATATTTTGGAACAGATGGAATAAGAAGAATAGCAAATACAGAGCTTACACCTGAGCTTGTATATAAAGTAGCAAAGGCTGGTGCGTATGTACTTTCTAAACATACAGAGCATACACCAACTATTTTTATAGGAAGAGATACTAGAATATCAGGTACATTAATTGAAAGTGCTATGATTGCAGGATTTTTAAGTTATGGGGCAAATGTAAAAACTTTAGGTGTTATGCCAACACCTGCTGTAGCATATTTGACTCGTAAATTTAAAGCTGATGCATCAGTTGTAATTTCAGCTTCTCACAACACTTACGAATTTAATGGTGTTAAATATTTTAGTAATAAAGGAATGAAAATACCAGATAGTCTAGAAGAAGAAATAGAAGAGATAATGGATTCTGGAAAAATAGAAGAATTAACAGCTATTAATGATAAAATAGGTGTTAGTGAAAATAGAGAAGATTTATTAGAAGAATATGTATTCTTCTTTAGAAAGATATTTGAAGATAAATTATTAGATGTTTTAGATGATAATTTCAAAGTTTTAGTAGATACTGCAAATGGAGCAACAAGTGCAGTTGCACCAAAAGTATTTAAAGCTTTAGGAATAAAATATGATGTAATAAATAATACACCAGATGGAATAAACATAAACCAAAATTGTGGCTCAACACATATTGAAAACTTAGCTAAAAAAGTTGTAGAAGAAGGATATAGCCTAGGTGTTGCATATGATGGTGATGGAGATAGATGCCTTTGTGTAGATGAAAAAGGTAATATTATGGATGGAGATATAATACTAGCTATTGTATCAGATTACTTGAAAAAAGAAGGAAAACTAAAAAATAATACTCTAGTTGCAACAGTAATGAGTAACTTAGGACTTAAAAAATACTGTAAAGACAATGATATGCAATTTATTCAAACAAATGTTGGAGATAGATATGTATTAGAAAATATGCTTGAAAATGGATATAATTTAGGTGGAGAACAATCTGGACATATTATATTCTTAGATTATAATCCAACAGGAGATGGAATATTAACATCTTTAATGCTAATAGAAATATTGTTAAAATCTAAAAAGAGAGCAAGTGAACTTGCATCAAAAATAACAATATATCCACAAGTATTAGTTAATGCAAAAGTACCATCAGATAAAAAATATGCATATAAAGAAGATGAAGTAATTAAAGCTGCAATTGAAAAAATTGAAGAAGAGTTTTCTGGAAACGGTAGAGTCTTAATTAGACCATCAGGAACAGAACCTTTAGTACGTGTTATGATTGAAGGAGAAAACCAAGAAATATTAGATCAAAGAGCACATGAACTTGCAAAATTAATAGAAGAAAGATTAAAGTAAAAAAATAGAGACTTTTTAGTCTCTATTTTTTATGTATATAAGTTATGTAATACTTGAAAATACTGAATTGTACAGCATTTTACATAAAAACGCAAAACGCAAACAAATTGCATAAAAAACGCAACTAATTTGCAATATTTGGTAGACAAAAGTAAAAAACTGGTATATAATTCGTCGCAAAGGAGAGATGCTTTGTGGACAAGGAATTAAGACTTATAATTACTAGAAAATGTAACTATGACTGTTATTTTTGTCATGGTGAAGGTGTAGAAAAAAATGCAAAAGAAGAATTTAATAGTGATGACTATGAATATCTTGTAGATTTTTGCAAAAGAAAATATGGATGGAATACAGTTACAATTACTGGAGGAGAGCCATTAGTTAGAAATGATATCTTAGATATAGTACAAAAAATAAAAAAATTAGATGTAAAAACAACTATCGTAAGTAATGGTGAGCTAATAGATAGAAATATGTCATGTTTTAATGAGATAGACAGATTAAATGTTTCAATTCATAGCATGAATGAAGATACATATGATAGCATTATTCAAAGAAAAAATAAGTTATCTAAAGTAATACATAACTTATCTCAATTAAGAAACTTAAATAAAAAGATAGATATTAGAATAAATATGACTATTGTTAGAGGACAAAACGATGATATAGAAAATATGAAAAAGATAATATCTTTAGCCAAAAAAGTAAATGCAAGTATAAAAATAATAGAATTATTTACAGATAAAAAAGAACAAATTGTTCCAATTTATGAAATAAAAAAAGAGCTAATAAAATTAAATTTTAAAGTTTTAGAAGAATATACACATAAAATCGTATTATTTGACGGAACAACAAAAATAATCTTATCCAAGATTTTTTGCGCAGCTGCAAACGATAGATATAATCCTAATAGTTATTGCAATTCATTTAATGATTTATTTGTATCACCAGATGGTGTTATTAAATTATGTAGATATTTAAAACAAGAAGTTAGTATAAAAGAAGAAGTAAAAAATCGTGATGATAAAGGATTAGAACAAAAAATTAATGAAGCCAACAAATTACTTGGAAAGTGTTGTCCAATGAATACAACTAATAAATTAGCTATAGATGGAGGCACTCCTATCATGAGTAAAGAAAAAGGAAAATTTGTGCATCCTAAAATAACTAAAGAAATAGAAGAAGCAGTTATTGATCAATTACATGATACAATTTCTATTTATGATAATAGTAATATTTTTAAGAAATTTGAAGATGAGTTTGCAAAGTATCATAATAAAAAATATGGACTAGTAACTTCTTCTGGAACTAGCGCCCTACATTCATTATATGATGCAATAGGACTAAAAAAAGATGATGAAGTAATATGCCCAATATATACTTTCTTTGCAACAGTAACACCAATATTTCAAACTGGGGCAAAGCCTGTATTTGTAGACTGTGATGAAACAGGAAATATGGACTATAAAAAAGTAGAAGAAAAAATAAATAGTAATACAAAAGCTATAATGGTTACACATATGTGGGGATATCCATGTAAAATGGATGAATTAAGAAAAATTGCAGATAAATATGGAATTTACTTACTAGAAGATTGCTCACATGCTCATGGTGGCAAATATAAGGGGAAAAAACTTGGTGAGTGGTCTGATGCAGCAGCTTTTAGTCTACAAGGAAATAAAATAATTACTGGTGGAGAAGGCGGAATTGTTATAACTAATAATAAATACATATATAAAAATTGTATATTGTTAGGACATTATAATAAGCGTTGTAAACAAGAAATAAATCCTAATAGTACAGATTATAAATATGCAGTTACAGGAAAAGGACTAAAACTAAGAGCACATCCATTAGCAATAAGAATTGCTTATGAGCAATTTAAACATCTAGATGAGATTAACAAAACTAAACATGATATGGTTGAAATAGTAAGAAATACAATAGACCAAATTGATGGATTAAGTCTAAATGTTCCATATGACGGAAGTAAATGTAGTTATTATGCATTAATAATAAAATATGATCCTAGTAAGTTTAATAATGTTCCAATTGAAAAGTTTATTAAAGCATTAAATGAAGAAGGTGGAGTAGAATTTGATAAACCTGGTTCAACTTGTCCACTAAATAGATTAGAACTATTTAAAAATCCTGGATATTTCTTTAGTTCTTATGATAAAATATTAGATGAAAATGAAAAATTTGAACAAGCAGATAAATTTTATGAAAATTCATTTAAAATACCTGTATGGTATAATAAAGAAGATGAAGAAATTGTAATAAAATACTGTGATATATTAAAAAAAGTTTCCAACTATTATAAAAACAAGGAGGTATAATTATGAAGTTTTATGATTACTTAGTGGAAAGAGGAAAAGAAGATGGAGTAGAAAAAAATGTCGTTGGTGCTATAATACTTAATGAAAAAAATGAAGTATTAATTATGAGCAGAAAAGTTGACGATTTTATGGGAGGAATTGATGAACTTCCAAGTGGAAATATGGAAAAAGGAGAAAACATATACGATGCATTAGTTCGTGAAGTAAAAGAAGAAACAAATCTAGATCTAAAAGAAGTAGTATGTTTCATTAATTCTTTTGATTATATATCAGGAAGCGGGAAAAAAGCTAGACAATATAATTTTGCAATAACTGTAGAAAAAGGTGGACAAATAAAACTAACAGAGCATGATGCATATAAATGGGAGTCTTTACAAAGTGCAAGAGAGAACAGTAAAATAACAGATGAAGTAAAAGAATGTCTTGAAATTTATAGCTTTAATAATAAAAAAGCTGTGCCTGAATTTGAATGTCATTTTTGTGCTACAGCATGTATAGTAAATAAGAAAAAAGATAAGATATTATTCATACATCACAAAAAATTAAATAAATGGTTATTTGTTGGTGGTCATATAGAAGCAAATGAAGACCCAGAACATGCTGTATTAAGAGAAGTAAAAGAAGAAACAAACTTAGACGTTGAATTGGTAGGAAATAGATATCCAAGAGAAGAAGATTTTATAGTACCTTTTTCTTTACAAAAAAATAAAGTAAAAGAAAACCATATTCATATGGATATATTCTATATTGCAATAGATAAAGAAACATCTAAGTTAAAAGAAAAAGAAGATGAAGTCTTAGGAACAAGATGGTTTAGCAAAGAAGAAATATTAAGCGAAGATTTTGATACATTCCCAGAGAAAAAACAAATGGCAATTGATGTATTAGAAAAATTTGAAAAGTAATCTAAAAGTAGCACAAATAGTGCTACTTTTTATATTTTTTAATATGCAAATTATTTGCAATATTTAGGTTGCAAATAATGTAGAAATATGGTATAATTATAAATGTAGTTAAACGTAACTATTTAAGTAATAAGACTATTAAAAAGATAGTCTTTTTTTTATATTAAAATTAATTTATAGAAAGCGGGGGGATCAGTATTATGTTAGAAAGAAATTTTGAAGTAGAAGAAGTTCTAGAATTATTAGAACAAAAACAATTTAACAAGTTAAAAGAATACTTAGGAAGGATAAATGGTGCTGATTTCCCGAGTATTTTTGAGGCTTTAGATGAAAAAGATATGATAATCATATTTAGATTATTAAACAAAGAAGAAGCAGCAGAAATATTTGCTGAATTAGATGCAGATTTACAAGAAAAATTAATCAATTCATTTTCAGATGCAGAGTTAAAATATGTTGTAGATAATTTGTTTATGGATGATACAGTAGATATGATTGAAGAAATGCCATCTAATGTTGTTAAACGTATTTTAAAAAATGTAAACGAAAAGGATAGAAAAGTAATAAATGAAATACTAAACTATCCAGATGATTGTGCAGGAAGCATAATGACAACAGAATTTGTAGACTTAAAAGAGGATATGACTGTTGATGATGCTTTTGCAAAAATCAAAAAAATAGGACTAAAAAAAGAAACAGTATATAACTGTTACGTATTAGATAAAAACAGAAAATTATTAGGTGTTATAGATATCAAAGATTTATTAATTGCAGACAGAACAGAAAAAATTAAAGAATTAATGGATGAAAACATCATTACAGTAACCACTTTAGATGATAAAGAAGATGTTGCAAAGATTTTTGATAAATATGACTATGTAGCTTTACCAGTTGTAGATAAAGAATTTAGATTAGTTGGTATTGTTACAGTAGATGATGCCATAGATGTTATGAAAGAAGAAGCATCAGAAGACTTTGAAAAAATGGCTGCAATAACTCCTAATGAAGATGGATATTATAAAACACCTGTAATAGTACATGCTAAAAATAGAATAGTATGGTTATTATTCTTAATGTTTTCATCTATAGTTACAGGAGCAGTTATAACACACTATGAACAAGCTTTTGCAGCTTTACCTATATTAGTATCATTTATCCCAATGATAATGGGTACAGGTGGAAATTGTGGATCTCAATCTTCTACATTAGTAATTCGTGGACTTGCAGTTGATGAGATACATTCTAAAGATTTTTTAAAAGTTTGGTGGAAAGAAATAAGAGTAGCAGTTATTGTTGGAATAATAATGGCAATAGTAAACTGTATAAGAATATATATTCAATATAAGGATCTCCAACTTGGACTGGTTGTTGGTCTAACCTTAATAGTAACTATAATGATATCTAAAAGCTTAGGTTCAATGTTACCATTAATTTGTAAAAAATTAAAATTAGATCCAGCAATAATGGCAGCACCATTAATTTCTACTATGTTAGATACTTGTTCAGTATTAGTATTTTTCAATATAGCAGTTGCTATTATGCATATAAAATAAAAGAAGAAACTCGAATCATTGATGGTTCGGGTCTTTTTTTGCCAGATTTGAGATTTTTTTAATATTATGGTATAATATTAATTGTGATGATAAGTATTACTTATCTAAAAACAAAAGGAGTTTTTTAAATAATGAACAAAAAAAATCTAAAGATGAAGTCTGTTGGAAGCGAATATATGAACCAATATAATGAGCTTTTGAGATATGTATTTCAAGTAACAGACCAAGAGTTAAATTCTATAGGATGGGAAGAAAAAGAAATAATTAGAGCAAAATTTCCTACTATGCAAAAAGCTGATGTTATAGGGTGGTTTGATAAAGATACCCTTGTATCACAAGTAGCAGTTTATCCTATGAAAGTTAGAATTTTTAACCAAACATACGATATGGGAGGATTAACAGGTGTTGGAACATATCCTGAGTATTCAAACCAAGGATTAATGCATAAACTTTTAGAAACAGCATTAAAGAAAATGAAAGATAAAGGACAATATATAACTTATCTTTTCCCTTATTCAATACCATATTATAGAAGAAAAGGTTGGGAAATTATATCAGATAAAATCTCTTATGAGATAGATGATTACCAATTACCAAAAAATAGACAAGTAGCAGGAGATGTAAGACGTGTTAAGTATGATAGTGAAGAATTAAAAGAAACATATAAAAAATTTGCAATGCATACACACGGAGCTATATTAAGAGATGAACTTGCATGGAATGAGTACTGGTTATGGGATTCAGATGACATTATGGCAGCAATTTATTATAATGAAAATCAAGAACCAGATGGATACATTATATATTGGTTAGCAGATGATGTATTTCACATTAAAGATATGATATTTAATACAGAAGATGCTCGTACAGGATTATGGAACTTTGTATCTGCCCATTTTTCTATGATAGATAAAGTTGTAGGAGATACTTATACAGATGAGCCACTAGCTTTCTTATTAGAAGATGCAAGTATAAAAGAAACAATATCACCATATTATATGGCAAGAATAGTAGATTTTAAGGAATTTGTAGCTAGATATCCATTTAGAAAGAGCAATTTAGAAAAAAGAGAATGGAAATTCTTTTTATCTGATCCAATAATGGAAGAAAATCAAGGAAACTTTTGTCTTACTATAGATAAAGATGGTCATGGTACTGTTGAAAAGATTTCTGAAAAATGTGAAGACACAGTAAATATTCAAACAATGACAACAATGCTTATGGGATATAAAAGACCAGAGTATTTATTTAAAATAGGAAGAATTAAATCTAAAAAGAAAACAGTAGATATGCTTGAGGATAGTATAGAACAAGAAATTCCTTATGTATCAGATTACTTTTAATAGAAAAAAATATTATGTAAGGAGCTGAAGTTTAAATATTTCAAGCTCCTTTTTTACATATTAAAATAATAGGAGATAAATAATATGAAGATTGCAATTATAGGATATAGTGGTGCTGGTAAATCTGATCTGGCTAAAAAGTTAGGAGAAAAGTATCAAATACCAGTATTACACTTAGATTTAGTGAATTTTACTAAAAATAGGAATGTTAGAGATAGTTTAGATGCTAAGAATTTAATAAAAGATTTTATGGAAAATGATTCATGGGTAATAGATGGAAACTATTCTAATTTATATCAAAAAGAGAGATTAGAGCAAGCAGATAAAATTGTATTTTTAGATTTTTCTAGAAAAGATTGCTTAAAGCTAGCATATAAAAAAAACAAAGAAAGTAGAAAAAATCCAAATAATTCAACTAATAAATTAGATTATCCATACTTAAAATGGTTGCTTTTTGAAGGTAGAAGTAAAAAGTATAAAGATGAATTTGAAACAATATGTAAAACATACAGTCAAAAAGTAATTGTATGTAAAAATCCAAATAAAGTACAAGAGATAATAAAAAGCATATAGCAATACTTTTTGTAAAAATATTGTGAAATAATAAAATTATATATTAATACATATTTTTTTGTGATATACTATACATAGTTAAGATAATTTATATCTTACATAGGAGGTATTTATGAGTAAAATTAAAGTTGCCCAATATGGATGTGGAAAAATGTCAGTATACACAATGAGGTATGTATATGAAAAAGGTGCAGAAATAGTTGCCGCATTGGATATTGACGAAAAGAAATTTGGAAAAGATATATGTACTATCATGGGTGGAGAAGAAAAAGGAGTAGTAATATCAGACGCTAAAAATGCAGAAGAAGTATTAAAAGAAGCAAAACCAGATATTTGTATAATAACTACAATGAGCCTATTTAGTGATGTATATGATGCTTTTGAAGTATGTGCTAAATTAGGAATAAATGCAATTTCTACATGTGAAGAAGCTTTTTATCCTGAAAATTCAAATCCTACATTAACAGAGAAGCTAGATAAATTAGCTAAAGAAACAGGATGTACTTTAACAGGAGCAGGATATCAAGATATATTCTGGGGAAATTTAATAACTGTACTTGGAGGAGCTACACATAAAATTACTAAAATTAAAGGAAGTTCAAGTTATAATGTTGAAGATTATGGTATTGCCTTAGCAAAAGCACATGGATCTGGACTTACTCTAGAACAATTTGATAAAGAAGTAGCTTCAGTAGATAGAGTTACAGATGAAGAACGTCAACAAGTAATAAATAAAGGCGAATATTTACCATCTTATATGTGGAATGTAAACGGCTGGTTAGCAGATAAAATGGGACTTACTATAACACATCAAACACAAGTTACAGTTCCTACTACATATCCAGAAGATTTAGAGTCATCTACTTTAGGAATGACTGTAAAAGCAGGAGATGCTACTGGTATGTCTGCAATAGTTACTTCACAAACAAAAGAAGGAATAGTATTTGAAACAGAATGTATTGGTAAAGTATATGGACCAGATGAATGTGATAAAAACGAATGGACTATATATGGAGAACCAGATACAACAGTTGTTATTACAAGACCAGCAACAGTAGAGCTTACTTGTGCTACAGTTGTAAATAGACTTCCAGATGTAATAAATGCTAGACCTGGATTTGTACCAACAAGTGAAATGCCTATACTTCAATATAGAACAAAATCTTTAGAAGAATATTTAAATAAATAATGAAAAAATATAATAATCATATTGATATAAAAAATTGAAAATATAATTAATATAAAAATTAAATAAAGTGCCTGTATAGGCACTTTTTCTATTGAAAAATTATTAATAATTTGATAAGCTATATAAAGAAAAATGACTACTAATGAGGTGATATATAATGAATGAAAAGTTTGTACTTTTAACAGACGATTGTAGTGACTATACAGATGTACAATCTAAAGATATTATTCGTGTAAGAGGAGGGCTAAAGCCTTCTTCAGAAAAAATAAAGTGGTATACTCCACAATCTACTATGCCAGAATATTATTCTAAATGGCAAGAATATCATAGAATGGATTTAACTGATGGAAAATCTGCAAATGATGAAGTCTTAGATGATGGTAAATATAATCCAGGCACAAAATATGTAATGTATGGTAGCCTTAAAAATGAAACAATTAGAGTTAGACCATCTAAAGTTAAAGAAATTCTTGCTAGAGTATATGCAAGTGTAAAATATCAAAATATTCCAGATAATATTGTAAGAGAACTATTTGCCAGAGAAGTTGGAAAAAGTCTAGGTAATGAACATATAAAATATGTTATCTGTGAAATAGATGATTTAAGTGATGTAATAGTACTAGAGGATATATTTGCTATTAGTGATAGCATAGATCCAATAGAGCATGATATTTTAAAAAATGAGATAAAATTATATGTTTTTGATCCACATAGTATAAACCACGCATCAGAAGATAAAAAATATAGTGAATACTTGGATATAAAAAATAGAATAGAAAAAGGTTTTTATCAAAGAAAATTAGAGTTTTTGGATATGCTTAGATGGGATAAAACAATGGAACCTAAAAGTAGAGACACATATCTAAGATGCGGTGTTTATCCAAGAGAAGGAGAAACACCAGAGCAATGCTATGATAGAGTAAAGTCATATCTTGAACAAGTATATAGAGAGTTTGAAAGATATAAAGATAGCTTTGAAGATTTTAAAATGCACATATTTAAAAAACTTCAAAAGCCAGTTTCACCAGAAAGAAATGAATGGGATGAAAGATATAATGATGAAATTATAACGGAAAATTTAGTACAAGGATATGTTAGATTTTTTAGTGGAGTATATATTTCATCTGATGCTGAAAAAAATATTTGTCTTAGTACAGATAGCAGAAGAAGATTTAGATATAATAGAAGCTTTCAAGTTACAACGCTTGCCATATTTAACTCAGAGGCTATGGAATTAGATAAAGTAATTGAAATAGAGCAAATAAGACTAAAAAATATAGAAGCTAGAAAAAGAGAAAACGAGCAAAATAGATAGGAGACAATATGAATAGTATAGAAAATATAAACGGAGTAAAAACACCACTAGCATATCAACTAACAGAATATGATTGTGGACAAGCTACTTTTTTAAATGCAATGAGGTTTTTACTTAATAGAAATGAAATTCCTCCAGTAATGATAAAATATATAACACAGTATACTTTAGATACTGTTGGAGAGCATGGTCAACTTGGACTTTGTGGTACATCTGAACATGCAATAGAATATCTAGGAAGATGGATTAACAAAAGTAACAAATTAATTGGAGTAGATGTTGAAACTAAATTGTTAAGAGGTAAAGAGGCAACTGCAGAAAATACAGAACTATATGATTGTATAACATCTGGAGGTGTAGCAATATTAAGAGTATGGTCTGAATGTGAACATTATGTACTATGTACTAATGCAGATGAAGACTATGTATATATTTTTGATCCTTATTTTGAAGTAGATACAGCTTACGATGATGACGCTAAAGTTACTATGATAGGTGATATGCCTTTTAACTACAACAGAAAAGTATTAAAAGAAAGGCTATTTGAAAACACACATAATGACTATAGCCTAGTTAAAAATGAAGAAAGTTGCATATTATTGCTTTATAGAAAAAAATAAAAAAGCAAAAATAAAAAATGAGAGCATTTGCTCTCATTTTTTTATATTGAATAGTAAAGATTTTCTATTGTATATAGACAATCTAAACTAGAGTTTTCTAATATTAAGTCAATGTTTTTGTTTACCTCAGATAGTTGGTGGAATAATTCATTTCTTGAGTTTTCTGAAAGACTTGTGTAAAGTTCATTATTAAACTCATTTATTAATGATGAAACAATATGTCTTTTAGATTTGTTGTCATCATGCAAATATTTAAATAAATTTGGAAATTGAGTTTCTAAAATTTTTGTATCGTTCATTCCTGTTACCTCAAATAGAGGTAAAGTAGTGTATTTGAATCTTTGAGAAAATTCAAACACATCGGTATACTCACTGTAGAATCTATTTAACTTTTTAATTACTTTTTCAGTAAAATAGATATTTATAATCTCTCTACTAGAGGTGTGTTTCCTTGCCAAACTTAAATCATTTACGAAGCAGAAAAAGCTCTTTGGAGCCATATTTGTTTGGAATAGTTCAACTAATCCATCATCTTCTATTATTCCTTTTGCAAATGCTTCAAGCATTACACAAGAAATATTAACATCAAAGTTTAATGGAGTTTTTAAATTATTCTCCATTTCTTCAAATAAATTTTTTAATGCTGAATATCTTTTGTTAGTAAATAGTAATTCAACATTGTTACCAATTAAAGTAACTTCGTTTGCTTTTGCAGCCTCCTTATTTAAATTTTCTTTTTTTTGTACATTACTTAAATTTTTCATATACAAATTCCTCCTTAAATTATTTTTTTTCTACTATTCCCATTACGAATAGCATATGCAATTATCATGTAGAGCTCTATTATATCACACTTTACATAAAAAATCAATATTTTTTCTTTACTTTTTTTAGCTAAAATGATATAATTTTGTAAGTTTTTGAAAGGATTATATAAAAATGAAAGTAGAAAGAGAATATGTTAAAGTAACTATAGATGAAAAAGGAAGAAAACAACAAGAGGATGGACATCCATGGGTTTATGATAATGAAATTGTAAATATAGATGGAAAATATGAAAACGGAGATATAGTAGACGTTTTATCTCAAAAAGGAAAATATCTTGGATCTGGATTTATAAATGATAAATCTAAGATAACAATAAGAATAATTTCAAGAAATGCCAATGATAAGTTTGACGAAGAATTTTTTGAAAGAAGAATAAGATATGCATGGAATTATAGAAAAACAGTAATGGGAGAGGATATAGGCTGTTGCAGAATAATATTTGGTGAAGCAGATGAATTCCCAGGACTTACTATAGATAGATTTAATGATATTTTAGTTGCCCAAGTATTATCTTTAGGAATAGAAAAAAGAAAAAATATTATATTTAATTTAGTGTATAAAATTCTAAAAGAAGACGGACAAAATATTGTTGGAATATATGAAAGAAATGATGTGGAAATCCGTAAATTAGAAGGACTAGAAGAATACAAAGGATATTATAGTTTAAATGGAGTAGAAAAGCCAGAATACACTATAACAGAAATTGTTGAAAATGGTATAAAATATAAAGTAGACGTTGAAAATGGACAAAAAACAGGATTCTTTTTAGATCAAAAATATAACAGATTAGCAATATCTAAAATAGCAAAAGGAAAAAGAGTATTAGATTGCTTTACACATACAGGATCTTTTGCATTAAATGCAGCAAAAGGCGGAGCAGAGCATGTACATGCTGTAGATATATCTGAAACAGCTACTAAAATGGCTAGTGAAAATGCAAAACTTAATAATTTACAAGATAATATGAGTTTTGAAACAATAAATGTTTTTGAGTTATTACCAAACATAAAAAATAATGAGTATGACTTTATTATATTAGATCCACCAGCATTTACTAAATCAAGAAAAACTATTGAAAACGCTAAAAAAGGATATAAACAAATAAATTATAGAGCAATGAAAGCTTTACCAAGAGGCGGATACTTAGCAACATGTTCATGTTCTCATTTTATGAGTGAGGAAAACTTTATTAAGATGTTAAAAGATGCTGCAAAAGATGCTGGAGTTAGACTTAGACAAATAGAAAAAAGACAACAATCTCCAGATCATCCAATTCTTTTAAATGTTAATGAAACAGATTATTTGAAGTTCTTTATTTTTCAAATTATATAAAAAACAATAGGTAGTATAGATTTTCTATACTACCTATTATATTTCATGATCAACGCTTAATAGTTTATAGCTTATTTTATTTTGTTTTTTATCTTTTTTTAGTTTGTACTTGTAAGTAGATTTTTCAGAATTATCATTTTTCTTTAAAGTAACAGATAATGTTAGGTTGTCCAAATTAAATTCATTACTTAAAGTATATCCTTCTGTTTTATTATCTGAAACATATTTAGATAAGACTTCATTTATACTATTTTCATTACTTATAACATAATGTTTGTATGTTATAAAATTAATATACAAAGATGTATCTTTGCTAAGTAAAGATGTGGTATCTAAGTTCTCATTTAAAATATTTTCATATAGCTCTTTTACTAAAATTACTTGTCTAGAATCATCTGAAAAGAATCCTAAATTTTTATTCTTGTTAGATAATGTTATTACAAATATTAATGCAACAATAATAACTATTGTTACTATAACTAAAACCCAGTTCCTCTTTCTCATATACAACACCCCATAAGCCCATTATAGCATAGTAAAAAAAATTACACAATATATTTATATTAAAATAATAGTCTTTTCATTTTTAAAACTTTATAGTATAATGCAATTTAAAATGAGATATTGCTATGGACATTGAAGAAAATGTAAAGTATTGTTTAGTGTGTAAAAACAAAAATTGTTAAAAAGGATGTCCTTTAAGCAATGATATAACAACTGCAATAAGATACGTAAAAGATAAAGATTACTTAAGTGCATATAAAGAATTTAGCAAGACTATTGTATTATCTAGTATTTGCGGTCGAATATGCCTACATTTTAGACAGTGTCAGTCTAAATGCATAAAAGGGATAAAAGGAGAAAGTGTAGAAATTGGAAAAATAGAAGCTTTTGTTGGAGACTATGGATTGGAAAATAACATAGAAATTGAAAATTATCCTGAATATAATAAATTAGATAAAAAAGTAGCTGTTATGGGAAGTGGACCTGCTGGAATAAGCTGTGCTACTACTTTAAAGAGGCTTGGAGTAGAACAAGTAGATATATAATTAAAGATATAAGAGTACTATGTGGTAAAACTCACGTAGTGCTTTTTTTATATGTTACAAATATCTTACTGAAATGTTATAAAAATATTATATGTACATTAAACAATGTATTTAATGGTATAATTATGTAGAAAATAGGGGGATTATATATGAAGAAAAAAATACTTTTAAGTATGTTTGCAATGTTTTTATGCAGTATTGGAATAATGAGTAATCCAGTACAAAAAACAGAAGCAAATATTAGAGAGCAAAATGCATGTACAACAATAACAGAAAATGTTATATATTACAATGCAAACCTTTTTGATTATAATTATAACGGATTTAACTCAGCAGCAAGAAATATGAGTTATTCACAATATAATGCCTTAAGTACTGAAGCAAAACAATCATTAGATACAAGTTTAGCTCTTACAGGACCAGATTCATCAGATGTAAGAGCTGTAAAATATACAGGAATAGGACTGGTAAGAAGTACTTTAGACTCTAATGGAAATGTTGTAAATACAAAGTTAAATAATAATGGGGTAAGCTTTTTTCCAAGTTCTCAAGCAGAAGTAACAAGAATAAATAACTTAGGATTTGGAACAGCTTATGACCATGCATACTTTAATGTTAAGTTTCCATTTAAAAAATTAAGCAATGGATATACTAGATTTTATAGTAGTGAAAATCACTTAAAATATAATGCTAGTGGAAATAAATTAGAATTACACCAAGGCACAGCAGGAGGAACATCTTCATCTGAACATACTCAAATAGTAGGAATGTGGCCTTTTAATGCGGATTGCTGGCCAGAGGGAGCTACAAATTTTGGTTCTAATGTTTTACACTATGGATTAAAAGTTGTAGTACCATTTTATATGACAGCAGATGGAAAAACTGTAAACTTTGATACTAAACAAAGAGAAGATATGAAATTCAGCTTTTCTGGAGATGATGATGTTTGGATATTCATAGATGATACATTAAGACTAGATATAGGTGGAGAGCATGGTGAACAAGCAGGATGGATTAACTTTGCTACTAACCAATCATATACACAAATAACAGGTGCAACAACAAGTAATGTATTTGGAGATAAAATACTATCTCAAGGATATCATACTTTGACTATTTTCTACATGGAAAGACCAGGTGGAAGTTCAAACTTTAAAGCAGAATTTAACTTACCAGATATTATCGAGTTTTCAGGTACAAAAACATGGGAAGATAATGGAAATGCTATAGGTGTTAGACCAGATACATATACTTTGAAATTATATAGAAATGGTGAGTATTTAAAATCTAAAACTTTCAGTACAAACAATTGGAGTTTTGATGATTTACCTAAGTATAACGATAGTGGAGAATTATATACATACTCAGTACAAGAAGATGTAATAAACTTATCTAACGGAGATAGATATGAACCAACAATATCTGGAACAAAAGTAACAAATACTTTAGTAAGAGTTCCAAGAAAAATAACTGTAAAACATATAGATAAGAAAACAAATGAAGTACTATCAGAGGAAGTATTAACAGGATATGTTAACACAAATCAAGATACAAGTAGTAAAAATATAACTGGATATAGATGTGATACAGTACCATCTCAAAAAACAGTTACATATACAATAGCCGATCAAGTAGTAGAATATTACTATTTAAAACAATCAGATGTAGTAACAAAATATGTAGATGAAAATACTGGAGCAGAAATTCCAAATGTAGAAAAAGTAACAAAAATATATGATGAGGGTCAAACATATACAACAGATAAAAAGACAATAGACGGATATACATATACAAAAGACTCAGGAAATACTACAGGAGCAGTAGAAAGATCAAATATAGAAGTTACATACTATTATAAGAAAAACTCACAAGGAGTAGTAACAAAACATATTGATACAGTAACAAAAGACGAAATAGCAAAAAGTACAATGCAAACAGGACTAGAAAACGATAGCTACACAACAAATTCAGTAACAATAGATGGATATGTTTTAGAAGTAACACCAGCAAATGCTACTGGAAAAATGACACCAGAGCAAATTATAGTAACATACGAGTACAGAAAATTATCTGACGTAGTAGTAAAATACGTAGATGAAAATACTGGTGCAGAAATACCAGGAGTAGACGAAATAACAACAACATACAAACAAGGTGAAAGCTATACAACAGAAAAGAAAACAATAGATGGTTATACATTTACAAAAGATACAGGAAATACAGCAGGTACTGTTGAAAGAAAAAATATAGAAGTTATATATTACTACAAGAAAAACTCACAAGGAGTAGTAACAAAACATATTGATACAGTAACTAAAAAAGAAATAGCAAAAAGTACAACACAAACAGGACTAGAAAACGATAGCTACACAACAAGTCCAGTAACAATAGATAGATATGTATTAGAAGTAACACCTGCAAACGCAAATGGAAAAATGACACCAGAACAAATTATAGTAACATACGAGTACAGAAAATTATCTAATGTAACAGTAAAATATATAGATGAAAACACAGGTGTAGAAATTCCAGGAGTAGATGAGATAACAACTACATATAAAGAAGGACAAAACTACACAACAGATAAAAAGACAATAGATGGTTATACATTTACAAAAGATACAGGAAATACAGCAGGTACTGTTAAAAGAGAAAATATAGAAGTAGTATATTACTACAAGAAAACATCAAAAGGTGTAGTAACTAGACATATAGATCAAGTAA
>CAKOYF010000003.1 GCA_934130595.1 uncultured Clostridia bacterium | reverse complement strand
AAAAGCACCAGAAGGATATGAGATGGATGAGGATATGACAGGACTAGAATTTACAGTAGATGAAAACTCACCAGAAAGAATAATATTTGAGGTAACAAATACAGGAGATATAGCAGTAGTAGCACTAGTAATAGTAGCGGTAGTATGTGTAGCAGGAATAGTATTTGTAGTAGTAAAAAATAAAAAGAAAAACTCAAAATAGTATAATATTTTAAGCAAGCTAATATAACTCATACTAGCTTGCTTTTTTGTGCACTTGACAAAAATAGTACATTTGTGCTAAAATTAGTACAGTTGTATTAAAAAGGGAGAAATTGATATGATAAGTGTAAATTTCCACAAAAAAGATCCTTCGGAAAAAATAAAAGAAGCAACATTAAACTTGCTTGCAGAAAAAGGGTATGAAGCAATTTCTATGAGAAAGATTGCAAAAGAAGCAAACGTTGCACTTGGACAATTAACTTATTATTATAAAACTAAAGATAGTCTTATTGTCTTAGTAGTAAAAGAAGTGCTTGAAGCTTTTTATAATGAATTTGAGGAAAAAGTAAATAATAGTGACAATAAAATAGAAGTTATTGTAGATGGAATAGAGTCTGTTTTAAAGGAAGAAACTAAGATAGAAAGATTGTTAATAACAATTATATCACAAGCGCAAGTTAATAAGAAACTTCAAAAGATCTTAGGAGATTTTTGGAGTAAAATATTAAATCTTATAACAACTTGCTATATGAATGAATACGAAAACTTAACAATGGAACAGGCTAGTTTAAAAGCAAGGCTTTTAGTTAGTTCAGCTATTGAGAGTATAGTTGAAAAAATTCTTAAAGTAGAATTTTCAACAGATAATCAAGCTACACTAATTAGAGAAGCTGCAGAAAAATTAGGTGAAGAATAATAATGGAAAAAAAGACTTTTTATTATAGTGATGAACTTAATGATGATTTTGCACAAGAAAATATAAAACAAATACATATAGATTCAAATTATAAATATATACATAAAAATCCTTTATGGAATATATTATCATTTGTTGTATATAGAATAATAGCTACTCCGCTAGCATTTATATATTCAAAAATTGTGTTTGGATTAGAATTTAAAAATAAAAAAGTATTAAAACAATGTAGAAATACAGGATATTTTATATATGGAAACCATACTCAAAAAGTTTTAGATCCTTTTATACCAACTTTAGGAAACTTTCCTAAAAAATGTCATATAGTTGCACATCCAGATAATGTAGCAATACCAGTTTTAGGAAATTTTAATAAAATGATGGGAGGATTTCCAATTCCTTCAGATATAAAAGCTGCTAAGAATTTTTTAGATGCAATGGACAAGTTTGTACAAAAAGGAAATGTTATATCAATATATCCAGAGGCACATGTATGGCCATATTATACAAAAATTAGAGATTTTGTATCAACTTCATTTAAGTATCCAGTAAAATTAGACAAACCAGTCTATGCTTTTACTACAACATATAGTAAAAGAAAAGAAGGTAAAAAGCCTAAAATCATTGTGTATATAGATGGACCTTTTTATCCAAACAAAGAGCTTGGAACTAAAAAGGCACAAGAAGAGTTAAGAAATCAAGTATATGAATGTATGTGCAATAGAGCGAAAAATAGCAATGAAGAGTATTATAAGTATGTAAAGGTTGAAAAAGGTGCTAAAAATGATTAATTTAATGTTTTGTGGAAATTATAAAGTTATAGATGGAATGATAATATCACTTTTGTCTATTGTAAAGTATTGTAAGAAACCACTTAATATTTTTGTACTTACAATGGACTTACAAGAAATGAATGAAAATTATAAGCCAATAAATAATAAACATATAGAGATCTTAGATAAAATAATAAAAAAAGCAAATAAAGATAGTCAAATACATTTGATAGATATAACTAAATATTTCAAGGAAGAAATGCTTAATAGTGCTAATATAAAAACACATTATACTCCGTATATTTTAGTTAGATTATTTTCAGATAAGATTGAAGAACTACCAGATAAAGTACTATATTTAGATAGCGATTTAGTTATATATAAAAATATTGAGCCTTTATATAACACTAAAATAGAAGATTATGATTTTGCAGCTGTTATAGATTATATAGGACAATTTTTTATAAATAGAAAATACATAAATTCAGGAGTACTTCTTATGAATATAAAGAAAATGAAAGAAGAAAAGGCTTTTGAAAAATGTAGAGAAATGGTTATAAATAAAAAAATGTTGTTGCCAGATCAGACAGCTTTAAATAAAATTTGTAAAGATAAAAAGTATTTACAAAGAAAATATAATGAACAAAAAGAAAGACAAGAAGATACAGTCATAAGACACTATAGTATGACAATTAAGTATATGATATGTCTAAATAAAGAAAAAAACAAACTAATAAAAAAGCATTGTTCTATATTAAAGTTTTTACCAAACTTAAGATTTTTAAATGTAAAGCCTTGGAATATAGAAGCAATACATAAAATATACAATATTCATGATTTTGATGACATATTAGAAGAGTATTTAAAAATAAAAGAAGGAGAGTTAAAATAAAATGAATACTAAAAAAACAATACCAATATTTTTTTCATCAGATGATAATTATGTTCCATTTTTATCAGTAGCAATTAATTCTATGCTAGAAAATGCTAGTAAGGATTACAATTATGATATTATAGTTTTAAATTCGGGATTAACAAATGAAAACATTGATAGAATAAAAAGCTATGAAAGAGAAAATGTTAATATAATTTTTGAAGATGTAAAACCAAAAATTGAAAATATAACAAATGAATTATCACTTAGATTAAGAGATTATTATTCCATATCAATATTTTATAGATTATTTATACCATCATTATTTAAACAATATAGCAAAGCAATCTATTTAGATGCAGATATAGTTTTAATAGATGATATATCTAAACTATATAATGAAAATATTGAAGGATATTTAGTTGGTGGTGTACCAGATGAAGTAGTAAATAATAGTGAAGTATTTAGAGAATATTCTGTAAAAGCATTAAATCTTGAACCAGGAAATTACTTTAATTCTGGAGTATTACTAATGAACTTAGATGAGTTTAGAAAAGAAAAAATAGAGGAAAAATTCTTACACATACTTGAAAAGTATAATTTTGATGTTATAGCACCAGACCAAGATTATTTAAACTTTTTATGCAAAGGTAAAGTAAAATATGTAAATAGAGGCTGGGATAGAATGCCAAATATAGATGAAAATTTTGATGATTCAAATTTACATTTAATACACTTTAATATGTTCCAAAAACCTTGGAATTATGATAATGTATTATATGAAGATTATTTCTGGAAGTATGCTAAAAAAACAGACTTCTATGATGAAATTTCAAAAATGAAAGGAAAATATACTGACGAAGATAGAAGAAAAGATGATGAAGGTGGAGTTAACCTAATAAATCAAAGTAAAAGAATATGTGCGTCAGACTTTACATTTAGAAATAACATTGATGATGAATATTTTAAATTTATGTAATGGGAAAAGGGATATATATGGAAAAAAGTCAAGATAGATTAGAGGTCATAAATAATATAAAAAAGGCGGTTGAAAGCAACGAACTAAATTCTAAAGTTGAACTAGGAGATCCGTTTGTTACTAAAGAAGACAGAGAAAAGGTTATATTAAATTATGATACAAAGAAGAAAAAAATAAAAAATAAAGTTGAATATTATTTCGCAAAAAGCTTAACAGATACTATTACTAACAGTGTAAACAAAAATACTGAAATAATAGGACTAGAAAAGATAAAAGATTTAGATTCAGGAGCTATTATTACTTCAAATCACTTTAGTAAAGTTGATAGTACAATAATAAGGTATATGATTAATAAGCTTCATAGAGCTAAAAATTTTGGAATAATTGTTCAAGAATCAAATTTCTTTATGCCTGGAATTATAGGTTGGTTAATTAGAAATAATAAAACTATACCACTTAGTCTAGATCATAACTATATGTCTAAAAACTTTATACCTACGATAAGAGATTTATTAAATGATAAGAGCCTTATCTTAATTTATCCTGAAGAAGAGATGTGGTTTAATTATAGAAAACCTAGACCACCAAAACCAGGAGCATATCATTATGCTGCAAAATATAATGTACCAATAATATCATGTTTTGTAAAAATTGAAGATACAGACGAATATGAAGAAAATGGATTTAAAAAATCTAAATATACTCTTTATATAATGGATCCTATTTATCCAGATCCATCAAAAGATTTAAGACAAAATAAAGATGAAATGAGAAAAAAAGATTACGAGCAAAAAATTCAAGCGTATGAACAAGCTTATGGAAAAAAATTAGATTATACATTTATTCCTGAAGAAGATATAGCAGGATGGTAATAGAATATATAGTGCAGGTCGTGTAGAGATTTGCACTTTTTTCTTGCTTTATTTTTTAAATTAGTGTCTAATTTTCTTCAAATTTATATACATTTGTGATAGAATATAGGTGTCAATAGATTTATACCAAAAAGAGGGAGGTAAATATGCAAAAAACGTGGAATTTAAAAAAGTATGATGAGAGTTTAGTAGAAAAAATAAAAAGTAAATATAATGTGTCTGAGATAATGGCTAAATTATTGATATCTAGAAATATAGAATTTGAAGAAATAGATGGATTTTTAAATGGAAATATTGAAGATTTTAAAGATCCTTATGGCATCAAAGACATGGAAAAAATAGTAGAAAGAATAGATAAAGCAATTAGTAATAAAGAAAAGATTTGTATATATGGAGATTATGATGTAGATGGTATTACAAGTATTACTATAATGTATAAGTTTTTAACAAAACTTGGTGCTGACGTTATGTATTATTTACCAGATAGACTAATAGAAGGATATGGTATAAACAATAACGCTTTAGATGAAATAAAGAAAAAGGGTGTAAGTTTAGTTATAACTGTAGATTGTGGTATAACAGCAGTCGAAGAAGTAGAACATTCTAAAAAAATTGGCCTAGACATATGTATAACAGATCATCATGAATGTACACCAGTTTTACCAGATGCATTAGCAATAGTAAATCCCAAAAGAAAAGATGATGAATATGGCTTTAAATTTTTAGCAGGTGTAGGTGTTGCTTTTAAAGTAATAAATGCTCTTGCAATAAAATACAAATTACCTAAAGAAGAGTATTTACAATATTTAGACATTGTATCAATTGGAACAATATCTGATATAGTACCTCTTGTAGGAGAAAATAGAATTATTTCTAAATGCGGACTAAAAATGATGGAGAAGACTCAAAATGTAGGGCTAAAAGCATTAATAAAATTAGTAAACGTAAAAGAGATGGATAGCATGATGGTGTCTTTTGGTATGGCACCAAGAATAAACGCTTGTGGAAGAATGGGAAATGCATCAGCAGCAGTAAAACTTCTTTTAGAAGAGGATGAAAATAAAGCAGAAAAAATAGCTCTTGAATTAGATAATCTTAATCAAGAAAGAAAAGATGTAGAGACTATAATCTATGAACAAGCACTAGAAATGATAGCTAAAAATAATTTGGACAAAAAAAATAGCATAGTATTATATAGTAGTTCATGGCATAATGGAGTAATAGGAATAGTAGCATCTAGACTAGTTGGTATATATTATAAACCAGTAATACTTTTAACAAAAGAACATGGGGTAATTAGAGGCTCTGGAAGATGTCCAGCAGGATTTTCAATATATGACGCGTTAACTGAATGTAAAGATAAAGTTATCCAATTTGGTGGACATGAACTAGCAGCAGGACTAAGTGTAGAAGAAGATAAAATACAAGAGTTTATAGATGCTTTTGAAGAAGCTGCTAAAAAAAGAAGCTCAGCTATTTGTGATCAAATAATAGATATAGATGTACAAGTAGAAAAGAAAGATTTAAATGGTCAAATAATAAGAGATATTAGATCAATGAGACCTTATGGTCAATCAAATCCTGTGCCATTATTTTTATATAAAGGATTAAGAGTAAATGCTATTAGAACAATAAAAGATGAAAAGCACTTAAAACTAGTATTAAGAGATGATAGAAGCTTAATTGATGCAATAGGATTTTCTATGGGCGCAAGAAGAGATGAAATTAGAATTGGAGATAAAATAGATGTTGTAGGTGCTATAGAGCTAAACACATATAATACTCCAAAAACAATACAGTTTATATTACAAGACTTTAAAAAATCAGTAGAATAAAAAAGGTGATAAATATGAAGTATGAATATTATTTAGAAAAAATAAAAGAATTATTGTGTAAAGAAAATATAAAATATGATGAAACAGAACTAGAAAATGTAGTTAAATATGCTTATGAAAAGCATTTAGATAAAAAAATTTTAAATGAAGAAGCAATGGATTTTGTTACAGAAGTGGCAAGTGAAGTAGCAACATTAAGACTAGATGATAAGTCAATTTATGCTGCGTTATTATATCCAGTATCAGATTATGAAGATTTTAATGAAAAAGAGTTAACAGAGGTTGCAGGCCAAGAAACAAAAGATTTAATATTAACATTAAAACAATTAGAAGAAGACTATAAGCCTTCAGATAAAATAAATATAGCAACAAATCCTGAAACATTAAGAAATATGTTTATGGCTATTGCAAAGGATATAAGAGTTGTAATAATTAAAATTACCGAAAGACTATCTTATATGAGAAGAATGAGTGCTTTAGACCAAGCAGTAAAAGAGCAAATTGCTAAAGAATGCTTAGAAATATACGCTCCAATAGCTCATAGACTAGGTATGTCAAAGGTAAAATCTGAGTTAGAAGATATTTCATTTAGAATACTTTTACCAGATGATTATCACAAAATAAAAGAGCAAATTGATGAGAAAAAAGAAGAAAGAGAAGCATATATTGATGCAAGAATAAAAGAAGTATCAGAAAAATTAAAAGAACAAGGAATTGAAGCTACTATATATGGTAGACCAAAACATTTTTATAGCATATATAAAAAGATGAAAGCAAAATCATGTAATGCAGATGATCTTTTTGATCTTATTGCAATACGTGTAATTGTAAATTCAATAAAAGATTGTTATAGTGTTTTAGGAATAGTACATGATATGTACAAGCCAATGCCAGGTAGATTTAAAGACTATATTGCAGTTCCAAAAACAAACATGTATCAATCATTACATACAACTGTATTTGGAGAAGGTGGAAGACCATTTGAAATACAGATTCGTACATGGGATATGCATAATGTAGCTGAACGTGGTATTGCAGCGCACTTTTCATATAAGGAAAAAAGTAAAAAAATATCTGAGGCAGATAAGAAGATTATTTGGCTTAGAAAAACACTTGAAATTCAAAAAGAACTTGCAGATAACACAGAAAATATAGATAAAATTAAAACAGAAATTTTTGGTGAAGAAGTATTTGTATTTACTCCAAAAGGTGAAATAAAATCTATGCCTAAGGGCTCAACACCAATAGATTTTGCATATTCAATACATCAAAAAGTTGCAGAACAAATGGTTGGAGCAAAAATTAATGGTAGAATGGTTCCACTTAATACTAAACTTCAAAATAAAGATGTAGTAGAGATAGTTACAAGTAAGAACTCAAAAGGACCAAATAGAGACTGGTTAAAGTATGTAAAGACTTCAAGTGCTAAAAATAAAATAACAAGTTTCCTTAAAAAAGAAGGTAGAGAAATAAATATTCAAAATGGTAAAGAGGCTTTTGAAAAAATGCTAAAGAAGCAAAAATATCCAAAAGAGGAATTACTAAAAGAAGAATTTTTAATGCCAGCACTTAGAAGATTTAATTGCAAAACAATAGATGATTGCTACGAAAATATCGGATTTGGAAGTATATCTCCTGTTAAAGTAGTAAATAAAATTGTTGAATTATATGAAGAAAGCTTAACACCAGTAGAAGATGCAAAGCTAAAAGTTGTAACTAAGAAAAGAAAAAATAATAGTAATGAACTAGTTGAGGTAGAAGGTATAGATAACTGTCTAGTAAAATTTGCAAAATGTTGTTCTCCAATTCCTGGTGATGATATTATTGGATACATTACTTTTGCAAATGGTATTTCAATACATAGAAAAGATTGTTCTAATTTGAAAGCGTTAGATATAAAAGCAAGAACTATAAATGTTAAATGGAAAGAACAAACACATGCAGAATTTAATGCTCGTTTAGTTGTAAAAGCAAATGATAGGGATGGTGTACTTGCAGATATATTAAAGACTATGAAAGAGCTAAAAGTAGATATAACAGAAATTAGTACTAAAGTTACAACAGACAGAGAAAACATAACAAACTTAAGCGCTAATATAAAAGATATTGATACATTACAAAATGTAATTAAGACATTAAGAAAGATAGATAGTGTATTTGACGTAAGGAGAATAAAATAAGAAAATGTTAGAACAGCTAAGAATAAACGTATTAGACACACATCATATAACAAATTGTTATATTATATGGGATGATATAACAAAAGAAGCGGTAATAGTAGATCCTGCAGATAAAGAAGAAATAATAGAGAAGAAAATTGAAGAATTAGATTTAAAAGTAAGATATGTATTACTTACACATGCACATAAGGATCATACTATTGCACTTAAAAAAATACTAGATAAATATAATGTTAAAGTTATTGCAAATATTAATGAAAAAAGAATGTTATGTGGAAGTATAAGTGATTGCTCAGATGTGTTTGGAGTAGAACAAGAGCCTACTAATGAACAAGAGTGTATGTTTTTAGAAGACAATCAAGAAATTAATATAGGAAACACAACAATAAAAATGATATATACACCAGGGCATACAAAAGGTGGTTCATGTTATTTAGTTGAAAATTCAAATATACTAATTACAGGCGATACATTATTTGCAGATTGTTTTGGAAGATGTGACTTGCCATCATCAAGTATTGAAGACATGGTATACTCATTAACTAAACTATATAAAAATTATTCAGATTTACAAATATATCCAGGACATGGAACAGTAGATGTTAAGCTAAGTAATACATATGATAGCGTAAGAAGAATACTTTTATATTCTTTTGATATAGATATAGATGAGTATTTAAACAAGGGGGAAAAATAATGAATCACTTTAAGGATATAATAGAAGAAGAAAGTAAAAAAGATTATTATAAAGATTTACATGAGTTTGTATATAAGGCATATGAAAATAATACTATTTTTCCAGATAAAAAAAATATTTTTGCTGCATTAAAATATACACCATATGAGAATGTAAAAGTAGTAATACTAGGACAAGACCCATATCATGGATTAGGAGAAGCTCACGGAATGGCTTTTTCAGTATGTCCTGGAGTAAAAACTCCTCCATCACTTCAAAATATATACAAAGAATTACAAAGTGAAATGGGGTGCTATATTCCTAATAACGGTTATCTAATGAAATGGTCAAGACAAGGAGTATTATTATTAAACTCTGTACTTACAGTTCAAAAAGATATGCCAGCTTCACATAGAGGAAAAGGTTGGGAAACTTTTACAGATAGAATTATTGAAGAAGTTAATAAAAAACAAGAGCCAGTTGTATTCATGCTTTGGGGAAATTTTGCAAGATCTAAGAAATACTTAATAACTAATCCTAAACATTTAGTATTAGAAGCCCCACATCCAAGTCCTTTTTCTGCAAGAAGTGGATTTTTTGGATGTAATCACTTTATTAAAGCAAATGAATTTTTAAAAGCTAATGGAATAGAACCTATAGATTGGCAAATAGAAAATATATAGTATATAATATATAAACAGTAGTAAAGAAGCTATATAATAGAGTTTCTTTGCTATTTTTTTGCATAAAAAATATGCTAATGTGAAATAATATGAATAAAACAATAGGAGAAATTTTTATGGCAAAAGAAGATAAGATTTTTGCAAAAGGATTATGTTTTTCTAAATTATTTATATTTTTCGTTTTTGGCTGTGTTTTTGGAACGTATTATGAAGAACTTATTTATTTTTTTAAATATAAAGAATGGTCTAGTAGACATGGATTAATGATAGGCCCATTTAATCCAATTTATGGAATACCAGCAGTAATACTATTAATTTTTTTAGCAAGAAAAAATAAAGAAAGAAGCATATTTAAAACATATATATATTCTGCATTAATAAGTGGTGCAGCAGAGTATCTAATTTCAGTTATATGTGAATATGTATTTAAAGTGAAGTTTTGGAATTATACAGGATATTTTCTAAATATAGGTGGAAGAACAACAATACCTTTTATGGCTTTTTGGGGCGTTTTAGGTGTTATATTATTAAAAGTGCTATATCCTAATATATCTAAAGCGATAGAGAAAGTACCATATAAAGTAGCACAACCAGTGTGTAATATTTTAGTATTTTTTATTGCTTTAGATATGGTATTTACATATAGTGTGTTAGGAAGAATGGCTCTTAGAAATACTGGCGTAAGAGCATATACTTTTATTGGTAGATTTTATGATACAACATTTTCAAATGAGTATATTAAAGAAAAATTTCCTGCTATAAAAGAAAGTACAGATATATAAATTATTGAAAATTTAATTAAATGATGATATAATATAAGTGTATATAGAGAGTAGCTCTATATATAGTCTTTTTACCAGGATTAATTTTTTTATTAAGAAATAAGGAATTAATCTCATCTAAAGTAAAATAAGGGATAATCACCTTGTTTTACTTTTATTTTTTGTCTTTTTTCTACATAAATGAATTAAAATATACAAAATAGGTTATGTAATCTGTTATTTTTTAGCCTTTTGTGGTATAATGTAAAAGTTAAAAAAGGAGAAAATGAAGCAAAATGAAGACAAGTGATTTTTATTATGATTTACCACATGAGCTAATTGCTCAAACACCTCTTGAAAATAGACAAAAATCAAGAATGATGGTACTAGATAGAAGTAAAGCTGGAGTTGAACATAAAATTTTTGAAAATATAGTAGACTATATAAATCCAGGAGATACATTAGTATTAAACGACACAAAAGTTATTCCAGCAAGATTGTTTGGACATAGAAAAGGAAAAGAAGAAAAAATAGAAATATTGTTGTTAAAACAATTAAAAGATGATAAATGGCAAACTTTAGTAAAGCCAGGTAAAAAATGTAAAATAGGAGAAATTATTGAGTTTTCAGATAAACTTTCTTTGGAAGTAATGGATATATTAGAAGATGGTCAAAGAATAGTAGAATTTAAATATGATGGAATATTTAATGAAATATTAGATGAATTAGGAACAATGCCATTACCACCATATATAACTGAAAAATTAGAAGATCAAGACAGATATCAAACAGTATATAGTAAAAATAAAGGTAGTGCTGCTGCTCCTACAGCTGGATTACATTTTACAAAAGAAGTGTTAAAGGAACTTGAAAATAAAGGCGTAAATTTAGTGTATGTAACTTTACATGTTGGTCTTGGAACATTTAGACCTGTTAAAGTTGATGATGTTACAAAACATGATATGCACAGTGAATATTATATTATTTCTAAAGAGGCATGTGATGTAATTAATGAAACAAAAAGAAAAGGAAAAAGAGTAATAGCAGTTGGAACAACATCATGTAGAGTACTAGAAAGTGCTACAGCAGATGATGGTATAATATATCCACATTCAGAAGAAACAAAAATATTTATATATCCAGGATATAAATTTAAGATGATTGATGGATTATTAACTAATTTCCATTTACCTGAATCAACACTAATTATGTTAGTATCAGCATTAGCTACAAAAGAAAGAATAATGGAAGCATATAAAATAGCAGTAGAAAATAAATATAGATTCTTTAGTTTTGGAGATTGTATGTTGATATTATAGGAAGGAAAAAAATAATGTTAGAGGTTAAGAATTTAAGTAAATATTTCGGTATTAAAAAAGCTGTAGATGATGTATCTTTTAATGTTGAACAAGGACATATACTAGGAATACTAGGTAAAAATGGTGCTGGAAAATCTACAATTTTTAGAATTATTTTAAATATATTAGATCCAGACGAAGGAGAAGTCCTATACAATGGAGAAAAAATAAACGGAGAAATTTCAGATAGAATAGGATATTTACCTGAAGTAGGATCACTTATAGATTCATATACAGTATATGAGCAATGTATGTATTATGGAAAAATGAAGTCTATGAAAACAGAAGATATAAAAAATCATATGTTTGAGCTATTAGAGCAATTTGAAATAGTAGAATACGCAAATATGAAAATTAAGGAATTATCTAAAGGTAATAAGCAAAAGATTCAATTTATTATTGCATTATTACATAATCCAGATTTATTAATATTAGATGAGCCTTTTTCAGGACTTGATCCAGTAAGCGTTGAGTATTTTAAAAGAATAATTCTTCAACTAAAAGACCAAGGAAAAACAATTATATTTTCTTCACATATTATGAGTCAAGTAGAAATGCTTTGTGAAGATATAGTAATTATAAATAATGGAAAGATTGTTTTAAATGGAAACTTAGAAAGCATAAAGCAAGAGTATTCAAATAAAACTTTAGATATTACTGGAAAAATACCAGAGAGTACTTTAAGACAAATAGAAATATTTGGTATTGTAAATAAAAAAGGAGATAATAGGTATATAGTAAATCTAGCAAACAAAGAAAGAATTAGTGATGTTTTTAGATTGTTATATACTAGTGAAATAACAAAGTTTAGTGTACTTAATATCTCTTTAAATGATATATTCTTAGATAAGGTAGGTACTGCTTATGAAGAATAGAAAAATAGGTGCAATAATAAAAAATGAATTTGAAAGAAGTATAAAAAATAAATGGTTTGTTATTTTAAACTTATTACTTCTTATAGTTACTATAGTAGGTATAAATTTTAATAATTTTAAAACTTTACTTAAGAAAAATAATGTTTCTTTAGATTCACAAATACAAATGTATATACAAGATGATGATAATTTAGCATATGAGAAAATATATGAGGAATTTAAAGAAGATGAAAACTTTACTATAGAAAAAGTAGAAAATGTATCAGAGTATGAAAATGCTGATATATCTGAAAATGTTATATTATTAAAAGTACAAAAAGATGATAGAGCATATATAAAAACAGATTTTATTACTAAAGAAACAGTTCTTGCAAGTTATATTGAAAGAGTAGAAAAAGTACTAAATAGCGTTAAAAACACAATGGTTTCAGAAAATAAAAACTTAACAGAACAAGAAATAGAAGTAATAAAAGAAGATGCTGTAATAGATAGAATAATATTATCTGAAAAAGTAGATACAAGTGAGAACACATCAATTTTACAGATGGTTTCTAACTACTTAATATTCTTTATATTGTTACTATGTTTAAATAAAATTGCAAATACAATATCTCAAGAAAAAATGTCTAAGAGTATTGAATATATACTAACATCAATAACAACAAAAGAGTATATAATTTCTAAAGTACTAAGTATGTGTTTAACTGTAGTAGTACAATTTGTATTTATGATTACGTATATGATAATTGCAGTAATGCTTTCTTCTTTATTTGCAACAGCAAAAGTAAATATTGATGGAATGGAAGCAGTAAATATTAGTAGTTTTATATCATTAAAAACAATAAATTATTTTATAATTACATTTGTATTTATGTGTTTAACTACATTTTTACAAGGTGTTATTCAATCTGTAATGTCTGCTAAAACAACAAATATTCAAGAAGCAGGAAATGCAACTATTCTTTTAGTTACATTAAATTTAATATTATATACAATTGTTACAGTACTTGTAACACCACTTAAAACATCTGGAGTAGTAGCATACATATTGTCTGTACTACCTATAGCATCAATGTATTTTATACCAGCTATGTTTTTAATAGGTCAAGCAAATGTTATACAAGTAATTATATCTATAGTAATTCTTGTAGCATCAATACCACTAAGTCTTATTCTTGTACAAAAGCCTTTTAAGAACGCAATATTAGACTACAGTTCAAAGAAGAATAAAAAGATAGAAGGAATTGAGAAAATAATAGCTACAAGAGAATATCAAGAAAAAATAATAGATAGAAAAGAAAGCTCAAAAAAAGGTTTAATTATTGGTCTTAGTGTAATACTACTTGTTATTTTGCAAGTTGTTGGAGGATTAATAGCTAGTACAATACTTCCTTTACTTGCAGAAAAAATTACATTTATTTCAAAAGACTGTATTTATTTAATACTAATGTGTATTGTATTTGTTGTATCACTAGCTGTACCTTATTTAGTAATTAGACCATATTTACTAACAGATAATGAAAAAGAAAAGCAAATTGAAAAAGATAAAACTAGTAAAAAAGAATCAATAATAACATGCATTAAGTATATTGTGTTATCAATTCCTGTAATGAGTGTTATACAAGTTATTTGTTCTTTTGCAATAGAAAAAATAGGAATAAGTTCAGATATAACTGAGGCAATGGGACTATTTAATTATAGTGGAAAATTTGCTACAATTTTAGTATTTTTAGAAGTTGCAATATTACCTGCAATTTTTGAAGAACTATTTGTTCGTAAAGGAATATATGGTGTACTAAGAAGCAAAGGCGCAATTTTTGCAACAATAGTATCTGCTTTAGTATTTGCAACAATACATATGAATGTAACACAATTTATATTTGCATTTTTAGTTGGAATACTATTTGCTATTGTTAGAGAAAAAACAGGTAAATTATATCCAACAATGATACTTCACTTTATAAGTAATGGATTTGCAACAATTGAAGCTTTGTTCTATGATCATATTACATTTATGCAAATATTTACATATGCACAGATTGCTTTAAATGCTGTTGGATTTTGCATATTAATATATATGATATATAATAAAGCAATGCAACTTAAAGATAAAGAGAGTATAAGAAAATTAAAAGAAAGTTTGGATTATAGAAAAATAAAACTAAATATAGCAGAAAACTTGTATGTATTTAGAGATTATACATTTTTAGTTGCTGTAATATTATCTTCAATAATATTTACGGCTATTGAAAAGATATTATAACAATTAGATTGTAGAAAGGAATATTTATGGAAGAGAAAAAAGAAGCTTTAAAATTTGAAATAAAGAAGATTGATCCTAGAACAGGTGCAAGACTTGGAGTAATGCACCTTCCACATGGGGACGTAGAAACACCAGTATTTATGCCAGTTGGAACACAAGCAACAGTTAAAGCTATGACAACCGATGAATTAAAAGATATGGTTCATAGCCATATTATATTAGGAAATACATATCATTTATTTTTAAGACCAGGACACGAGTTAATTAAAGAAGCTGGCGGTCTTCATAAATTTATGAATTGGGATAGAAATATATTAACAGATAGTGGCGGATTTCAAGTATTTAGTCTTGGACCACTAAGAAAAATTAGTGAAGAAGGAGTTGAATTTAGATCACATATAGATGGATCTAAGCAATTCATTTCTCCAGAAAAATCTATGGAAATACAAGAAGCTTTAGGATCAGACATAATGATGGCTTTTGATGAATGCGCACCTTATGGAGCAAGTTATGATTATGTTAAAAAATCTATGGAAAGAACAACTAGATGGGCAAAACGTTGTAAAGATTATCACACAACTGTAGATAAACAAGCTTTATTTGGAATAGTACAAGGTGGATTTTATAAAGATTTAAGAGATCAAAGCTTGGAAGAATTAGCTAAATTAGATTTCCCAGGATATGCAGTAGGAGGAATAAGCGTAGGAGAGCCTAAAGAAGACTTCTTAGATATATTAAGATATATAACACCTAAACTACCAGAAAACAAACCAAGATACTTAATGGGAGTGGGATCACCAGATTATTTAATTGAAGCTGTATTTGCAGGAATAGATATGTGTGACTGCGTATTACCAACAAGAATGGCACGTAATGGTACTGCGCTTACTCATCATGGACAAGTAAACTTACTAAATGCTTGCCACAAAAGAGCTTTTGAAACACTAGACGATGAATGTGATTGCTATTGCTGTAAAAATTATACAAGAGCATATCTAAATCATTTGTTTAAAGCAAAAGAAATACTAGGTGCTAGACTTTTATCTATACATAATTTAAGATTCTTAGTTAAATTAATGGAAGATATAAGAGAAGCTATAAAAGAAGAAAGACTAGTAGAATTTAGAGATGAGTTTTATAAAAAATATGGGTATACTAAATAATAGTAGGGTGAATAGTACATGGATAAAGAATCTAGAAAATTAAAGAAGAATGTAAGAAAATCCGAGAGCTTATTATTAAGATTAATATGGAAAACAATATTAGTTTTGATTGCATTATTGTTGCAAGTAGCTGTTTTTTGGGTACTTTTATCTGCAACAGGAAGTGTATATGATTCTAAATTTTTCGTATATAATATTATTAGAATAGTCGCTGTAATATATATATTAGCAAAACATGATTCCGCATTATATAAACTTGCATGGATACTATTTATTATGTTTATGCCTGTTTTTGGAATTTGTGTATACATCTTATGGGGAAATAGTAGACTAAGAAGAAAGAAACAAATAGATATAAAACAAATAGAAAATGATACCAATTATTTATTAGACAATTCTTTTGAAGCATTAAATGAATTAAAAGAGGAAGATAAGCATGTATATAATATGTTACAATACATTCAAAATATTACATCTTATCCAGTTTGTCAAAATGTATCAAGTAAATATTATGATTTAGGAGATAAAGTATTTGTAGATTTAAAACAAGATTTATTAAATGCAAAATCATATATATTCATGGAATTTTATATTATAGACAAAGGTAAAATTACAGATGAAGTTTTTGAAATCTTAAAGAAAAAGGCTAAAGAAGGTCTTGACGTAAGAATAATATATGATTCATATGGTTGTATTGGCAAGTTTACTAAAAAAGCTAGAAAAGATTTAGCTGATGCTGGAGTTAAAGTATATGCCTTTAATCCATTATCAATACTAATAAATTCATATTTTAATAATAGATTACATAGAAAAGTTATTGCAATTGATGGAAAGATATCCTATACTGGAGGATTTAATCTTGCGGACGAATATGCCAATATAAAAGAAAAATATGGACATTGGAAAGATGCAGGTATTAGATTTGAAGGTGAAATATCATGGAACTTTGCACTTATGTTTTTAAGAGATTTAAAGCTAATAGATAAAAAAATAGAATTAGATTATGATAAGTATAAAAGCATTAGTTTAAGTTCAAAAACAGATAAAAAGGCTAAAGAAGGTATAGCAGTAGCTTTATCCGATGGACCTAATAATAGAAAAAATCCTATAGAATCTTTATATATGCAAATGATAAATACAGCAACAGATTATGTGTATATTACTACTCCATATTTTGCTATTTCAGAGCCAATGTTAACAGCATTACTAAATGCGGCAAGAAGTGGTGTAGATGTAAAAATAATATTACCACATATACCAGATAAAAAAATAGTTCAAATGTCTACTAGATCATATTATGAAGTATTGCTATCTGCAGGTGTAAATGTATACGAATACAGACCTGGTTTTATACATTCTAAGACTTTTGTCTCAGATGATAAAATTGGAATTGTTGGAAGCGCTAATATGGATTATAGAAGTATGAACTTAAACTATGAATGTGTAAGTCTAATATATGGTACTTCAACAGAAATAAAAATAAAAGAAGATTTCTTAAACATGATAGAAAACTCATGTATAAAAGTTGAATTAAAAAATTGGATAAAAAGACCACTTATAAAGAAATTAATTGAATCTATTCTTACAGTATTTTCAACTATGTTTTAATCCTATATATTATTGTTTAAAAAAGAGAATGAATAAAACATTCTCTTTTTTTATATAATTGTATAGGTGATGTTATTTTATGAAAATTTATATAGTAGGTCAAGACGAAAGAAGTGTGAAGTTAAGAGAATTATATGAAAAAGAAAAGGTAAAATTAGAGGAGGCAGATGTAGTAGTTTGTCCAATTCCATTTTCAAAAGATATGGTTAATATAAATAATAGTGATATGACAATTGAAGATATGATATTAAAACTAAAAAATAGTAATAAAACTTTGGTCTCAGGAGCAATAAAAGATAGCGTAATAAATAAGTTAAAAGAAAATAATATTAATGTAATAGACTTGTTAGATTATGAGCAATATAGTATAAAAAACGCTGTTGCAACAAGTGAAGGAGCAATAAAAAAAGCAATTGAGATGACAGACTTTACTTTGAATAAATCAAATGTATTAATACTTGGATATGGTAGAATTGGTAAAGCTTTGGCAAGAAATTTAGAAGGATTTGGTGCAAATATTTTTTGTGAAGCTCGAAAAAAGAAAGATATTGCATTAATAGAAAGTATGGGATATAATGGAGTAGATTTAAAAGATTTAGATTTAGTGTTACCTAAAATGGATATAGTATTTAATACTATTCCAACAATGATTTTAGATAAAAATAAAGTAGCATTACTAAATCGAAAAGCGTGTGTAATAGACCTTGCGTCAGCTCCTGGAGGAGTGGATTTTGAAGAATTGTACAAAAACAAAATAAATACAGCTTGGTATTTAGCGGTTCCTTCAAAAGATTCACCATATTCAGCAGCATTATACATAAAAGAAACAATAGATGAACTATTAGGAGAGGAAGATAAATGGGAGAAAAGATTAACGTAAAAGAAATTGTAGCTAGAAAAAAAGAAGAACTAAAAGAAAAAGTTGTAAAATTAAAAGAAAAGGGAATTAATCCTAAACTTGCTGTGGTTTTAGCAAGTGATGATGAAGCTTCAAAAATATATGTTGGAAAAAAACGTAAGATGTGTGAAGAATTAGGTGTAGAGCAAGAAGAATATATTTTTGGTAAAGAGGCGACTACTGAGGAGGTAGTACGTAAAGTAAAAGAATTAAATGAAGATAAGAGTGTAAATGGTATATTGGTACAATTACCACTATACCATCATATAGATATGGATGAAGTATTAGATTCTATTTCTGCATCAAAAGATGTTGATGGATTTCATCCTTTAACATTAGGAAAGCTTTTTATTGGAGAAAAAGAGACATTTATACCATGTACTCCAAAAGGAATAATTACAATACTAGATGATATAGGTTTTGATTGTGAAGGAAAACATGCAGTAATAGTTGGAAGAAGTAGAATTGTTGGTAAACCTATTTCTCAAATATTATTAAAAAGAGGAGCTACTGTTACAATATGTCATTCTAAAACTAAAGATATATCAATTTTCACAAAACAAGCAGATATATTAGTAGCAGCAGTAGGAAGACCGCATATAATAACAAAAGATATGGTAAAAGAGGGTGCTGTAGTAGTAGATGTTGGAATAAATAGAGTTAATGGCAAAATATTAGGAGATGTAGATACAGAATCTGTTTTACCAATATGTAGCAAAATTACTCCTGTACCAGGAGGGGTAGGACTTACAACAGTTCTATCTTTACTTGAAAATGTAGTACAAGCTACAATAGAACAAAATAAAGAAGGCAATTAAGCCTTCTTTATTTGATTGAAAATAGGTCTAAGTAATATTGATCTGCATGTTTTTCTTTAAAGTATTTATCATCTTCATAAGAAATATCGTTTTTTGAAAATTGTGGTTGAATACATGAATCTTTATGATAATATTTAGCATACTTATATTTTTTAGGAAGCTTTATCATAAGAGTGGTATCTATAATGTAATCTTCGTTTTCAACCCATACATGATCGCCGTTTGGACTATTTTTAGTCCCTTTAAGTATTTCTACTTTTCCTGTACATATTAAAGAATCTTCAATTGCTTTTGAGACATAATAAGAAGTTAATAGGCAGTTTCCAATATTATAGCCGTCGTTAAATATTGTTTTTAAAGATATTTTATGCCAATCATCATAAAAATCCATATGAAATACTGCAGTTTCAAACTCCTTAGTCCATGAAAATTCTTTGAGATTAATTTTGTGATTCCTAGATATAATTAATCTTAAAAACTTTGAAGGTATCATTAGTATCACTTCCTTTAAAAAAATAATAGACATCGGAAAACAATTTTAACATAAAAAGTAATATAAGTAAATATATCTTAAAAATAATATAGGCTTTGAGTTGAAAAAAAGTGTAAACTTTTGTATTATATTATTATAAGACAGTTTCGGAGGTAGAAAAAAATGATAGAAATAATGAAAGCAAAACAAGAAGATTCATTACAAATTGCTATAGTAAATGTATATACATGGAAAACACAATATAGCGGATTAATGAAAGATGAGACTATAAATTTTAGAATAAAAAATGTTGAGAACAGCTCAGAGAAAATAAAAAAGAGAATAACTGAAGATGGAAATTATTTGGTAGCTAAAAAAGATAATACTGTTATTGGTTTTTGTAGATATGGAAAATGTCAAGAAAAAGGATATGAAGAGTTTGGACAAATAAATGCATTGTACTTATTAGAAGGATTTAAAGGAAAAGGAATAGGAAAAAGATTATTTGAGAAAGCTAAAAAAGAGATAAAAGATATGGGATATAGCAAAATGAGAATAGATTGTTTAAAAGGAAATCCAACACTTGGATTCTATCTACATATGGGAGGAAAAGTAGTATCAGAATTTGAACATACTTTTGTAGAAGAAAAAATAAAAGAAGAAATAATTGAATTTGAAATATAAGGAGAAAAAAATGGAAAAAATGATGTTAGTAAAACCAACAATTGAGTATAAAGAGCAAGCTATAGATTATATAAATGAATTTTATGAATATAACTCACAAATAAATGGAGTGGGAGGACTTGCAAGATATTTAAAAAATGATACTTATGAAAATTGGTTAGTAAAAATTGGTGAAGATGAAAAAAGAGCTATTACTGAAGAAAAGGTCCCTACTAAAACATTATTTTTAGTAAGAGAAAAAGATAATAGAATTATCGGAATGGTAAATATAAGATTAGCATTAAATAAAAAACTAAGAGAAAAAAATGGAAATATAGGATATTCAATAAGACCTACTGAACGCAAGAAGGGATATAATAAGTATAATTTGTTCTTAGCACTATTAGAGTGTCAAAAGGCAGGATTAAAAAGTGTAATGCTTGATTGTGAAAAATCAAATATTGGTTCAGCTAAAACAATACAAGCTTTAGGTGGAAAACTTGAAAAAGAATATTTAGATACTCAAATAAATGAAATAGAGCAAATATATTGGATTGGCGTAGATAATAGTATAAATGACAACAAGTCAAAATATATAGGCTAAATTAGTTAAAAATAAGCATACAAGCTTGTTTTATTGCATTAATTATGCTATAATCTGGGTGAAATAATAAAGTTATTTGTTATTTCTAGGGGGTGAAATATATGACAAAAGCAGAAATGATTAAAACATTAGCTGAAAAAACTGGAATGACAAAAGCTGATAGCGAAAAAGCATTCAATGGAGTTTTTGAAGTTGTTAAAGAAGAACTTGAAAAAGGAAACAAAGTTGCAGTAGCAGGATTTGGTACTTTTAGAATTTCTGAAAGAGCTGCAAGAATGGGTAAAAACCCTAGAACTGGTGAAGCTATTAAAATCCCAGCAAGCAAATCTGTTGCTTTCAAAGCTGGTAGTGAATTAAAAGCTAAAGTTAACTAGTAAATATGATTTAAAAAAAGCTAGCATTTATATGCTAGTTTTTTTCTTGCTAAAAATATATTATAATGATATACTATACTAAAATATAGCAGGAGGAAGAATATGAAATTAGAATTTGGAAATATAACAACAACTAAAGATTTAGATAAAGCAGATTGTGTTACACATAGCGGTACTTTTCATGCAGATGAAGTATTTGCAACAGTGTTACTATCTCTACTTTTAGATAATATAGCAGTATATAGAATAAATGAGTATAGAAATGAAGCAAAAGATAGTGTTATAGTGTATGATGTAGGTCTTGGAGAATTAGACCATCACCAAGCAGGCGGAAATGGAAAAAGAGAAAATGGTGTACCATATGCAGCATGTGGACTTGTTTGGAGAAAATATGGAGATAAAATACTAGAAAAGATAGGAATAAATCCAAATGATATTGGGTATTTTAAAAAACAAATAGACAAAAATATGATTCAATTTATTGATGCAAATGATAATGGAGTTACTCCAACTATTGATGTAGAATATAAATATGTTACACTTGCAAGTATTATAGCTACATTTAATCCAAGATGGAATGAAAAAGTAGATTCAGATGATAAGTTCGTTGAAGCAATAGAGTTAGCTAAAATAGTAGTTAAAAATGTATTTGAAGGTGAGTATTCTAAACTACAAGCAAAGGCAATAGTAGAAAAAGCAATTGAAGAATCAGAAAACAATATTTTAGTACTAAATGAATTTATGCCATGGAAAAGCTTAGTATTAAACTCAGAAAATGAAAAAGCAAAAGAAATATTGTTTGTAGTATTTCCTTCAAATAGAGGTGGATACAACGTATATACAGTACCTAAAGAAGAGGGAAGTTTTGAAAATAGAAAAAGTCTACCAAAAGAATGGGCAGGATTAAGAGATGAAAAGCTACAAGAAGTAACAGGCATTAAAACAGCAAGATTTTGTCATAATGCATGCTTTATTTGTACAGCTGAGACTAAAGAAGATGCAATGAAACTTGCAAATTTAGCAAATAGATAATTAAATAAGGTGAGTTATAATGTTTGAAAAGAAAAAGAAAATAGAATTAGACAGCGAAGAACTAAAAATTATGCGTTATTCTTTAAATGAATTTAGAAATAATTTATTAGAGCAAAATAAATATACAGATGCAATTGATGAGGTAATGATTAAGTTAAAAGACAAAATGAAAGTAGATAAATATGAAATGGGAGTTATGATAAACAGTTTGGATAAGACATTAAAAGATTCACAAGAAAATTCAAACACATCTAATATTCGTAAATTACTTTTAAAATTATTTGAAGTTTATCAAAATTTTTAGAAAAGATATACAATATATAATCGCATAGAAAAAGCAAAAAAGGATGTTTAATTTAACATCCTTTTTTTAATAACCTTCACTTATATTTCTTACTTTTGGAGATAAATACTTTATTTCAAAAAGAGTAGGCTTTAGCAAATAGTTGAAGCTGTTTATTTTTTGAGAATTATCATTAGATAGAGATACGGTTAGCATATTGTTAGATAAGTTATATTCAACTGACATAATATAGGTAACTTTGTAATCATCGTCTGAATTTTTTTCAACCTTTTTTAGCAGTTCTTTATTTTCTGAGCTAAATTCTTCGTGTGTTATGAAATTTCTTAAAGCACTTTCATCTAGAATAATATTTGAATTATAGTAATTTAAGAAATCGTTATATACTTCATATAGAACTTTTACTTGGTTGTCATTATCTAATAGCGTTTCATTCTTTTTGCTTGAATATGAATTAAATATTAATATTCCTAAAACAAAAATAATTATAACAACTAAAAATATAAAAAAGATTTTTTTCTTATTCATATATCGTCACCTATTACAAATAATATAGTATATTTAAAACAAAATCAAGTAGATATATATAAATATAAAAATACTAAACAAATATCTATTTATAAGTTATATATTTTATATATAGCTATTATGAAGTAAAATAGTTCACAATTTCTTGTATTTTTGAGGATAAAATGATATTATTGTATAGTAAAAAGTGTTATTTAAAGTTAGATAGTCTACAAAAAAGGAGATATAAATGGAAGAAGCAAAATTCAAATTACATTCAAAATATAAACCAACTGGTGATCAACCAGAAGCAATAAAGACATTAGTAGATGGAATAAAAAAAGGAAATAAGGGAGAAACTCTACTTGGAGTTACAGGATCTGGAAAAACTTTTACAATAGCAAATGTAATTGCACAAGTAAATAAACCTACAATTGTAATGGCACACAATAAGACATTAGCAGGACAGTTATATAGTGAGCTTAAAGAATTTTTTCCTGAAAATGCTGTAGAGTATTTCATATCATATTATGATTATTACCAACCAGAAGCATATATTGCATCTACTGATACATATATTGAAAAAGAAAGTCAAATAAATGATGAGATAGATAAGCTACGTCATAGTGCAACAGCAGCTTTATTTGAGAGAAAAGATGTAATAATTGTGGCATCAGTTTCTTCAATATATTCTTTAGGTTCTCCAGAAGACTATAGTTCTATGGTATTATCTGTTCGTCCAGGAATGAAAATTGAAAGAGATGATGTTCTTGAAAGACTTATTGAGATGCAATACACAAGAAGTGAAATGGACTTCAAACGTGGAGAATTTAGAGTAAAAGGAGATGTAGTAGATATATTCCCTGCTGGAAATGGTGAAGAAGCAATAAGACTAGAATTTTTTGGAGATGAAATAGATAGAGTATGCTTAATAGAGGCAATAACAGGTAAAGTAAAGGCTACATCTAAACATGAATTTATATATCCGAAATCTCACTATGTTATTCAAAAAGAAAAGATAGATAGTGCTATAGGAAAAATAGAAAAAGAACTTGAAGAAAGAGTAAAATACTTTAAAGAAAGAGACAAAGTAGTTGAAGCATATAGAATAGAGCAAAGAACTAATTTTGATATAGAAATGCTAAAAGAAACAGGATTTTGCCAAGGAATAGAAAACTATTCTGCTGTGTTATCTGGAAGAGAAAAGGGTTCTACACCTTATACTCTTTTTGATTATATGGGAGATGATTTCTTAGTTGTTGTAGATGAATCTCATGTAACTGTTCCACAAATTAGAGGAATGTATAATGGAGATAGAGCAAGAAAAGAATCACTAGTAGAAAATGGATTTAGACTTCCTTCTGCTTTTGATAATAGACCTTTGAAATTTGAAGAATGGGAGAAAAAAGTAAAACAAATAATATTTGTTAGTGCAACACCAGCAGACTATGAAAAAGCTCATTCTCAGGTAACTGCAGAACAGATTATAAGACCTACTGGGTTACTTGATCCTAAGATTGTGGTAAAACCTACTGATGGACAAATAGAAGATTTAACTAAAAATATTCACGAAGTTGTTGAGTCAGGAGAAAGAGTATTAGTAACAACACTTACTAAAAAAATGGCAGAAGAATTAACTGCATATTTAACTGAAAAAGATATAAAAGTTAGATATATGCATTCAGATATAGAAGCTCTAGATAGACTAGAGATAATAAGAGATTTAAGACTTGGTAAATTTGATGTACTTGTTGGAATAAATCTATTAAGAGAAGGATTAGACATTCCAGAAGTTTCATTAGTTACTATTCTAGATGCAGATAAAGAAGGATTTTTAAGAAGTGAAAGATCATTAATTCAAACAATCGGAAGAGCTGCAAGAAATTCTAATGGTAGAGTAATAATGTATGCAGACGAGCTAACTGAATCTATGGAAAAAGCAATTCATGAAACTAACAGAAGAAGAGAAATTCAGATGAAATATAATGAGGAACATGGCATAGTTCCACATACTATAATAAAAGAAATAAGAGATACAGTAAAAGCTACATTTAAAGAAGATGATGAACAAAATGAAGTAAATGTTAAAAAGGGAGAGACAATTGAAGAATCAATTGAAAGATTAACAGAAGAAATGATGGCTTATGCTAGAAAGTATGAATTTGAAAAAGCAGCTACAATTAGAGACTTTATAGAAGAACTCAAAAATATGAAATAAAAAGGTGATGTGTAATGGGCTTTATTATTATAGATAAAATTAAAAACAATAACAAAAAGATTATGATATTTGTGGAGGGGACAATTTTAAAACCCAAACGAGATAATATCATATCTAGAATATGTGTAAATAGTTATGTACCAATAGACAATGCTATAGAGACATTAAAAAAATGGCAAGAAGAAGGATATGAAATTATATATTTAACTTCATTATGTGGAAGAAGAGCAATGAGAATGGCTCAGCATTTAGATGAATTAGGATTTGTAGGATCTATGGTAGGATATAGACAGCCTAGACAAAGTTATGCAACTCTAATAAAAGAAGAAATGCCTGACATATTAATTGAAGATGACTGCCAAAGTGTAGGTGGAAAAGAAAATATGTGCTATAATTTATTAAGTGAAGATATAAAGAAAAAAATAAAACACATAGTAGTAAAAGAGTTTAAAGGCATAGATAAAGTTAAATTATATTAAATGGATATTTTTTAATATCCATTTTTTTGAATAAAAAAATAGTTCTTGCATATATAATATTAGGTGATTGAACATGGAAGATAAAAATAAACAATTTAGAGAGCAAAATATTGTAATTCAAAACAGAGAAAAAGCTGTAGTTACTGGAGTAGAAGATATATTAAGCTTTGATGATGAATTAGTTATTGTTCAAACAGAGTTAGGGCTTTTAACTATAAAAGGAGAAAGCTTAAAAATGAACAAGCTAAATTTAGACAATAACGAATTAATAATTGAAGGAAAAACAAGTGCTATTGCATATTCAGATGCAGCTCAAAATAAAAAGCAAGGAATAATGGGAAAATTATTTAAATAGAAATGTCTGTAATAAAGCAGTTTAATGATTTCATTTTTTTTATTATACTTGGAATTATAATATCTTGTATTTTTGATGTATTTAGAACTCTAAGAAAGGTACAAAAGAAAAATTCTATATATATTGTAATGTTACAAGATATTATATTTTTTTGTATAATAACTTTTTTAACTGCAATATATATGGTAAATGTAATAGAAGATAGAGTAAGAGGATATATGTTTTTGGCTATTGGAATTGGAATAGCTATAAGTAGAAAGGTTATAAGTAAATCTTTAATTAAATTTTATAGTAGTGTTTTTTATATGGTTAAAGGTATTGTAAAATTTTTATGTGTTCCTATAGAATTATGGATTGGTATTTTTTGTAAAATTAGCCAAAAAATAGCTAAAAAATGTTGCAAATTGTTTTCTCTTATGATAAATTTAAAATGTAAACTACTAAATGTTTTTAACAAGAAGAATAATTTTAGAAGAAGAGGGTTGAAAAATGAAAAAGGTTCAGGAAGTAAGAGAAAGAAAAAATCTAAAAAAGAGAAAAAAGTCTCTTAATATGGTACATATATTCATAATAGGGTTTGTTATGTATTTTTGTGTAACTTTTTTTGAGCAACAGCTAAAGCTAAATAAATACAACTCTCAAATAGATATGTATACAAAAGAAATAGAATCAAAGCAAAATTTAGTAGAGTATTACAATAATAAAAATGAGAATATAAAATCAGATGAGTATATAGAATCTGTAGCAAGAGAAAAGCTTGGATTAGTAAAACCATATGAAACAGTATATATTGATTCAAATAAATAAAGCAGTCTATCAATTAGACTGCTCTATTTTATATATTTTAATTGTAACAGAATAGTTGTCGTTTTCGGCAACTATTTTTAAGTCATTTGATGTATTATTAATAAACTTAAAATCTAATGAACCGTAGTAGATAGTAGCGTCTTTATCTACTGGAACATAATTTACTCTTCTACTGTGAGGATGTCTTTCTGTAACTTCTAAATTTGCAAGAAGAACAGCATTGTAGAGTGTACTGCTTATTTGGCACATTCCACCGCCACTTATTTGAATTAGTTTTCCATTTGCATCAAAGCCTGTAGCTTTTTTATATCCATTTGCTTCTCCCATAGGACCTATAGTATTATTAAATGAAAATTCTTCACCAGGTTTTACAACTGTACCATTTAAAGTTGAGCAGGCTTTGTTTATATTATAAACACGGCTTTCTTGGTTATCATATAAGGTAGATGTGTAACTTGCTATTTCTGTTTCTTTATAAGTTATTTCTTTTTGAGCAATTATATTTTCTGTATCGTTTTTTGTCTCTAAACGTTTTTCAGATAAATTGTTTTCAGTTTTTGAGTTAAATTCATTTAGATTAAGAAAATTATTGTTCTTAAGTAGAGTATATGCTACATATCCAATTATGATAATTATTATAATAATTGCAATGCATGTAATAAAATTTGAACTATTATCTTTATATTTTTTACTTTCCATATAAATTAACCTCATAAATATTATTTGACAAAAAATATATAAATATTACAAAAAATATATTAATTTTTTTATAAAAAACACAAATCATTTGCAAAAAAACTTGACATAACTACCAAAAAATGTTATAATACCTCAGGCAAAATGATAAGAGAGTCAATAAATTAATATTTACTGGAAATAACTTAATTTAAATAAAGAAAGGAGAGATATGTATGCAGTTATATCAAGCTGGTACAGATACAAAATACAGAGTATTTTTTAACGAACTAGAGACAAATAATCTTGAAAAAATTATGGGTGATGATATAAGTATAAGGAATGTGCAGTTATGTGCTTATCTAGAAGATACATTACCAAAAGCTTTTAGTGAGTGTATTGGAAAAAGAGTAATGGTTTTAAATATTTATAATGAGAGACCATATATTACAGCAGTAGTATTACTTCAAGATATTGATATTAGCTTTGCAAAACCTAAAGATAAAAAGTGGATGCTAAAAGCAACAAATATTTCTTTTTGTGATGGAAATACATTTAAAAAGTGGTTGTTAGATAAAGACTATAATTACAAAATAATAAGTGTAAAACGAAACAAAGTAAAAGTAGTAATATTTAACATGACTAGCAAAGATGAAATGAATTTAGCAGATTCTGACGCTAAAATTAATGCAACAGGAAATATAGCTAAGTACATACTCTTAGAGACAATGTACAGATTAGAAAAATGCTTTGGATAAAAAATAAAGTCTTTTTAAAAGGTAATATAGGAAAATCTATATTACCTTTTTTATTACTCACTTTTTTAGTGTGGCTGTTAAAATCGATTTTTCAGATCAAAATTATTGATTAAAGTATAAGTAGCTTTAACATCTTCGCTTTTATAATCTCATAGTAATTCATTTATAATATTTTCTTGATTTATTTCATAGTAGAATACATAATAAATTATATATATTGATATATATTTTTTTAGTAGTATTTTTTATTTACTATATCATTTAGTATTTATTTATATATATATATTTTACTGTCTATGTTCAACTGAAATACATTCTAATTTTTTATTAGATATAACATAACAAAAGCAAATGCAATTATAATTATTAATGAAACAGTAATCATAATTAAATTTTTTTCTCATGCACAATACCTCATAAAAGAATTATAGTATAGTAAAAATTACGCAATATTTTATTTAAAATATCCTTTTCATTTTTTTATCTTTATAGTATAATGCAATTTAAAAGGAGAATAGAATATGAATATAGAAGAAAAAGCAATGTATTGTCTTAGTTGTAAAAATAAAAACTGTATGAAAGGGTGTCCATTATCTAACGATATTACAGATATGATAAAATTTGTAAAAGAAAAAGATTATATTAAGGCATTTGAAAGAATTACACAAACAACAATATTATCTAGTATTTGTGGTAGAGTTTGTCCACATACTAAACAATGTCAAGGAAGTTGTGTTAGAGGAATAAGAGGAGAAAGCGTAGAAATAGGAAAAATTGAAGCTTTTATTGGAGATTACGGGATAGATAATAATATAGAAATTAAAAATTTAAGTGAATATAAAGAATTAGACAAAAGTGTTGCAGTAATTGGCAGTGGTCCTTGCGGTATAACATGTGCTGCAACATTAAAAAGACTCGGTATAAAGAAAGTGGATTTATATGAGAAAAAATCATATTTAGGTGGACTTTTAGTACATGGTATACCAGAGTTTAGATTACCTAAAGATATTGTAAAAAAAGTATATGAAAAAATAATAAATCTTGGAATAGATGTTAAATACAATATGGAACTTGGTAAAAATATTGCTCTTAAAGATTTGAGATCTAAATATGATGCTGTTTTTATAGCTATTGGAGCCAATAAATCATCTAAAATGAATATAGCTGGAGAAGATCTTATAGGTGTGTATGGTGGAAATGAGTTGTTAGAATATAAAAATTATCCAGATTTTAATGGAAAGAATGTTGCAGTAATTGGCGGAGGAAATGTTGCAATGGATGCTGCTAGAACTATAAAAAAACTAGGAGCAGATCATGTATATGTTATTTATAGGAGAGCTGAAGAACAGATGCCTGCAGAGAAAAAAGAAATAAAAGATGCAAAAGATGAAGGCATTGAGTTTAAATTCTTAAATAATATTATAAAGATATTAGGTAAGGATAAAGTTGAGAAAATAGAATGTATAAAAACAGAGCTAATATTTGAAGAAGGAAAGAGACCTTATCCAGTAAATATAGATAATTCAAATTATTTTTTAGATATGGATTATGTAGTGCTGGCAATAGGCTCATGTCTTGAAAAAAATGTTATAGATGATTTAGAAAAAAATGAATGTGAAAAAATTAAAATAGATGAAAATTATAGGACTAATATAGAAAATGTATATGCAGCTGGAGATGCTGCTGGAATGAAATCTACAGTAGCTTGGGCTAGTTATTCAGGAAGAGAAGCTGCTAAGAAAATATATAATGATTTAAAGGAAAATAATAAATGAATAAAAATATTATAAAAAATAATCTAAAAACTAAAATTATTGGAAAAGAAATAGTATGTTATGATATAATTGATTCAACTCAAGAAGAAGTTAAAAGAAATAGTTCTCTTGAAAATGGTACAGTAATAATTGCTGAAAGGCAAACTAAAGGTAAAGGAACTCATGGACGTGTTTGGTATACAGATACAGAATATAAAAACATTGCAATGTCTCTTACACTTTTTCCTGAATGTAAAATTTCCAAATTAAAAGAAATTACAATTATTATAGCAAAATGTATAGTTAGGACATTTGAAAAGTTATACAATTTAAACCTTGAAATAAAGGAACCAAATGATATAGTATTTAATGGCAAGAAAATAGGCGGTATTCTTGTTGAGTCAAAACTAGTTGGTGAGATAGTAAAAAAATTATATATTGGAATCGGAATAAATATATCACAACAAAATTTTAATCCTAATATAGAAAATGTTGCTTCATCTATATTAAATGAGTTTAATATAGAGTGTAACAGAGAAAAAATAATTGCTGAATTTTTTAATATATTTGAAAAAGAATATTTGAAATTATTAGAAAATTAGTATGAATATAAGAAAGAGAAAAAAAGTCGAGACATCAATGGATTTGTTTGCAAAAAAAGTGTGATTCTCCTAGTATTAAAGAGGTAACTCCTGCTGGTGAAATATAAAATTGAGCTTTATATTATCAGCTTTCAAGTAAAGAAGAAATATTAGAAAACTAAATATGTAAATAAAATAACAGAAAAGTATTTGAAATAAAATACTTTTCTTTTTTTATTCATTTTACAAATTAAACAGACTGACCAGTCAGATTAGTGATTTAAAAAAAAAATTAGTATAAACTAGTTATAGTTTGGAGGTAAGTATGAATTCTTTTAAGATAAAAGCAACAGGAAAATATGTTCCCAAAAAAATTGTATATAATAAAATTTTAGAAGAAGAAAATAATTTAGAAAAAGGCTATATATACAAAAGAACTGGTATAGAAAAAAGATTTTATTCGAATGAAGAAACATTAGAAGATTTAGCTGTAAATGCTATTAAGGATATGCTAGCAAAATATAAAGATGTAAATGTTTATGATATTGATATGATTATTGTTGCATCAACTTCATATACAAATATAATGCCTTCACTTTCTTTTAAAATTCAAAAATATTTTGAAATAAAAGACTGTATATGTATGGATATATTAGCAGGTTGTAGTGGATATATAAATGCCATAGATGTAGCACAAAAATATATTAAAACTTCTTGTGTAAAAAATGCAATAGTAATTGGAGCAGATATATTGTCTAGAAATAATTATGAAGATATTAACACTAAAATGCTATTTGGAGATGGAGCAGGAGTTATATATTTTGAAAAATCAGATTTACCTAAAAAGTATTTTTGTAAAATATGTAGCTATGAAGATAAAGATAATATTTTAAGTTGTAATATGAATCATGATTTGTATATGAGGGGAAAGGAAGTATATAGATTTGCTACAACAAAGACAATAGAAAATTTAAATGAAGTTTTAGATATTGGCAATACGAAAATTGAAGAAGTAAAATTTGTTATTCCACATCAATCTAATATAAGAATAATTGAAAAAATTAGTAAAAAGACAAATGCAAGGATGTATACAAATATAAGTGAATATGGAAATATATTTTGTGCAAGTATTCCAATAGCTATTGACGAATTATTCTCATCTAAAGCAATTTGTGAAGAAGATAAGATTATATTGTTAGGATATGGTGGAGGATTAAATTTAGGAAGTATATTAATGGAGGTATAAAATATGAAAATCGCTTTTTTATTCCCTGGCCAGGGATCACAAAGTGTTGGAATGTGTAAGGACATTTATGATAAATATAAAGAGGCAAGAGATGTTTATGACAAGGCAAGTAAAATATTGAATAGAAATATTCCAAATCTTTGTTTTAATTCAAGTCAAGAAGAATTAAATAATACAATTAATACACAGGTTGCAATACTTGTAAGTTCTCTTGCAATATGTAATGTTTTAAATAAATATAATATTGTTCCAGATGTTTGTGCAGGTCTAAGTTTAGGAGAATACACGGCTTTAATTCAAGCGGGATATTTAGATTTTGAAGATGGATTAAAACTTGTAGAAAAACGTGGTAGTATAATGCAAGAATACAATTCAGATGAATATGCAATGGCAGCAGTTGTAGGATTAGAAAGTAGTATAATAGAAAAAATATGTAATGAAACAGAAGGATTTATTGTTCCAGCAAATTATAATTATTCAATGCAAACTGTTGTATCAGGAGAAAAAGATGCTATTTTAATAGCAAAAAGAAGATTAAAAGAGGCTGGAGCTAAAAAGGTAATTGAATTAAACACATCTGGAGCTTTTCATACTATAAAATTAAATGAGGCAAGCTTAAGATTAAAAAATGAAATTAAAGATGTTAATTTTAAGCATGGTAATATTAGAGTATTAAAAAATATAGATGCTACAGAATATAGCCAAAATGAAGATTATGAAAAAATTTTATCAACACATATGATTAGTCCTGTAAGAATGGATAAAATAATATCTAGTTTAGATAAGGAAAATGTAGATTTATATGTTGAAGTTGGACCAGGAAGAGCTCTTGGAGGATTTGTAAGAAAAGAGTTAGATAATGCAAAAGTAATAAGCGTAAATAGTGTTGAAAATTTAAATAAATTATTAGAATTAGTAAAGGAGTAGATTAATATGGAAGATAATAAAGTAGCTCTTGTTACAGGCGGTACTAGGGGAATAGGAAGAAAGATAGCAGAAAAGTTTGCTGAAAATGGATATAATTTAGTGTTAAATTATGTATCAAGTAACGTGGATTTAGAAGTTATTAAGGAAGCTTTTAAAAAATATAATAATAGTGTGTTAATTTTAAAAGCAGATGTTTCAAAGTATGAAGAATGTGAAAATCTAGTTAAAGAGGCAATTAATAAATTTGGAAAAGTAGATGTTCTTGTTAATAATGCAGGAATTACTAAAGATGGCTTGATTGCTATGATGAAAGAGGAAAATTTTAGTAAAGTAATAGATGTAAACTTAAAAGGGACATTTAATATGTGCAGAAATTTAGTACCATATATGATGAAAAATAAAAGCGGAAATATTGTAAATATTTCTTCAGTTGTTGGTATTGTTGGAAATGCTGGGCAATCAAATTATGCTGCTTCAAAAGCTGGAATAATAGGCTTTAGCAAAGCACTTGCTAAAGAGCTTGCTGGAAGAAATATAAGAGTAAATGCTGTCGCACCTGGATTTATAGATACAGATATGACAAGTATTTTATCGGATAAGGTTAAGGAAAATATTTATTCGCAAATTCCACTAAAACGTATGGGAAAAGCCAAAGAAGTGGCAAATGTTGTGTATTTTCTTTCAAGTGAAGAAAGTTCATATATAACTGGTCAAGTAATAAATGTAGATGGTGGAATGGTAATGTAGGAGGTTTAGTAATGAATAAGAGAGTTGTGATAACAGGAATGGGAGCTATCACTCCTATAGGAAATAATGTAAATGAGCTATTTAAAGGAATTGTAGAGTGTAAATGTGGTATAGAAGATATTACACTTTTTGACACAAAAGATTTTAAAGTAAAGCTTGCTGCTGAAGTAAAAGGATATAATCCAGAAGAATATCTAGATAGGAGAGCAGCTAAAAGAATGGATAGATTTACGCAATTCGGAGTGATTGCAGCAAGAGAAGCTATGAAAGATAGCGGATTAAATAATGAAAATATAGATATGGAAAAAGTTGGTGTAATAGTGAGTTCTGGAATAGGTGGACTTAAGACAATAGAGGAGCAAAACATTAATCTAAATCAAAAGGGATCAGATAAAGTATCACCAATGTATATACCAATGGCAATTTCAAATATGGCAGCAGGTAATATTGCAATTGACTTGGGAATAAAAGGTGAATCTTTTTGTATTGTGACAGCTTGTGCAAGTGGAACTCATTCAATAGGTGAAGCGTTTAGATTAATTAGACATGGATATCAAGAGGCGGTTTTATGTGGTGGATGTGAAGCTTCAATTACACCTTCAGGTATTGCTGGATTTACTACAATAAAAGCTTTAAACACTACATCAGATAAAACTCGCGCAAGTATTCCATGGGATAAAGAAAGAGCTGGTTTTGTTATGGGTGAAGGTGCAGGAGTTCTTGTATTAGAAGAACTTGAACATGCTATAAATAGAGGAGCAAAAATTTATGCTGAAGTGGTTGGATATGGTGCATCATCAGATGCTTATCATATAACTTCTCCGGCTCCAAGTGGAGAAGGTGGCGCAAGAGCAATGATTAATGCTATTAAAGATGCAAATATCTCTTCTGATGATTTAACTTATATAAATGCTCACGGAACATCAACACATTTAAATGATTTATATGAAACACAAGCAATAAAAACAGCTTTTAAAAATACAGATAAATTATATGTAAGCTCAACAAAAGGTCATACTGGACATTTACTTGGAGCGGCTGGAGCCGTAGAGGCAATTATTTGTGCAAAAGCAATTGAAGAAAATGTTGTTCCTCCAACTATAGGATATAAAGTCCCAGATGAAGAATGTGATTTAAATATTGTACCTAATAAGCCAATTAAATCAGAAATAAAATATGCAATGTCAAACTCACTTGGCTTTGGTGGACACAATAGTAGCATAATATTAAAAAAATATGAGTAAAAAAATTAAAGGAGGTAGAAGCGTAACTATGGAGTATGAACAAATAAAGAAAATAATAAATGACATGAGTCAATCACAACTTAATAGTTTAAACATAGAATTTTCGGATGGAGCAAAAATAATTTTAACAAAAGATAGTGTGGCTTCAAAAATGGAAAGCCCATTAATTAAAAAAGATAATATTGAGATAGTTAAAGAAGAAATGGTTGAAGAAGCTAAAAATATAATAAAATCACCGATGGTTGGAACTTTCTATCTTAAATCAGCTCCAGATAAGGAAGATTTTGTTAAAGTTGGAGATAAAGTAGAAAAAGGTCAAGTTTTATGCATTATTGAAGCCATGAAATTAATGAATGAAATAGAATCTGAATATGATGGTGAAATTGTAGAAATTTGTGTAAATAATGAAGAAATGGTAGATTACGGAAAGCCATTATTTAAGATAAAGTAGGAGGAAATATATGATGTTAGATATAGAGAAAATAATGAAGATAATACCGCAAAGAGCTCCATTTTTAATGATAGATAGAGTTGAGAGCTTTGAACCTGGAAAAAATTGTGTAGCATATAAAAATGTATGTATAAATGAGCCATATTTTCAGGGGCATTTTCCTTCAAAGCCAATTATGCCAGGAGTATTAATAGTTGAAGCTTTAGCTCAAGCTGGTGCGGTGGCAATTTTATCTAAGGAAGAAAATAAAGGGAAAAATGCATTGTTTGGTGGAATAGATAAATTTAAGTTTAAAAAACAAGTAGTACCAGGAGATACATTAAAATTAGAAGTTAATATTATTAAGGAAAAAGGTCCTATTGGTATAGGAGAAGCAACAGCTTTTGTTAATGATAAAATAGTAGCTAAAGGCGAGCTAACATTTGCAGTAGTATAGGAGAAAAAATATGTTAAAAAAAGTATTAATAGCAAATAGAGGAGAAATAGCGTTAAGGATTATTAGAGCTTGTAAAGAAATGAATATAAATACTGTTGCTGTATATTCTGAAGCAGATAAAGAAGCTTTACATGTAAAATTAGCAGATGAAGCATATTGTATTGGACCAGCACAAGCAACAAAAAGTTATTTAAATGAAAAAAATATTTTGGAGGTAGCAGTTTTAAGTGAAGCAGATAGTATTCATCCAGGCTTTGGTTTTTTAGCTGAAAATTCAAGATTTGCTAAGATGTGTGAAGAATGTAATCTTAAATTTATTGGCCCGTCGTATAAAACAATAGAACTAATGGGAAATAAGATAAACAGTAAAAAACTTATGAGCGATAATAGTGTCCCTGTAATTGAAGGTTCAAAAGGTAAAATTACCTCTTTTAAAGATGCAAAAGAACAAGCCACAAAGATCGGCTATCCAGTTATTCTTAAAGCTTCTGCAGGAGGCGGAGGAAAAGGCATTAGAATTGTATTTAATGAAGAAGAACTAAAAGAAATGTTAGATTTAGTAAAACAAGAAGCTAGGAATTGTTTTAATGATGATACAATATATATGGAAAAGTATATTCAAAATCCAAGACATGTTGAAATTCAGATATTATCAGATAAATATAATAATTGTGTATATCTTGGAGAAAGAGATTGTTCTGTGCAAAGAAATAATCAGAAAATAATAGAAGAAAGTCCGTCAACAATACTAAATGACTCTTTAAGAAGAAAAATGGGAAAATCAGCTGTACGAGCAGCAAAAGCTGCAAGTTATGAAGGAGCGGGAACAGTAGAATTTTTAGTAGATAAAGATAATAATTATTATTTTATGGAAATGAATACAAGAATTCAAGTTGAGCATCCTGTAACTGAAATGATGACAGGTATAGATATAGTAAAACAGCAATTAAAAATTGCATCAGGATTAAAATTAGATTTATCTCAAGAAGAAATCATTTCAAAAGGCCATAGTATAGAATGCAGAATTAATGCAGAAAATCCATATAAAAATTTTATACCATCTCCAGGAAAAATAGAAAAATTAATGCTTCCTGGTGGAAATGAAACAAGGGTTGACACTGCTGTATATGAAGGATATGAAATTCCACCATTTTATGATTCGATGATTGCAAAGGTAATTGTACATGCAAAAAATAGAAATGATGCAATAGCTAAGATGAATAGAGCATTAAGTGAATGTAAGATTGAAGGCGTTGATACAAACATAAACTTTTTAAAAGAAATATTAAATAATTGTAAATTTAAAAGTGGTAAATTTACAACAGCGCTAATTAAAGAGGAGTTTAATTTATGATAGAGATTAAAAAAGCAGATATACCAGTAGGAAAATGGATAAAATGTCCTAATTGCAAAGAAATACTATATAAAGAAGACGTAAAGAATAATTTAAGTATTTGTCCAAAATGTCAAAATTATTTTAGACTTTCAAGTAGAAGAAGAATAGAACTAGTCGTAGATAGTGGAACTTTTGAAGAATTTGAACTAAATATAGATACGAAAAATCCACTAGATATGCCAGAATATGTTCAGAAAATAGCGGGATTGAGAAAAAAAACAGGCTTAAAAGAAGCTGTAAAATGTGGTATTGGAAAAATTAATAATAATGAAGCTATAATTTGTGCAATGGATTCGAATTTTTTTATGGGAAGCATGGGATATGTAGTAGGTGAATATATAACTTATTCATTTGAAAAAGCTATAGAGAAAAATTTACCTATCGTTATTTTTACAGTATCAGGTGGAGCAAGAATGCAAGAGGGAATAATTTCATTAATGCAAATGGCAAAAACTAGTTCAGTAGTAAATAAATTAAATGATAAAGGAATTTTATACATAAGTATTTTGACAGATCCTACTTATGGTGGAGTTACCGCAAGTTTTGCTACTCTTGCAGATGTAATACTTGCTGAGCCTAAAGCTATGGTCGGATTTGCTGGAAAAAGGGTAATTGAGCAGACAATAAATGAAAAATTACCGGATGAATTTCAATCAGCAGAGTTTTTATTTAATCATGGATTTGTGGATAAAATAGTTGAACGTAAAGATTTAAAAGATACAATATCAAAAATAATTGCTATGAGTAAGGGGGATTATAATGGATAATATGGCATGGAATAAAGTAAAAAAAGCAAGAGAAAAGGATAGACCTACAGCATTAGACTATATAGAAAATATTTTTGATGAATTTATTGAGTTTCATGGAGATAGAGATTATGCAGAAGATGGTGCAATTGTATGTGGAATTGCTTCATTAAATAATGTAAATTATACTATTATTGCTGAGCAAAAAGGAAGAGATACAAAAGAAAATATAAAAAGAAATTTTGGAATGCCAACCCCCGAAAGCTATAAAAAATCTATTAGAATTATGAAGCAATCAGAAAAATTTAAAAGACCATTAATTACATTTATAGATACTAAAGGTGCATATCCTGGAATAGGTGCAGAAGAAAGGGGACAAGGACAAGTAATTGCTAAATGTATTGAAACAATGTCAGCATTAAAGATTCCAACAATTTCATATGTAATTGGTGAGGGATCAAGTGGAGGAGCTTTAGCAATAGGAGTAGCAGATAGAGTTATTATGCTTGAAAACTCAATATATTCAATTTTGTCTCCTGAAGGATATTCTAGTATACTTTGGAAAGATCCATCAAGAAAAGAAGAAGCGGCTGAAAAAATGAAACTTACTGCAAAAGATTTATATGATTTAAAAGTAATAGATGAAGTACTTGAAGAACCAAATGGAAATGCCAAAACAGATATTATTAAGATGTCGGAAAGTATAAAAAATAGTATATTCAAAAATATGAAAGAGTTAATGAATAAAAAAGAAAAAAATCTTTTAGAGGATAGATATAAAAAATATAGAAATATGGGAGGAGAATATTAATGTTAAAGAAAAAGAAAGTATTAATTATGGGAATTAGAAATAAATGGTCTATTGCTTATGGCGCAGCAAAATCTGCATATGAACATGGGGCAAAATTATATTTTACTTATATGGGAGAGGAAAATAAGAAAAAAATAGAAGAACTAATCAGCAAATTTAAAGGAGCTAAAGCTTTTGAGTGTGATGTAAGTGATGAACAAAAAGTTGAGGCTTTGTTTTTAAAATTTAAAGCTAAGTATGATAGGTTTGACGCAATTGTACATTGTATTGCGCATGCTAACACTCAAGATTTAAGAGGTGAGTTTATAAATACAAGTAAAGAAGGATTTTTACATGCTAATGAAGTAAGTGCATATTCTTTAGTTTCTATCTCAAGAAAAGCAAAAGAAATTGGACTTCTAGGAGAAGAAGGAAGTATTGTTTGCCTTACTTATCTTGGATCTACAAAAGTATTTCCGGGATATAATGTTATGGGAGTCGCAAAAGCCGCATTAGAATCTAGTGTTAGGTATTTAGCTTCAAATTTAGGAGAAGACGGAATAAGAGTTAATGCAGTATCAGCAGGGCCAATAAAAACATTATCTGCAAAGGGAATTCAAAATTTTAGTTCAATACTAGATGTTGTTGAAAAAAGTGCACCTCTTAAAAGAAATGTTACTACAACAGAAGTTGGAAATGTAATTAGTTTTTTGTGTAGCCCTCTTTCAAGTTCAATTACTGGTCAAGTTATATATGCAGATAATGGTTACTCAATTATGGGATTATAGGAGGAAAAATGAAGTTACCAAAATTAAAAATAGGAGAAAAATTATTGGAAATACCAATAATACAAGGTGGAATGGGAGTTGGTGTATCCCTAGCAAATTTAGCCGGAAATGTAGCAAAAAATGGTGGCCTTGGAGTTATTTCAAGTGCCCAAATTGGATTTAAGGAAGATGATTTTGAGACAAATACATATGAAGCAAATTATAGGGCATTAGAAAAAAATATAAAAAAAGCAAAGGAAATAAGCAATAATAATGGAATGATTGGAGTAAATATAATGTGCGTTACTAACAATTATGAAGAAATGGTTAAAAAAGCTGCAGTTGCAGGTGCAGATATAATTATTTCTGGGGCAGGATTACCCAAAAATTTACCAGAGTTAGTTAAAGGATACGAAACTAAAATTGCGCCAATAGTATCAAGTGCTCGAGCAGCAAATTTAATCTGTAAGTTATGGACAAATAAATATGATTATATTCCAGACATGATTGTAGTAGAAGGTCCAAAAGCAGGTGGACATTTAGGATTTAACATTGAAGAGTTAAGTAATAAAGAAATAAATGTCTTTGATATTACTTCTCAAGTAAGAAATATAATAAAACAATATGAAGATAAATATAATAAACATATCCCAGTAATATCTGCCGGTGGAATATTTGATGGAAAAGATATAGTAAAAGCTCTAAAATATGGCGCTGATGGAGTCCAAATTGCTACAAAGTTTGTTGCTACAAAAGAGTGCGATGCAGATATAAAATTTAAAGAGGCTTATGTAAGAGCAAAAAAAGAAGATATTATTATAATAAAAAGTCCTGTTGGAATGCCTGGTAGAGCAATTAAAAATCATTTTTTAGAAAACCTAAAAGATTATAAATTAACTAAATGTTTTAACTGCATAAAAACTTGTGATAGAAAAACAATACCATATTGTATAACACAAGCTTTAATAAACTCTGTAACTGGAAATATAGATAATGGTCTTATTTTTTGCGGTAGTAATGTAGATAGAATAGACAAAATAACAGACTTAAAAACTGTTATAAGTGAATTAATTAAAGAGGCGAATGAAAATTATGAGTAAAAAAATTAAAAATAATGACTTACTTAAATATGGTGTTGAAAAGCTTGAATTAAGTAATAATATTTGTACAAGATTAAAATTTAATGAAATTGATACTATAGGTAAGCTATGTAGTCATACTAGAAAAGAACTAAGAAATTTAGATTTTGTACAAAGTGATATTCAGTCAATAGTAATTAAATTACAATTAAAAGGATTAGACATAAAAGGAAATGAATATTAATATTAATATTAATCAGATTGTTGACAAATCACAACATTTTTTGTTTTAAGTTGTCAACAGTCTGAATAAATTCCTTAAAAAGAGATTTTATTTTTTTATTTGTATGTTATATGCTGTTAGCCAGTAATCTATTTGAATTATAAAAGCTAAAGTTTGAGGATAGGTCATTAACTGGCCAAAAAGATTTTCTTTTAGATTACTTCCATGAGTAGATATTAATTCTAGTACATATTCTTTATTAATGATTTCATGAATTTTAGATTTTTCGTTGCTTAGAATATCTAATAGCTTTTTTTCTAATATCTCTAAATAATCTGGACTATATGTTTTTGGAAATGGAGATTTTTTTCTTTTTGTTATATCAGTAGGAATATCATTTTTAAAGGCTTGTTTTAAGATATATTTTTCACATACTTCATTACCATTTCTAAGTCCTAATTTTAATTTTGAATCTACATTGTATACATATTCAAATATTCTATGATCTGCATATGGAACTCTAACTTCTAAAGAGTTTTGCATTGACATTCTATCTGTTCTTTCAATTAATGTATTCATAAAGTATTTTACTGTAAGATAATTTATTTCTTTAAATTCATTTTCAAATTTGTCTGATGAAATATGAGATACATTAGAAAGTGTATCGTTTTTAGATTTAATTATATACTCAGTAATATCTCCTTTTTTAAATATATTTGGCTTTATTAAGTTTTCTCTTAAATTTTCAGACAAAGCCCAAGGAAATCCACTTGTATTTTTTAAATGTTCTTTGTAAAACCAAGGATAACCGCCAAAAATTTCATCAGAACATTCACCAGATATTACTACTTTTTCATTATTTTTAGATATTTCATTACAAAAAATGTACATTGAGCTATCTATATCTGCCATACCTGGCATATCTCTAGCAATAACAGAAGTGTACAATGCATCAAAAAGATCTTTGTTTGTTATTACAACATTAGTATGTTTTGTATTCAAATACTTTGTCATTATTTTAACAAAGTCACTATCTTTAGTTTGTTGATAGCTATTTGATACAAAGTCCTTATCATTATTTTCATAATTTATAGAATAGGTGTGAAGATTTATTACATTATCTGATGCTATTTTTGTTAAAATACTAGAATCTAATCCACCAGAAAGCATAGAAGAAACACCAACATCAGATACTAGTTGTCTTTTAGTAGAATCAGTTACTAGATATTTTACGTTATCAATTACTTCATCATCGTCATCTAATAGTTTCTTTTCAATCAAATCCCAATATTTAACAATATCTAGTTTGTTATCTTTGTAATATGCATAATGACCAGCTTTTAACTCATAGATATCTTTAAAATATGTTTTACCAGGAGTATGAGCAGGGCCAAGAGCAAAAAGTTCAATTAGTTCATCTTTTGAAACAATAGGAGCTACAAATTTACTAGCAAGTATTCCTTTTATTTCTGAGCAAAAAATAAATTTATCATTAGCAGTAGAATAGAATAATGGCTTTATACCTAATCTATCTTTTGCAAGAAATATAGAGTTGTTATTTTCATCATATATTGCAAAAGCAAAAATACCATTTATATATTTTAGCATTTTTTCTTTAAATTCTACGTATAATAACAAAAGAACTTCTGTGTCACATTCTGTTTTAAATTCATACCCTCTAGTTATTAAAATGTTTCGTAAAACATTTGTATTATAGAGTTCACCATTATATGTAATAGTGTATGTGTTATTATTAATTTCTCTTTTCATTGGTTGTTTTCCGTTTTTTACATCAATAATGCTAAGACGTGCATGACCTAGTGCAACATTATCATTAATATATACGTTATTATCTGAATTTCCTCTTTTTAATATGCTGTCTTTCATTGAAATAATAGTATCATTAGATGTTATTTTTTCTTTTTGCATGTAGCCACAAATACCACACATAAAATCACCTCATTGTATAATATTAAGATATAATTATTTTTATGAATATTTTATAGTTAAATTTTTGCCAAATTGGTTGAAAAAAGTATGCGTTTAATGTACTATTAAATTATAGTATATAAGGGGTGGTTGTATGGCAAAAAATAAAAAATCTGGAAAGAGTTTAATATTACTTGTCATAGTGATATTGGTTATGAGCTTTGTTTTAGCTTTTGTTAGCAGACTTTTTGATAACAAAGGAATAGATAAAGCACAAGAGGAAGCATTTAAACTTAATGTCTACGAGTATTGCACAGAAATGGAAGATTACAAAACACAACTTGCTCAAACAGAAGGATATGATGAGGAAAATTTCAATTTTTGTGGTGCGGCATTAAAAAATGTTATACCAGACATTATTGAAACTGATATGCCGAAATTTAAAATAGAACAAGGTAAACTTATATACATAGGCAATGATGAACAAGAGAAAAAATGGACAAAAGAAGTAAAAATATAAGTAAAAAGAGAGGTAGAAATAGATTATGAGAATGTATGAAATAATAGAGAAAAAAAGAGATAAGCACGAACTAACAAAGCAAGAAATAGATTTCTTTGTCAATGGATATAGTTGTGGAGAAATACCAGATTACCAAATGTCAGCGTTATTAATGGCAATATATTTAAATGGAATGACAGACGAAGAACTTAAAAATTTAACATTTGCAATGGCAAATTCTGCAAAGACACTAGATTTAACTAGTATTAAAATTCCTGGAAAATATATAGTAGATAAACACTCAACAGGAGGAGTAGGAGATAAAATAACACTTATTGTTTTACCAATAGTTGCAGCACTTGGTGTTGGAGTATGTAAAATGAGTGGTAGAGGATTAGGATTTACAGGCGGTACAGCAGATAAACTTGAATCAATTGTGGGATACAATGTAAACATACCAATAAATGATGCAATAAGACAAGTACAAGATATCGGAGTTTGCTTAATATCTCAAAGTCCAGAAATTGCAGTAGCAGATAAAAAGATATATGCCTTAAGAGATACAACAGCTACAGTTGAATCTATTGATTTAATAGCTTCATCTATAATGTCTAAAAAACTTGCTTCTGGAGTAGACAAGATATTGCTAGAAGTAACAGTAGGCTCAGGAGCTTTTATGAAGACTTTAGAAGATGCAAGAAAACTTTCAAAAACAATGGTTAAACTTGGAAAGCTTGCAGGAGTAGAGACAAAAGCAGTTATAACATCAATGAGTGAACCATTAGGAAGAAATGTTGGAAATGCTGTTGAAATAAAAGAAGTAATATCTTTCTTACTATCAGATGAAGATACACTTGTTAGTGATGAAATCAGAGATTTAAAAGAAGTAGTATATGAAATAGCTGCACAGATGATAAAAATGTCTGGTGTTTGTGATGATATGGAAAAGAACAAAGCAGATATAACAAAGGCAATAACATCTAGAGCTGCTTATGATAAATTTATAGAGCTAATAAAAGCTCAAGGTGGACATATTTGTCAAGTATATATGGATTGGATCGGGTTAAACCTAGATATGCCTGTATTAGACGACAAAGTAAAATATTTAAAAGAAATACATGCACAGTCAGATGGATATATTGTATCAATAGACAGTAAAAAAATTGGAGAAGCTCTTGTAGCTCTTGGCGGAGGAAGAAACAAAAAAGAAGATAAAATAGATTATTCTGTAGGATTTGAATTTGCTAAGAAAGTTGGAGATAAAGTAAAAGAAGGAGATACAATTTTAACTGTATTATACAATGATAAACAAAAATTTAATGAAGCTTTTGAATATATAGAAGATGCTATATATATAGATAATGTACAAGAGGATGTAGCAAAAGCATTACAAACTAAACCACATATTTTAGATATAATAGATGAATCAAGTCTATAATAAAGTATAATTTAAGGTAGGAAATAGTAATTAATACTATTTCTTATCTTTTTTTTCGTTGAAAGTTTGGCAATTTTGTAGTATTATATATGTATATGAATATTATAAGGAGAAAATTGTGCAAGAAGTATTAGACGTATTTGAAAAGTTAAATATAGAATATAACTTAATTAGACATCCAGCTATTTTTTGTAGAGCTGATGAGGAAAAAGTAAAAGGAATAGATTTTGGAGGAGTTGTTTGCAAAAATCTTTTTTTGAAGGATAAAAAAGCAAATAAGTTTTATTTAGTTTCATTACCTGTAGAAAAAAGAGCTAATTTAAAGAAAATCTCAGATGAACTAGAGTGTGCAAGATTATCTTTTGGCAATGATGATGAGCTATGGGAAAACTTACATATAAAATCTGGTTCTGTATCAGTGCTAAATGTTATTGGAGCTCCTAATACAGAGGTAACTTTTGTTATAGATAAAGATATTTTAAATCTGCCAAAAGTTTCTTTTCATCCTAATGATAATACAGCAAGCATTTGTTTTAGTCCAAATGAAATTACTAAGATAATGGATAAATATAATAAAAAATATATTTTTTTAGAAGTGGAGGAATAAAAAGTGAGAATTATAGCAGGACGAGCAAAAGCAAAAAGATTAAATAGTCCTAAAACAGAAAAAACTAGACCAACATTAGATAGAGTAAAGGAAGCACTTTTTTCTATTATATCTGGATATATAAAAGATGCTGATGTACTAGATTTATTTGGAGGTACTGGAAACCTAGCACTTGAAGCAGTTAGCAGAGGCGCAAAATTTGCTTGGATCAATGACAAGGAAAGCCTAAGCATTTCAACGATATTGTCTAATGCTAAGTTGACTAATAGTCTAGAATGTGTTAAAATAACTAAGAAAGATTATGCAAAATGTTTGAGTCAAATAGCAAAAGAAGAAATGCTATTTGATGTAATATTTTTAGATCCACCATATGATAGTAATCTAGCAATAGATACACTAGAAAAAATATCAGAATCTGAAAATCAGTTTTTAAAGAAAGATGGCATAATTATATACGAAACAGATAAAAATTTTCTTTTAAAGCTAGAAAAAAATAATAAGGCAGAAATTCTAAATAGTTTTAAAAATCTGCAATGTATTGATGAACGAGCTTATGGAAATGTAGTTTTGAAGATGTATAAATGGAGGTAGTAAAATGGAAGTATTCACATTGTTAGAGAATTTAGAAGAGATCTTAGACTCAGGTTCTAAGGTACCTTTTTCAACTAAGGTTATGGTAGATGCAGGAGAGTTAAGAGATATAATAGAAGAGATAAGACTTAAATTACCTGATGAGTTAAAGCAAGCAAAATGGGTAAAAGAAGAAAGACAAAGAATTATATCTGATGCTGAACTTGAGGCACAAAAAGTTTTAAAAGAAACTGAAGGTAAGATAATTAATTTGGTAGATGAACATGAAATAACAAAACAAGCATTAGCGCAAAAAGAAGAAATTATTGAAAATGCAAATAAGGTTTCTAAGGAAATATCTGATGGTACTAGAGAGTATGCAGATAATATCTTAGAAAAAGTAGAAAATGTTCTAAGAGAAACAATGGATATTGTACATAATAACAGAAGAGAATTAAAGTAAATTTTTTGTAGAGGTTGTGATAAGATGGGTAAGAGTAAGAGAGGAAGACCAAGTAAAAAAGAGCAAAAAACAATAACAAATGATATGTTAGGTGGCTTTTTAGTAGTATTTGGTCTGATTTTAGCCGTGTTTATAGGCTTTAAAAATGTTGGAAGCTTTGCACAAATATGTAAAATAGTATTTTTAGGTGCTTTAGGAAATTCTGCATATACATTTCCTATATTGCTTATGATAGTTGGAACGTATTGTATAATGTCTGAAAAAAGAGTAAATTCTTTTGCTGAAATTAGAAAAGGTTTAATTATTATAGCACTTATTGCTGCAACATTAACTGTATTTACTCAAACAAATATTAATTTATACTCAAATCCGATAAAAGCAGTTATAGATAGTGTAAATGCTGGTATAGCAAAGCAAAACTATGGTGGAGCAATAGGAACTATATTAGGTGGAGCTTTGGCAGGAATAGTTGGAATAGTACCAGCTAGAATAATATTCCTACTAATAACCTTTATTGTTACTTTGTTTATATATAACATATCATTTAAACAATTTTTCGGAGCAATATCTTATGGATTTAATTATATTGTTGACCATCTAAATAATGTTATAAACACATTATTTAGAGATGATGATGTAAAAAGATATGAGTATACAGACAATTTCGGAAATAAAGTTTCAAAACTATCTAGAAGAGAAAAGGCTAAACTTGAAAGAGAACAAGAAAAACTAAAAGAAAAAGGAAGCCCTAATGTAGATGATAATTTAAATTTAGATAGAGCAGAGCAAGTAGAGTTCGATTTTAGCAAGCTTGGAGGACAACCTTCAGAAGCTGAAGTTAAAGGAAAACAAAAAAGAGATGAGTTCTTTAAACTTCAAAAAGAAGAAAAAGAAGATAAGAGTGTAAAAGAAGTATTAACATTAGATCACACAGCTCACGTTGAAGATGAAAATTATACATTTCCATCTATTGACTTATTACAAGAGCCTAAAGCAGAAAAAACATTTGATGGAAGAGAAATCAAAGCAGTTGCAGCAAAATTACAAAGAACACTTGCTAGTTTTGGAGTAGAAGCAAAAGTTACAAACGTTACTAAAGGACCTACTGTTACTAGATATGAATTAACTCCAAATACTGGTGTAAGAGTAAGTAAAATAGTTGGCTTATCTGATGATATTGCATTAAGCTTAGCAGCTAAAACTATTAGAATTGAAGCTCCAATTCCTGGAAAAGCTGCTGTTGGAATTGAAGTTCCAAATTCAGTTACTGAATCAGTAATGTTAAGAGAAGTAATTGAATCAGACGTATTTAAAAATCATAAATCTAAACTATGTTTTGCACTAGGAAAAAATGCTGCTGGAGAAGTCTGTGTAGGAGATATAGCTAAGATGCCTCACGCACTTATTGCAGGTGCTACAGGATCTGGTAAGAGTGTATGCATAAACTCAATAATTGTATCAATATTATATAAAGCTAAACCAAGTGAAGTAAAAATGATACTTGTAGATCCAAAAATGGTTGAGCTTTCAGGATATAATGGTATACCACACTTATTAATTCCAGTTGTAACAGACCCTAAAAAGGCAGCAGGTGCACTTAACTGGGCAGTACAAGAAATGGTTAACAGATATAATCTTTTTGCATCAAAAGGCGTTAAAGACATTAAAGGATATAATGCAGTGATGGAAAAAGAAGAGGGAGTAAAATTACCTCAAATTGTAATAATAATCGATGAACTTGCAGATTTAATGATGGTAGCGCCAAATGATGTTGAAGATGCAATTTGTAGATTAGCACAGATGGCAAGAGCTGCAGGCATGCATTTAATTATAGCAACACAAAGACCATCAGTTGATGTTATCACTGGTATAATTAAAGCAAATGTACCATCACGTATTGCATTTACTGTTTCTTCACAAGTAGATTCTAGAACAATACTAGATATGGCCGGAGCAGAAAAACTACTTGGAAAAGGAGATATGTTATACTATCCAGTAGGAGAGGCTAAACCACTTAGAATGCAAGGAACTTTTGTTTCAGAAGAAGAAATTGAAAATATTGTAAATGAAATAAAAGAAAATACTAATGTTACATATGATAGTAACATTATAGAGAGTATAGAAAAAGCAAATAGTAAAAATGCAGGTGGAAGTCAAGATGAAGAACAAGATGATGCAGATGAACTATTAGATGATGCTATAGATCTTGTACTTGATATGGGACAGGCATCAGCATCTATGCTTCAAAGAAAATTTAAAATAGGATATTCTAGAGCAGGAAGAATAGTAGACCAAATGGAAGCCCGTGGACTTATTTCTGGTTATGATGGAAGTAAGCCTAGACAAGTACTTATATCAAAAGAGGAATGGCAAGAATTAAAAATGGGTACAAATAATTCTGCTAATAATAATGATAGTGGAGATGAAACAGCATCAGCTGAAGTTATACAACCAGTACAAAATGTAGCAGAAAATGTAGAAAATACACAAAGTAGATCAAAAATAGATATAGAATTGTAATGGAGGAAAAAATTAAAAATGGCAATTAGAGAAATTAGAAAAAGTGGAGACGATATTTTATCTAAAAAATGTAGAGAAGTAGAAAAAATTGATGAAAAAATAAAAGAACTTGGACAAGATATGCTTGATACTATGTATAAAAATGATGGTATTGGACTTGCAGCATGCCAAGTTGGAATGTTAAAAAGAATAATTGTTTATGATATAAAATACATAGAAGAAGGAGCAAAAAAAGAAGGTCATATACTAATTAATCCTAAAATAACTTCAAGATCTAAAGCTATGATTGAAGTAGAAGAAGGATGTTTATCATTCCCAGATATATATGAAAATGTATTAAGACATGAGAAAGTAACAGTTGAATATACAGATATAGATGGAAAAAAGAAAAAAATAAATGCAAAAGAAATTGAAGCTGTTGTACTTCAACATGAAATAGATCATCTAGATGGTATAGTTTTTCTAGATAGAGTTGAGGAACAAAAATAGTATAAAGGAGATATGATGAAAAGATTTTCTAAAATTATTAAAAAATGTGGTTTTATATTTTCATTTAAAAGATTAAAAAAAGCCATTCTTTTAGTAATATTGTTTTCACTTCTTGGTTTTGGAGTAAATTTAGTATACAAATTTAATTCTTCAGAATCTGGACTTAAATTAATATATGAAAAAGAAGTAGCATCAAAATATGATTTAGGAGAAAATTCTGTTATTAGAATTTATAAGAGAGATTTAGATAATGATAAAGTATTAGATTATGTTTTTATAATGGGAAAAGAAAAAAGAACTAGTGAAAATATATTAAATTCTACAGTAGAACTTTATCAAGATGTATCTTTTGTAATAGTAAATGGAAGTACTAATGAAGTTACAAAATACGATACAGAAAAAGAATATAAAGCAGATGTTAACTTAAAAATAGTTGAAGATGAACAAAATAGATATTATTTAATTTCAGATTATAATGGAGATGTAGATTTACTAGAAACAAAAGATGGTAGTGTTGTAAACATTACTAAAAACACAACAGACCAAGAATTACTTGGATATACTATATACACAAGTAAAGATGAAGAAAATAGTAAAATTAAAATATCACTAGACAACTATAATAAAAATTATTTAAATGAAGATAAGGATGAAAAGAAATTAGATCTTTCAGAATTATCATTAGATTTATCAAAATACAGAGAAACTTATTTAAGAGACAGAATATCTAAGTTTGATTTTAGAGATACTAACAATGATGGAATACTAGAATTTGTTACAACACAATATGTGTTATATAGCTTAGATGAAAGTTTAACAGAAAATAAGACAGTTGGAAAAGTTGAGATTTTTTATGATATTAAAGAAGACAAATTAGTGTTTAATAGAGTAGAAATTAATATTTAAAGGTTAAGATACATAATTATCTTAATCTTTTTCTTTAGAAAGGAGCAAAAGTTTATGAGAAAAGATATTAGAGTAGTATTCATGGGAACTCCAGAGTTTGCAAGAGAATCATTAAAAAAATTGTATGAAGCTGGATTTAATATAGTAGGATGCTTTACAAATCCAGATAAACCATCTGGTAGAGGAATGAAACTTAAGGCATCTGCTGTAAAAGAATATGCGTTAGAAAAAAATATACCAGTATATCAACCTAAGAAAGTAAAAAAGAATGAAGAGGTAATAAATATATTAAAAAAATTAAACCCAGATGTTATAGCTGTAGTTGCATACGGAAAAATATTGCCACCAGAGGTATTACAAATTCCTAAATATGGATGTGTTAATGTTCATGGATCATTACTTCCAAAATATAGAGGAGCTGCTCCAATGCAATGGGCACTAATTAATGGTGAAGAAAAAACAGGAATTACAACAATGCTTATGGATGTAGGAATGGATACTGGAGATATGCTTTTAAAAGAAGAACTTGAGATTAAAGATGAATATAATTTAGAATCTATTCATGATAAATTAATGGTTATGGGAGCAGAATTACTAGTTAAAACTATAGATAAATTAGTTGAAGGTACAATTACTCCTGTAGCACAGCCAGAAGAGGGAACGTTAGCTCCTATGATTACAAGAGAGATGACAAAAATAGACTTTTCTAAAAAACCAAGAGAAATCTTTAATTTTGTTAGAGGACTTTCTCCATTTCCAGGTACATACATGGAATTAGAAGATGGAAGAAAATTTAAAGTATTTGATGTAGACTATGTAGAAGATGAGAGTATAGACAAGACTGTAGAACCAGGAGATATACTACTTATGTCTAAAGATTCACTATATATTAGGTGTACACAAGGATATGTAATGATAAATCAAATACAACCAGAAAATTCAAGAAGGATGGATATAAAAGCTTTTATGGCTGGAAACAGACTTAATATGATGGATAAATTTATATAGTATGGAGGAAGAAAAATGGATTTAACAGAAATGCAAAAAAGAGTTTACCAAAATAAAGTAAACAAAGGATTTAATATAACAGATGTACCAAAGGAATTTTGCTACTTATATGGTGAAGTTGCAGAAGCCTATGATGCGTATTTAAAAGAAAAAGATGACTTAGGTGAAGAACTTGCAGATATTGCAATATACTTACTAGGATTAAGTGAGATATTAGGTTTTGATTTAAAAGAACAAATTGAGCATAAGATGGTAAAAAATGAAAAAAGAATATATAAAAAAGTAAATGGTGCTCATATAAAAATTGAAGGAGAGTAATTTTTTAGATGTACTTTAGCAAAGTACATCTTTTCTTAGTTGAAAAAATGTCTATTTTGTAGTATTATATATATGTTATAAAAAGGAGAAAAAATGGAGAAAATAAATATAAATGAATTAACTTTTGAAGAACTAGAAAATTTCATTGAGGAGTTAGGAGAAAAAAAATTTCATGCAAGACAAATCTTTAAATGGATTCACAGAGAAAAAGTTTTAGATTTTGATCAAATGACAGATATATCAAAAGCTTTAAGAGAAAAGCTTAAAGAAAGAACTTATATACTAGAACTTAAAGTAATAGAATGTCAAAAGTCTAAAAAAGATGGAACAATGAAATTTTTAATAGAGTTACCAGATAGCAATGCAATAGAATCTGTTCTTATGAAATATCATCATGGAAATACAATTTGTGTATCAAGTGAAGTTGGATGTAAAATGGGATGCAAGTTTTGTGCTTCTACAAAAGAAGGATTTGTAAGACCACTTTTAGCATCTGAAATAGAAGGACAATTATTAACAGTAGAAAGATATACTGGAGAAAAAATTTCAAATATTGTATACATGGGAATCGGAGAACCTTTAGATAATTATGATAATGTTGTAAAGAGTATAAGACAAATAAATTATCCCTTAGGTTTAAATATAGGAGCAAGACATATAAGTTTATCTACATGTGGACTTGTACCAAATATTTATCGTTTAGCAAATGAGAATATACAATGTACTTTATCAATTTCTTTACATGCTACAACAGATGAGAAAAGAAGACAAACAATGCCAATTGCAAATAAGTACACAATAAAAGAAATATTAGATGCTTGTAAAGAATATATTAGGATAACAGGTAGAAGAATTTCTTTTGAATATGCATTAATTTACGGACAAAATGACTCAAAAGAAGATGCACTTGCACTTGCTAAGCTATTAAAAGGAATGATAGCACATGTAAATTTAATACCAGTAAATGAGATAAAAAATGGCGTATATAAAAAAGCACCAGAAAAGAACATTGAAGAATTTATGAATACTTTAAATTCTTGTGGAGTTGTTACAACAGTAAGACGTGAATTAGGATCAGATATAGATGCTGCATGTGGACAATTAAGAAAGAAGTATATAGATAAGACAGATGAGTTTGCACAGAAAAAATATACATTAAAAGAGAATAATTAAAAATGCTTGAAAAAAGTTTTGGTTCTCTGTTATAATAAGAGAATAAGAGGTGAAAAGATGAGATATACAGCTAAAACAGATGTTGGATTAAAAAGAGAGAATAACGAAGATAATTTATATGCAAGAATATACGATGAAAATACAGCTCTATTTGTAGTAGCTGATGGTCTAGGTGGATACTCTAGTGGTGAAGTTGCTAGTAAGGTTGCAGTTAATAGCATAAGAGATAATTTTGAAATTAACTTAGAGACTCTAAAAAAGTCAGATGAGCATGACATAAAGCAATTTTTCAAGCAACTAATACAAATAACAAATCAAAAAATATATAGTATGCAAATGTCAAACCCAAAATACAAAGGCATGGGAACAACAATTGCATTAGTAGGAAAAGTAAATGGAAAATTATACTATGAATCTGTTGGAGATAGTAGAATATATTATATAGATGAAACAAAGCAAAACATTGAACAAGTTACAGTAGATGATACTTATGTAAATGAATTGTTAAAGAAAAATTTAATTAAAGTTAGTGAAGCAGCTACGCATCCACAAAAGCATGTGTTAACAAAAGCTTTAGGTATATTTGATAAAATAGACACTAAAGTAGATATCTTTATTAAAGAAAAAGGATATTTAATTTTATGCTCTGATGGACTTACTAATATGTTGTCAAATGAAGATATTTTACAAACAGTTAAAAACGTAGATTTTATGATATTATCAGATATTTTTATAGATAGAGCAAATTTAAATGGTGGAACAGATAATATCACTGTAGTTGTTGTAGAAATATAAAGGGGAGACATTTATGGAATTAATAGGTAAGATTCTTGCTGGTAGATATGAGATTATCGAAAAAGTAGGAGAAGGTGGAATGGCCTATGTATTTAAGGCCAGAGATAATCTTTTGAATAGATATGTAGCAGTAAAAATTTTAAAAGAAGAGTTTTCAAAAGATGAAGTATTTGTAAAAAGATTTAGAACAGAGGCACAAAGTGCAGCGTCTCTTATACATCCAAACATTGTATCTGTTTTTGATGTTGGAGAAGATAAAGGAATAAGCTATATTGTAATGGAACTTTTAGAAAGTAAAACTTTAAAGGATTATATCCAAGAAAAAGGACCTCTTTCTAGTGAAATTACTTTAAAAATAGCAGCTCAAATTGCATCTGCATTAGAGGCAGCGCACAAAGCACACATTGTTCATAGGGATATAAAACCTCAAAATATTATATTAAATCAAAATTTAGTTGCAAAAGTTACAGATTTTGGAATAGCAAAGGTAACAAATGCCACATCTGCAACAATAACAAGTTTTGGAAAAACAATGGGATCAGTACATTATTTTTCACCAGAACATGCTAAGGGTGGTTATACAGATGCTAAATCAGACTTATATTCATTAGGTGTTGTAATGTATGAGATGGCTACTGGAAAATTACCTTTTGATGCTGAATCAGCAGTATCAGTAGCATTAAAACATATTCAAGAAGTACCAGTAGAACCAATTGTGGTAAATCCATCTGTAAGCAAAGCATTAAATGATATAATAATGAAAGCAATGGAAAAATCTACTGCTACTAGATATCAGACAGCTACAGAGATGTTAACAGATATATCTATTGCACTAGCTAAGCCATCTAATAGTTTAGCAACAAGAGCAAGTAGTTCAATAGAAGCAGGAGCAACACAAGTTATTCCAACACTAAATGATGTAGAAGAAGAAAATCTAGTTCCAAATATTAGAACTAGACAATCAAGTGCAAGAACAGCATATAGTGTTTCACAGCCAAGAGAAGCAAGAGAGATAAATCCTGAACAGACAGAGAGTTCTCAGTCAGCTAGAAAATTAGATACAGAAGATAAAAATAAAGGCAAGAAAAAAGCTATAATTATTACTTCTGTTGTAGCAATTAGTGTTATAGTAATAGGATTAGTATTTGGTTTCTTTATTATGAAAATACACAATAAGAATAAGGAACAAGAAGTTGAGATTCCATCAATAGTTGGAAAAAATATAGAAGATGTAAAAGCAGAATATGAGAGCAAAGGATATAAGATTTCTCAGACAAGTGCAGAATACAATGAAGACTATGAAGAAGGAAAAATAATTACTCAAAAACCAGATGCAGGAACTAAAACAACAGATAAGACAATATATGTTACTGTAAGTAAAGGAACAAAACTTGTAAAAGTAACAAATATTGAAGGAAAAGATATAAAAGTTGCAAAATATGAACTTGAAAATACACAAGGATTTGTTGTTGAACAAGAAGAAAAAACATCAGACACAGTAGCAGCAGGAATAGTAATGTCACAAGACTATAAAGATGTTGAAAGACCATATGGTTCAGTAATTAAACTAGTAGTTAGTTCTGGAGATGGAAAAGAACAAGTTGTTGTTCCAAGTGTAGTTGGAAAAACAATGAGTGAAGCAAAAAGCACATTAGAAGGAATGAAACTAAAAGTTGAAATTGAATATGGTGAAGACCAAAACAAATTAAATGGTACAGTACTTGCACAGTCATATCCTCAAAATTCAGTTCTAAAAGAAGGAGACTTAATAAAGCTTACAGTAAATAGAAGAATTGTAAATAAAACTGTAACAGTTGGTAGTATTCCTGCAGGAACAAAACAAAGTGAGATATCTGTAAAAGTAAGTGTAGATGGTGGAGCTTTAAATAATACAACATTTACATATGATGAAAGCAAAAATCAAATAACATTTACTATAAATGGTTATGAGAAAGTAAGCTACAATATTTTAGTAAATGATTCACTAATTAAAAGTGGAGAAGAGAATTTCTAGTAAAAATATATAAAAACAAAATATAACAAAAAAAGTGCAATCGATTTGCACTTTTTTTGCTTTAACTGTTGCAAATGAGTTGCAAAAATGTTACAATACGGGCAGAAGCAAAAAGAATATAGCAAAATTTAATAATTTGTTTTTAAGGTTGAATAATTATAAGACTGATAGGGATACTTGCATTAATAAATTATAATTATTCCAATATATTTATTAATAAAAAGGAGGGATCTATATGTTAAATTATTTAAAATCATCAATATCAATTTCTTCATACAATGGTTGTACAATAGGATGTAAATATTGCATATTGAGTGTACTTGGAAATCGTACTAAAGTTGAAAAAGTAGCAGACGAAGAACAGTTAGTTAAACGGGTTATTGCAATTTAGACTTTATACAAGGAGTATTCCAATTTCAATTAATAATCAAACAGATCCATTTTTAAATTCAATTGTTACACAAAGTACAATCAAAATATTAAAAGAAATGGAGAAAAACAAGATGGAAAACCCTGTAATGTTAATTACAAAGGGATATATTAGCGAGGAATGTGCTAGAATACTATCTGAGATAAATTTAAACATCATTGTACTATATACTTTTTCAGGACTTTCTGAAAAGTATGAAAACAGGGATGAAAAAAGACAGATTGAAACGATGGAAATATTATCTAGATATCCAAAGATAAAACTAATTAATTACTATAGACCTGTAATTGAGGGAATAAATAGCGATAAGGAAACTATTGAGCATGTTGCAAAAATAGTAACAAAATATTGTGATGCAAGTATAATATCTGGTATAAGATTAAATACATATTTATGTAAGGTTTTAGATAATCTTAATATAAGCGTACCAAAAAAATACGATCCAGATCATAAAGTATTATTACCTCAAACATACCAAAGAATAAAAGACACTTTTAAAGAGATAAATAAAGATTATCCTACTTTTAAAAAGACTTCATGTGGAGTTAGTTATGTTTTGGGAAGACCGGACTATAATGGACATAGTGCCAGAATTTATTATTGCTCCCCAAAATGTATAAGTTATCCAATATGCATTGGAAGCAATAAAATTGGCTTTTGTGATAAAGATTGCCCTAATTACACTAGATGTAAAGAGGAAAGTCAAAAACAAATAACTAGAGAAGAATTTAAAGAAGTACTAAAAAGTATTGAACTAGAAGATAGTGAATTTGAGATATTAGAACATTATATTAAACTTAAAGGAGAATATTGGCAAGAAGAAGTGTCATATCTTAGACATGTAACAAAGAAAAATATTAAAGCAGATTCTCTAAAAAAGAGAGAAGATGAAAGATTAATATCAATGTAAGGAGGTATAATATTATGATTAAATCAAAAGGTTGGGATTGGAAAAAACTAAATGATGAATGTAAAAGGGAGATGTGGTTAGAGCCATCTATCGAGTCATATTATTTAATAAACAGATGGAAGAGTCAAGAAAAGGAAAAATTCTTAGATATCGGATGTGGACTTGGAAGACATACTATTCAATTTGCTAAAGCTGGATTTGAAACATGTGCAACAGATATTTCAAAAGATGCTGTTTCAAATGCAAAAGAATGGGCAAATGAAGAAGGCTTAGATGTTGAAATAATACAATCAGATATGATGGATATGCCATATAAAAATAATTCTTTTGATTGTATATTATGTAGAAATGTAATATCACACACAGATACAGAAGGAATATATGCAATTATCAACAAGATATATAATTTACTAAAAGATGGTGGAGAGTGTTTCTTAACACTAGGTTCTAAAAATGCGAGTACATTTAAAGATCCAAAAAATATTTATGTAGATAAAAATACAAAAATAAGAATGGATGAAGGTCCTGAAAAAGGAGTACCTCATTTTTATGCTGACATGGAAATAATTCCAGATTTATTTAAAGATTTTAGTATTGAATATATTTCACAAGTTCAAGATTTTAAGCAAAAAGATGATGGAACTTTTAGAAGTTTTTGGCATTACTTTATTTTAATAAGAAAAAAATAATAGTAAGGAGATAATGTGTATGTTAAATAATTTATTAGTAATAGTTTCTGGGCCGAGTGGTGGAGGAAAAGGTACAATAGTAGATAACTTACTTTCAAGAAATACTCAAGAGTATAAGAGAGTGTCTACTTTTACCACACGTCCCAGGCGACAAAGTGAAAGGGATAGCAAGCAATATAATTTTACAACTCAGGAAAACTATGACAGATTATTCTCACAAGGAAGGCTTATGGCATGCTCTAAAGTCGACGGATTTTCATATCGGTGCACCTAAAATTGATATGGATAGTGAAGAAAACAGAGGAAAATATCTAATAATGGATATGGGAGCAAAAGGAGCTGCAGAATTTAAAGAAAAATATAAAAACTCAATGTGTGTATATGTAATTCCACCAACACTGGAAAGACTTATGTCTCAAATGGAAGGTAGAGGAAAAACTCGTGTTCAAAGAAATTTAAATCAAATAGAACAAGCAAAAAGAGTATGTGATTGGCTAGTAATAAATGATGATGTAGATACAGCTGCTAGTCAAATAGAGACAATAATGCATGCTTTAAGAGAACACGGAGATGATTTAGACAGTATAGATTTAGATACAATGAAATTTTTATATTCTAAGAGTCTTCATAACAAAGAAAATGTTAGATTTTTAGATGAATTTTTCCCAAGGGATTTATCACAAGAAAAAGAAATATAAGGAGGTATGCTTATGAAAGAATTAAACAAATGGGTAGATATTAGAAAAAAACAAACAAGAGAAGTAACAGATATGGATGTTACAATTGTAAAAGATGAAAGTCTAAACTCATATATAACTTTAAAAGAAGTAAAGGAATTAACAGAGCCACATATTATTCCTGTAAATGGGGAATGGATTACCAAGCTAGATAAAGGATACACAATACTAGAATATAGTCCAATAGATGAGCTATACAATGTAAGAGCACATATAAACGATAAAAAAGAAATACTAGAGTATTATTTTGATATTATTCTTCAAAGAGAAATTAGAAAAGAAGATGGGTTAGATATTCCTTTTTATAACGATCTTTATTTAGACGTTATAGTATATGAGAAAGCAGCAACAAAATCAGAACCATTTATTTTACTTGATGATAGAGATGAATTAAAAGCAGCACTAAAAGAAGAAAAAATCGACCAAGAAGAGTATGATCTTGCATATAAGGTAGCTAATGCTCTTATGAAAGAGATAAAAGAAGGAAAAAATAGATTTATAAATAGAGGACTAAAAGATTACTATAAATATAGAAAAAATCAGATATAGTTGATAGATGGTAGATACATATTTGTATCTACTTTTTTCTTTTCTAATTTAATTACTTAGAAATCTTTAGCTTGAAATCAAAAAGAAATTATAGTAAAATATATACTATATGAGTTGGAGTGAGTATGGAAAATATAATTGCAAAAGTAATCAGAATAGACTTAGATATATATATATTAAAAGTAAAAAATAGTGAGGATATAATATCTGCTAAAGTTAGAGGAAACTTAAAAAAGAAAGAGAGTATATTAGTTGGAGACATAGTTGAAGTAGAACGAGTAAAAGAAGACTACATGATAATAAATGTTCAAAAAAGAAATAATTCGTTAATTAGACCACCGGTTAGTAATATAGATCAGATGATTATAGTAGTATCTGTTGGAGCTCCAAAGCCAGACTACATACTTTTAGATAAACAAATAGTATTATGTTTTTCTAAGAAAATTAAACCTGTTATTTGTGTAAATAAAATAGATTTAGCAGATGAGGACATGGAAGCTAAAAAAGATATAGAATATATAAATAGTGTTTATGGCAAAATAGGTGTAGAAGTGGTATACGTTAGTGCTAAAAAAGAAATAGGAATAGATTTACTAAAACAATTACTAAGAAAAAAGACTTCTGCATTTTCTGGAAATTCAGGAGTTGGAAAATCTTCTATAGTAAGAGAAATTCTAGATATTTCTGAGGAAAAATCTAAACTAGAAGTTGGAGAAATTGGTAGAAAAACTAAAAGAGGAAAACATACAACAAAATCTGTTACACTATATTCAATAGACACAGAATCATATATATTAGATACACCGGGATTTTCTAGCTATGAGTTATATGATGTAGAGCATAAACAACTTAGAAATTATTACCCTGAATTTTTAAATTCTGGTTGTGATTATGATGATTGTGCTCATGTTATTGAGAGTGATAAGGTTTGCAATATAAAAAGAAAAGTAAATGAAAATAAGATAGATTCAGGTAGATATGAAAGATATGTATATATCTATGAAAAATTAAAAGAAAAATATGATAGAAGATATAAATAGCGCTAATATAGCGTTATTTTTTTTACCTAAAAAAGATAAATACAGATATAGAAAATAAAAATTGTAAATATATAGCTTTTTTCTTGAATTATTAAAATAAGTATAGTATCATTAAAATAGCGTTAAAAAGGAGGTAACTATATGAACAATTTATCTATATCTATATTAAATGCAGAAAATATATCATCATTTTTAGAAAAATTAAAAAATGTAGAAAAAATGTTAGATAATAAAAAGATAGAAAAGCTTTTTAATATAACTATTCATTTTGACGTTATGGATAATGAATTTGTTCCAAATACTGGAATAGATATAAAAAAGATAGAAGAAGTTGAAAAATCTGGATATCATGTCGATACACATCTTATGGTGGCGCGACCAGTAGAAGATGGCTATATAGATAAAGCTATAAAACTAGGGTGTAATGATATAACAATTCACTATGAAATTTCAAAATTTGAAGATACTTTAAATTATCTTTTAGACAAAAAAAGAAAATTAGGAGGAAATTTAAATATTGGTGTAGCGCTAAAGCCAAAGACAGACATGTCTGTTCTGGAAAAATATATAGCTAAAATAGATAAAATATTAGTCATGTCAGTAGAACCAGGATTTGGTGGTCAAAGCTATATAGAATCAACTACAGATAAAATAGCTAAAATTAAAGAAAAATATGGTAATATATTTGTTCAAGTGGATGGAGGAATAAATGATCAAACAATAAGTAAAGTTATATCTGCTGGTGTAGATAGTGCTGTTGTTGGAAGTTATTTAACTAAATATGAAATGAAACTTCAAGATAGAGTAAATATGTTAAATATTATACTAAATATAGAAACTCTTCCTAAAGAGGCAAACTTAGAATTTGAAAGAAGAACAGTACAAGCAGTAGAAGGAGGATATGCACAAGGAGATATTTTATTAGGAATTAGAGTTCCAAGACTTCGAAAACTAGCAAAAGTGTGGTATAATATAATTTCACTAAATACAATTGAGTTTTTTATTTCATCTCCTATTCATGATTATAGAAGATTTGCTATATTTTGTTTAACAAATATGGTAAACAGTAGCAATAAGGATGAAATTAAAGAATTCATAGATAAAAATGTTGAGCATATAAATAACTGGGATTTAGTTGATGCTCTTGCACCTATATGTATAGGAAAACAGTTATTAGAAAAGACAGATAGTGAGATATACTTGGTGTTAAGAGAATATACAAAATCAGATAAAGTATGGACAAAAAGAATAGGAATAGTATCTTTATTATATATAGCAAAAGCAGGAAGAAAAGAGGTGGTATTTAGAGTCTTAAATGATGTTTTTTACGAAGAATATCACTTATATCAAAAGGCAACAGGTTGGGTATTAAGAGAGCTATATAAAGTAAACCCTAAGGACACATTGTTGTATTTAGTAGAAAAAAATAATAGTAGAAAGATACCTACTATTTTAAAATCATATGCTACTGAAAAGATGAGTAGCAAAGAGAAGAATATGTTAAAGTAAGGAGAGATAAGTTATGAATAAAATCGCAATTATGACTGCAGGTGGAGATTGTGCAGGACTAAACAGTGCTATTAAATCAATAGTAATGACAGCAGCAACAAGAGGAATTGAAGTAATAGGAGTAATGGACGGATATATAGGATTTGTTGAAGGAAACTATATAGAATTAAATCCAGAAGTAGTAAGAAGTATAGAAACTAAAGGTGGAACAATGCTTGGTTCATCAAATAAAGAATGTCCATTCCACTATTACAACAAAAAAACAGGAGAATTTGAAGACAGAGTAGATGAAGGTATTGAAAAATTAAGAGCACAAGGCGTACAAGGGATGGTTATTATCGGAGGAGATGGAACATTAGATTCTGCAAGAGTAATATATGAACATGGTATGCCAACAGTTGGAATTCCAAAAACAATAGATAATGATATGTCAGCATCAGAACCTACAATAGGTTTCCAAACAGCTATAGATGCAGCTGTTGATGCTATAAGAAAATTAATAACAACTGCTTATTCTCATAGAAGAGTAATGGTTGTAGAATTAATGGGAAGAACATCTGGATACTTAACTCTTTACGCTGGATTTGCATCAGGTGCAGACATAATTCTTCTTCCAGAACAAGATTACAATTTAAAAGTTGTTTGTGATAAAGTAGACGAAATAATGAAGTCAGGAAAAAGATATGTAATTATTGCTGTTTCAGAAGCTGCTAAAGAAAAAGGTGGAGAAGAAACAATAGCAATGCTTGTAAAAGATAGCTTTGAGCAAAAAAGATATGGTGGTGTATCACAAAAATTAGCGGCTCAAATAGAGCAATTAACTGGATATGAAACTAGAGCGACAATTCTAGGACATATTCAAAGAGGTGGTGAACCAACTACATCAGATATTATATTAGGAGCAAGACTAGGAAATGCAGCTTGTAAATTATTAATAGATGGAGAACCAGGATATATTGTTGGAATAAAAGGTGGAACTGTTGTAAAAATGGCATTCCCTAAAGAAAGAATTCCAAGAATACTTAATATAGAAACAGATGACTTATGTAGAACAGCTAAAGATATGGGAGTATGTTTCGGACAAGAATAATAAAAAAATACTAAAGTGCACTAGATTCGGTGCACTTTTACTATGCTTTTTTAAGTCTAAAATAGAACTTTTGTTTGACACTAAAATTTTATTATGATATAATTTTTGTGAACATTAGTTTGAAGGGGGAAATATAATGGAAAACACAACTTTAAATGATAAAGAGAAAAAAGTTTTAGAATATATAAAAAAGCAAATTAAAGATACAGGATATCCACCATCTGTAAGAGAAATTTGTGCAGCACTTGGATTTAAGTCTACATCTTCTGCACATCAATATATATGGAGATTAGCTGAAAAAGGATATATAGATAAAGGTGATTTAAAAACAAGAGCAATAAGAGTTGTTGGAACTGAATCAACAATATCTGTTCCTATTGTTGGAAAAGTAGCCGCTGGAGAACCAATTCTTGCTACAGAAAATATTGAAGATTATATGTCAATAGGAGAAAGCTTTTTTACAAAAGATGCTTTACAAAATGATAACTTTATATTAAAAGTTCAAGGCGAGAGTATGATTGAAGCAGGTATAAATGATGGAGATTATATAATAGTTACAAAGCAAAGTACTGCAAGAAATGGTCAAATTGTTGTAGCAATGATTGAAGGTGAAGCTACAGTGAAGACTTTTTATAAAGAAGACGGATATATAAGATTACAACCAGAAAATTCTACTATGGATCCAATAATAGTAAAAGATTGCCAAATATTAGGTAAAGTTATAGGATTATTTAGAAAAATATAGAATGTGAAACTGTTAGTTTAAAACTAGCAGTTTTTATATTTATATTGGTGTCTATATTGTAATATTATCTACAATAATAAGTAGAATAAAAATTAAAAAAGTTAATACTATTGAGCTATTAAAAGAAAATTAATTTTTAAAATTATATTTAAAGAAAAGATAGAAAAAATATTCTATCTTTTTTTGCGTTCACGTAAATTTCAAAAATACATAGACTATAGTATTGGAGGTGTAAATATGCTAGAAAATTTAAATATAGGACTAGGAATAACAGGATCTTTTTGTAATTTTCCTAAAATTAAGGGATTAATTGATGACCTAAAAAAAGAAAAAGTAGCAAGAATAATTCCAATTGTATCTTCTGTTACAAAAACATATGATACTAGATTTTTTGTAAAGGAAAATTTCTTAGAAATGCTTGAAAAAGAAACCTCAGAGAAAATAATAGACAATATAGTTGATGCAGAACCTTTAGGACCAAAAGATATGATAGATATTATGGTAATAGTACCATGTACTGGAAATACAGTTGCAAAACTAGCAAGTGGTATAACAGATAGTGCAGTTTTAATGGCTACAAAAGGGCATATAAGAAACAATAAACCAGTTGTAATAGGAATATCTACAAATGATGGCTTAGGGGCTAATTTTAAAAATATAGGCTTGCTATATGATACAAAAAATTTCTATTTTGTACCATTTAGCCAAGATGATTACAAAAAGAAACCTAAATCACTTGTTTTAGATTATTCTAAAGTTATGGATACAATAAAATTAGCAAGACAAGGGGAGCAGATTCAACCACTTCTTGTTTGACAAATTTAAAAAACTCATATATACTTTTAGTGGTGAATATAATGAACAAAGAATTTTCAAATATTATTATTTTTAATAATAATGACTTAAATTATATAAAAGAGAAAATATTAAAGATACTAAAAGATTTAGATTACGTTATATCTGATGATAAAGATTATAATTTTGAAGTAGATATTCTTCATGATAATATAAATAATATTTGCGTTGTTTCTTCAAAATATTTTGCTTTTGAAAATGCCGATTCAAATAAAAGTGTTATAAGAAAGATTGCAAAAAGAGTTGCACAAGATACATTTATGGTGACATCACAAGAAGATATAGCAGTAGTAGAAAAATATAGTTTTAATAAAAGAACATACGACTACATAACTTTTGGAAATGAAGAAAAATTAAAAGAATTAGGATATACAGATTCATATGCTATGTATATGTATCAAGAAATATGGAAAAATCATTTTGTAGGAAGAAATACAATAAAAGATTTAGATAAAGTGCTAAAAGAGAAAAATACTTTTTTTAATAACTATGAAATAGTTATTGAAATATTGAAATTATATGGAATAAAACCTGAACTTGTAACGTATAAAATAGGTGACAGGTTATCTACTCATGAAATAGAAAAAACAGAAATATATTTTAAGTAAAAAAAATCCTTGAAATAAAATCAAGGATTAATTTTTTTTAGTATACTAGCATATTATTAAATAATTGAACTAGTATTTTTTCATTTCTTCTGTTTTTTACGTAGTAGCTTTTATCTACAAAAAGCATAGATTCTAGCTTTGCAAGAAATATTTCAAATATTGTATATATTTTCATATTCTTTTTAACTAATCTATCTTTTTGAGATATAGATATTAGCTTACCACAAAAATAGTGATATGTTAGTTCATATCTATAAGCTTCCTCATCAGAAGTATACATTACGATCGTTCCGTCATTATTAAATTGCAAAACAGGTTTAAAGCTCCTGTCTAAAACTATCTTTTTAATTTTAACATTTCCCATATTTATAGTTCCTTTCATAATTTAATAAACTCTAACTATATTATAACACTGTTAACATAAAATGTAAACTAAATATTGAATATAAAATATGTAAATTTTTCTTTATTTTATGTTAAATATGTGGTATAATATAATTCGTATTATAGAGGAGGACTAGAAAAAAATGAATGTAGGACTTATAACTCTTGGATGTACAAAAAACCAAGTAGACAGTGAAATGATACTAGGGATTTTTAAAAGACAAGGGTTTAACATAGTAAATCAAGTAGAAGAAGCTGATGTAATAGTAGTAAATACATGTGGATTTATACAATCAGCAAAAGAGGAAGCCATAGATACAATATTAGAGATGGCAGATTATAAGCAACAAAGATGCAAAGCTTTAATTGTAACTGGTTGCTTAGCAAAAAGATACAAATCTCAAATATTAGAGTCTATGCCAGAAGTTGATTTGGTAATAGGTGTAGACGAATATGATAATATCTCAGAAATTCTGTCAAACTTTTTTAGTCAAAATGACTTGTTAAATCATTATAAATTTGATCAAAAATTAGATTTTAATAATAGAATTATTTCTTCAACTTACCCGTTAGCATATATAAGAATATCAGATGGTTGTGATAACAAATGTAGTTATTGTGCAATACCATTAATTAGAGGACCATTTAAAAGTAGACAAATGGAAGACATTTTAAAAGAAGTTGAAAATTTAGCAAAACAAGGAATGAAAGAATTTTGTATTATATCTCAAGATACATCTAAATACGGGTTAGATATTTACGGAGAATTAAAACTTGCAGAATTACTTAGAAAAATGTCACAAATTGAAGGTGTTAAATGGATAAGAATACTATATATGTATTTATACGAAACAACTGATGAACTTATTGAAGAAATAGCAAATAATGATAAAGTTTGTAAGTATTTTGATATACCAATACAACACTTAAATGATAAAATGCTAAAAGACATGAATAGACATGATACTAAAGAAATTATTTTTGACAGAGTTAAAAAAATAAGAGAAATGGTACCAAATGCAGTTTTAAGAACTACATGTATAGTAGGATTCCCTGGAGAAACTGAAGAGCAATTCGAGGAACTACTAGATGGAGTAAGAGAGTTAAAATTTGATAGACTTGGTGCATTTACTTATTCTAGAGAAGAAGATACATTAAGCTATAATTTTGAAGGTCAAATAGATGAGCAAACTAAAGAAAGAAGATTAAAGAAATTATTTGATGTACAAAAAGAAATATCATTAGAAAACAATAAACAAAGAATGGGAGAAAAATATGAAGTCATTGTAGAAGGTATTTCAGATGATGAAGAATACTTTGTTTGTAGATCAATGCTTGAAGCACCAGATGTTGATGGAAGAATATTCATAAAAATAGATGAAGACAGTGCTTCAAAAGTAATTGTCGGTGAATATGCAAAAGTAAAAATTATAGATTACAATGACTATGATTTATTTGCACAAGTTATATAGAAATGGAGGGAAAAGATGTACACTAAAGAAAGTTTAAAAAATTCTACACTTACAGAACTTAGACAGATAGCTGAAAATTTAAAATTAGAAGGTTATCAACGTTTAAAGAAAGAATTCTTAGTTGAAGAAATAATAAAAAATTTAGAAGAAACTAATGAGATTGAAGATAAGGTGGATATACAAATTGAAAATCCTGAAACAGACTATATAACAGAAGGAATACTTGAAGTTATGCCAGATGGATATGGCTTTTTAAGAAGCGATAACTATTTACCAGGAAATAAGGATGTATATGTTTCTGCAGTACAAATTAGAAGATTTAAACTTGCAACAGGGGATAAATTAAAGGGAATATCAAGATTTACAACAGATCCACAAAACAAATTCCCATCACTTATATATATAGATAAAATAAATGATGATAGAGTAGATGTTGCTTTAAAAAGAAGAAGTTTTGATACTTTAATACCAATTTATCCATGTGAGAGATTACGTTTAGAAACAGATTCTAAGGAGTATTCAACAAGATTAATAGACTTAATTGCCCCTATTGGAAAAGGTCAACGTGGTCTTATAGTAGCACAGCCAAAAGCTGGTAAAACAACTTTATTAAAGCAAATTGCTAATGGAATACTAAAGAATAATCCAGAAGTAAAACTTATGGTACTTTTAATAGATGAAAGACCAGAAGAAGTAACAGATATAGAACGTTCAATTGATGCTGAAGTTATACATTCAACTTTTGATGAATCACCAGAGCATCACATGAAAGTATCAAAAATGGTTATTGAAAGAGCTAAAAGATTAGTTGAGCATAATAAAGATGTTGTAATATTACTAGATAGTTTAACAAGGTTAACTAGAGCTAGTAACTTAGAAGTAGAGCCTAGTGGAAAAACACTATCTGGTGGACTTGATCCTGCTTCATTATATTTTCCTAAGAAATTTTTTGGAGCAGCAAGAAATATAGAAAATGGTGGAAGTCTTACTATTTTAGCAACTACATTAGTAGAAACTGGAAGTAGAATGGATGACATGATTTTTGAGGAGTTTAAAGGAACTGGAAATATGGAAGTATTCTTAGATAGAAAATTATCTGAAAAAAGAATATATCCAGCTATTGATATATATAAATCTAGCACAAGACGTGAAGATTTATTATTTACTCCTAAAGAGCAAGAAGTTTCAACATATATAAGAAGATTATTATCACAAACAAATAATGTTGAAATGGTAGAAAAAATAATGAATATATTAATGAAAACAAAAAACAATCAAGATTTTATGAAGACTTTTTTAGAAAACTTGAAGAAAAAATAAAATAAAAAAAGAGAGGTAGAGCTTATGAATGAGAAGATAAAAGTTAGTTTTGAAGATGGAAGAGAGATTACAGTTCCATATAAAACAACAGCAATTGATGCTGTAAAAATGGTAGAAGATAATGTTGAAGATATACTTGCAGTAATGGTAAATAATGAAGTTAAATTTCAAACTTATGAGCTTATAAAAGACTCAAGTATTAGATTTGTAAAGATAGATTCAGCAGATGGATATAGAGTATATTCTAAAAGTTTGAAAATGGTACTTTACATGGCAATTACTGAATTATATGGTAATCAAAAAGTAGATTTTCAAGCAACAATAAATAGAAATCAATACTTTAAAATGCCAGAATTTAAATTAACTCAAGAAAAAATAGATAGTATCAAAAATAAAATGCATGAGATAGTAGATGCTAAATATCCTATTGAAAAAAGAGCTTTAAGTGTTGACGAAGCAACAGAGTACTATAAAAAATCAGGTGATGTAGATAAAATTCAAAACATGGCCAATAGAATAAAATCATATACAAATGTATATTTTTGTAATGGATATTACAATAATTTTTATGGAGTACTTGTTCCTAATACAAGTTATTTAGATGTTTTTGATTTAGTACCTTTTAGAGATGGTGCATTACTTGTAACTAAAAATGAAAAGGGAGAATTACCTGAAACTAGAGATTCTAGACTTATAGATGCTGTAGAAGAATTCTATAAATTTAAAGGAATAATAAATATAGATAACATAGGTGCATTAAATGAAAAAATACTAAAAGGAGATATGATAGACACTATTCAAGTATCTGAGGCTATACATCAAAGAAAAATAGTAGAAATAGTACAAGACATTGAAAAGAGAAAACAAATTAAATTAGTTTTAATTGCAGGTCCATCATCTTCTGGAAAAACAACATTTGCACAACAACTAGGAGTACAATTAAGACTTACAGGATATAATCCTATTACAATTTCAATGGATAACTATTTTAAAGAAAGAAAAGATACTCCACTTGGACCAGATGGTAAATATGATTTTGAGACAGTTGATGCATTAGATATAGATTTATTTAATGAGCATATGGAAAAATTAATAGATGGAGAAACAGTTGAGTTACCTGAGTTCGATTTTATACTTGGATCAAAAAAATATAATGGTAAGTTCTTAACTTTAAATCCAAAGGATGTATTAATAGTAGAAGGAATACATGCTTTAAATCCAATACTTACTAAATTTACACCAGCTAAAAATAAATATAAAATATATATTGCACCAATAACAACTTTAAATCTTGATGGATATACTAAAGTTTCATCATCAGATACAAGATTTTTAAGACGTATGGTTAGAGACTTTGCAACACGTGGACACAGCGTAGAAAAGACATTTGAATTATGGGATAATGTAAAAAAAGGAGAAGAAAAATATATTTTCCCATATATAGAAGATGTAGACAATATCTTTAATTCTAGTATAATATATGAGCCTGCTGTAATGAAAACATTCGCACAGCCATTATTATTACAACTAGATAAATCTAGCAAATTTTATGCCGAAGCAAGAAGATTATATGAATATCTAAATAACTTCTTACCAATGGAAACATCAAACATTCCAATTGATTCATTAATTAGAGAATTTATTGGAAATGGATGCTTTAATAGATAAAAAAATATAAAAGAGTATATTTTAAAATATACTCTTTTAAAATTAATATATAATTAGAAAGGAGGAAGAAAATTGTCAGAGATTATCCAATTTTTATATACACATATATACTGTACAACTGAATTTCATGTCTTTATGAAGTTATTTTTAATAGTTATTTTATCTGGGCTTATAGGATATGAAAGAGAGTTCTCTAGTAAACCAGCAGGATTTAGAACACATATACTTGTTGGAATAAGTGCTGTTTTAGTTATGGTATGTGGCATTGAACTTGCACAAAGATATGGCTCAAATGATCCATCAAGAATACCAGCTCAATTACTTTCAGGTATTGGATTTTTAGGTGCTGGTACAATACTTAGTAATGGACTAAAGGTTAAAGGTTTAACAACTGCATCAGGACTATTAGCTGTTACATGTATAGGACTTACAGTTGGAGCTGGATTATATTCTTATGCAATAATAGCTACAGCATTTGTATATGGAGTATTAAAATATTCATACATGTTAAACTCTAAAGTTGATCATATATCCGCAATTAAATTTAAGATATTTGCTAAAGATCCAAAATCTGTTCTTCCAAAAATAGTAGAACTATTTCCAAAATATGAAATAGACATGAAAAAAGTAAAAGTAGTAGAAGACGGTGATGAGGAGTTAGAAAATGGTTATATAATATATGATTTAAGAGTAAAAAGAGGATTTAACAAGAACCAATTTATAAGTGAAGTAGTGAAAATGGAAAATGTTAAACAAGTAAATGAAATGTAGAATAATATATTACATAACACTAAAACACATAATATAAATGGAATAAAAAAATAAAAGAATTCCTAAAAAAATTGTATAAAAAACTTGAAAAAAAGGTCACTTTATAGTATAGTATCTTTCAAGGGTGATTTAGAAATGAGAAAATTTGATTGCTTAAACAATATATATTCTAAAAATAAAAGTAGAACTATTTTACTTTCTATTTTTGCCCCAAAAATTAATAAATACAATTTTTTAAATTTTGAAAGAAACACTTAATATTTTTTAATATTAAGTGTTTTTTTATGAGTATTTTTTAGAAGGAGGAGTTTTTTTATGAAAGAGGCAAAATTAACATTAGATGTTAATGAGAAACCACCAGTGTTAAAGTGGATCATACTTGCTTTACAACACGTTTTTGCAATGTTTGGAGCAACAATACTTGTTCCAATATTAGTAAACAGTGCTGTTGGAGAAACAGTGCTTACAATACCTGTAGCGTTAGTAACTTCTGGTATTGGTACATTAATTTATATATTATGCACAAAAGGTAAATCACCAGTTTATCTTGGAAGTTCGTTTGCATTTATAACACCTATTGCAGTTGGAGCTGCTAAAGCTGGAGTAGGTGGTGCTATGACAGGAATTATGTTAGTAGGTATAATTTACTTTATTGTATCTTTAATAATTAGTGTTTGTGGTAAAGGTTGGTTAGATAAAATTTTACCACCAATAGTAATAGGTCCTATGATAATGATTATTGGACTAGGTCTTGCACCTACTGCAATATCTGAAATGGGTATTAGTTCTGATGTAATGAATATAGATTACAAAAGTGTAATAGTTGCTGTATTTACATTTTTAGTAACAGCTATTGTTATGCTAAAAGGTAAAGGATTTTTAAAAGTAATACCATTTCTTGTTGGAATGGTTTCAGGATATATATTATCTGTAATATTAGGAATGGTAGATTTTACACCTGTTATAGAAGCTGCATTCTTTAGTATTCCAGATTTTGTTTTACCATTTATATCATATACTCCAACATTTGGAGCAGCACTAACAATAGCTCCTATTGCACTTGTAACAATAGCAGAACATATAGGAGACCATACTGCACTAAGTACAATTATAGGAAAAGATCTATTAAAAGATCCAGGCCTAAATAGAACTTTAGCAGGAGATGGTATAGCAACATTTGTAGCTGGATTATTAGGAGGACCTGCAAATACAACTTATGGAGAAAATACATCTGTAGTTGGTATGACAAAAATTGCCTCTGTTTGGGTAATTGGACTAGCAGCTATAATAGCAATATGCTTAGGATTTTTAGGAAAGTTTACAGCGTTAGTTTCAACTATACCAAATGCTGTATTAGGTGGAGTAGCATTGTTATTATATGGATTTATAGCAGTAAATGGTTTAAAAGTATTAATAGAAAACAGAATGGATTTTTCAAAATCAAGAAATGTAATTATTGCATCTAGTATGTTAGTACTTGGACTAGGAGGAGCCACAATAAATATAGCCACTGTTACAGTATCAGGAATGAGTTTAGCCGCTGTAGTTGGTGTACTATTAAACTTATTCTTACCAAAAGAAAAAGATGATATACAAGAAGATAAAAAAGAAAATCTTGATATAAAAAAAGAAGAAACTAAAATAGAAAATAAAGAAGGCGAAGAAAAAATGAAAAAAGAAGAAGTTACAGTTTTAGATCATCCATTAATTGAGCATAAATTATCTATATTAAGAGATAAAAATACAGGTACTAAAGAATTTAGAGAACTAGTTAGTGAACTTGGAATGTTTTTATGCTACGAAGCTATGAAAGATGCAAAATTAGATGAAGTTGAAATAGAAACACCTATAACAAAAGTTAAAGCTAAAAGATTAAATGAAGATAAATATGCATTTTTACCAATTTTAAGAGCAGGAACAGGAATGTTAGATGGATTAATTAATGTAATTCCAAATGCTAAAATTGGACATATAGGAATGTATAGAAATGAAGAAACTCTAGAACCAGTAAGATATTTCTTTAAAGTTCCAAGTGATATAAAAAATAGAGAAGTTTTAATATTAGACCCTATGCTTGCAACTGGAGGTTCAGGATGCGATGCTATAGAGCAACTTAAAAAAGAGGGAGTTAAAAATATAAAATTCTTATGCTTGATTGCAGCTCCAGAAGGAATTGAAAAAATGCAAAAAGCACATCCAGATGTAAAAATATATTGTGCAGCAGTAGATGAAAAACTAAATGAAAAAGGATATATTGTACCTGGATTAGGAGATGCAGGAGACAGAATATTCGGAACAAAATAGAATAAAGAGGCTACTTTTGTAGCCTCATTTTTGTTATAAAAAAAGTAGTAATATTAGATTTTAAATAAGATTTGTTGAAATTTTATACAAAATTTATTATGATTATATGTAAGGAGGAGATAAAATGAATAGACAAGATAACGTAATAGTTGAGCCATCAAATCTTAATGAATGTTTAATACAGACATTTTTAAGAATGGCACTAGGACTTTTAGCAACTGCAATAATTGCTTTTTTTACATATAAAACAGGATTTTATATAGATGTTTTAACAACAATATCTTATCCTATTTTAGCAGTTATAGAGCTAGTTGTAGTAGTAGTCTTTTCGTTAGCTTTTAGAAAATTACCTCCATTAGTAGTAACAATTTTGTATTATGTATATGCTATATTAAATGGTGTTACAATGAGTATTATTTTTGCTGCTTATGATATTGGAACAATATCACTTGCATTTTTTGTAACAGCGTTTTTATTTGGGGGACTTGCATTATATGGATATACTACTAAAAGAGATATATCTAAGCTTTCAACAATTTGTATGGTTGGATTAATTATTGGAATAATTGTATCAATAATAAACATATTTATTGGAAATACAATTGTAGATATAATATTGGATTGGGCTATGCTTATTGTATTTTGTGGACTAACAGCTTATGATTTATATAAAATAAAATCAGGACAACTTCAAGTAGATATCAATCCAGAAAAAATGTATGTATATTATGCAATGGATTTATATTTAGATTTTATTAATATTTTCATAAGACTATTATCAATATTTGGAAGAAGAAGAGATTAACAAGAAAAAGGCTAGAGTAAAAACACTCTAGCTTTTTTGCATTTTATCATAAATCAGTGCAAAAACTTGAAAAATAGAGCTTTTTTATGTATAATATATATATGTTTGTAAAAAATGATAATGAATTTATTTGTGTAAATTGTAATAAAAAAGTTGAAAAGTTAAAATATACATCAAGAGATCATTGTAATCATTGCTTATATTCTTTACATGTAGACATTACACCAGGAGATCGAGCAAATACTTGTAAAGGAGAGCTTGTTCCAATTAATGTTATAGAAACATCTAAAAAGGGGAGAGTAATTGTTTATAGATGTAAAAAGTGTGGAGCAGAAGTTAGAAATATAGTAGCACAAGATGATGACATGGATGTTATATATAAAATAGTAGAAAATTATGCTAAAGGAGTTGTTAAATAGAAAATGGAATATTTAAAAATACTTTGTAGCTATGTTGTGAGAAAACGTAGATGGGAGTAATCCCAGAATAAATATATATTAAATAATATAATAACATAGTGAAAGGTAGGAAGAAAATGGAAGAAAATAAAAATGAAATAGCAAAATGTATATATGCTGCATTAGATAATGAAAATATTACATTAGAAGATATAAAAAATAAGATAGAAACACCAAAAGATAAACAAAATGGAGATTTTGCATATCCTTGTTTTAATTTAGCAAAGGTATTAAGAAATTCACCAGTAAACATAGCAAATACAATTAAAGAAAATATTAAATTAAGTAATAAAATATCTAAAGTAGAAGCAGTTAATGGATTTTTAAACTTTTACTTAAATAGTGAAAATATTGTTAATGATGTTTTAGAAAATATATTAGAAAAGAAAGAAGAATATGGTTCTAGTAATGAAGGAAATGGTACAAATATAATTGTAGAATATTCTTCACCAAATATTGCAAAACCATTCCACTTAGGACATTTTAGAAATACAGTACTTGGAAAAGCTTTATATGATTTATATGAAACATTAGGCTACAATGTTACTGGAATTAATCACTTGGGAGACTGGGGAAGACAATTTGGAATTTTAATAGAAGGATACAGAAGATTTAAAGATGAATACAATTTAGAAGAAAATCCTTTAGAAGCTTTATCTGATATTTATGTAAGAATAAATAAAATAGCAAAAGAAGATGAAGCTGTTATGGATATTGCTCGTGAGAACTTCAAAAAATTAGAGCAAGGAGATGAAGAATTAACTAAATTATGGGAATTCTTTAGAGAAGTTTCTCTTAAAGAATATAAGAGAATATATGCGTTATTAGGAAGCAAATTTGATTCATATAATGGAGAAGCTTTCTATAATGATAAAATGGATGAAGTTATAGAAATATTAGATAAAAAAGGCGTTTTAAAAGATAGTCAAGGAGCTAAAGTAGTAGAAGTAGGAGACAATATGCCACCTTGTATAGTACTAAAATCTAATGGCTCTACTATTTATGCAACTCGTGATTTAGCAGCAATATTATATAGAGCAAGAACTTATGATTTCACAAAATGTATATATGTTACTGCAACAGAGCAAATACTACATTTTAAACAAATATTTGCAGTAGCAAAATATTTAGTAGATGAAAAATATCAAAAGGGACTAGTTCATGTATCTTATGGTATGATAAGATTAAAAACAGGAAAAATGTCAACACGTGAAGGAAATGTAATATATGTAAATGATCTTATTAATGAAGCAGTTGCAAAAGCCAAAAATATTATTCTTGCTAAAAATCCAGAGCTTGAAAATGCAGATGAAGTAGCAAAAATAATAGGAATAGGCGCATTAACATTTAACTATTTAAAAAATAACAAGAATAAAGATATTATATTTGACCTAGATGAAACATTAAGATTTGATGGAGAAACAGGACCATATATACAATATACATATGTAAGAACAAAATCAATACTTGAAAAAGTTGGATTTAATATTGAAAATGTAAATAGAGAAAATGTTGACTTTAGCTTGTTAAAAGAAAAACAAGAAGTAGAACTAATAAAAGAATTAGAAAAATTTGAAATGACAATTAGAAAAGCTGCTCAAGAGTATGAACCATCTATTTTAGCTAGATACTTAATAGATGTGGCAACAGCATTTTCAAGATTTTATAATGAATGCAGTGTTGCAAATATTGAAGATGAAGAGCTTAAAAAAGCAAGATGTGTATTAGTATATGCAACATCTATAGTTATTAAAAAAGGTCTTTCAATACTAGGAATTGATTGTCCAGAAAAAATGTAATAGAATAAAAAATAGAAGCTACAGATTATCCTGTAGCTTTTTTTATATCATTATTTTAAAAAAGCTATTGTTACGCCATAGCTTCCTTCATAGTATCCACCTAGTCTATGTTCTTTAACATATGGAGAATTTTCTAAGTATTTATGTACTTCTTTTCTTAAAATACCTCCATTTTTTCCGTGAATTATTTTTACTATTTTTACATTATTACATATTGCGTTGTCTATAAATTTATCTAAATTACTAAGTGCTTCTTCTACTGTTTGATGTCTTATCATAATTTCATCAATAGGTGGAGAAGAAAGCTGAACATTGACTTTTATATCTTTAGATATATTTGTTGGTTCTTTAATTTTTTCAATTTGTTCTTTTTTTAGTTTTACAATTTTATCATTTGCAAGTATTGTTATATATTGCTTAGAAATATTAACAATTTTACCTGTTATGTTACTATTTGTTACTTTTACATAGTCTCCTATAGTATACATTTTTTCCTCCTAAACGTCAGCTCATATTATACCATATAATAAAAAAATGGGCAATTATTTTTTAGTATAATATATTGAATATATGTTGTATTTTTGGTATAATCATATATTATATGGAAGGGAATAAAATGGCAAAAAAAGAGAATATAAGAAATTTTAGTATTATAGCACATATAGATCATGGAAAATCTACTTTAGCAGATAGATTATTACAACTTACAGGTTCTGTAGATCAAAGAAAAATGCAAGAGCAGTTATTAGATAATATGGATATTGAAAGAGAAAGAGGAATAACCATAAAATCTCAAGCAGTAAGAATGAAATATATTGCAAAAGATAATAAAGAGTATATATTAAACTTAATTGACACACCAGGACATGTAGATTTCAACTATGAAGTGTCTAGAAGTTTAGCAGCATGTGAAGGTGCTGTACTTGTTGTTGACGCAGCACAAGGAGTTGAAGCTCAAACTTTAGCAAATGTATACTTAGCATTAGATAATGATTTAGAGATATTACCAGTAATAAATAAAATAGATTTACCAAATGCAAGAGTAGATGAAGTAAAAAAAGAAATAGAAGATGTTATTGGTCTTGATACAGAAGGAATACCATGTATTTCTGCTAAAACAGGTTTAAATGTAGAACAAGTATTAGAACAAATTGTAGAAAAAATACCAGCACCAGAGGGAAATGATGATGCACCTACAAAATGTCTAATATTTGATTCTGTTTATGATAATTATGAAGGAGCAATTGCTTTTGTTCGTGTTGTTGATGGTGTAGTAAAAAGAGGAGATAAGATTATTACTATGTCTAATGGAAAAGAATACGATGTTGTAAACATTGGATATTTTAAACCAGGTGGATATGTAAAAGCAGATAAATTAACAGCAGGAGAAGTTGGATTTATTGCTGCAAGTATAAAGAACTTATCAGATATACGTGTTGGTGATACAATAACAACTCAAATAAATAAAGCAAACGAGCCGTTACATGGATATAAAGAAGTAAAATCAATGGTTTATTCTGGAATATTTCCAGCTGATGGATCAGATTATGAAGAGCTTAAAGAGGCAATAAATAAATTAAAACTAAATGATGCGTCATTACAATATGAACTTGAATCTTCTTCAGCGTTAGGACATGGATTTAGATGTGGATTTTTAGGATTACTTCATATGGAAATAATTGTTGAGAGATTAGAAAGAGAGTATAATCTTGAGATAATAACTACAGCACCATCAGTTATATACAAGGTATATAAAACAAATGGGGAGGTAGTAGAACTATATAATCCTTCGGAGCTACCAGCACCACAAGAAATAAGCTATATTGAGGAACCTATTGCAAGAACAGAAATAATTACTCCTAAAGAGTATGTTGGAAATGTTATGGAGCTTTGTCAACAAAGAAGAGGAGATTACATTAATATGAAATATATTGATGAATCTCGTGTTATGCTAGAATACGATTTACCATTAAATGAAATAATATATGATTTCTTTAATAGCTTAAAATCTAGAACTAGAGGGTATGCTTCTTTTGATTATGAAGTTACTCATTATAAAAAATCTAACCTTGTAAAGCTAGATATTCTTTTAAATGGTCAAGTTGTAGATGCTTTATCTTTTATAGTATTTAGAGCAAATGCAGAATCAAGAGGAAGAAAGATTGCTGAAAAATTAAAAGAAATTATACCAAGGCAACTTTTTGAAGTACCTATACAAGCTGCAATTGGCGGAAAAGTTGTTGCACGTGAAACAGTTAAGGCAATGAGAAAAGATGTACTTGCAAAATGTTATGGTGGAGATATAACAAGAAAAAGAAAATTATTAGAAAAACAAAAAGAAGGTAAAAAACGTATGAGAAGAGTAGGAACAGTAGAGTTGCCACAAGATGCGTTTATAACTGTTTTGAAGATAGATGAATAAATGTTAAAAAAATATTACAGAGCTACTAGTATAATAGCTCTGTATATTTTTTGTTTAAGATATTTGTTGAAAAAAGTCTTGGTATACGATACAATTATGCTAAAAGAGGAGAATTGATATATGAAATATAGAAAGATTATTATAGTTCTTATGTGTTTCGTTTTGATTATGTCAAATGATTTGGCATATGTAGTTGCAGCAGATAATGTTGGTACAGATGATGATTATCCAGGCTATTCAACTTCATCATCATATAACACATATGGAGACTATAGGTATATAAATGTTGCAGGTGGAGCATATATAATTGGGTATACAGGAACTGCGATAGAGCTTACTATTCCAACTAAAATTAATGGAAAAAAAGTAATGGGATTATATACTGAATGTTTTGGTGGAGCAGATACATTAAAAAAGATAATAATTCCTAATACTGTAAACTCAATATATAGCGATACATTTTTTAATTGCAGAAATCTTGAAGAAATAGAAGTAGCTAGTGATAATACTACGTATACTTCAGAAAATGGAATGCTATATAGTAAAGATTTTGTATATCTTGTAACATGTCCTGAAGGTAGAAAAGGAGAAGTTAGTATAAACGAGAATACTCAATATATTTGTGATAGATCATTTTTTAATTGTCATAAAGTTACATCTATTTATATTCCAGCTTCTGTTTTTGATATAGGTGAGATGACTTTTTATGAAACTAGTATGCTTTCTAACTTTAATATATCTAGAAATAATAAATATTTTGTATATGAAGATGGAATTGTATACAATACAGATAAAACAGAATTAATAAAATGTATAGATACTAAAAATAGTTGTGTAAATATTGCAAGTACAGTTAAAAGTATACGTAACTATGCATTCTTTCAATGTAAAAATATAATGGGACCAATTTCTTTTCCAGAAGGATTAACTTCAATAGGAGAATATGCTTTTGCAAATTGCAGTAGCTTAGATGGACAAATAATTTTTCCAGATAGTTTAAATAATATAGGAAAATGTGCCTTTTATGGTTGTAGTAAGATTGAAAATATAGTTTTTTCATCTGGGTTAACAGGTATACCAGATGATTGTTTTGGATATTGCTATGGATTAAAAAATATTACAATACCATCAAATATTAGAAGAATTGGTGAGAGGGCTTTCTTTAAATGTAAAAATGTTGAAAGCATAAAATTAAATAATGGAATAGTAAAAATAGGAAACTGGGCTTTTGATTACTTAGAATCTTTAAAAGGAAATGTAGAAATACCAGATAGTGTAGAAGACTTAGGAGACTGTGCTTTTGAACATTCACCATTAATTGACGGATATATAGTATTAGGTTCAGGATTAAAAAATGTAGGAGATAGTGTTTTTTATGAATCAAATAATTCAAAAGGAATTGTATTTAATGGGGAGATTCCAGCAATAAGTCAATATACATTTATAAGACCATCTATACCATATTATCATTTAGATGGAAAAGAAGGTTTTGATGTAATAAAAGATAAGGAAGTGTATACATATAGTGCAAATCCTACCGTTAGATTTATCATAAATGGTGAAGAATATTCAAATATAGTATTATCTAGTTATGGTCAAACTGTAAGTGAATTTGATACACCTGTTCTTGAACATTATATAGTAGAGGGATGGTATTATGATGCAGACTTTACTAAACCATATGATTTTTCAGACGTTATAATGAATGATATAAATATATATGCAAAAGTTTCTCCTAAAAACGAGATTAAATTTAATCAAAATAACATTATTATAGAAGAAGGAAAAACATTACAATTAGGATATACATATAGCTTAGAAGAAGGTGCAACAGAAGACGATATTGTATGGAAAAGCTCAAATGAAGATGTTGCCACTGTTGATAAAAAAGGTAATGTAACAGCAAATTCAAAAGGAGATACAGTAATAACAGCAAGCTATAAAAATGCTGAAGCTTGTATTTATGTAACAGTATTTAAAGATCAAAATAGTCTTTTATTTGATAATAAAGAAGATTCAAGAATAGTTATAGGTAATCAAAAACAGTTAAATCTAATATATCATTTAATAGGTGAAGGAAAATATGATGATATAATTTGGAAAAGTTCAAATGATAATATTGCAACTGTTGAAAATGGAGTTGTCAGTGCCATTTCAGAAGGATCAGTCACTATAACAGCAAGTTATGAAGATGTAGAAGATAGTATAGAGTTACAAATAGTAAAAAGCAATCATTTAGAAACTTTAGAAAAGGAAATTATATTAAAAGAAAACGATTCTAAGAAAGTTAATTTAGACTATTATTTTAATGATGGAGCTACATTAGAAGATGTAATATGGAGTTCATCAGAAAGTACTGTGGCTTCTGTTAACAATGGAGTTATTACAGCCAAAAGTGTAGGACAGACAACAATAACAGCCAAGTATAAAGATGTTCTAGATACAATTAATGTAACTGTAGTTGGAGAAGACAAAATAGACTTTAAAGACGAAATATTAAATGTAGAAAACACAAATAAAGAATATACTATTGATTATGATTTTTATTCATATGATTATGATGCTAGTCAAATAGAATGGACAAGCTCAAATGAGAACGTTGCAACAATTGAAAGTGGTGTGCTAACAATAAAGAGCAATGGTCAGACTATAATAACAGCAAAAGTAGGAAATAAAGTATCAAGAATAACAGTTAATGTTGTAAATCCTAATAGATTAGAAGTTATACAAGATAGTTTAGATGTTGAATATAGAAAAGATACAAAAATAGAAATGGATATAGACTATTATTTTAATGATAATGGGACTATAGATGATATAGAATATGAATCAAGTAATAAAGACGTTATAGAGGTAGTAGATAACAAACTAGTACTTAAAGGATGTGGAAAATCAACAATACTTGTAAAATACAAGAATGTAAGTGATACTATAGATATAAATGTTGTATCAATAGATAAATTAAGTTTTAAAAAGGATGGATATATTGTAGGAGTTGGAAAATCTCAGAATTTAGAGTATATTTTTGACTCATATGAGGGAGATAGTCAAAATATAGCTTTTACATCAAAGGATAATAATATAGCCAGAGTTGAAAATGGTAAAGTTATAGGTGTAAATGAGGGAAGAACACAGATAACAGCTAAGTATAATGATATGGAAGCAACAATAAATATTGTTGTAGCAAAAGAGAGCTACTTATTAGGAGATCTGGATTTTAATGGAATAGTAGACGCAAATGATGCAGCGGTTGCATTAGATATATATAAAAACAGTGTATCAGATGAAAAATTAATACTGATTGGGGATCTAGACTTTAATGAAATGGTAGATGCAAATGATGCTGCTTTAATATTAGATGTTTACAAATATGGAAAATAAAAGGAAGTTGAGTTAATGAATAAAAAAAGAATTTTAGTATTTTTGGGAATGTTATTAGTTATATTTATATGTAAATGTATAAATGTTTTAGCAGAAATTGATGAAGTAGAATTAAATGAAACATTTTATGCTGGATTTGAAATTGCTAAAAATAGTGATGGAGAAAATACATGTACAATTACTAAATATATAGGAACAATATATACAAATATTATACCAGACGAGCTTAATGGGTATAAAGTAACAAGAATTGGAGAAAGTGCTTTTGAAGGAGCAAAACAAGTAACAGGAGAAGTTACATTACCTGATAGTATAAAATATATAGGAAAAAATGCTTTTAAAAATTGCAGTATGCTAACAGGAATAAAACTTGGAAAAGGTTTGATAGAAATAGATGATTATGCTTTTAGCAACTGCTCTTCTTTAAAATATGTTACTTTTAATAAAATAGAAAAAATTGGAACTGGAGTATTTGAAGAGTGTAAAGCATTTAAACAAAAAAATATAGTTATACCCGATGCATTAAAGAGTATGGGGAGCAATGTTTTTTCAAATTCAAATATAGAAAGTGTAAAGTTTACATCAAATAAAGCTCCTCAGATCGAATCTGATACATTTTCAAATTACGAAGGAAAGATTATAATTCCAGAAAAATTTGAGGATTATATTGGTTCTGAGTGGGCAGGCTCAGAGGTAGATGGAATTCAAACTCTACTAGGAGATTTAGATAAAAACGGAATAGTAGATGCAAATGATGCTGCTATAGTATTAGACATATATAAATACAATACAGTAACAAGAGAAGATTTGATGATTGCAGATATGGATAGAAATGGCATAATAGACGCAAATGATGCAGCTAGTATTTTAGATAAATATAAATATGGAAAATAAGGCATTGCCTTATTTTCTTTTTATTTGTCTATTTAAAAGAAGTTTAGTTAGTAGATCTAATATTAAAAATAGAATAGAAAATATAAAAATACTAATTAATATAGATAAAAAATTCTTAGAACTAGGTATTATTTTATTTGATATAAAAAATGATATACTCATTTGAAGCAATGGGATAAAAATCCATTCTAAGTATTTAAACTTCATTTTTATAGTGTCAAGCAATAGTTCAATACTTAAAACACCATTTAAATATTCGCTAACATAAATTACTAATATATACCCAAAAGTTCCAAGATAAGGTACACCAAAATAAATCAATGATATGGAAATTATTACATCTATTATATTTATTTTCATTACTTTAACTTGTAAATCTAAACCCCTTAAGATGTTATCAACAATATAGTCTAAATACACAATACATACAAGTGGAAGTAATACCTTTACAAAATAAGATACTTCAGTATTTTTATATATTTTATAGCAAATAAAATCTGAGCTAATATATATTAAAAAGGAAATATATAATGAAGCTTTTAAAGTTATTTTAAAAATTCTTTCTGTTGTAGCTTGTATCTTAGCTATGTTTTTAGTTACAAAAAGCCTAGAATATTCAGGAAGTAATAGTGATGAAAAGCAGTTAATAAATATACTAGGCATTAATACAAATGGAAGTGCTATACCATGTATTAATCCATATCTTGAAAGAGCATAATCGTATGAAAATCCAAACTTTTGAAGTCTTAGTGGTATTAATGTATGTTTAATTGTTGAAAGCCCAGAGCGTACAAATGAAGTAAAAGAAATAGGAGTAGCAATTCTAAATATTTCTTTACTTGTTTGTATTTTTTGTGACGCTGAAACATTACAAATATCCACATTTGCTTTTTTAATATCAACTTTATACATCATATATGAGTATAAAAAAGCTACTGTTTCAGAAATAAGAATGCTAAGGCCAAAAGCTTTAAAAGTTGGGCTTTTAATATAAATTAAATACATAATTATTCCAGAGCGAGTAACATGGGATAAGAATTCAGTTATAATTGGTTTTTCTACTTTTCTTAATGCGTTAAAGTATCCACAAATACATGTACTTAAGGCCATGAAGGGAAGAGAAAGGGATATTAATATAATTATTGAAGTATCTTTTAAGCCATTTAAAAGAATAAGAGAAATTTTTTCTCTTAAAAATATTGTAGATATACAAACTATTAATGAAATTATTGCACATATTTTATAACTGATTTTAGTTGCTGTTAAAATTGAACAGTTATCTTTTAGTTCGTCTTTTTCGGATACTATTTTAATAATAGCAAGAGGAATACCAAAAAGTGAAATGGTAATTAAAAAATTAAATACATTAGTAATAAGAGAGTAACTACCAAGTACAGTAGTTCCTATTTTTTGAGTAATATATGCATTTGTTATTATCTCTATTATATTTATTATTCCAGTAGATAAACATAATAGAAGTGAATTCTTTATAAATTTTTTCAATCATTTTCTCCAAGTGCATCTAAAGATAGAAAGTTATAGCCTTGACTTTCTAAATTTGTTAAAAATTCATCAAGTATTTCCATGTTAGTTTTCGATGTAGAGTGCAATAAAATTATTGCACCATTATGAACTCTTTTCATTAATGTATTCATTGCTTTTTCATGTGTAGGTTGGTTATCTCTTTCCCAATCAACGTATGCTACTGACCAAAAAACAGTAGTGTATCCTAGTTCTTGGGCGTCTTTTAAATTTTGAGTGTTATAAATTCCTTGAGGAGGTCTATAGTATTTTTTCATTTCTTGACCTGTTATATTTTTAAATTTTTCCTCATTAGGAAGTATCTGGGCTTTAAAGTCTTCAAATGTTGACATTTTTGACATATTTGGATGTGTTAATGTATGATTTGCAACAATATGACCTTCATCATTCATTCTTTTTATTAATTCTGGTTCTGAGTCAAAAACATTTCCAACTATAAAAAATGCAGCTTTTACATTATGTTTTTTTAATGTGTCTAGTATTGAGTTAGTATAACCTGCTTCATATCCAACATCAAAAGTAAGATAAATATTTTTTTCTTGAGTGTTACCTGTAAAATATGCATTGTATTTTAAAAGTTCTTCAGCTGAAGCATTTCCTCTAGGAACTTCATTTGGTGTATTGAAACTTAATCCCCAAGAAGTGGTATTAGAAGCAAAAGTAAAACTTGAAATTCCGCATATACATAATGCAACAAATATAATAAAAGCTAAAAGTATTTTTTTTCTTGTAACTATATAATACATTTAATCACCTTATTAAAGTATATTAACAAGATAAGAAAATATTAATGTAATATTTTAATATAAATATTAAAAAAATTGACCAGGATATTAATATATGTTAAAATCTAATATGACAGGGAGGTATAATATATGTATTTATACGTTATAAGACATGGACAAACAGATTGGAATATACAAAAAAAGTTATTATCTACAACAGATGTACCACTAAATAGTACAGGAGTAGAGCAGTGTAAAGAGGCTGAAAAATTAGTTAGAAACTTAAACTATGATTTGGTAATATGTTCACCAAAATTAAGAACAAAGCAAACAGCAGAGATTGTAAATACTAAAAAAGTAGAAGTTATTTATGATGATAGATTAATCGAAAGATATGCAAGAAGTCTAGAAGGAATGGATGTAAGAGATTTTGATTACAGAGGATACTGGACTTTAGGAAAAGATAAAGTAGAAGACTCAGAGACTATTGAAGAGTGTAAAAATAGAGTATATGAACTTCTAGATGAGATAAAAGAAAAATATAGTGGGAAAAACATACTTATTGTTACACATAATGGAATATGTAGAATGATAAATACATATTTTAATGGATTTCCAAAAAGAGGAGATATTTTTGATAAAGGGCATGTTAATACTCAAATTAAAATGTATGAATTAAAATAATAAAAAAAGAACTAATAAATTCTGTTATTAGTTCTTTTTAACATAATATCTCTTTTTGTTTATCGTATCCTTTTCCAATAATACATAAAGATAAGTTCTTATCATTATAAGTGTAACCACAAAGAGGATTTTTTTGAGGCAGTTCTAAAGTCATTTGACCAAGTTCTTCATGTTCATCATCACACCATTTATTTTTCCCGATTTTACCATTATATTCTTTTACGTTTAAAGATAAATTAGCGCCAATTTTATCTATGTATTCTACTAAGTAATCCATTTTCTTTATATTATATTTTTTATTAAAGTTAGTAGTACGTTTTTCATATTCAAATATATCTGTATGTAAAATGACATTTTTCTTTGCCATTAGACATATCTTGTTATCTATACATAGTATGAACCATTTATTGCTAGAGCAATCTAGTATGACTAGAGCTTTTTTTTCTTTAACTTTTATTGGATCAGTTTTAACGTTAGTTATATATAAATCGTTATTTTCAAAAAAGCTTTGAACTTTAGGATATTTTTCTAAATCAATACTTTTTTTAATTTCTTTTATATATTTTTCTTTTTCTTCATCTTTTAGTTGCTCATAAAATTTTGTCATATTTTACCTCCGAGCTCAAATTATATCAAAAATAAGTGTGAAAGTCAAATGAAGTATACATAATTTAAACTTTTTGCTATGTAATAATATGTTTTTAATATTTATTCACTTTTTATAGGGAATATGGTATAATAACTGTATTTAGAAGGGTATATGTAATGAAAATAGAAGGAAAAGTAGCAACAATTATATTTAAAAATGAAACAAATAATTGGACTGTTATATTAGTAAAGCAGAACAACAACTATATAACTTGTGTTGGACAAACAGAAGAAATAGAAGTAGATGATGAGCTTGAATTTGATGGAGAAATGGTATCACATAAAGTATATGGAGAACAGTTTAAATTTAACTCATATAAAAAGATATTGCCCAAAACAAGATCTGCATTAATTACATACATTGCAGACAATATAGCTGGTGTTGGTAAAAAAACTGCACAAAATATAGTAGATGCATTTGGAGATGAAACAGTAAATGTTATAAGATTTTCAATGGATAAGCTGTATGAAATAAAGGGATTAAATACGGAAAAAATAGAAAGGCTAAATGATTTTTTTAATACAGAATGGGAAAAATGGAATACAATAGAATTTCTTAGTGAGTTTCAAATTTCAACAGTTGTTGCAAACAGAATATATCAGGCAGTAGGAAAAGATACAATTAGCATAATTAAAGAAAATCCATATAGTCTGTTGGGTTTTGTAAAATCACTAGATTTTAGAACAGTTGACTCTATTGGAAGAAAGCTTGGTATATCTCTTAGCAATGAAGATAGATTAGACAATGGTGTTATATATGCAATAGATAAAATAACAGAATTTGGTCATACTTGTGTTGAAAGGGAAAATTTATTAAGCTATTGTGTACAATTACTTGAAGTAGATGATGCAGAAATTGCACAAAGTATAACAAGACTAGTATTACAAAATAAATTATATATAGAAAAAATTGATATGCAAGACTTTGTTTTTAGACAAAGTATGTATCTAGCAGAAGAAAATATAGCAAAATGCATAATTGAGCATACAAGGCAAAATGTGAAAAAGACAAAAGTTGAAAAGCTAATTTCAAAGGTTAGTAAAGATAATGATATTGTTTTGTCAGATGAGCAAAAAATGGCTATAGAAACATGCTTAAATAATATGATATCAGTCATTACTGGAGGACCAGGAACAGGTAAGACAACAATTATTAAATGTATTATAGATATTCTTGAAGAAGAAAAGAAAAATTACGTTTTATGTGCTCCGACTGGAAGAGCGGCAAAAAGAATTACACAAACAACAGGTAAAGAGGCAAAAACATTACATAGATTATTAGAAATATCCAAAATAGATGATAAAGATATAGATATGTTTTATGAATATCAAGTAAAGCAAGTGGAAGATGAGGTAGTAATTATAGATGAGGCGTCTATGATAGATTTAATGATGATGAATAACCTAGTTAAGGGAATAAAACCAACTACACAGATAATTATAGTAGGAGATGTAAATCAGCTACCATCAGTAGGACCTGGAAATGTTTTAAAAGATATAATAGCTTCAGATATAGTACCAACAGTAGAATTAAAACATATTTATAGACAAAGCGCTCAAAGTGATATTGTTGTAAATGCGCATAGAGTCAATGATGGGTTATACCCTGAATTTAAAAATAGAGATACGGATTTATTTTTTATTGGTACAAAAACAATTGAGCAGACTGTTGAAGAAATATCTTCACTTGTTTCATTCAGATTAAAAACTTATGCACAAGTAGACGTTTTGAAGGACTTACAAGTGCTTACTCCAGTAAAAAAGACAGAGCTTGGAACAATTCAGCTTAACGAAAAGATGCAAGAATTATTAAATCCAGCATCAGAAGAAAAAAAGCAAGTAGAATATCAATCTAAAATTTTTAGAGAAAAAGATAAAGTCATGCAAATTGTAAATAATTATGATAAAAAGTACTCAATAGAAGGAAAATTTTTTGAGGGAATATATAACGGAGATATAGGATATATTGAACTGATAGACAAAGAAGAAGAAAAACTATATGTAAAATTTGATGATGATAGATTAGTTGAATATGATTTTGATGAATTGGACCAACTAGAGCTTTCATATGCAATAACAATTCATAAATCGCAAGGTTCTGAGTTTGATTATGTTATATTGCCAATATTTACTGGATATAAAAAATTACTAAGCAGGAACTTGCTATATACTGCAATGACAAGAGCAAAGAAAATGCTAATTATAGTTGGAAATAGAAATGTTGTAAATTATATGGTAGACAACTTGGAATCAAAAAACAGAAAAACAGGTCTTAAAGAAAAACTAGAAAAATTGTTATATTTAAATGAAAATAAAGGAAAAAAGAAGGTATAATATGGAATCATTTTTCAAACAATAAAAATAGTTGTTTGAGGTGATGAAATGGAATTTACAAGTGTTGTAAAAAGAATAGATAATCTTGGAAGAATTGTTCTTCCAAAAGATGTTAGAAAAAAATTAAAACTAAATGAAAATGATGAAGTTGAAATAATAATTAAAGAAGATAATACAGTAGTATTAAAAAAATATTGCGTTATTGAAGAGTATGAACAAGAGTGTGTAGCTCTAGTAAAGCTACTTAAAAATATTATACGAGATGAAATTATTATTACAGATAATTGTAAAGTATGCGTTTGTAGTAATAATGAGTATGTAGAAAAAGAATTATCACCAGAATATATTGAGTTTTTAAGTGAAAGAAAAGTTGGTGAAGAAAAAAATTTACCAACTTCTAGTATTTTAGATAAAATTTCAGGTCTATATACTAAAATACTAGTGCCAATTATAGTTGATTCGGCTGTCATCGGGGCTATAGCTGTATTTTCAAAAGACAGAAGAGATACATTAGATGATACAGAAAAAGAAATTATAAAGTTTGTATCATCGATATTGTCATGTAAAATAAATACTTAATTTTACACTATTATTACAAAAAAGAAATATTTGTTGAAAAATATTTCTTTTTTTATTACTATATGTTAATATTTATATATAATATAGATATTGTGAAAGAGTGTTGAAAAATATGGAAGAAAGAATTAATTTAATTAAAGAAAAATTAACAGGAAATTATAAGGAAGATGTAGAATATTTAACTACATTATATAATGCTCAATACAGAGTATTAGAAGATACTACAGCAACAATTGAAGCAATAACTACAGTATTAAAAGAAATAACAGATGTACAAGAAAATAATGAAAAAGTCGAAGAAGAGGTAGTAGAAGAGGAAGAAAAAGAAGAAACTCCTACTGAAGAAAATGTAGAAGTTCCTGCTAATGAGCAAGTACCTCAAGAAAATAATGAAATAGACGCTTTAATAGATGAATTAACAAATAATTTAGAAAATGAAAGTGATGAAGAAGCATTAAAGAGTATAGAAAAAATAATACCTAAAATAGAGTCTATTTCTAAATCAGAAGATGAAAATACAATTTATTGCAGCTTTACAAATGATTTTGAAAAAATGATTTTTGAAAATATTTTTGGAAAAGATAAGCAAATAAAAGCAACACCTTATGCAAATGATGTTGTATATATCATGTATTCAGATCTTCTACTTAAAAAGAAAAAACGTAAAGCAGCTATGGATGCTTTAGACAGAGCAATATATTGGAATTTCTTAAATAGAGAAGCAAGAGAAAAGAAAATAGATTTATATTATTCAAGACAAGAAATTGTAAAATGTTTAGAAACAATAAAGAAACTTCAAATGATATCATATACTGCTCAAGATATAGCAGATTGTTATAACAAATATGCTTTTGTATTTAATAGTCTAAAGGATACTAAGTCAGCGTATGCATTATATAGATTAAGTTATAGTTACTACCAAAATGAAGAAGTATTAAAAATTATAAATGATATAGAAGAAAAAGAGCCAGAATATAAACAAATACCTGCTAATGATTTGATTCAACTTGCAAGAGATAATGAGGTTACTATTGGACCTAATGCCAATATTATAAAGGCACATAGAGATATTACAACAAAACTTATTGAAGTTGGAGCAATAAAGGAAGCTAAATTTATGATAGAGAATGATTATTCTATGACAAGAGATGAAGCAATAGCAAAAATATACGATCAATTAAACGAGTTAGATAATACAAATGAAATAAAAGAAGAACCTAAAGAAGAAGATCATCAAGAAAAGAAAACAACAAGAAAGAGAAAGAAAGTAGCAAAAGAAACAGAAGAAGTAAAAGATGAAAAGGAAGAAAAAGAAGCTACAACTAAGAAATCTACAAGAAGAAAAACTACAAAGGTAGATAAAAAATAGAAGAAGGATGACTTATCATCCTTCTTTTTTTCATAAAAAAGGAGAAAGAGATTATATGGTATTTTCAAGTTTAACATTTTTATTTTATTTTTTACCAATTGTACTGATTATTTATTATATAGTTCCAAAAAAAGCTAAAAATATAGTGTTATTAATTTCATCGCTATTATTTTATTTTTATGGAGAACCAAAATTTGGAATTTTAATGATAATTTCTATTTTACTTACATATGTACATGGATTACTTATGGATAAATATCCAAAACAAAAAAAGCTATTTCTTATTTCATCTATTGTAATAAGTAGTGGTTTATTGGTTGTATTTAAGTATACAGATTTTATAATATCAAATATAAATATGGTTTTGCATAGCAATATAGACTTAGTAAAACTTTCACTACCAATAGGAATATCTTTTTATACATTTCAGATGATAAGTTATATTATAGATGTATATAGAGGAGAAGCAAAAGTTCAAAAAAGCTTCTTAAAACTTGCAACATATGTAGCACTATTTCCACAATTAATTGCAGGACCTATTGTTAGGTATACTACAATTGAAGATGAATTAGACAACAGAAAATATAGTTTTGATAATTTTTCAAATGGTGTAAGAAGATTTGTAATAGGATTATCTAAAAAGATTTTAGTTGCAAATGTTCTTGCAAGTGCAATTAGTAGCTTTAGTACTTCTCAAGAAAAAACAGTACTATTTTATTGGATATATGGTTTAGCTAATGCTTTACAGATTTATTTTGATTTTTCAGGATATTCAGATATGGCAATAGGTCTTGGAAAAATGCTTGGATTTAATTTTCCAGAAAATTTCAATTATCCGTATATATCTAAGAGTGTAACAGAATTTTGGAGAAGATGGCATATTACACTTGGAACATGGTTTAAAGATTATATATATATTCCTCTAGGAGGAAATAGAGTAGGAAAGATTAAATGGCTTAGAAATATACTAATAGTTTGGTTTTTAACTGGACTATGGCATGGAGCTGCATGGAATTTCATTTTATGGGGAGTACTATACGGAGTATTACTAGTAATTGAAAAAATGGGATTGCTTAAAGTGTTAGAAAAAATTCCTAATGTAATATCTAGAGCATATGTTGCACTTATTACAATAATTGGATTTATAATTTTTAGTGGAAGCAGTGTATCAGAAATTTTAAATAATATTGGAGGAATTTTTGGAATAGGTGTAAGTAAATTTGCAGATTTAGAGAGTTTATATTGCTTGAAAAATTATGCAGCTATATTTATTATAGCAATAATTGGAGCAACACCTATTATGAAAAATGTAGTATCAAAGATTAGTAAAAAAGTTTCAAAATTAGTTAATGTAATAGAGCCAGTATTTTTAACTACATTATTAATTGTATGTATAAGCTATTTAGTTGATGGATCTTTCAATCCATTCTTATATTTTAGATTTTAGGAGGTAGCATTATTATGAACAAAAAGATTAAAGATATAGTTGTATCAGTACTTTTTTTAATTATAATAATAGGATTTTTTGTTATTAATATATTAAAAAAAGACGAAAAAGTATCTGTTTCTGAAAGAAGAAAAATGATGCAATTTCCAAAAATAACAGCAGATTCTGTATTAAATGGAAAATTTAGTGATGACTTAGAAGAATATGCTATGGATCAATTTATTTTAAGAGATAAATTTAGAAGTTTAAAAACTTTTGTAAAATTAGATATTCTTCATCAAAAAGACAATAATGGATTATTTGAAATAGGTGGAAGTATTTATAAAAACTTATATCCACTAAACGAAAGATCAGTTTTAAATTTTACTAGTAAAATAAATAATATTTATGAAAAATATTTAGAAAATATGAATGTTTTTTATACTATAGTACCAGATAAAAACTATTTCTTAGATGATAATTTAGGATATTTAAAGCTAGACTATAATAAGCTTATATCACTTACAAAAGACAATATAAATGGCAATATGAAGTATATAGACATATTAGATACATTAAATGAAGAAAAGTATTATAAAACAGATACTCATTGGAAACAAGAGTGCTTAACTCAGACAGTAAATAAAATAGCTCAAGAAATGAAATTTTATAATGAAGAACATAATAATTTTAATGAAAATGAGTATGGAGAGTTTTATGGAGTATATTATGGGCAATTAGGTAAAAATGTAGAACCAGATACAATAAAATATCTTACAAACGATACAATAAATAATGCAGTAACTTATAACTATGAAACAAATAAAGAATCAGCAATATATGATAAAGCAAAAGCAGACGCTTCAATGGATAAATATGATTTGTTTTTATCAGGATCAACACCAATAATTGAAATAAGAAATAAAGAGGCAAGTACAGATAAAGAACTAATAATATTTAGAGATTCATTTGGAAGCAGTATAGCTCCTTTGTTTACTCAAGCATATAAAAAAATAACACTAATAGATACTAGATATATATCTTCAGATTTAATATCAAACTATGTAAGCTTTTCTAATCAAGATGTATTATTTTTATATAGTACATTAATAATAAATGAGAGCGGAACATTAAAATAAGGAAGAAACACAATTTGTTTCTTCCTTGTTTATTATTATACTATTATAATATGTTTTACATATTATTGTCTTAAATACCAGATTTATTTACCATATTACTTGCCCATAATTTATAATAAGCAGGTTTTGGGTGAACACCATCATTTTCATATTTTTTTCCGGAAATACTGTTTAGTAAATCTCTATTATCTATATAAGTAATGTTACGGGAATCGCATAATGATTTTAATTTCAAATTAAATTCTTTTTCGTAGTTAAAAGCTGGATTTTTAGCTGCAGCATCTTCACTTACAGGAAGAATAGAATTCACACATATTTTGGTGTTTGGTAGAGTAGTAGATAGGTAATCTAATACTTTAGAATAAGCATTAATGTAACCATCAACATTACCATTCCAGCTTAGCAGGTCGTTTGCTCCATAAGCTAAAAATAAAACTTTTGGATTGTATTTAATTACAGGCTCCATATCATCATACATATATTGTATTGATCTTCCTCTTTTCCAAATAACGCTAGAGCTATCAAGTGCTTGATAAGCTGAAAGCCCTTCAGCAGTTGAGTCTCCTATAACCATTGCTTTTGCATTTAAAAATCTTGTTGCAGTATTTTGTACTTGAGGTGCTGCTTGATATAAATTAGCTTTTACATCATTTGATGTAGAAAATTTTATAAAATTATTTTCTTTATTTATAGTTAAAATAATATTAGGTTTAGATGGAACAAGTATATTATATAATAATATTCCACAAGATAATATTACAATTAAACCTAAGATAAAATATATAAATATTGATCTATTATAGTGTTCTTTCATACCACTTCTCATATATAAGTCTCCTTTATACGTCTATTAAAATTATATGCAATTTTTATATATTTTTCAACAAAAAAATATATTTTATGATATATAATTTACTACTAATGATTATTATGATAAAATATAAACATTGGAGGTGGAAAAATGAATAAAAAAACAATAGGAATAATAGTTGGAATTATAATAGTAATTGTTGTAGCAATTGTTGGAATAAAACTTGGTAGTAACAAAACAACAACTGGTAATGAAAATGTTGAAGGATCTTTATCAAGTATAATGAAAAAATTATATGCGGGTATACCAGAAGATGATATACCATATGTAGATAATACAAAGGTAACAGCAGATAATATTGAGTATTATCTTGGAACAAGTGATATAGATTACTCAGAAGGATTAGCATCAGAACCTTTAATGAGTTCTGTAGCACATTCAGTTGTACTTCTTAGACTAAATAATGCAAGTGATGCAGAAGCAGTAAAACAAAAAATAGAAGAAAATGTTGATCCAGCTAAATGGATATGCGTTCAAGTAGACAGACAAAATGTAAAAGTTGCAAGTAAAGGTAACTTAGTTGTCTTAATAATGGACGATGAAATAGCAGATAAAATGCTTGAAAACTTCAATAATTTATAATGAAATTTAAAATTTATTTTCTAGAAAAGAGAGAAATCTCTTTTCTTTTTTTTGCAATTTTAACATCATTATTTCATATTTAAATAATTTCTTTTAACTAATTAAACATTTTTTAAACACACATATTCGTTATAATAATGACAGAAAGGAAAGATAAGATTATGAGTAATTATCAAGGAGTTTTTCAAAGAATTGAGAAAAAATATATTCTAGATGAAGAAAAATATAATGCACTTATGGAAAAGTTAGATGGAAAACTAGATCATAATGAATTTCCAAATAGTACAATTTTAAATATTTATTTGGATAATTCAAATTATGATTTAGCAATAAAATCTATTCAAAAGCCAGTATTTAAAGAAAAAGTAAGACTAAGAAGTTATAATGTTCCAAATAAAGACAGTACGTTATACTTAGAAGTAAAAAGGAAATATTAAAGACGTAGATAATAGGCAAATATTTGATGAAATAGATTATACAATAAAAAGATATAATATATATCCAAAAATGTTAGTCGCATATGATAGAGTTGCTTTTTATTTAAGGGAAAATCATAATATAAGGCTTACTATAGATTTTAACTTAAGAAGCAGAACAGAAGATTTAGACTTGTATTTAGGAGATGCAGGAAAGAGATTTTTTGAAAATAATATGTGTATTTTAGAAATAAAATCATGTGAAGCAATTCCAATTTGGTTTGCAAATATATTAAATAGTTTAAAAATATATCCAACATCTTTTTCAAAGTATGGAGAGATATCTTCAATAGTTAATAATGTAGGAAACACTAGTAATAACTTTGGACCTGGAAATATGAAAAATGGCCCATTTAATGGTAGACAAAGATAAAAAAAGAATAGTAACTTTTTTACACATTAACTTAGCTACTTTATTTTTAGATTAAAATATGATATTATTTATATCTAATGAAAGGAACGAGTTGTAGTGATTAGTTTAATAGATGTAAAGTATGATCATGGATATAAAGAAAAATTACTTGATGGTGTATCATTTGAAATAAAAAAGGGAGAAGTAGTAGCTATAGTAGGAGAAAATGGTTGCGGAAAGTCTACATTACTAAAACTAATTAATGGAGAAGATAGTGTTGATAGTGGTTCAATTGCAATTAGTCAAGATATGAAGATTATGGCAAAACTTGACCAGATACCAGAAATGTTAGAAGAAAGTACTACTGTACAAGATGTATTAATACCAGAGCTTTATGAAGCACAAAGAGAATTAGAAGAGGCATCTTTACAGTATTGTAATCCTGAAGCAGACTTAAAAAAAGTAGAAAAAGCATATCAAAAAGCACTAGAAAAATTAGAAAAAATTACACAAAATGATGTACAAAGACTTTCTACTGTTAGACAGAGATTTAAAATAAATGATGATATGCTCAGTCGAAAGTATAATGTATTAAGTGGTGGCGAAAAAACAAGAGTTAATCTATGTAATATTATGGCAAAAGAGCCAGAAGTATTACTACTTGATGAACCAACAAATCATTTGGATTTTGAAGCATTAAATATATTAGAGGAATTTATAAAAGAATGTAAGAAAACAGTAATAGTAGTATCTCATGATAGATATTTTATGGATAAAGTAGCAGATAAAGTTGTACTTATTGAAAACGGAAAAGCTTATGTTACAAAGGGAGGATATACTGAGTTTTTAGAACAAAACGAATTAAGAAAGCAAAAAAATGAACAAGATTATATTAATCAACAAAATGAGATAAACAGATTAGAAGAGGCAGCCAAAAAACTTAGAGGTTTTGGTAAAATTGGAGATAATGAAAATTTCTTCAAAAGAGCAAGGGCAATAGAAAATAGAATAGATAAGATGGAAACAGTAGAAAAGCCTAAAGAGGCTAAGAAGATATCACTAGATTTTGATGTTAAAGGAAAAACAGGAAATGATATAATAAAATTTAAAAAGCTAAATATAGAATTTGGAGAAAAGAAAATATTAAATGATTTAGATTTTAACTTATATCATGGAGAAAGAATTTGTATAATAGGAAAAAATGGTGCAGGTAAGTCTACATTAATTAAGACTATAATAAGCGCCTGTAAGGAAGAAAAAATAGATGGATTTGTTTCTGGAGATATAAAACTTGGTGGTAATATAAGCATAGGATATATTCCACAAGAGATACATTTTGAAAATGAAGAACAAGCAGTAATAGATGATTTTAGAAACTATTTTTCAGGAGAGGAAACAAGACTTAGATCTACACTTGTACATTTTGGATTTACTGGAGAGAGCATATTTAAACCAGTTGGTAAATTATCTGGTGGAGAAAAAGTAAAGCTATTACTATGTGAGCTTATACAATCTAAAGTTAATATTTTGGTATTTGACGAACCAACTAACCATATAGATGCAGATACTAGAAATACATTAGAGTCAGCTTTATTAGAATATAAAGGAACAATATTATTTGTTTCTCACGACAGATATTTTATAAATAAAATAGCAACATCTGTTGCAAAGCTTGAAGATGGAAAAATAGAAAAATTTGTAGGAAACTTTGACGATTATCAAAATATAATGAAAAATAAATCAAAGATGCTAGAAGAAAATAAAGAAGAGAATATAGATTTTAATAAATTAAAAGCAAAAAGAAAAGGAAACTGGATATAAATAGGATATGCATAAAACAATAATATGTTTTATGCATATTTTTTTAGCTTTTTGATAGTCTTTTTATTGCTTCAATTGTGTTTTCTCTTGTACCAAATCCTGTAAATCTGAAAAATCCTTTTCCGTTTTTACCAAAGCCACTACCAGGAGTACCTATAATTTGGTAGTTATTAAGCAAGTAGTAAAAATAGTCCCAACTATCCATATTATTAGGCGTTTTAATCCATACATATGGCGAGTTAACAGTAGAATTTTTTGAAATCATTCCTTTATATGCGAAATATTCAGATAATAATCTAGTGTTTTCTAAATAATAATTAATATTTTTATTTAATTCATTAAAACTTTTATTTGAGTATATGTTATACATTGCATATTCTGAAAGAAATGATGGCCCATTGTATTTTGTATTTTTAAACCTCTTAAATAACGAATTTATACTTTTTTCATTTATTATTATTTCATTTGGAATTACTGTATAAGATAGTCTTAATGGAGTAAATCCAGCCGTTTTAGAATAGCTTTTAAATTCAATAGCAACTTTATTTGCTCCACGTATTTCATATATGCTATGAACTGCATTATCTGTTGTAATAAATGCTTCATAAGCTGCATCAAAGAATATAAGAAAATTTTTCTCTATAGCTAAATTAACAATTTTTTGCAAAGAATCTGAAGACTCAATTTTACCAGTAGGGTTATTAGGAGAGCATATATACACTATATCTACTAATAGATTATCTTTAGCAATATCTTCGCACAACGTATCTAACGTTTCGTAATATGAAATAGAATTACCTCTAATTATATTTGAATCTACATATACAGGATATACAGGATCTTGTATAGCAACATTCAAAGCAGAAGAAAATATATCTAATATATTAGATATATCACCTTTAGAGCTGTCTGAAATAAATATCTCATCACAAGTTAGATTAGATATTTTGTTATAATCATTTTTTAATATTTCTTTTTTTAAAAACTCATGACCACAAGATGGAGGATAGCCTTCAAATGTTTCAGCTTTAGAAAGAATTTCTTGTGCTTTTTTGATACCATCTAAGGCAGAAGGAACTAGAGGTAAAGTAACATCTCCTATACTTAAGTCTATTAATTTTTTATCTTTATTTTCAGCTATAAATTTGTTTTTCTCAGCAGAAATTTTTGCAAATAAATAATTATCTTTTAAGTTAAGATAATTGGTATTAATATTTAACATTGTATCACTCCTTGTATAAAAAATTATATTAAAATATAATTTAAAATATGAGTGAATACCAAAATTTCACAGTTTTATGATTGACAAAGTGACACCATGTCATATAATATATATTATATAACAAAAGAGGGGGAGAAAGTATGCCAACATCAACATACTATAATTTAAGTGTCGAGAAAAAAGAGAGAATAGAAAAAGCTGTAAAAAAGGAATTTGCTAGAGTTCCATTAATAGATATGTCTGTGAAAAATATTGTTACAGATGCTAAAATTGCAAGAGGGAGTTTTTACCAATATTTTGAGACAAGAGAAGATTTAATAAATTATATGTTAGAAAAAGAGTTTGAAAAGGAAGAAGCAAAATTTTTAGAATTGCTAAGTCAGACAAACAGAGATATATTTAAAGCATCATATATCTATCTTACCAATATTTTAGAAACACAAGAGAAAAATAGTGCATATTATATAAATATATTTTTATATTTAAGAGAGACAAAGATATTTCCTTTAAAAAATATAGATTTAAAAGATATAGATAAATATATAGATATGCAAAGCATAAATATAACGTCTATGGATGAAGTATATGCTACAATTAGAATTATTTCAATAATTACATTTTCTAAGAAGATGGATATATTAAACAAGAAAGTTACAAAGGAAAAGGGACTTACTGAATATAGGCAAGAATTAGAGATAATTAAAAAAGGATTATTAAGATAAGGAGGAAATAAAAAAATGAAAGTAGGATTGTTACTAGAAGGCGGAGCAATGAGAGGAATGTATACAGCTGGAGTACTTGATGTATTACTAGAAAACAATATAAAAGTAGATTTAATAATTGGAGTTTCTGCTGGAGCTTTATTTGGTGTTAATTACAAATCTAGACAAAAGGGAAGAGCATATAGATTTAATTCTAGATATATTCGTGATAAAAGGTATTTTGGAATGTATTCACTAGTTACAACAGGAAATATACTAAATCAAGACTTTTGTTTTAAAGATATACCAGAAGTTTTAGATGATTTTAATTATGGAAGCTTTAAAAGAACAAAAGAAGAATTTTATGCTGTTGTTACAAATATGAAAACAGGAAAAGCAGAATATAAGAAAATAGAAGATGTAAAAAAAGATATAGAAAGCTTAAGAGCATCTGGTTCAATGCCTTTTGTATCTAAACCAGTTGAAATTAATGGAGAACTTTATTTAGATGGTGGAATAGCTGATGGAATTCCAATACAAAAAATGGTTTCAATGGGAGTAGACAAAATTATAGCTGTACTTACTCGTCCTGAAGAGTATAGAAAGAAGAAAATGAATCTTACACTTGCAAAAGTAATGTATAAAGATTATCCAAACCTTATAGAAACTATGAAAAACCGTCATAAGGTATATAATAAATCAATAGAAGAAGTAAACTTTTTAAGTGAAGAAAATGAGGCATTTTTAATACGACCATCAAAGTATATAAAAATGAAAAGAGTAGAAAAAGATGAAAAGGTACTAGCTCAAATGTATAATTTAGGAGTAAGTGATATGCAAGAGAAGATAGAAGACTTAAAAAAATACTTAAAAGAAAAAAATGATTAATAGAATATATTCATATTTTTTATAGCTTTCTTTATAAAAATGTGCTAAAATAGTAACCACATTAATTTATAAGCTCAAAAAAATAATTTGAAGGAGGGAAAAGAATATGAATATGTCAATTATAATAGTGTATTCATTAGTATTTGTGCTTTCAGGCTTTTTAGTAAGCAAATACTTGGATATAAAAGACAAAAAAACAAAGAAGATTATTAATATAGTGATTGCTGTTTTGGTTGTGGTCTCTATTATATTAATGACTATATTTTTAATTTATTTCTTTAACTTACTTTCAAAAGCTGGGTCTGTTTAAAAAACAGACCTTATTTTTTTCTTTATTGTTGTAAAAAGTTATAAAATAGATGTAAAATAATAATATAAAAAGTAGAGGTAAAGAAAAATGAGTTATAAAATTGGAATAATTGGATGTGGAAATGTAGGAATAGCTTATGCTTATTCTTTAGTAAACCAAGGAATGGATATAAGAGAATTAGTTTTAATAGACTTAGATGAAGAAAAAACTAAAGGAAAGGCATTAGATCTTTGTCATAGTTTATCATTTGCTAGAGGTTATATAAATAGTGTAAAATATGGAGATTATAGTGATATATCTGATGCAGATATACTATGTATAACTGCAGGTATGCCTCAAAGCAACATAAAGGCATCTAGAATTGATGATATAAAAGGAGCAAATAAAATTATAGAAAACATAATGAAAAGCGTAAATGAGGCCAAATTTGACGGAATAATACTTGTAGCAAGTAATCCACTAGATGTTATTACTTTAAAAATTGCTAGATTATATAATAATGATTATTCAAGAGTAATAGGAAGTGGAACTCTTTTAGACACTGCACGACTTAGATTTGAAGTAGCAAGTAAATTGGATTTTCCAGTAAGGAGTATATCTGGATATGTATTTGGAGAGCATGGTGATTCACAATTTGTTGCATGGTCATCTGTAAAAATAAATAATACATATAGTATAAATGATTATTTATCTGTAAAAGATATGCTAGAAATAGAAGAGAGAGTAAAAAAAGATGGATACAATGTTGCAAAGCTTCAAGGATATACTTGTTATGGTGTTGCAACTGCTCTTAGTAAAATAACTAGATGTATAATAAATAACGAATTAGAAGAAATACCGGTTTGTACATATGACAGAGAAAATGATGTATATATAAGCTCTTTAAGTGTAGTGGGAAATACTGGAGTTATAAAAAATAAGCTATATGAACTTACAACAAAAGAACAAGAATTATATGATATGTCAGCAAAAATAATAAAAGAAAACTATAAAAGTTTAATAAATTAAAAAAATATAGTAAAGTTACTTGACTTTACATAAAAATGATGCTATAATGTAAATGTAGTTAAGCAAAAAAGAAAGAGATAAAATATTCTCTAAGCCCAGCGGCCTCCAAAATAAGAAAGCCGTAGAGAGCCGTATTAAGAATCGGCAAAAAAAATACGGAAGGTACATCCTTAGCCTTTCGATCCTTTAATAATTTTTTAAAATAGATTAAATTTCTATTTTTACTTAACTATCTTTCTCCGAGCCCCCATTAAAATGGAGGCTCTTTTTTTATCTAAAAATGAATGCAAAAATAAAAACGAGTGAATATTAATCACTCGTTTTATTTTATTCGTATACAGTAGCAGTAACTTTTAACTTACCGCTTACTTTTTCATTTTCATTTCTGAGTAAAGCTATAACTAGCTCTTTCATTTCGGCATCTTTTCGAGTTAGCTCTAAAGACACTTTCTTAGATGAATCTGAATCTACTGACTCAAATCCAGTCTTTACATCGTTGTAGAATTTTTTCTCAATTCTAACAATGATGTCTTCATTTGAGATGTTTTTTATCTCAAATTTTATTCTTTTTGCTTTTTCGAAATTAATGTGTTTTCCAGCTATGAAAGCTATTCCATAGCCTTCATTAATCTTAGTGTTGAATTCTAATTCTTGGCTAAGATCTAATTCATAGCCGAAATTTTCACTTCCGTATCCGAAAGTGAATCCTTTTCTTAATTTTTCTTCTTTCATATTATACAATCTCTCCTTTTTCTATTCACAAATTTGTTAAGAAACATATTGCCCCACAAATTTGTGGTATCATCATAAATATGTGATTACAACTATAATTATACCATAAAATGTAGTGAAAGTCAATTTTGATAGCACGTGCATGTTACATAAAAAATAAAAAGAAGGCATTTGCCTTCTTACATATTAAGCACTAAACTTAGTTCTCATATAACAACAAACATCTTCAATGTTTGAGCCTAATAGTTCATATGCTTCTTCATGAGTCAATTTATTAAAATGCGTATTGATGTAGTATACATCATAATAAAAATCTTCTTTAGTAGATTCACTTGTAATAGTAGTTACGTGATTTTTTAACTCTAGTATAAGTGAACATGCTAATTTTTTCTTTGCATTGTCATCTTGAATTTTTACTTGATCGTACAAACTTGAAATTAGTGAGTAATCACTGCCTTCATATAGAAGATCAAATAAAGGTAGAGAAGAAAACTTCTTGTTAAATGATTCTATAACAAGGTCTTCATTTTTATCATAAAACTCTTTTAAGCTAGTAATCTTTTGCATGAAGAAATAATAATCTGCAATTACATCAGGATTATCTAAACTCTTTTTTAGAGCTATATCGTTTACTAGGTAGAATAATTTAGTTCCTAGTATAGAAATCAGTTTTTTGTAATCTGTATCTTTTAAAAGATGCATGAAAGTCTCTAATGTCATGTAATCTAAAGCTACAGTAAAGTCTAAAGGTTTTTCTAAATCTTTTTCAAGCCCATTTAAAATGTCAAATAATGGTTGGTATTTTTTGTTATCAAAAATTTCCTTTCCAACGTGAGTAACATCATAAGTAATTTTTCCATTTTTTGAATTCATAAAAATTTCCTTTCTTCTTGTATGTTCAAGTGTATCACATAAACATACCTCCTTTTCAGATTTTCTAGTACAATTTGTACAATTTCTCATAATTTTTTCCTCCTTTAATTTTATTGGAGGCACTTTCAGCCTCCAAATTTTTGGAAGCCACATCTTATGTGCTTCGAGCACTCATTATATCACACTTAACATAAAAAAGCAATACTTAATTTAATATTATTAAAAAGATTGATTAATTTTATCATAAATGGTAATATAATATTATAAGAGGAGGAAAGCTATGTATAATTCAAACTCAGAAAATTCTCAAATAGAAGATGGAGATAAAGCCCAAACAAGAAAAAGCAGTATTGTAGCTGGAGATGAAGTGGTTTTAAACGAAAATTCTAAAGACATTGATGAGAAAACTAAGAAATTATTAAATAAAAAAATAGTAATAGGTATTATATGTATTTTAGCTATTATTATGTGTGTAGTGATATATAGTGTACTTTTATCTAAAAATAATAATGAGCAAGAAAATGAATTAAATAGTGAAGCTCAATTGCTAGTAAAGGATAATGAAACATATGAAGGATTAAATTATACAACTAACGTTAATGAGATAGCTAAATTAGGTTTTTATTATAATTATTCAAAAAACGAAGAAGGGGTTAAGATAGAGGCTACATACATAAGTGTAGATGGTCTAAAAGATGAAGAATTAGAAGCAAAAATAAATGATACACTAAAAAATGAAGCTCAAAGCATGTATGATGAGAAAAACATTCAAGATAATACTGTTTTATATGATCATATATACAACTATACTGATGTATATATCTTTAACAATGTTCTTTCTACACTTTATTGTGAGGAAAAATGTGATACAGATGGAAATGTAACATATGAATACAAGAGTGTAAATATAAATTTAAAAGACTATGAAACAATAGAATTAAGTGATGTATTTACAGCTGGAACAGATGTTAAAGAAATAGTAGAGACTAATACTAAAGCAAGTTTTGATAATGAGCTAGTATTTAGTTTATCTCCAAAATTTGTTTATGTAGTAGACAATGATAAAAAGGTAGAAAAAATTAGCTTATATAAAAATAAAGATAAAGTAGCTATATATAAAAGATTTAGTGAAGGAAAGAAGATGTTTGATAAGACTTTTAGTGCATCTCCATATGTATTTACTACTAAGAAATTTATAGAATCAGATGTATATGGATTAGAAGAAAGTAACTTATTTATAGATACATGTGATTTAATTGATGAAGAAGAATTTCCAGAAAAAGTAGTAGAAACAGCACGTTCATTATATAAAGATGCATTAAACAAAGCTAGAAATCTTTCATATTCTAATCCATCTAAAAGATACTTAGTACAAATAGTTCCTAATATTGTTAAGCAATCAGATGAAAACTATAATGTATATGTAAAAATAAATTCGTATGAAATAGCTAAGCAGTTTTTCAATGAACATATTTCAGAATTTATAATAGCATCTGAAAATAAGAGTAATAAAGAAACAGAAGTAGTAGATTATTTTACTAATCCTGCAATGAATGCTAAAGAATATTTGAATAAGTCAAATACAGATACTTTAACAAAGGTTGTAGATAATAACGGAATAGAAATTATCAATGAAAATAATAGTGGAGCTGGAATAAGCTAGTAAAAGAACACATTCTAAAAATAGAATGTGTTTTTTCTTTACAAAAGTTTTTAAATGGGGTATACTTTTTATGTAGATAATATAATAACCATCTAAATAATATGAAAGGAAGTAGTATATGAGAACAGTATGGGAGGCTTTAGCAGATCCAACAAGAAGAGAAATACTTATGTTGCTAAAAAAAGAAGACTTAAGTGCAGGAACTATTCACAGCTTTTTTGATATTACAAAACCATCATTAAGTCATCATCTTGCTATTTTAAAGGAGGCAAATCTAGTTTCATCCAAAAAAATAGGGCAGAGTGTTATATATTCCTTGAATTTAATTGCATTTAATGAAGTAATAGAATATATTAGAGGGTTAAAAAAATAGGAGGAATTGATATGATGAATAGAAAGAAAAAGAACATGACCATTTTAGGTGTAGCAATATTAAACTTAATTTTAACATGTGTTGCTATATTTAAATTAAAAGCAATGGTACCTATTAATATTTTTCAACACGATATACAAAAGATGTGCTCTAAAGAACTATTGCTTATTTTACCAGTTATAGTATTAATAATTAGTGTATTTCAAGTTTTATATAGACTAAAAACAATGGACAAAGTTGTTACAACTGGAAAAATTGCAGAAGATGGGCTATTTGCTTTTATTGATGGTACATTGATATGTTCAAACTGGCTACTAATGTACATAGCATCACAATATACTAAAACAATGCTTATAGATATAAATATACCAGTATTTAATATTATAATGATTATGGTTGGAGTTGTTTTAATAGGAATATATAGTACATATCCAATTAATAAAACAGGTTCTATTTTTGGACTTGTAACAAAAGAAACTCTTGAAAACGAAGAAATCTGGAGAGTAGCAAATAGATTTAATGGATTTACAGGTTTTGTAGCAGCTATAACATTAATATTACTTTCAGGTTATTTCCTTATAAATGGATTTAATTGGGTATATATGGTATTAGAAGTATTTATATGCATAATGCTTATGTTCTATATTCCAAGACTTAATGCTAAAAGAGCAGCAAAAAGTAGAATAATAAATGCAGCAGAATAATATAAAAAGGCTATATAAGATAACAGAGTTTATCCTATAAATGCCTTTCTTTTTTATGCTTATTTGACATAAAATAAATGTCATGATATAATAAATGTGCAAAAAATATTTAATGTTTTGAAGATAATTATTCAAAAGGAGAGTGATTCTATGGAAATAGAAGATATTATTGAAGGAAGCATAGTATATTTGCGCTTTATGAAATTTCCTGATAGTAATACACTAGATTATAGGTTAAATGGTAGACCATACTTGGTATATAAGATAATAGGAGACAAAGCATATTTATTTAGTATGACATCAAATGTATATAACTGTAAAGAGTATTATTATGAGACTTTTAGAACCACAGTAAAGGGGAAGAAAAGACAGACATATGTTAATTTGAAAAATTACATTGAAATGAGTCTAACGGATTTAGTTAATAAGACTAATGAACTAATAGGAGAGAGAAAGCATACTACGTGTAAAGTAGAGTACTATAATAAAAAAGAATTAGATAAAATTGCTGAGCAAATAAAATTATTGTGTTTAGCTAACGAATATAGAAAGAAGATGAAGAAGATTGTAGAATGTATCAGAGTAAACTGATACATTTTTTGCTTTTTTTAGACAAAAGTGGTATAATGCTTTCTGCATCTATATTAATGACTTTCTTTAATAATTAAAAGAAAGGTGTAAGCATTTTAAATATAAATGTTAGGGGGAGATAATATGATAGTAAAAAGACTAAATAAGGATTTTTCACTATTGGATGATACTCTTATAGCACATAAAGGAATATATGGATATTCAAGCAAATTAAAAAGAAAAGTAGAGCCTAATACGTATGAGTCTTGTAAAATTGCAATAGATAATAACATACCATTTGAGTGTGATATACGAAATACATTAGATAATGTACCAGTTTTAGCACATGATAATACATTAGCAGTTATTGCAAAAAAGAAGATAAAGGTAAATAAGTATACATACGTAGAATTGTGTCAAATCTTAAAAGAAAAAGCTCCTTCTAAATTAGAAGATGTATTAAAGTACAATAATGGAAAGGTAGGAGTGGTTGTTGACGCTAAAGAGGCACATATTTTCTATTCAAAATATAGAGAAAAGCTATCCAATATATTAAATAAATATTCATCAAAAGGCGAGATAATATTGCAATCCTTTAATCCTTTTTTTATGCTTTCTTTAAGAAAACACATAAATGATATATTAACATGCCAGTTAATATGTAGAGGTAAAACAATTTTAGACTCGTTTAAGGCACCAAAAAGTTTTGCATATATATATGAGAGAATAATTTCAATTATATGTTTTATAGCAAGAACAGACGCTATTAACATGGAAAATCATTCTAATTCAACTTGGCAAAAGAGAACGAGGCTATTTATATCTAAAAAAGCTAATACAAAAGTAGAGTTAAAAATGAAGAAACTCTTAGAAGAAGTAGACAAATCTTTATCTAAAGAAAAAAGAAAATTTAATAATTTCTTAGATAAAGTTCAATTAAAATTAGTAAAAATAGCAAATGAATTAACTAAAAAGCCAGTCTTAGCATTCACAGTAGAAAAGGATGATGACTACAACAAAATGGAAAATTTATATATAGTAAGCTATATTGTAGATTTTAGTAAAGATGGAGTAGAAGAGTATATCAAGAAGATTAAAATAAAGAAGTAAATGTCGGTAAAAAATTACCGGCTTTTTTCTTTTTTAAATAAATTTTTGCAAGAAGAAAGCTGTAGATTATTGTCAAATTAGAACAAATTATTTTTCCATTAAACATTTTATTAAAATAAATACTTGCTATATTTGTTTTTTTAAGGTATAATCTAGGTAGGTATTATTACTAACTTAGTGTTTTTAATAGGTTTACTTAGAGAGTAAGAATATCTGAGGTGAATAATTAGTACATATAATTAATTAAAAAATCAATTTATATTATATATACAAACACTTATAAATTTAAATTGTACATTGAAAAATAAATAGGATAGGAGGATAGTCAAATGCTATATGGATTAATAGGCGCAGTATGCTTTATTATGGGTTCAGCAATTTTCTTTTTCGTAGGAATACACTATAGAAAAAACATTGCAGAAGCTACAATAGGCTCAGCTGAAGAGCAAGCAGAAAAAATAGTAAGTGATAGTAAATTAGATGCTGAAAGAATAAAAAAAGAAGCTGTACTTCAAGCTAAAGACGAAATGCTTAGAAGAAAAGACGAATTTGAAACTGAAGTAAAGCTAAGAAAAAAAGAAATGCAAGACTTGGAAAATAGAATTAATCAAAGACAAGACTTAGTAGACAAAAGAGCAGCTTTAATTGAAGAAAAAGAAAACAACATTACAAAAAGAAATGAAGAATTAAACAAGAAAGAAAAAGACTTAGACAATGCAAAAGAAAGAGAAATTGAAGCATTAGGAAAGATTGCTAAGATGAGTGTAGAAGAAGCCAAAGGAGAAATGATGAGAGAACTTAAAGATGACATGACTAAAGAAATGGCTGACTATATTCGTCAAGAAGAGGAAAGAGCAAAAGAAGAAGTAGATAAGAAATCTAAAGAACTTTTGGTAAGTACTATTCAAAGATATGCAACTGATCATACTTCTGAAGCTACCGTTACAACTGTAGCTTTACCAAATGATGACTTAAAGGGAAGAATCATAGGTAGAGAAGGTAGAAATATTAAGACTATTGAGACTTTAACAGGCATTGATTTAATAATCGACGATACACCTGATGTAATCGTTTTATCAAGCTTTGATCCAATAAGAAGAGAAGTAGCAAGAATTGCTATTGAAAGACTTATTGCAGATGGAAGAATTCATCCAGGAAAGATTGAAGAGATGATAGAAAAAGCCAAAGTTGAAGTTGAAAATACTATTAAAGAAGAAGGAGAAAGAGCCTTATATGAAACTGGAGTAATGAATTTACATCCTGATTTAGTTAAATTACTTGGAAAGTTGAAATTTAGAACAAGTTATGGACAGAATGTATTAAATCACTCAATAGAGGTTTCAAATCTTTGTGGATTACTAGCAGAGGAACTAGGATTAAATGTTGCTATAGCTAAAAGAGCAGGATTATTACACGATATAGGAAAATCTTTTGATCAAGACGTAGAGGGAACACATGTTACTTTAGGTGTTGAGCTTTTGAAAAAATACAAAGAGAAAGATGAAATAATTTGGGCTGTTGAAGCACATCATGGCGACGTTGAACCAAAGACATTAGAAGCTATTTTAGTTCAAATAGCTGATACAATATCTGCTTCTAGACCAGGAGCTAGAAGAGAGACAGTAAGCACATATATTAAGAGATTACAAAAACTAGAAGAAATATGTAATTCTTATAGTGGTGTTGAAAAGTCTTATGCAATTCAAGCTGGTAGAGAAGTAAGAATAATTGTTAAGCCAGATCAAGTTGACGATGACTCAATTGTTATTTTAGCTCGAGATATAGCAAATCAAATAGAAAAAGAGATGATATATCCAGGACAAATAAAAGTAAATGTTGTCAGAGAAACAAGAGCTATAGAACTTGCAAAATAAAAAATAGAATACTCACTTTTAGTGAGTATTTTTTTTTGCAAATTTTCTTTAAAGCCAATGCACTTTATAAATTTATATATTATATTATTTGTGAACAACAAACATAAATTTGAAAATCGTTGGAAAATAATATAAAAATAGAGGTATATCACAGAATTTTCACAATATACACACTTAATTGTTACTATTAAGCATGTGAAAAATGTTATAATATATGTAAAGAGAAATGTAGTAAATCCTAAATTAATAATTTAAGAGGGAGGTAGTGGCTTATGCTAGATTTTAATTATTACTTTATTGATGTAGGTCAAAATTACTGCTTAATATCTTATCGAAACCATCTTGTGAGTTTAAAAGAAGCTTTGGTGAATAAAAACCAAGTGGAATTGAAGCTTGCTCGGGAGGCTATAGCAAAGAATTTTAGAAACAATTACTTATCTGGTGATAGTTCTAAGATGGTTATGGTCAATAAAAGAGACAAGATATTTGTAGAATCTTATGTCGAAGACGAACAAACACGTGTAAGATATGAACCAATCATTTCTTGTGAGAGTTGTGATGTCTATATTGTTAAGCCTGGTCAAGGCGTAATGGTAACGTGTCAGGTCGTAGAGCGTGAAGTGGAGAATAGGTACATCACCTATGATGCTTTAAAGCCGGCGACTAAGAGGAATACAAAGAGATGGTAATAGCGAGTTGCATTGATTATGATTTTTAAAGAAGACATGGTTTAAAATTACCGTGTCTTTTCTTTTTAAGTAAAAAGTTATAAAATATACTATATGTGAACTATAAATAAAAAAGAAGAATAAAAAGAAAGTCTGATTATATAGAGAATAGGATAATTTAATATAGTTTGTTAACTATATTATTTGTGAACTACAGCAAAATAACTTATAATTAAAACCTCCGGTATTATATAATAAGATTGACAAGTTACAGATGTGATGGTATAATCTTTAGGAAATAATACGTTATTTGTATTTTACATAAAAATTTATGTATTGTAAGGAGGTATCATTATATGGATGATGAAAGATTTGATGATGATGTTCGTCAAAAACCTATGCAACCTAGAATTATTTTAAAGGATCGGAAGAGAGTTTTCTCACAAATTTGTGTATCAAAGACTTTTAGATTCTGGCGTTAGGGATAGTGAAATGGAGCATTTACTACAACAAATTATTAAGGAGCCTATAATAGCATATGAATTTCTTGTTACAAGAAGAGTAAAAGCAAATGAAATTGATGGCTTATTAAAAATAAAAAATGAAAAACAAAGAAGAAATAGTAAAGAAGTAAAATTAGAACTAGATGGCGTTTCTAGTTTAGATCCAGCGTTTCATAATGTGCTAGTTAATAATGGCGAATGCATTAGATTAAGATAGTCGAGAAATCGGCTATTTTTTATTTTGGCAATTGTTGTCTTCTAAAGCTTGCATTGAAGATAAGTTTTGACCGATCATTTGAAATAAATTAGCTAAACAGTTTACTATATCACTTGAAAAATTATTATATATCCAAATAGAAATATAGCTTGATATAATTAATAAATTATTAGAGCAAAACATATAAATCACCTATAAATATTATATGTAAAAAATGTACATAAGTTAAATTTTATTTGATTTTCAATTTGCTTTGGTATATAATATTGCACTAGGAGGAGTTAAAATTGAAATTTTTAATAGTTGGTGATATTGTCGGAAGACCAGGTTTAGACAGATTAAAAATAGAATTAGGAAAAAGAAAAGATATAGATTTTTGCATAGTAAATGGCGAAAATTCAGCAAGTGGAAGAGGATTAAGAAGAAAAGAATATGATGAAATAATTAGTTATGGTGCAGATATTATAACTATGGGAAATCATATGTATTATAGAAAAGAAATGGCATCAGAATATGCTAAATTAAAGAGATTAGCAATTCCTGCAAACCTAACAAATTTAGTTGGTAATAAAAGTGTATTAGTTGAAAAAAATGGAGTTAAAGTAGGAGTAATCAATTTACTAGGAACATTTGCAATGGGAGACATGCTTGAAAAGAACTTAAAAAATCCATTTGAAGTTGTAACTGATGAAATTAATAAATTAAAAGAAAATAAAGCAGATTATATATTCATAGATTTCCATGCAGAAGCAACAGCAGAGAAAATTGCTATGGGATATTTTCTAGAAGATAAAGTAAACTGTGTTTATGGAACACATACTCATGTTCAAACATCAGATGAAAGAATTCTTGATAGTGGTATGGCATACATTACAGATGTTGGGATGACAGGGCCAAAAGATAGCGTATTAGGACTAAAGAAAGAAATTGCAGTGGAAAGATTTACTACTGGAAAATTTATACATTATGAATGTTCTCAAAATGAAGCTATTTTTAATGCAATAGAGATTGAATTTGATTACAATACAAAAAAAGCGATAAGCATAAAAAGAATAAATGATTAAAAATAAAATGAAGTGAATTTTTATTTCACTTCATTTTTTATTTGTGATATGTTTCATTGTTTAAAATTTTAAAAGCTCTAAAAATTTGTTCTAGTAAAAATAATCTAATTAATTGGTGAGGAAAAGTCATCTTTGAAAAGCAAATTTTATCTGAAGAATAATTTAGTAATTCTTTACTCATTCCTAAACTTCCACCTATAACAAATATAATAGTGGAAGAGGAGTAGGTTTGAATATTATCTATTTTTTCTGAAAACTCTTCAGATGTGTATTGTTTTCCTTTTAAGTCTAATAAAATTACACTTGCATTATTGTATTTTGAAAGTTTATCTAAAATTTTATTTGATTCTATAGATTTAACTTGCTCCTCGATAGAAGAAGAGGCATTTTGTGGAATTTTTTCATCTTCTAATTCTATTATTTCAAGTTTAGCATATTTAGAAATTCTTTTTTCATATTCAGAAATTAAATCTTTTAGAGACTTTTCTTTAATTTTTCCTACGCATAATATTTTTATATTTAACATATTGTATACTCCTCATTTGATAAAGTTTTAGTAGCAAAATTTATTTCTAATTTATTTGGTTCTATGCCATTTTGTAATAATATAGAATCTAAAGTTTGCTTAGCTATATCAATATTATTGTTGTTTTGACTCATATGTGCAATCAAAAATCTAGTATGACCATCTGATGCAAGTTTTGCTATTGCTTGTCCACAATCATCATTTGATAGATGGCCTGTTATTCCTTTTATACGTTTTTTTATTTGAAAAGGATATTTACCAAATTCTAACATTGTTGTGTCATAGTTAGATTCAAGTATTGTATAATTTGTTTTACTAAGATTTTCATACACAGTAGGAGAGATGTATCCAAGGTCTGTTGCAAAAGTTAAACCAGATGTACTGTCTTTAATGGTATAGCCACAAGGCATAACAGCGTCATGTGAGGTTTCAAAAGCACAGACTTCAATACCTTTTATATTTACAGGATTATTATATTCTAGTCCAATTATTGTAGCAGGTATATCTTTACTATCTAGTTCGTTTTTTATATATGCAGCGGTATTAGTACATGCATATATTGGAATGTTATTTTTTTTACAAAGTAGAGGAAGTCCCTTTATATGGTCTGAATGTTCATGAGTTATTAAAATAGCATCAATATCATTTAGTGAAAGATTAATACTATTTAAGCCTTCAACTATTGCTTTGTAACTTACACCTACGTCTATTAATATATTAACATTAGAAGAGGCAATATGAAACATATTGCCTGAACTAGAACTATATAATGGATGCACAATAAACATTACTCGTCATCCTCTGTTTTTACGTAGTCTATTTTAGCCCCTAATTTTTCAAATTTATCTACAATGTTTTCATATCCTCTAAGTATATGATGTATATCTGAAATTTCAGTTTCACCTTCTGCTACAAGACCAGCAATTATCATAGCAGCACCAGCTCTTAAATCATGTGCTTTTACTGGAGCTCCATATAATTTTTCTACACCTTTAAATACTGCAGTTGAACCATGTGCTGAAATATCTGCACCCATTTTATTTAGTTCATCTGTATATTGAAATCTTGATTCCCAAATTGTTTCTATAATAGTTCCTGTTGAATCTCCTAAAGCAAGTAAGATAGAAGTTTGAGGTTGCATATCAGTTGGAAATCCAGGATAAGGCATTGTTTTTATACTAATTGAAGTAGGTCTCTTATCCATTTTTACTCTGATACTTGATTCAAATTCTTCGACAGTAGCACCAGCTTCTATAAGTTTTGCTGTAATAGGTTCCATATGTTTTGGAATACAATTGTTAATTAAAACATCACCTTTTGTAGCAGCAGCTGCAACCATAAATGTACCTGTTTCTATTTGATCTGGTACTATTGAATAACTAGATTTTTGATGTAATTCTTTAACACCTGTTACTTTGATTGTATCTGTACCAGCTCCTTTTATTTTAGCACCCATAGAATTTAGGAAGTTTGCTAAATCTACGATGTGAGGTTCTTTTGCAACGTTTTCAATAACTGTTGTTCCTTCTGCTAGAGTAGCAGCTAGAATAGAGTTCATTGTTGCACCAACAGAAACAACATCAAAAAAGATATTAGTTCCTTGTAAAGGTTCTGTTTTAGAAGCATATACATTACCATTTCTAACAATAACTTTAGCACCTAATTTTTTAAATGCTTTTATATGTTGGTCAATAGGTCTAGCTCCTAATTTACATCCACCAGGAAGTCCTATTTGAACTTTATCAAAACGACCAATTAAAGCTCCTAATAAATAATATGATGCTCTGAATTTACTAGTTAAATCATAAGATGCTATAGCAGAAGTTACATCTGAGTTATCTATTATTAGTTCGTTATCAGATATGTATTCTATTTTTGAGCCTAAAGATTCTAATATTTTGCAATAAGCTCTAATATCACTAATATTTGGAACATTTTCCAAATGACATTTTCCTTTTACTAAAAGTGTTGCAGGTAGTATAGCTACGGCTGCGTTTTTTGCACCACTAATTGTTACTTCTCCGTGAAGACTACATGGGCCATGGACTACAAATTTTTCCATATATTATTCCTCCAATCTAAATTTACTAATATAATTATCAAATCAACATTGAGTATATCATAGAATATTAAAAAAAACAATAATTTATCTTTTATATTTCGACTTAAAAGTTTTTAAATAGCAATTTATATTATTAGTAAAAGAAGATAATGTGTTTTCAACACAAGCTAAATTTGAAAAAAGATAAATGTCTTTTCCTGTTATATAATGTGAATTATTAAGCGGAAGCTTTACATTAGTAGCACATAAGAAAGATTTTAAAAAATTCTTTGAGTTAATCATATTATGTATCACCTCCTAATATATTATATGTTCAAAAGGATTATTAGACATAATATATTAAAAAAACAAAATAGAATTAGTAAAAAATGATAAAATTGTCTAAAAAAACTTGTATTTTTGATTCAACTATGCTAAAATATCATAGTAACGATCGAAATACTAATGATAGGGAAGGTGAAAAGAATGAAAAAAGATATACAACCAAAATACGGAAAAGCAACTATTAGATGTGTTTGTGGAAATGTTATTGAGACAGGTTCTGTTAAAGAAGAAATGAGAGTTGATACATGTAGCGCATGTCATCCTTTCTATACAGGTCAAAAACAAGCAATATCTAGCCAAGGTAGAGCTGCAAAATTCATGGAAAAATATGGAATCAAACAAAAATAATTTGTTGAATAAATTGAGCACCATTTGGTGTTCTTTTTTTGTTATTATGATATAATAACTTAAAAAAAGGAGTTCTTATGGAAAATAATAAAAGAAAAAAAATTACAGTAGGAGGAGTTGCCTTATTTAATGGAATAATTTTTACATCAGATTATAGGCAAGTGGCTGTTCAAAAAGAAGGAGAAAAAATAAATAGTAGATGTACTAATTTAACAAGAGATAAAAGAATTATAAGCAAGATCCCCGTTATAAGAGGATTACTTGGACTTGGAAATCAAATAGGAAATAGTATACCAGACTTTATGCGCTCTAGTGGAGAAGAAGAAAAAAGCAGTAAGTTAAATACTTTGCTATTATATGCAATACTAATAGTAGCTTGTATTAGTATTCCTGTTTTAATTTCAGCATTTTTTCCTGTTAAATATCAAAGTATAATACAAGCTTTAATAATAGCTTTAGAATTTGCTATGTATATATGTATGTTAAAATCAATACCAGATTTAGATACACTATTTAAATATCACGGAGCAGAACACAAGGCAGTAAATGCTTATGAAAATTTAAAATTAGAAGAAATAAACTTAGAAAATGTAAGAAAGCAGTCTAGATTTCATAAAAGATGTGGTGGAAATTTTATAGTGTATTTTGTAATATTAACTATGCTAACAACACTTTTACCAATAGAAAATTTTATTATTAAGGCTTTATCTATGATGCTTTTGTGTATATTCAATATAGGACTAGCTTATGAAGTAGTAAATTTATTTTCAAAATTTAAAAAGCCTTTTGATATTATAAATTATCCAGCAACTTTAATTCAGTTTTTTACAACAAAAGAGCCAACAGATGAAATGCTAAAACTAGCTATATATGGTGTCTTAGGTTCAACAAGAAAAGAAAATGGAATAACACCATTAGAATATTTAAAAAAATATACATCAGAAAACTTAAAAAACAAAGAATATGAAACAACAGATATATATTCAATACTTGAATACGTAACTGGTGTAGATAGAAATAGATTATTACTTCAAAAGGATAGATATTTAATTACTTTAAATAATGAGATTGAAGCTGATAGATTATTAAATAAATATTATAACGAAAATTACCCTCTTCAATATATTACACATAAACAGTATTTCTATAATGAATTATACTACGTAGATGAAAACGTATTAATTCCAAGAGCAGATAGTGAAATACTAGTTGAAAAAGCAATTGAATATATTAAAAAAGAAGAGTTAAAAAGTGCAATAGACCTTTGTACAGGAAGTGGTGCATTGGGAATATCTACAGCTAGAAATTCAGATATTGAAACTATGACTTTAATAGATATATCATTAGGAGCAATATCTGTAGCAAACAAGAATATTTTATCTAATGATGTAGGCTTAAAAGTAAAAACAAAAGTATCAGATTTATTAAGTGAAATTATAAAAGAAACAGCTACAGACGAAGAAAAAAAGGTAGATATAATTATCTCAAATCCACCATATATAAAAACAGAAGTTATAAGTACTCTTCAAAAAGAGGTTCAAAAAGAGCCACACCTTGCACTAGATGGTGGAAAAGACGGATTAGATTTTTATATTAGAATATTTAAAGAGGCAAAAGAAGTATTAAAACCAAATGGGCTATTAATGCTTGAAATAGGATATGATCAATTAGATGATATTAAGAATATAGTTAAAGAAAATTCAGAATATACTCTGCTAGAATCTGTAAAAGATTATGGCGGAAATGATAGGGTGGTAGTATGTCGTTTTCAGGAGAAGTAAGAGATGAAATAATGGACTATTATAATAAGAAAATAGATCCATATATAATTAAAGCAGAAAGATTTGGCGAATATCTAACGCAAGCACAATACAAAAATGATTTAATGGAAGATTTTTCAGATTATTTTAATATTTCAAATTTATCTGAAGATGAAATAAAAGCAGTTATAAAAGGTGTATTTATGGCTAGCGGATGTATCATTGATCCAAACAAAGATTATAGATTTGAAGCAAGTTTTAAAAACAAGGCATGTGCTGAATACTTTATTGATGTGTTGTCATTATTAGACTTTACTCCAAAACTAGTAAGAAGGACTAAAGCTAATGTATACGTTGTGTATTTTAAAGAATCTGAACAAATATCATATATGTTAAGCTTATTAGAAGCAAATAAATGTATGCTTAAATTTGAAGAAATAAGAGTTGTAAAAGATGTAAATAATACTAAAAACAGAGCTACTAATTGTGAAGTGGCGAATATGACTAAGTCAATTAATTCATCTCTTTTACAGCTAAATGCAATAAATGTAATAAGAAAAAAAGGAATGTTTTTAAAGCTTAATGATAAATTAAAGTATACTGCCTCTTTAAGAGAGCAGTATCCAACAGATACTTTAGAGCAAATTGCATCTAAAACAGAAGGAAAAAACAAAATATCAAAATCAGGGCTAAAACATAGACTAGACAAATTAATAGAGATTGCGCAAAACTTGCAAAGTGAATAAGAAGTAATATTAAGTTATTACTTCTATTTTTTAGCCTTTTATTTCTTGAAAAGGAAAAATCTTTATGATAGAATAAGAAAAGACTTATAGGAGAGCAAAAATGAATAATGAAATAGGAATATATATACATATACCTTTTTGTATAAGTAAATGTTTTTATTGTGATTTCACATCATATGCAAATAGAGAAAATATGATTGAAAAGTATATATATGCATTATGCAACGAAATATTAGCAAAAGCAGAAATACTAAGTGAATATAAAGTAACTACAATATATATTGGAGGCGGAACACCTTCATATATAGATTCAAAATATATAAAGCAAATTTTTGATACTTTAATGCTAGTAATAAACAAAGAAGATGTTAAAGAGATAACAATAGAAGTAAATCCTAATAGTGTTGATGAAGAAAAAATTAGGAGTTATAAAGAAATAGGAATAAATAGAATTAGTATTGGATTACAATCAACTTATGACACTATTTTAAAGAAAATAGGTAGAGCACATAATTTAAAAGATTTTGAAGATACTTTAGAGTTAGCAAACAAAGTAGGATTTAAAAATATATCAGTAGATTTAATATATCCATTACCAGACTTAGATTTAGAAAAATTTAAGGAGTCTGTAGAATATGTTATAAATCTAAAAGATAAAAATGTAAAACATATATCTATATATAATTTAGAAGTGCATGAAAACACAAAACTTGCCTTTTTATTAAAAGAAGGATATGTTACATTAGTAGATGAAGATACAGAGTATGAAATGTATGAATATCTAAGAAAAAGATTTGAGGAAGAAGGATATCATAGATATGAGATATCAAATTATGCTATAGATGGCTATGAATCAAAACATAATTTAAGATATTGGAATCAAGAGTTATATCTTGGATTTGGATGTGGAGCTTCAAGTTTCTTTAGCGGAACAAGATATTCAAATATAAAGAATATAGAAAAATACATAGAAAATATTGAAACAGGAAATAGTATAATAGACAAAGAAAATTATGAAGAATTAGATCTATTAGCGTTAATGAAAGAATATGTAATGCTATCTTTAAGAAAAATAGAAGGATTAGACAAGAAAAAGTTCAAAGCAAAGTATAAAAAAGATATAGAAGAAATATTTGCTGAAGAAATAAAAGAACTAACGGATGATAAATTAATAGAAGAAAAACAGGATAAGATTCTTCTTACTAAAAGAGGTCTTGAGGTTGCAAATTTAGTATGGGAGAAATTTGTATAGCAAGACACATATTTAAAGCTTACAATTAAAAGGAGAAAGAAATGAAAAAATTTTTAGTAATTGATGGAAATAGTATATTAAATAGAGCATTTTATGGTTTATCTGCTGCAAGAATGGTAACATCAGAGGGAATACATACTAATGCAATATTTGGCTTTTTAAATATATACTATATGATTATAGATAAATTTAATCCAGATTATGTATCTGTTGCTTTTGATTTAAAGGCACCTACTTTTAGACATAAGATGTATGATGAATATAAAGGTACCAGAAAAGGAATGCCAGATGAATTAAAAGAGCAAGTTCCAATAATAAAAGATGTACTTAGAGCAATGAATATACATATTTTTGAATTAGAAGGATATGAAGCGGATGATATTTTAGGTACAATTGCCTCTTTAAATGAAAAAAATACTAAAGAGGATATATTTACATATATATTAACAGGAGATAGAGATTCATATCAATTAATATCAGACAAAACAAGTATAATATTTCCATCAAGTAAAATGGGAAAAACAGATTATACAGTATATACGCCTCAATTATTAAAAGAAGAAAAAAATATAGAGCCATATCAAGTAGTAGATATAAAATCATTAATGGGAGACTCATCAGACAATATTCCTGGTGTAAAAGGAATTGGTGAAAAGACAGCGTATTCTTTAATAGAAAAATACACTACTTTAGATAATATATATGCTAACATAGATAATTTAGATGCAAGTGCAAAGATAATAGAAAAGCTAAAAAATGATGAAAAAATGGCAAGACTTAGTTATACTCTAGCAACAATTAATAAAGAAGTTCCTATTGATTTACAATATGATGAAGTTAGAGTAAAAGAAGTAAATAAAGATGAGCTATATCCATTATTTAAAAGATTAGCATTTAATAAGTTTATTGCTAAATATGATTTTGATAAAGTAAAAGAAGATGTAAAAGAAAATAGTATAAATTCATCAGATATTAATATATCTAAAGATAATATTTTGATATTAGACAAGAAGAATATTAAAAACCACGAACAAGAGCTTAAGGATGTATTAAATGGAGATAAAGTATCATATATATTAAATATTAACTATAGTAATCAAGCTTTTAGTAGTATTTTAAATATAAACGACAAATCCTTTATAAGCTTGTATTCAAAACAGAATGAAAAATGCTATATAATACTACTAGATAGCTGGAATATAGAAGTAAATGAAGATAAAGAATATTTAGAGTATATCTTTAAATTATTTGCTAATTCAGAATGTGAAAAACTAGGATATAATATCAAACAAGATATAAGATTTATCTTTACTAATATTTGTGATAAAATAAACAAATTTAGCTATGATTTACTTTTAGGGTGTTATTTACTAGATTCAACAAGAAACTTTAAATTTGAGGGCATTTTGGAAGAACTGTTTGGTGTTATTTTAAATTTTGATAGTAACTCTAAAGAACCAGTACAATTATCTTTATTTGAAACTGAAGAAAAAGATAATATCAATCTTGATGAAAATATGTCTACAGAAATTGCACTTGCTACAAAAGGAATATATTTATCTAAAGAAATAATAGATGAAAGACTAAAAAAAGATAATATGTATTCATTAATGTATGATATTGAGATTCCATTATCTGAAACATTAGCTAGCATGGAAACTACTGGAATGTATGTAGATAAAAAGAAACTAGAAGAATTTGGAAAAGAAATAAGTATAAGAATAAATGAATTAGAAACTCAAATATATGATTTAGCAGGTGAAGAATTTAATATAAACTCACCTCAACAGCTTGGAACAATTTTATTTGATAAACTAAAATTACCAGGAAAGAAGAAAACTAAAACAGGATACTCAACAAATAAAGAAGTATTAGAAGGATTAGAAGAATACCATGAAATAATACCTCTTTTAATTGAATATAGACAGACTATGAAATTAAAGTCTACTTATGTAGATGGATTAGAAGCAACTATTAAAGAGGATTCTAGAATACATACTACATTTATGCAAACAGTAACATCTACAGGAAGACTAAGTAGTGTTGAACCAAACTTACAAAACATCCCTATTAGACTAGAACTTGGAAGTAGAATAAGAACATTCTTTACTGCTCCAGAAGGAAAAGAAATAATGGATGCAGACTATAGCCAAATAGAGTTAAGAGTTTTATCACATATATCAAAAGATGAAACAATGCAACATGCTTTTATTAATGGAATAGATGTACATAAGGTTACTGCTTCTCAAGTATTTGGTGTACCTTTAGATGAGGTTACAAAACAAATGCGTTCTAAAGCAAAGGCTGTAAACTTTGGAATTGTATATGGTATAAGTGAATTTGGACTTTCTAAAAATGTAGGTACTACATGGAAAGAAGCAAAAGACTATATTAATACATATCTACAAAAATATCATGGAATACGTGAATTTATGCAAAATATAGTTAAAGAGGCAAAAGAAAATGGATATGTTTCTACTCTTTTTGGAAGAAGAAGATATATTCCAGAACTAAAAAATAAAAATAAGAATATAGTTCAATTTGGAGAACGTATTGCTATGAATACTCCTATTCAAGGAACTGCAGCAGATATTATAAAGATTGCTATGAACAAACTATATAAATCTTTAAAAGATAATAACTTAAAATCTAAATTAGTAATGCAAGTACATGACGAACTTATAGTTGAGACCGCAGATAATGAATTAGAAATTGTAGAAAAGCTAATGAGAGAAGCTATGGAAAATGTAGTAAAACTTGATATACCTTTAGATATAGATTTAAATGTAGGAAAAAGTTGGTATGATGCAAAATAATAAATTAAAGAAAAGAGGAATTTAATGAAAAAAAGGTTGATATATAGTGTACTAGTAATAGCCTTGTTAATTATATGTGGGGCAATTATAGCACTAAGAACATTTGTTTATCCACTTAAATACAAAGAAGAAGTATTAACTTATTCTAGTAAATATGGTTTGGATCCATATCTTGTTTTTGCTGTTATAAATACAGAAAGTAAGTTTAATAAGCAAGCTACATCTTCTAAAAATGCTAAAGGCTTGATGCAAATTACAGATTCTACAGCACAAGAAATGAATCAGATGACAAATTCAACAGACTTTTTAGATGAGGAAAATATATACAATGAGAATATAAATATTGAACTGGGATGTAAATATTTGGCCTCTTTAGTTCAAAGATACAATGGTAACTACTATATAGCAATATGTGCATATAATGCTGGAATAGGAAATGTAAACAAGTGGATTGATAATGAAATAATAGATACTTCACTAGATACAACACAGGTAGATTTACCTTTTAGTGAAACAGAAAGTTATTTAAAGCGAGTAATACATTATTACACTATGTATAAAAAGATATATAAAAATTTATGATAATTAAATAATACAATAATACAATAACATAATAATATAATATATACTAATATAATGAGCAAATAAAGAGGCAAATATAGTCTCTTTATTTTTTGTATCTAATACTTATTAAAAAAATACTTATAAAAAATATATAAAGCAAATTTTAATTTATAAATAAGAGTAAAATCTTTTATAACAAAACTAGACAAAAAGTAAACTTAGTGATATAATCTAAAAGAATTGTAGTAGCATAATGTATGTTACTATTTATTAATTTATGAAAGATGGAGGGATAAAATTATGAGTGGACACAGTAAATGGGCTAATATTAAAAGAAAAAAAGAAGCCACAGACACTAAAAGAGCAGGTATATTTTCTAAATTAGGAAAAGAACTTACTGTAGCAGTTAAGATGGGAGGAAGCCCTGACCCGAATGTCAATCGTAAACTAAGGGACGTAATTGCAAAATGTAAGGCAAATAATATGCCTAATGATAATATAAATAGATGTATACAAAAAGCAGCAGGAGATGGAAATGGTGCAAACTATGAAGAAATCACATATGAAGGATTTGGACCATGTGGAGTTGCTGTAATAGTTGAAGCTACTACAGATAACAAAAACAGAACAGCTGCAGATGTAAGACATATATTTTCAAAAGCAGGTGGTTCATTAGGAGTTAATGGCTCAGTAGGATATATGTTCGAGAAAAAAGGATATATATTAATTGAAAAAAGTGAATCAATTGATGAAGATGAATTAATGATGACAGTATTAGATGCTGGAGCAGACGACTTTGTTCCTGATGAAGAATATATAGAAATATTTACTTCACCAGATGCTTTTTCAGATGTTCTTGAAGCTGTTGAAAAAACAGGAGCTAAAATTGTTGAATCAGATGTAAGACAAATAGCAAATATGAAAAAAGAACTAACTGAAGAAGAAGAAGAAAAAATGCAAAACTTCTTAGATAGAATGGATGAAAATGACGACGTTCAAAACGTTTGGCATAATGCTGATATGTAAAAATACATAAATTTGTAATAAATTTGAAACAAAATGTTGACTTTACATAAAGGACGTGCTATAATAAAGTTGTAGAGTGTTCCAAGTTATGTAAAGGAGGTTGTTGATTAATGTATTATAGCAATAAATTAAGCTTTTATTTTAAACAATATGGTACACAAATAATTGTTGGTATTGTATGCTTAATAATAGTTTCAGCTGGTTTATTCTTATACTTCAAAATTAACAACAAGTCTCAACAAACTTCAACAGTTGTTAGTGGATCAATAGAAACAAATAAAGAAACTAATGATGAAGTAAACGTAACAGAAGATGATACAATATTACCAGATAATCTAAAAGCTTTAAAAGTTGGTGAAAAAACAACAGTTAAAGTTGCAACAGTTGATGATAAAGGAACTTTAGTGTTAATATCTGGAGATAAAAGAATAAATGCTAAGATGATTGGTGTAGACTTTTCAAAAGTAATGCCTGATACAATATATAACGTAGATAAAGCTTTAAGTGGACAATATGTAGATATTTCCTTTGATGAAGCTAAAATATCTAACGGATATGCAATGGTATATATTTATACAAATGATACATCATTATATAATGCAAAACTACTTAAAGAAGGACAATTAAGATTAGACTCTTCTATAAGTAAAAAAGCATTAGAATATAACAAATTAGCAGAATCTCAAGCCTTTGCTAAACAAACTTTAGCAGGTATTTGGGAAAATTAATTAAGCATGCCGAGCTAGGGAAAAAACCTTAGTTTTCATATATCAACCTCTTATGATCGCCTCTATAGCAATGTAGAGGCATCTATTTTGTTTATCCGCAGATCTGAGTTTATTCTCAGGTCTGCTTTCTTTTTATTATTTTAATTGACATAAAACTTGTGCTGTGGTATAATCTACACTGCAATTAATTTTTTTCTATATAATATAAATAATTTAAATTATAAAAAGGAGGAATGTGATGAAACTAGTATATTTAATGTTAGCAAATTTAATAATACTAGGCATAGGAATGCATTACAAGATTCAAAATGATAGTTATGACAGGAATCCATATAAAGTGGATAAAAATTCTAATAAGTATTTACACCTTATAGACAAATATGCTAAAAGATTAATTCGAGGCAAAAAAATAACTCCATCTCAAAGAAGATTACTTGTAGATTTTATATTAGACAACAATGACGATGAGTTAAATCGAATAAACAGGAAAATGCTAAATGATGATAGAATTCTTATAGCTCAGTTTAATGTAGAGCGATATGAACCTTTCTTAAAGAAATTAAAAAGAAAGGCAACTATAAAAAATAATAAATATAAGGAGGAAAATAATATGTATTCTGGATGGGGATTTGAAGATAATGAAAACAATAATTATGGTTATACTTTAAATAATAAAGGAAATCATGCAACTCGGTGCAATAAAAGAGTTTTGTGAGTGTCTTACAGATGTCAAATATAAATACAATCCAGCATATGAAAGAGAATTTGAACTTGAAGAACTTATGGTTACTCTACTTACTCCTGGTAAGTCTTCATTATTGATTGGAAAACAAGGCGTAGGAAAAACTGCAATAGTTGAAGGACTAGCATACAATATACAAAATAACAAAGTTCCAAAATCATTAAAAGGATTTAAAATATATAAAACAAGCGCAGCAATGTTAAATAGCAACTGTATATATAACGGAATGCTAGAAAAGAATGTTTTAGACCTCTTTTCTGCTTTAGAGCATGAAGATAAGGTTATACTGTTTGTAGATGAAATTCATACTTTTGTTGGAACTGGTAGAAGTTTATCTAGAAATAGCTTAGATATAGCTAATATAATTAAACCATTTATAACATCAGAAAATATTCGTTTAATAGGTGCTACAACAGATTATGAATACGAAGATTATATAAAAGATGATCCAGCTTTTTCTAGACGATTTGATATAATTAGTATTAAAGAGCCTTCAGAAAGTGCTTTAAGATGTATAATTTCTAAAACAATAGAAAAATACTCAAAAATGTATAATATACAAATAGATAAAATATTACACATTAATGTTAGTACTTCTATAGCATACTACACTTCACAGTCTTATAGAAATGACGATGACCTTATGTATAATCCAGATTTAGCTATAAGTATTGTTGCAAAAGCTTTTGGATATGCTAGACTATATGATAAAAAGCAAATAGAATGTGAAGAATTTATACGAGCATATAATAATTCTCAAAGAGTTGTTGGTGACTTTAAACTACTAACAGAAACTTCTAAAGTAGCTAAGATAATAAATGCTAGCAATAGATTTAAGCATTTTTAGTATATTTTAAATAAAGAGGCAAATTAGCCTCTTTATTTTTTTTGTTATATACTTTATTATACTTTATTATTTTTAACTTTGCCCTCTCTATTGATTTTAATTTGGTTTAATGGTAATATATTTTTATATTATATGGGAGGATTGTTTTATGAAAAATAAAATTAATAGAAAAGTAAAGGTTTTAATAGCAGGTATAGTTTTAATGCTATTTAATATAATAGCACCAAATCTTGATGCTGTACAATTTAATGTACCTTCAAAATCAGATGGTGAGACAAATAAAGAATATACAGCAAAATTATTAGATTTACAACTAGATACTATAATGCCATTATCACTAGATGAGTTTGATGATTTTAGTGATTCAGATAATAGTATAAATGTTATAGGATCAGTTCAAATAAATAAGAAAATAGATAATGATAATGTAAAGTATTTAGATGAAATGCCACAAGTATACTTAGTAGATTCTAAAGATAATATAATATCAACTGCAGATATTTATTGTCAGTCAGATATAGATCAAGTTCCAAGTGATATATATTATATTTCTTTTTATGATTTAAAAATAGAAAATGAAAAAGAATATAAAATATTAGTAAAAATTAATGATGAAGATAAAGAAATAAGCAAATACATTACTTACTCTGATAATATTGCTGTAAGTCCCGGAAACAACTTAAGTATGACATATTACTCTAATAGCAATATATTAACTATTTCTTTTGAAATATCAAATGCAGATACAAACGAAGTTATATTAGGAGATCTAGATGGTAATGGTATAGTAGATGCAAATGACGCTTCTATTGTCTTAGATTTATATAAGTATAACAATGCTACAGAAGAACAATTAGATATAGCAGATATAGATAAAAATGGTATTATAGATGCAAACGATGCCTCTTTAATATTAGATATATATAAGTATGGTAATTAAGTATTACTATTTAAGCTTAAATGACATTTAAATAAATTTTTATACATTGACTTTAAAGTTATAAGTTAATATACAAAAACCTTTTAAAGAGGCAAATTAGCCTCTTTATTTTTATATAACTTTTTGATATAATGACTAAGTAAGATATTATATGTAGTAAGAACGTTTGTTCATATATGTATATTTTGTATAATAGGAGGATAAATAATATAAAATGAAAAAAGAAAAATCATGTGGTGCAATAATTTATAATTCAAATCAAGAAGTATTAATAGTAAAGCATAATGCTGGACATTGGGATTTTCCAAAAGGTCATGTTGAAAAAGGTGAAAATGAATATGAAACAGCCAAAAGGGAAGTAAAGGAAGAAACTAATTTAGATATTAAGTTACATGAAGAATATAGATATGAAATACATTATTCACCAAAAGAAGGCGTAGATAAAACAGTAGTATTTTTCTTAGCTGAAAATATGAGTAATGAAGTAAAAAAACAAGATTGTGAAATAGCAAATATAGGATGGTTTAATTATAAAGAGGCAAAAGAAATATTAACATATGATATAGCCAGAGAGCTTTTAGAGAAATCATATAATGATCTAAAAAAATACAAACAAAAATAGAGCATTTTTAAGTGCTCTATTTTTTAGGGTATAACATAACCTAATCAGAATCTTTTTTAAATTTGATTCATATAGGACTTTCCCCCTGAAATATATGATAAATAGACATCATAATAACTACCTAGTACTTTCTTTATGGATTCCAAATTAAATTGTTTATTTGACTATATACAGTGTATTTATAGTATATAAACTTTTTAAGTCTGGAAATGTCTTTACAATACAATATTGTAAAAGGCTCAAAGCACTAGTTAAGCAATTATTACTCAATCTAGAATTTTTTCTATATCACATATTGCTATATAAATAATCGTATTTACTATATTTAAATTTGACATTTATATTAATTAAGTCCTACCAAATCAAATTTACTCGTATATTATAGCAGTGGTAAGGCTAAATGTCAATAGAAATAATAAAAAAATAGCAACTTTACATAATATATAATTATCTAAAATGTTGTAGTAGGAGAGAGCTAAATGATATAGTATAGTTATAAATAAAGTAATTACACTACTTATATAGTAAAAGTACCTTAAAATTCAAATATGAGCGTCAGGATTTAAATTTTAAATAGCAAATTAAAATAAGATATAAAATGTTATTTTAGAGTAAAGTATAAAAGTTAAAATGAAAATATGATTAACAAAAAACATTTAAGTAAATGCAAGATAACTTTCAGAAAAGATAAAATGACAAAAACTAAATTTTTTAAATATAGAAATAAAGTATAATAAATGTAAAAAATACTTTTATACAATTTAAAGGTAAAAGTGATAAAGGAAAGAGGACTATGAGGGCCCAAAAAAAGAAATACATGATTGCGCAAAATAATAATTTTGTGAAAATAGGAGTAGGATTTATTGACTAAAGTTGTCTATATATGATATATTACTACTGTATACAGCAAATCTATAGTTCTGGCTATATGTCTTTAATTATCGAACTCCATATTGCCATTTTAAGACGTTTTTATTTTTTAAGTGACTAACTTCATTGCTATGTATCTACAACTTACTTGTACTAGCTTTGATTAGTTTGCTTCTTCTAACTTATATACTTGACTACTATAGATTCTACTTTAGATTAATCATATACGATTGCGCAAAATTATTTCATATAGTTCTTTTATATTGACTCTATAATTTGTTCAACAACAAACTATATTACCTTTATTATAAAAGTGTCTTAAAATCGAAATATGCGCGTCTAATTTTTGGAGGTTTTTATATGTATGATGATATACCAAATTTTTTAAGAGAATTCTTATTATATATGCAAAATATCAAAAACAGATCTCAAAGTACAATTCGTGAATATCATTATGATTTACGAGATACTTTTAGATTCTTAAAACTATTTAAACTTGATAAAATAAAATTAACAGCTATAACTAATGAGCTAATTGAACAAACAGATATTTCAGATTTAGATTTACAATTTGTTAGACAAATTGAATTAACTGATTTATATGAATATTTAAATTATTTGTCGAACATACGTTCAGACAAACCAGCAACACGTGCTAGAAAAATTGCAGCAATAAAATCATTTTTTAATTATATGACTTTTAAGCAAAAAGCACTAGAAAAGAATCCAGCTGTAGAGCTTGAAACGCCTAAATTAGGTAAAAGATTACCTAAATACCTATCTTTAGATGAAAGTATATCTCTCCTCCACTCTATTGAAGGAAAGAACGAGAAGAGGGATACTTGTATTATAACTTTATTTTTAAATTGTGGTTTACGTCTTTCTGAGCTCGTAGCAATCAATTTTAAAGACATTAAAGACAATAACCTTAAAGTTATAGGTAAAGGAGATAAAGAACGTTCTGTGTACCTAAATGAGGCTTGTCAGAAGGCTTTAAAAGAATATGTAGCTGTAAGACCTAAAGATGTTAAAGATAGAGATGCACTCTTTGTTTCTGAAAGAGGTACAAGAATTGGAAAAAGAACTGTTGAGATGATGGTTAAAAAGTATATTACTCTTGCAGGTCTTGACCCTAAAAAGTATTCTCCACACAAATTAAGACATACTGCAGCAACACTAATGCATAAGTATGGAGGCGTTGATATTCGTTCATTACAACAGATATTAGGTCATGAAAGCGTATCTACTACAGAGATCTATACTCACGTAGATAATGAACAAGTTAAAGAAGCATTAGAAAAGAATCCTTTAAACAATATTTAATATTATAAAAATAAATAAAGAGGCCTAATTTGCCTCTTTAATTTTTTACATTAACTATATGTTATGTTAACACTTCTTGCTATTTATTTCTTGTTCTTTTTCTAGTTTTATCTACTATACTATTAAATATGCTTCTTATTATGCCTTGACTTTCTTTATCCTCTCTTCTTCTAATATATGAATACTCTAAGATAGAATAGTAGTAATTTGAAAATTGTAAATTAAGACATTTTTCAAGTTCTTTTATATCTTCTCTTCTTGCCTCTTTAGGCTTTTGTGCTTCATATATATAATCCTTTAGTATTTTATCATCTACAGCATAATATAAACCAGCTAGAAAATTTGCATAGTCTTGAGTTAATACATACTCATCATCTTTCATATTAACAAAAATATCATTTAATATTCTATTGTTAATATCATCTCTAGCAATCATAGCTTCTAGTACGTTCCAATCTGTATAGTCTAATTCATCTTCATTAGGAATCCATTTAGTATCTTTTATAGCTTGTATACAATCAGGCTTAGTTACAAGAATATATCCTGTAAATGGATCACAATGTTTTTCCTTGTATGATAATTCTTCAAGTAAAGCAGGATTTATAAATTTGGCACATTCTTTAATAGTAGACCAATCTCTAGTTTCTATATAGCACACATTAGTGCCATAACTTTTACAGAACTTTTTCATAATATTAATTTCCCTTCTATGTAATAACAATTATGTCATTACCATGCACAAATAAAAATTGTACATTACAATTATACCACTTTATGGTAAAAAAATAAATATGCTAACTATTTTTTTGATTTGGATATAGTAAAATAGTTCTTTTTTCTTTAAAAACTAAATATACTGTATTTTCAGTAATGTAATTTCATTACCTATATAGTAAAAGTGCCTTAAAATGGCAATATGAAAGAGGCACTATTGATTTAAGCAGTTAAAGAGGCAAAGGTTTACAATAATATAAAAATTACTTAAATTTCAATAAAAAATTCTTAAAAAATAAAAAAAGAAGAGTAATTTCTCTTCTTCTCATAATATAAATTCTAGTATTTTTAAAATGTTACTTTTTGTAATGTTACATCCAGCAGCACCAAAGTGACCTTTTCCTCCTAACTTTTCTGCAATAGGTCTTACATTTACATCTGGGTTTATATTTCTAATAGAAATGGAAGCAGTATCTACTGATACTAATACAATAGCATCTATATTTAAAATATCATTTTTTCTTAAATACTGTGCTATTTCATTTCTAAACTCATAAGAAGTAAGTATGATTCCTAATTCATATCCATCTATTTTTTTAAACTTGGTACTTTGTATATAATACTTAACTTTTTCATCTATAAAGTCTTTTTTTATTTGTATTATATTTGCCTCTTGTTCAGTAAAATAGAATTCTGTTTCAAATTTTAGTTTATCATAAATTATATTTATATAATTTTGAGGACCTAGTATGTCAAATAAGATAGCTAAATTGCGAGAGTATTCATCACTATAATCCCATTGACCAGTATCATATTTTTTAGTTGCTATGCAAAAGCAATCTAAAATGTCGCTTCTTTTTAGTAACTTTTTCTTTATTAGATAATCATAAAGCAATGTAGTAGAACAACAATAGCCATTATCATCTTTTATTATAATGTTTACAAAGTCATACGAATTTAGCTCTGTTACTGATTCATTATGATCAAAAAGAATTACTTTTTTATTTAGCTTTCTATCAGCTTTGATTATGTCTAAATTTTTTCTGCCTAAATGTAAATCTGTTATATATATTTTATTATATGAGTATATTGTTTTATCATCATAGTATCTTTTAAATATTTCATCAATGTTTGTAATCTCACATAGCTCATATTTTACATTTTTATATATAAGCTTTAGAAGTATTACAGTTCCCATACCGATCAATATCATTTTTGTGTGAGAATATAAGAACTTTATATCTACTATTTCTAAATAAAAAAATGTAATCCATTAAAGCTATCAGTATACTAGCTATTAAAATATATATAATGACTATATTAATATTCATTATTTTTTCCTCCTTCTTTAATAAAATTTAGGTTAATAGGTTAATTTAAGTCATATGAGAAATTATAGCATCACAAACATATTATGTCAATAAAATGTTACTACTATAATACAAAAATATTATTTGTAAAAAACAAACTTTACTATATAAGAAAAAGACATTTTTTTGTAAGAAAGTCATACTTTTAATAGCACATGAACATATGTTCTTAAAACATAAAAAACAATACATGACACATTAATATCTCTTATGCGTACTATTGATAAATATTAAAATAGGATAAATACTATAATATAATATAATAACTATCATTTAATAGTATTAATATTATTTTAATATAAAAAATAAAGAGGCTAAATTGCCTCTTTAAAAAGTTTTTACTTATTTATTTGTAGCTTTACAATTAACGTGTAAAAGTTTATTTAAATGTCATTTAAGGCCAAATAGCAATACTTAAATGCTTAGTTACCATATTTGTATACGTCTAATATCAAAGAAGCATCATTTGCATCTATTATGCCATTGCCATCCATATCTGCAACTTTTATATCGTCTTCTGTAGCATTATTGTATTTGTATAAATCTAAGGCGATAGAAGCGTCATTTGCATCTACTACGTCATTACCGTCTAGATCTCCTTTTAATATTCCATCACCTATTGTTACTTTTGTACTTACATCTACATCTCCTATAATATCCATACTATAGTTAGCACTTACTACGCCAGACATTTTAACATCAAACGTACAAATTCCATTGCCTGTAGCTGTAAATGAATATATTTTTTTATCTATTCCTTTTGATTCTTTTGATGTATCCCACCATAATCCTTCAATTAAGGATGCAGCAGAATTATATTTCATTATTTTATTATTATATGTAAAGATTAAACTATCATAAGCTGCAATAGGAGATTTAAAATCTAATACTACAGTTATATCTTGCCCTATATCTACTTTTTCAGGTGCACTTAATTCTATAGCTTGTATTTGACTTACATTAACTAGCATCATAAATACTATATTTATTACTGCTAGTTTAAAATACTTTAATTTCATATTTCATTCCTCCTATAACATATATATCATTAAATGTAATAAATTTCAAGAAATTTAAAAGTTTTATGTTCTTTATTTAGATAATTTATATATCTTTTTATGTATTTTTGCTTTTATATTAGTTATAAAATAAAGAGGCTAAATTGCCTCTTTAAAAAGTTTTTACTTATTTATTTGTAACTTTACAATTAACACGTAAAAGTTCATTAAAATGTCATTTAAAGCTAAATAGCACTAATAAATGCTTAGTTACCGTATTTATATACATCTAATATTAAAGAGGCATCGTTTGCATCTATTAAACCGTTTTCATCCATGTCTCCAATTTCTAAATCTTCTTCAGTAGCATTATTATATTTGTATAGGTCTAGTGCAACAGCTGCATCATTTGCATCTACTATGCCGTTTTTATCTAAATCTCCTTTTAATAGAGTAGGAGTATCATCATCTAAATATTCAATTAAGTCTAATACATTAACAGTTATATTATTAGAGCCATTTGAAGTAGTCCAGTATATTTTATTATTTGAATATACATATAATTCTTCATCACTTAAAACGGCATTTTCTATATAAATTGGTTCAGAGATTATGTCTGCATTACTATCTATTATCATAAAGTATGTTTTACTACTATCACTATCTTTTTGTAGGGAATAGCCACCATTTTCTTTAGCATTTATTGGTAGTTGCTCATATAGTATTGCAATATTATCATTTTTTATTTTTACTGCTCTTACTAGTACTGTAAGATACTTGTTTTCAAAGTCTGTAAGCCATTTTATACCATAATCTTCTTCATTACCTTTTAAGTATATTCTTCCTTCAGAAGCTTTTACGCCTAAATTAGCATCATCTGGTGCAACTCCTTCTGCTTTTCTAATTGATGTATTAAATAATTGCATATCTTGTATATTATCTTTTTTCCAAAAATCACTAGTATATTTCTGAGCAAAGATATTCCATGATTCATTAATAGGTTGACCATATGCAAGGCTTAATGTTGGCTCCATACTACCTATATACATATATCCACTTTTTAGCTCTATTATATTTCCAAGTGAAGAAAAAGTAGAATTATATCCATGACTTCCTTTTGTTCCTTCACGAAAATGTATCATTTTACTAGTACTTATTTTTAATATATTATCTTCTGGATAGATTTTAGATACCATTAATCCTCTTGTAGAGCCATTTCCGCCTGCATCTCCAAGTTCAGCCATCATATATCCGCCATCTTTTGTACCAATAATTCTTTGTCCCATAGAATGTGAAGTATAGTACTGACTAACTTCTTGATATTTTAGTACATTTTCTTCTGATGTATAGTATCTATTATTTACATACTCTAAAGTATCTGCATCTATAAAAAACAGCATACTAGAAGAGTGAGGCATAAACATTTGTCTTCCGAAGAAGCATCCAATTATTCCATCACTTACTGTTAGACTACAATTAGAATTTGGATAAAAAGGTAGATATGTACCATAAGTCCAATCACCACCACCTAAATTCCACCAATTTGTTGGATTTACTTGTGTCCCTATAAGTTCTGTTGTTTTTACTGCATTTCCTTCTTTATCATATTTAACTATTGCCATCGTTACATCTGAAATACTAGTTGAACTAGCAGATTTTGCTTCTTGTCCATAAACAATATATAAATAACCGTTATAGTATATTGCATTTCCAAAGTTATACACTAAATCTTTCATAAAATCGCTTGAATTAGATTTATCAAAGTACATTGGTATTTTTACTGTACTAGTTTCATTCATATTGTTATCAAATTTAGACCAATAAACATTTGTTTGACTAGTATACACGCTGTTATATAATCCATTTTCATCAATAAAATCATATGCAGTAGATGGTTTTGAATACTGTATTGTACTTGAATTAATCATTCTTTCTGTAGATAATATTTGTTCACTTGTATTTAAAGTATATTTTTCTATTTGTACTTCTTTAGCATATGTTAGATGTGCATTTAACGCAAAGCATGCTAAAGTTCCAAGTATTGCCGAAATTTTAACACCTTTTTTCATATAAACCTCCTAAAATTTTACATATTACATATTCAATTATTTATTATTTATTTTATCTCATATATCTGATATACTTTTTTATTATATTAGAATAATACCATTAAGATAAAGATATTTCAATATTTAAACTATACATTTTTAAGTAACAATTTTAGTGCTAATTTAATGATATTTTGATATACACTACATACATATAAATGCATAAAAAAATAAAGAGGCAAAAAACCTCTTTATTTTAATAGATTTTTCAATAGATATTCAACAGATTTTATAGTTTTACATATCTTTAATATACTTTATGATTACAACAATTATACTTATGCCCTAATATTTGTTATTTACAAGTATACTATCATATAGCTATTTTAAGCTTTTTTGTCTTTTTACTATGTAACTTTACATTTTTAGATTAAAAATCAATTTTAGAGTACTTTTTGAGCGTTTAAGTGTGCTTAGTTGCCATATTTGTATACATCTAATATTAAAGCAGCATCGTTAGCATCTATTAAACCATTTTCATCCATGTCTCCAATTTTTAAGTCTTCTTCAGTAGCATTATTGTATTTATATAAGTCTAGTGCAACAGCAGCATCGTTTGCATCTACTATACCATTTTTATCTAAATCTCCTTTTAAGAAATCATATTTTGTAAATGTAATAGTATATGTTCTTTCTGGATCTGCTTTTATATCACTATCTAAGTATCCACCATATGTTTCTTTTACTTTAAAGATAGTTTTTACTTTAGCAGTTCCCATTCCACCTTTTAATTGGATTGTAGCATCTTGTGTTTCAAGTCCAAGATTTACTCCTGTTACATTATTGTCTTTTAATATCTTATTCATATATCCTTCAGATATTGTTGTTATTGTTGCATTGTCTGGAACACTTTCTGGTAGCTTTATAACATAGCTGTATGTGTCTTTGTTAAAGTTAGGGACATATTGTGCTGACTCAGATCCTATTTTATATTTCATGCTTAATATTCTTAAATCTCTAAAAATTATAGAATACTTATAATAATTTACATTGATATTGGTATTTATTGTTTTAGCATTCATATCTGTTTTATCTTCTTTTTCATATTGAACAGCTAAATATGGTATTGATGAAGCTATAGTCATATTTTTTGATTCTAATTGTATGTTTTTAGCTCTTGTTATATCTTCATTGAAGTTGTCTATTCTAAATTTATACTTTGCTCTTTCTGTTTCATCTGTACTATTGTTATATAATTCTACTAGTTTTTGATTATCTTTACTTCTTATACTAGGTAAATAACTCTTTTCAAATATTTTTGCAAGTTCACTATTACTTGTGCTACTTAAAGAAATACCTAAATTATTAAATAACGCTATATATTCATTATTACTGATTTTAGATGATAAATATGAACCATTATATGTTAATTTACCATTGTCATAATCTAGTGCTTTAACACTACTAGAACTACTTTTAATACTTTCTTTAAAATTTGCAAGTGAAATAGATGTTATTTTACCTGAATTGTTGTACTCAATATTATCTGGTATTGTATATGATTGTCCATCTAATAATATTTTGTACTTTACATTATCTTGATTGAAATTATATGTAATTGTTGATGCCGCATAAATATTAGGAAGCATTGCTGTCATTATTCCTAGTGCTGCAGCTGTAATTTTAAATTTTTTCTTCATATATATCCCCCTCCAAATACTACTGTTTATTATCTCACATAAAAATATTTATTTCAAGATGTATGATATTATATTGTACCATTTATATAAAAGATAAAAAAATAAAGAGGCTAATTTGCCTCTTTAATAATAAAAATAGACGTAGCTTTTGAGTCTTTGTATTTTCCATTAAAAACTTCTAGTCTTATTTTATGTTTTATTATTTTGCTAAGCTCTTTTTCATATTCCCATTTTATTTCATTAAGAATTTCTTTAAATAACTTATATTCATTCTTTTTTCCATAAAAATCAAAAGAAATTGATTGTTCTTTTTTATTGCTATGACGCTTTAATCTAATCTTATATTCTTTAGCTTCATTTTTTAAGTTTGTAAAAAGATTTCTTAAAGCTTTTACCATATCACAGTCATCTTCCCTTTTAGGATATAATAGAACTTCTTCTCCTATAATTGTATATGATCTACATTTGCTATTTAATTCTTCATTTTTTTCCATACCTCTATTTTTTAATTTGCATTTCCAAATATATGGTTCATAATTGAAGTAATTTCCAAAAGCAAATTTATTTAAAATTTCAGTAATTATATTGTCTCTTTCTTTATCTGATAATACTCTTGTTGTGCCTATTATGTCTATACTTTTGTTTGCTATATCAAAAACTATGTCAGCATCCCATGATGTGTTATTATCATCATATTCTATTAAACTTGATGATTTAGATATTTTCAATCCGTTTCATTATTAAATACCTCCATAATTTATTTTTTTCTTATAGTATAAGTAGTTTTTCTGTCTTTAAGAATTTCTATAGAATTATAATCTATATTCTTAGGCAATTTTTTATCTGATAATAAAATATGTCTTAGCATATTTGCATATTTCTTTTGATATCTTATATCACAGTTTTCAATGATTAATTCTTCTTTATCTTTTTGTTTAGAAAATTTTAATATTTTCTTGTAATTTTCTCTAAGATTTGTAACAAGCTTATCTTCATTTTTTACCGGTGGTAAGTCTAATATAAGTGTTGAAATCATTGAATGAAAATCTGAATAAGAATACAATGTTTTAGGTTCTAATTCATCCTTAAATACTGGACAGAATTTATATAAGTGATCTAATTTTTCAGCATCAAAAGAGATTGAAGCGCCTCTTCCTTTACGGTAGTATTGTCTAATATAAACTGGCCTTTCATCAATTTTTGAAAAGAATTCATCATTAAGTATTGAATTTATAGCTCTTGCTTTCTCATTATCTGAGCTCCCGTTTGGTAACATTACGTATCCTTACTAAAGATAACTTAGTATTAATACTATAATCTACTTTAAAATTTTTGTTTCTTTGTTCATTTTTATTCATATGAACCTCCTCCTTTAAATTATTTTTCTGAGTAAATTTAGTTTATCGCACATCAATTTTACCATAAATCAAATATTATGTCAAGTTAATAAAAAAGAACTAGAAATTAATTGAAGTTGTCAATAAAAAGTAGACACAAAAAGAACAGTTATTTAAACCCCAATTGGATTTTATATTCAATTGGGGT
>CAKOYF010000002.1 GCA_934130595.1 uncultured Clostridia bacterium | reverse complement strand
TTTATATATCTTATATTATCAATAATTGGATGTTTTATAGGTAATAAAATAAAAAATAGTTAGTCAAATTACAATTTCTAGGACTGATAATATGTTGATATTATCAGTCTTTTGTTATATAATAAGAGCAATTAATTACGTTTTTGTAGTATTAAAGGTGATGTTATATATGTCAGATAGATTAATCGATAATAAAGAATTAATGAAAGAATGGAATCAAGAAAAAAACATTTTATATAATCCAGCTGATTTGACTTCAGGTAGTAGTAAGAAAGTCTGGTGGAAATGTAAAAATGGTCATGAATGGGAAGCTGTAATTCATACTAGGGTTAAAGGTGTCGGATGTCCTTATTGCATGGGTAAAAAAGCAATTCAAGGAGTAAATGATTTTGCAACTTTGTATCCAGAAATGTTAAAAGAATGGGATTATGAAGAAAACGATAAATTAGGTATTAAACCAAACGAATTATTAGTAGGTTCAATAAAAAAAGTATATTGGATATGTAGCAAAGGTCATAAATATGATAAAAGTATTTATGATAGATTACATGGTCGTGGAAATTGCCCATATTGTGGAAATAGAAAAGTTTTGCAGGGCTATAATGATTTAGCAACTACCAACCCTGAATTACTAAAAGATTGGGACTATGAAGAAAATGACAAATTAGGCATTAAACCAAATGAAATTACTAATGGTGGCAAAAAAAAAGTATGGTGGAAATGTGAAAAAGGTCATAAATGGAATTCTATTATTAGAAGTAGAATCACAGGAAGTGGTTGCCCATACTGTTCAAATAATCTTGTAAAAAAAGGCTATAATGATATAGCAACTACTAATCCCGAATTATTAGAAGAATGGGATTATGAAAAAAATGATAAATTAGGTATTTTTCCATCCAATCTAAGTCATGGATCTACAAAATTAGTGTGGTGGAAATGTAAAAAAGGTCATGAATATCAAATATCAGTAGCACAAAAAACAAATAGAAATGTTAATTGCCCTATTTGTGCTAATCAGCAATTATTAAAAGGCTATAATGATTTTGCAACCAAACACCCAGAATTATTAAAAGAATGGAACTATGAAAAAAATGATAAGCTTGATATAAAACCAGATGAAATTATTTTAGGTGGTAAAGTCAAATTTTGGTGGAAATGTGAAAAAGGTCATGAATGGCAATCTAGTATACCAGCAAGAATAAGAAATGATAAGCTTTATAATCGTTGCCCTATTTGCTCTAGTTATTTAAGAACATCCATACCTGAAAAGATTATTTTTTACTATGTTCATAAAAAATTTTCTAAAACTATAGCAAATTATAAACCTGAATGGTTAAAACCAAAAGAAATAGATATTTTTATACCAGAGCTAAATGTTGGTATAGAGTATGATGGATACTATTATCATAAAGACATAAAGCATGATATAGAAAAAGATGATTTATGCTCAAAAAACAATGTGAGAATAATTAGAATTAGAGAAAAGAAATCAAAACCTATTAACTCAAGTGCTATCATATACAATATAAAAATAGATAATAACACAGATTATACATATGTAGAAGATGCTTTATCTTTCCTAAATAGTTATCTCAACATAGATTTAGACTTTGATATTAGGCGTGATTTAGATGATATTATTAAAATGATTAACTTTATGGAAAAAGAGAACTGTATATCAAAAACAAATCCAGAGGTTTTACAAGAATGGAATTACGAAAAAAATGATAAACTAGGAATTACTCCAGATAATATAAGTAGTGGAAGTGCATTAAAAATATGGTGGAAATGTGAAAAAGGTCATAACTATCAAGCTATTGTTTCAAACAAAGTAAATCAACAAACCAAATGTCCATATTGTGCCAATAAGAAGATTATCATAGGATTTAATGATTTGGCAACAACTAATCCTGAATTATTAGAAGAATGGGACTATGAAAAAAATGATAAGTTAGGAATCAAACCAGAAAATGTTGTTCTCAATTCAACTAAAATAATTCATTGGAAATGTAAGAATGGTCATGAATGGACAACAACATTAAACAATAGAGCTAGAGGTTCTAATTGTCCGTACTGCTCTGGAAGATATGCTATAAGTGGAGAGAATGATATTGCTACATTATTTCCAGAATTATTAAAAGAATGGGATTACGAAAAAAACGACCAATTAGGAATTAAACCACAGAATGTAAAGAAAAATACAGATAAAAAAGTCTGGTGGAAATGCGAAAAAGGTCATGAATATAAATCTTCAATTGTTAATAGAACAAAATCAAAAGGAACTTGTTGCCCATATTGTTCTGGAAATAAAGTTCTTAAAGGATTTAATGATATAGCATCAACAAATCCAGAATTATTGAAAGAATGGGATTATAGTAAGAATACCATTAAACCTGATGAAGTAACTAAAGGAACTCATAAAAAAATCTGGTGGATTTGTAGTAACAATCATAGCTATGAAGCTACTATTCCAGCTCGAAGACGTGGTACAGGATGTCCGTATTGTTCTGGAAACAAGATATTAGTTGGTTTTAATGATTTAGCAACGACGAATCCTGAATTATTGGAAAAATGGAATTATGAAAAGAATAATAAATTAGGAATTACGCCTAAATCAATTAGTAAAAGTTATAGTAAAAAAGTTTGGTGGAAATGCAAAAATGGTCATGAATATCAAAGACATGTTTATAACGAAAGAAAAGGCAGTGGCAGATGTCCTATTTGCAAAAAATTAAAACTATAATTCAGTTATAGAGTGGTTTATAAAATATCACTCTATATTTTCTTCTTAAATACTTGATTTTTATAAAATAATTTGGTAATATATTTATAACTTGAATGACTATTTAGTCATTCGTCAAGAGAGCTAACGAGTTGTAAATGTCTACGTCGTTGGCACCAATCAGAGCAGATTTTATATCTGCTCTTTTTGTATTTTATTATTAAAATCAACCATACTCAAATGAAAGAAGTTGCTAAAAATGGAATATGCAGAGAAAGAATTTCAGATGATGAAGTAAAAAAAGCTTTAAAAGCAGAAGAAAAAGAATTAAGCAAAGATACTAAAATTTTATAATTTATTAATTATATAAAAAAGAATAGAGAAAAAACTTCTCTATTCTTTTTTTGGATTATTCACCATAATATGCATCTATTAAAATTTGTTTTAAATCTTCAATAAGTGGTAATTTAGGATTTGCAGTTGTACATTGATCTTCAAATGCTTTATATGCTAACTCTTCTACTTTATCCATATATTCTTTTTCATCTATTCCTTCATCTTTAAATGATGTAGACATATCTAAGTCTTTCATTAATTTTCTTATTGCACTAATTAAAGAATCTACTCCTTCTTGAGTTGTATTTGCAGGTAATCCTTGACGTCTTGCTATTTCTGCATAACGTTTATCTGCTATAAAATATTCATACTTTGGAAAAGATACAAATTTATCCGGCATAGTAGCATTGTATTTTATAACGTATGGAAGTAATATTGCATTTGCTCTTCCATGAGGTACATGATACTCTGCTCCAATTTTATGTGCTAGTGAATGATTTATTCCTAAGAAAGCATTAGAAAAAGCCATACCAGCAATTGTACTAGCATTATGCATTTTCTCTCTTGCCTCTTTATCTTCAGAAGATTTATATGAACGAACTAAGTATTTAAATACAAGCTCTGCAGCTTTCTCAGCTAATCCATCTGTATAATCTGTTGCCATATTTGATACATAAGATTCAAGAGCATGAGTTAATACATCCATTCCTGTATCTGCTACACTTTTTGCAGGTAGTGTATATACTAATTCAGGGTCAACAATTGCAATTGTTGGAACTAACGCATAGTCTGCAAGTGGATATTTCATATTATTTACTTTATCTGATATAACAGCAAAAGATGTAGTTTCAGAACCAGTACCACTTGTAGTAGGAATAGCTACCATCTTAGCTTTTTTACCTAAATCTTCAATTTTATATACTCTTTTTCTGATGTCCATAAATTTATTTTTCATTGCATTTAAATCTACATCAGGTTGTTCATATAAAAGCCACATTCCCTTAGCAGCGTCAATAGCACTACCACCACCAAGTGCTATAATACAATCTGGTTCGAATTTTCTCATCATGTCTACACCATTATTTATTGTTTCAAATGATGGATCTGGTTCAACATTATCAAAAATATATGAATGTACTTTATTTTTTCTATTTCTTAAATAGTATAATATTTTATCTGTATATCCAAGTTTTACCATTGCTTTATCTGTAACAATAAATACTCTAGATATATCTCTCATTACTTCTAAATATTTAATAGATCCTTTTTCAAAAAATATTTTATTTGGAACTTTAAACCATTGCATATTAACTCTCCTTTTTGCTACTCTTTTTATATTTATTAAATTAACAGCAGAAACATTTGAAGTTGTTGAGTTTCCTCCAAATGTGCCACAACCCAAGGTTAAAGATGGTAAATTTGTATTATATATATCACCTATTGCACCATGTGTTGATGGAGAATTTACTATTATTCTTCCAGCTTTCATCTTTTTATCAAATTCATCTATTACATTTTTATCTTCAGCATGTATAACAGCTGAATGTCCAAGTCCGCCATACTCTAAAAGTTTACATGCAATATCTATACCTTCATTTTGATCTTCTACAACATAGTATGCAAGTATTGGACTTAGTTTTTCTTTAGACAATGGATATTCATCTCCAACGCCTTCAATTTTAGCTATTAAAATTTTTGTTTTTTCATCTACTTTTATTCCAGCATTTTTAGCTATTGTATATGCTGATTGACCAACTATAGTTGAGTTTATACTTAAAGAGCCGTTCTTCTGAACAATAACATATTTTTCTAGTTTTTCCTTTTCTTTTTCTGTTAAGAAGTAACAACCATACTCTTTCATTAACTTTTCAAATTCATCTTTAATATCTTTATCTACTATTACAGATTGTTCTGATGCACAAATCATACCATTATCAAAAGTTTTAGACATTATAAGATCTGTAACTGATGTTCTTAATTTAGCACTCTTATGTATATAGCAAGGAACATTTCCAGGTCCAACTCCAAGAGCTGGTTTACCACAAGAATATGCAGCTTTTACCATACCTGTTCCACCAGTAGCTAGTATTATTTTTACATCTTTGTGATTCATTAAAGCATTAGTAGCTTCAATTGATGGTGTTTCTATCCATTGTATACAATTTTTAGGAGCACCAGCTTCTACAGCTGCATTTAATACAGTTTTAGCAGCTTCTATACTACATTTTTGAGCTGATGGATGAAATCCAAAAATAATAGGATTTCTTGTTTTTACTGCTATTAATGATTTAAATATAGTAGTAGATGTAGGGTTAGTTACTGGTGTTACACCAGCTATAATTCCTACAGGCTCTGCAACTAATTCATAGTCTTCAAGTTCGTTATTTTCAATAACTCCAGCAGTTTTATTATATTTTATATTATGATAAATGTACTCAGATGCAAATATATTTTTTGTTACTTTATCTTCAATAACACCTCTTTTAGTCTCTTCAACAGCAAGACGAGCTAATTCCATATGTTTAGCATTTGCTGCAATAGACATTTGTTTTACTATTTCATCTATTTTTTCTTGGTCTAAATTCATGTATTCTTTTTCAGCAACCTTTGCTTTTTCTACAAGTGAATTTATCATTTCTGATACGTTATTTTCTTCCATAAGACTCCTCCAATCCTAAAACATAATATGATTGTAACATGAAGAAATTCGTTTAGCAAGCGCAATTTGTCATTTATCTATTTTATTTTTTATATGTAAAAAAAGTATTTACGTACATGTTTTTTTCGTGTATAATATATAGTATATTTTGTTTTTTTCGAGGTGATAATATGAACGAAAACAAAGACAACATTCAAAAAATTGTAGATGATATTAAAAAGAATGAACCAGAAAAAGAAAGAGATCCTTTATTTTTTGTTGTAGGTGCACTATTACTTATTATTGGAATATTTATACTAAGTAAAAAGATAGTTGTTACATCTGGATTTTTCGGGTACACTTTATGGGGATTTCACATGGGATTTGGCCTTGTAGTAATTCCACTAATTGCTGGAATCATATGGATGTTTTATAATCCAAAGTCATTATGGGCAAAAATACTAAGTATTCTTGGTGCAATATTTATTATTGTGAGTGTCATATTAAATACTGGTATTCATTTAGTATCGATGACTTTATACGACTATATCATTATAATTGGAATGATTTGTGCAGGAATTGGATTATTATTTAGATACTATTTTAAACGTAAATAATTTATTAAGTAAGAATATATTCCATATATATTCTTACATTTTTTATATGTAGGTGAATTTATGAAAAAAGAAAACAAATCTGTTAGTGATTTAAATGAAGTATCATTTGCTAAAGGAATAAATTTTTTCAAACTTTTTTGGATATTTTACATTGGATGTTTTTTAGGAGTAGTAATAGAAACAATCTGGTGTATCCTAACAAATGGATATTTTGAATATAGAACAGCATTAATTTTAGAGCCTTTAAATCCAGTTTATGGTGTTGGAGCTGTAATAATATCTCTTCTACTCTCAAAAATGAAAAAATGTAATAACTTAGTACTATATTTTTCATCATTTATTATGGGAGGACTTTTTGAAGCAGCTTGTAGTATATTTCAAGAAACAATCTTTGGAACTGTATCATGGATGTATAAACCAAGTAATTTTGGAATATTAGGCAATAGAACTAGTCTATTATATTGCTTCTTATGGGGGTTTTTAGGAATTTTTTGGATACGAATTTTTTATCCATTACTATCAAAATTAATAGAAAAAATACCTAATAAAATAGGAAAATCTTTAACTTTTTTCCTTGTAGCTCTAGTATGTATAGATATTCTATTTTCATCTGGTGCTCTATTAAGGCAAAAAGAAAGAAGGAATCAAATTCCTCCCAAAAATAGTCTTGATATTTTCTATGACATCAATTTTTCTGATGATACCTTAAAATTATTCTATCATAATATAACTGTGATAAAATAGTTTTTTCTATTAGAATGTAGTTTTTACTACATTCTTTTTTTGTCCTATTACTAATATTCCTAATCTATTTCTTCCCCCTCTCTGAAATTCAAATGGTTATATTTAATAATATGTATGAACTAATACTATACTCTTGTTTGCTTTATAGAATAGACTTTTTTAATTTAGTTTTCATATTTTTTTAGAATATATATTAGCTCTGTTTATCTATGCCGCTATTATATAACTTCTAATTAAAATTTTAAGAAATTCAATTTTATTTCTTGTTTTTCGACTATTCTTTGTAGTATTCGACAATATTCTACAACAGATATTTATAACTTTGTATCACAAATAATAATAATTTTCATAACATATAGCAAGGAGGTTTTAAATAATGGAAGAAGAAAAAATTAATGTTCCAATGCTTGGTAGTAATGCTCCAAGATTTACAGCCAATTCAACTTTTGGCCCATTAAAACTTACAGATTACATAGGAAAATGGCTAGTTCTTTTTTGCCATCCATCAGACTTTACACCAATATGTACAACCGAAATAATGTCTTTTTCTAAACTAAATGATGAATTTAAGAAGAGAAACTGTGAACTACTAGGATTAAGTGTTGATAGTAATCCTTCACATCTTGCTTGGATAAAAAATATTGAAGATAATACAGGTATTCAAGTACCCTTTCCAATAATATCTGATTTAAACAAAGAAGTATCTAAAAAATATGGTATGCTAGCAAGTAGTATGGATGATACACAAACAGTAAGAAACGTATATATAATAGACCCTGAGCAAAAAATTCGTTGTATTATTATATATCCAATGAGTAACGGAAGGAACACAACTGAAGTGCTAAGAATGTTAGATGCACTTCAAATAACAGATAAAGAAAATGTACTAACCCCTGCAAACTGGATACCTGGAAATGATACTATTATGCCATCGCCACAAAATTATAATAATTTGATGGATAAAATGAAATCTAATAATCCAAATAACTGCATTGATTGGTACTTATGTTTTAATAAAGAAAATAATAATATGAGGAGATGGTAATATGAATGATTGCTGCAATAATTCACAAAATTGTTTTAGTAATTGCATATCAGACTTATTTTGTAATGGTAATTTTATATTAATATTGCTTCTACTATTACTTTTATTTTGTTTTTGTGGAAATTGTAATTGTTAAAAAAGAATATAGACTTTATCTATATTCTTATTTTTGTTTTTATATAATTTTATCCACATTATACACTCTAATTATTGTACATTTTTCTTATATTATTATATACATCTAATGTTATTTCACAATCTCTTAAAGATCTATGAGCACCACTATAATCTATATTAAATCTATTTGCTAATGTTCCCAGTTTATAATTTGGTACATCTTTTACTAATGCTCTAGATATAATTAACGTATCTAGCGCATCTTCTCTTACGCCTTTTCCTAATTCTTTTTTCATATATATATCTAAAAATCCCATATCAAACTTAGCATTATGCGCCATAAGTCTCATACCATCTGAAAACTCATCAAAAACTTTAAGTGCCTCTTTAATGTTAAGTCCTTCATCTACCATTTCATTAGTAATTCCTGTCAAATTAGTAGTAAACCATGTTATTGGTCTTGATGGCTTTACAAATATATCCATTTTATCTACTACTTCATTATCTATAACTTTTATTGCACCAATTTCAATTATTTCTCCATTTTTAGGACTTAATCCTGTTGTTTCTAAATCTACAATTACAAAACTATCTTCAAACATCTTCTTCTCCTAATTTTTATACCTTGTAATTATACATTATTTCGAGTTATTTTTCAATTATTTAGTTAATTTAGTTGACTTATATTAATTCTAGTGCTAGAATATGATTACATTAAAATATATCTTATCCAGAGTGACTGAGGGACAGGCCCTATGAAGTCCAGCAACCTGCTACACCAGCAAGGTGCTAATTCCTGCGGCATAACCGAAAGATAAGTATTCTTTTTGACTAGCTTGCCGTAGCTAGTCATTTTTTTATATATGCCGATATTTTAATACTATGTTAGGGGGAATTTTTATGACAAAATATTTTTTTACTTCTGAATCAGTTACAAGTGGTCACCCAGACAAAGTATGTGATTATATTTCTGATTCAATACTTGATGCAGCTTTAAAAGAAGATAAGAACTCAAGAGTTGCATGTGAGACTTCTATAGCAAGTGATATTTTATTTATATTTGGTGAAATATCTACAAAAGCTAAGTTAGATTATGAGCAAATTGCAAAAGATGCTTTAAGAAAAATTGGATATTTGAAAAAAGGATCAGGATTTGACGTTGAAAATTGTAAAGTTATAGTAGACATTCACGAACAATCTAGCGATATTGCCCAAGGTGTAAATTCATCATATGATGATACACAAACTCTAGGTGCTGGAGATCAAGGAATAATGTTTGGATATGCTTGTGATGAAACAGAAGAGTTAATGCCTCTTCCTATATCACTTGCCCATAAACTTGCAAAAAAACTAGAAAAAGCAAGAAAAGAAAAAACATTAGATTATCTAATGCCTGATGGAAAAACACAAGTTACTATAGAGTATGAAGATGATTTACCAAAAAGAATAGATACAATAGTTGTATCTACTCAACACAAAGATTGTGTTAGTACAGAACAGTTAAGAAAAGACGTATATGAAAAAATTATACTTTCAACAGTTCCTGAAAATATGTTAGATGAAAATACAAAGTTCTTTATAAATCCAACAGGAAGATTTGTAATAGGCGGTCCAGAGAGTGATAGTGGTTTAACAGGTAGAAAAATAATTGTAGACACATACGGTGGTTATGCTAGACACGGAGGCGGAGCTTTTAGTGGTAAAGATCCTACTAAAGTGGATAGAAGTGCTGCATATATGGCTAGATATGTAGCTAAAAACATTGTAAAAGCTAAACTTGCTAAGAAATGTGAAATACAACTATCTTATGCAATAGGTGTATCAAAACCAATCTCTATTTACATTAATACATTTGGTACAAATACAGTAAGTGAAGACAAAATATTAAATGCAATTGATAATATTTTTGATTTTACTCCAGAAGGAATAATACGTACTCTAGATTTAAGAGATCCTATATATAGTGAATTATCTCATTATGGTCATATGGGTAGAGAAGATTTAAACGTTTCCTTTGAAAAAACAGATAAAGTAAACGATTTATTAGATTACATACAAAATAATTAATAACAAATTCATAAAATAAGAGGCATATTAAATTATTTTAATATGCCTCTTTAATATATACTCAATAAAAAAAGCATACTAGTATAACTAATATACTTCAATTATTTTTTTACTTATTTTACTTTACTCGAATGTAATAGAATAACTACATTCAAATTCCTCATTTTCTTCAAGCTTTATATTATCCTTTTTCTCTTCGAAAATACTATTTGAATCAGTATAGTCCGCTGTAGTATACCATGGTTCAATACAAATAAACGGAGCATTTTTCTTAGACCAAATTCCAAGATATTTAAAGCCTGTAAAATCTAATACTAATCTAGTATTATTGTTTTCTATCAACCTTATTTTTTTCGATTTCAAATTCCCCATTATGATCGCGTCATGCGTAAAAGTATCTTTTCCAATACTTATAGATTTCTCATTAGACATTATAGACTTATTGATATAATTGTTCTTATATGAAATAAGTCCATTATCTAACTGGTAAAACTTAGCATTCTCTTCTTTTTCATCAAACTCTAACCTGTATTTGTTTTCTTTTAAATTTATTGCAAATGCAGGATGACCGCCAATTCCGAAAAACATTGTTTTATCATCTAAATTTTTTACTTTGTACTTCACTATAAGTTTATTGTTATCTATAAGATAACTAACATATAATTCAAATTTAAAAGGATACATCTTCAATGTTTCTTGGTTATATTTCAACACATATATATGTTCCCTTTCTGATATTTTTAACATGTCAAACTTCATGTCGCGCGCAAATCCATGTTGTAACATTTCAAATTTTTCACCATTAATAATTGTAGTGTTATTTTTCAAACTTCCAACTATTGGGAAAAGGATAGGTGCTCTTCTTTTCCAGTATACTTTACCATTACTATCTAATACTTTTTCTCCTTGATGTAAAAACTCTTCGCCATGATATTTTATACTAGTAAGCTCAGCGCCACTAGGTGTAGTTATTATTTCTAAATTCACCTTGTCCTCCAATCAAAAAGGAACTTATTATATCACAACATATATTAATTTACAAGCTTTTTATAAAACTTTTTTACTAATTTCTACATTTTAAGCCAAAATATCCACTTTATAAACAAAAAAGAGTGGTTTTACCACTCCTTATATTTAGTCATAATTCAAATCTATATTGCGTGTTTGCGCTATAGACTGTGAATTAATTAGAAATCTTTGAATATCATCTAACGAATCTTCCAAATATCTTTTTATAGAAATTTTACTAGTTTTGTATTCACCAACTTGTAAAAATTCTATTATTATCTTCTTAAATTTTTCATCTATTTTTTCTGTTCTTATGCTCCTAATTTTTGTTCCATTATTTAATTTCAATGGATAACCGCTGATATATCGTACGCCATCATTAATTGCCATTCTTTTTTCAATGGCATTTTTGTTTCTAAGAACATTAAATGCTCTGTCTTCTATCCAATCAGAGATTTTGTCCTTTGAAACTTTCGCTTCCTTTCTTTGAATATTTAATCTGTTACCTCGTATATTATTACACATAATAATACACCCTCCTTCTTAAAATTTTTTTCATTTGAAGTAAATATATTTTGTTTACATAATTAATTATACATTATTTTTGCTTTTATGTCAATCATTTGGCATAAAATATATGTTATTAGTATAATTACCCTATTACATTATATATTTTTTTATAATATTTATGCCAAAAAAGATGCGGTTTTTAAACCACATCTTTTATTTTATGCTACTCTTCTTGAAAGTTGGAGTTCAACTCCAATGATATCTTCAACGATATCAATTGGAATACTCGCAATTCTTCCTGAGCCTTGCTCAAAGCATACATTTTTTTCCTTGATGTATTTTGTTACACCGTCACTCATATATGCTATTTCTACGGCTCTTCTGAAGCTGCTTTTGCTGTACTCCCCTTTCATTAAGATTTCCATTAAATTTTCTTTTTTAAATTTTTTCATATTTTTCTCTCCCTCTTTGGTATTTTTTTATATACTACTTATTTAAAAAGAATTTTACTAGAGATTTGCATCTAATGCTTTAAAATCTTATTAGCAAAACTAGGAAAAATTTTAATCCCTTTCAAATAAATATTATATACTTATATTATACCATTTTTTAGGTGTTTTTTCAAATTTTAGACAACATAAAAAGTCAGAGTATTTAACTCTGACTTTTTTTATAAATCTTGTAGCTCTTCAATTGCCTCGATTGTTTTGCATTTTGCAAGCAAAGCTTCAAATTCCTGTAATGAGATATATGTGTGTATATCCATTGTATAAGGAACTTTTTCTTGCATTGAAAATTCTTTTTTTACTACATTATCTTTATCTTGAAAGATGATTCTTATTGTTTTTTCTGTATCAAGTTCTGATATTACCTCATCTTCAAGTTCTTCATTATTTACTATCATTATTTCTGTAACTTTATCTTCATTATTTATTACCAATGGTTTCTTAGAATCATAGACAATTCTGTCTTCATCTCTTGTAGCAGATTGCATCGCCGCAATATTTTTCATTCTCTTTGAATGATCTCCTTTTTTAACTTCTTTTTGAAAATATTCTTTTTTCATATTTTCTTCCTCCTAATTTCTAATATTTGCATCCATTATAATAAAGATTTTACATATCTGCATAATCATGACTGACATCTTAAATATATCAAATGCAAAAATATTATACCATTTATTTTAGATTATGTCAACTATTAATGTAATTTAGTAAATAAAAAGATGAGAAAAAGTATTACTTCTCCTCATCGACTGGATTTTTTCTTCTAATTTTTTTGATCATTTTTTTAACAGAAAATTTGTTTTCTTCTCTTCTTTTTGCTTCTTCCTCTTCTTGTTTTTTAATTTTATAGTTAAGCATTTGTCTTACTGAATAGTTATAGCATCTTACTTGTTGCTTTAATATATAAACTATTCTTCTATATTCCTTGTTACTCTTTGCACTATCAAGCTTGGATACAAGACTTTGATCAACAGTTTTTACACCATTTAAGAAATCATAGTTTGTTCCTTCTTCCTCGTCAGAATCTAGATGCTTTGGTAAACATGTTAGTTTTTGCAAAACACTGCTATGCATATTTTCAAGCACACATAAATCGCATACGTCCATAGCATATAGTCTTTCATATGACGGTATGAATGATAATTTTTTTATATAATTCATATTATCTGGATTTGTTATTTTATAATACTCATCCTCACACTCATCTTTTGCTATTGATTCTTCCTCAAAAAAACTTGATCTTACATTTTCTTTGATTGTACTCAAAATTTCTACATCCCGCTTTTGAAGATATAAAACTAATTTTCCATCCTCTACTCCTAATTTTTTCATTCAGAATACCTCCTATTTTTTATCCATAATCAATAATTATCACTATGTATCCTATACAACATGTTATATTAATATTATACATTAAAAACCTTAGTATTTCAATGAATTATCCGACTTAAAAGTTACATAAGAGTAATTTATCCTTTTTCAACACTTCATATTCATAAAATTATCACAAAAGAGCTTGAAATTCATCATTTCAAGCTCTTATATTATTTATTTTTCATCTTTTTTCTCAGCATTAACTTTATCTTCTTTTTTACTTTCATCTGTATCAACAAATTCTTCACCAAATTTATCTTCTAATTTTTCTTCTATATCTTCATCACTTTCTTGAGATTTCTCGTCTTTTTTCTTCTTTTCTATTTTTTCGTACTCTTCATCATGAAGTGCAATATCTATGTTATTTTGTGGAAGCTCAATTACCTCTTTATTATCTACTTTTTTCTTTGCCTTTTGTTGCATTTTCCACATTGCTCTTTTAAACATGCGAGTTATCTTTTCTACCACATTTTTTTCTTCTGGAACTACCATAAGCATATTTTTTAACATCTTGTCCTCTTCTTTATCTAACTTAGAGCCCTTATATGCTAATAATTCTTCTTTCCATACGTGGAAATCATTTTTCCTAATGCTTTCCTCTAGCTCAAAAATTCTCTTTGTTATCTCATTTAATTGATCATAATCTACAATTCCACCATTTCTGAATCTATAGAAAACACTTTTATACGATATACACTTATTAATTATATATTTTAATTCTTTCTCTGAAAGCTCGTCCTTGTGCTGCTCTATTTTTTCTTCTAATCCGTCAACTAATAAGTCAGCTTTAGCAATGTTTTCAATCTTCTCTAAAATATCCTTTTGAAGATCTTTATCCATACAAGGGTCACTTTCAATAGTATCAAAGATTTCTCTTATTTCCATAAACTCCCTCCAGTATTAACTTTATTAATATTTTAATTATATAATCTTTTTATTAAAAAAACAACAAATTTCATAATTATTATCCTAATTGTTTTACTTTATCTATCATTTTCTTATATACAGGTTTCATATGTGGCTCTGTAGATAATTCTACCATCTTGTCTATATCTTGCCATTTAACATTACTATTTTCGTCTGGCTTTATCTTTATTTGCTCATTTTCATCTGCTTCAAATATATATGCTACAGACAAATGTATATGAGCATTTACATACTTTCCTCTTTTTACATGACCTGCAACTGGTAATGTATCTATAGCCATTATTTTTCCATCTCCTAATACTTTTATATTTGATACAGATGTTTCTTCATTTACTTCTCTTAGTGCTACTGCTAATAGGTCTTCTTCGCCATCAGCATGGCCTCCAACCCATCCCCATGAATTATATATGTTATGATAAATCATTAATACTTTATCTCTATTTTTATTTACTACTACAGCTGAAGATGTAAAATGTAAATACTCATTATCTCTTTTTAACACATCGTCAAAATCTTCAAATGATTTTAACATAATTTCTTTATCTTTTTCTTCTTGTTCATTAACTGGAACATACTCTTCTAATTCTTTTTTTAAATTCATTTATTATCACCTAACACATATTATATCCCAATTAATGCAATTACTCAATATAGTTTTCCCTCATATACCATTTTTGCTTCACCTATCATGCATAATTCATTGTTTATTTCGTTATATCTTATTTCTAAAATACCACCTTTTAATATAACATTACATATATTTTCTGTGATACCATTTAAATATCCTGCAATCACTGATGCTGTTGCACCTGTGCCACACGCTAGGGTTTCTCCAACACCTCTTTCCCATACTCTTATTTTTATATTTTCTCTGTCTATTGGTTGAACAAACTCTACATTTGTTCTATCTTTAAAAATATCCATATTTTCTATTGCTTTTCCGTACTTTTCAATATCTATATTATCCACATCTTCTACAAATACTACAGTATGAATATTTCCAACAGATAAACAAGTTAAATATAGTTCCTTATCCTCAATTAAAAATCTTTCATTAATTATTATTTCTTTAGGATAATTTATTTCAAGTATATCTGAATTAAATACTGGTACTCCCATATTTACTTTAATTTTATCTACTTCATTATCTTTTACATATACTTCAACGTCTTTTATTCCTGACATAGTTCCAATTTTCATTCTTTTTCTATTTACTATTCCTTTTTCATATACATATTTTGCAACACACCTTATACCATTGCCACACATACTAGCTTCACTACCATCTGGATTAAAAATTCTAAAATACACATCTACTTTTTCTGAGTTATCACTATTCATCTCATCTGCTAAAAATTCTTTAAATATGAATATACAACCATCAGAACCAACTCCAAAGTTTCTGTTTGACACTTTTTTTGTAAAAGAAGACATATCCTTAATTTTTTCAATGTCATTATTTATATATACATAGTCATTTCCACACCCCTGCATTTTTGTAAATAATACCAAAAAAATCACCTCATAGTACAATATATGAGATGATTTTAAATTTATGTTATTATATATTATCTAAATTAAAGTCTGGAACATACTCTTCTTCATGTTCTCCTAACTCTTGTATATATCCATTTGTTATGTTTAAATCTTCTAAACATTCTTCTACTTCTGCAAGTTCTTCTTTAGTTATTTTTCTGTTAATTTCTGGATACTTTGCAGCATTTCCTGTTGGAAAATATTGTGCCATAACACTTACCATTGTATCATCTTTAAAAAGCTTAGCAATATTTTTTAATACCATTTTAGAGTTCAAAACATTGTTTGGTAGTATCATATGACGTATAACAACACCTTTTACCATTATTCCTTTATCATTAAAAACTGGTTTACCAACCTGTTTTATCATTTCAGAAATACTAGATATAGCTGATTCAACATAATTATTTACACCAGAATATCTTAATGCTAATCTATTACTAGCATATTTAAAATCTGGTAAATATATATCTATGTATCCTGCAAGTTTTTTTATTGTTTCTACTTTTTCATATCCACTAGAATTATATACTATTGGTATTTTAAGTCCATTTTTTCTTGCAATTTTTATGCTCTCAATTATTTGATCAACATACATAGTTGGAGTTACTAAATTAATATTGTTTACTCCCCTATTTTGTTGCTCAATAAAAATATCTGCTAGTCTTTGAACTGTTATTTCTTTTCCATATCCATCCCTAGAAATTTTAAAATTTTGACAATATACACATCTTAAATTGCAATTAGAAAAAAATACTGTTCCTGAGCCTTCTGTTCCACTTATACATGGTTCTTCATAGTTATGTATTGATACTAGTGCAACTTTCATTTTATCTGTTGCTCCACAAGCTCCCGCTTGCTTAGATCTATCCACACCGCATTCTCTTGGGCATATTTTACAATTTTTATATTTACACATACTCTTACTCCTAAAAATAATTATATCATATAAAACAAGACACTTGAAATTTAATTTTACCTATGCTATAATGTAAATGTAGTAAGCTCAACCACGGAAGAGCTCGTCTTAGACGGTGTGCCAGTTCGAATCTGGTCTACTTACCCTAGTCGTAAGATTAGAGTAATCCTTTTTAATAATTTTTTTTCAAGCTATCCCTTCGGGGATAGCCTTTTTTATGCCTGAAAAAAGGCAAAAAAAAACATCGAATTAATTATAATCTCGTTGTTTTTTTGTAATTTATAAAAGTGGGACACATTGGATTTTCATTCCAATATATTTTCATCGTTCAAATTGCCTCTCATACTCAATTGCAATTCGATGAAATGCTTATCTTGTGCTTCCTCTTTCGATTTCACACAATCATGTACTTACGTAACTAATACATTATATCGTATTCTAATGGACTTTCGTCTTCATATAATACCACATAACATACTCAACACACCACTTTATTTTTTTACGTTTATACACTCCCACATTCTTTCGATTTCTTTTTTTCTGGGTAGACTTTCGTCTAACTCAAATATATAAGATTTCGATCAAATGTGTCCAACTTTTTTAAAAAAGTTAATTTACTTATATTCTATTGAAACTATTTAACTATGCCATTTACAATGACATCAAATGTCACTGAACTAACACTGTTGCTGATTTCAATAGTTAATACTGTGGCTTCTGCCCCAGTTTGTATGTTTAGATATCCATTGTTAAATGAATATTCTAAACCATCTAACCCATCAATTTTGATGTTATCTCCACTGATTTGGAATTGCATTGTTGAATTTATACTTCCTGTAAATCCATCAATAGCTTTTACTTCTACTGCCTTTTCTGTTTGTTCTACTTCTTCAACAATTTCATCTGCTGGTTTTTCTTCAACATCTTTTGTGTCTTCTTTTGGAAAAACTTCTGCGTTCACTTCAACAAAATCGATTTTTGGTAAATCTTCAATTGTTTCAGTAGCTTTTAGCATATCATCTAATTCGTCATCAGATGCTTCTGATGGTTTAGATTCTTCTGCTTTTTCTTCTTTTGGTTCTTCTTTTTTGTCTTCTCCTGATGTAACTTTTTCTGCATTGTCTTTGTCCATTGTTGCTTTTTCTTCATTACTGTCTTTATTATCTGATTTTTCTTCTGTAGTCTTATCTGTAGTTGCTATAATTCCATCAGATAATTCTGTCTTTTGTTTTCCATTTTCAACATCTTTAGCAATTTCTTCATCTTGTGCTGATTTATCTTCTGCTTTTACATGTAGTGTTTCCTTTGCCGGATCTACTACATTTGTGTTTGCAGATGTTGAATTGGCTCCAGAATTGTTTCCACCTACGTTTCCGTAAGTTACTTCAATTCTGTCTTCTTGAGGACAATATCCTCTAGAAGTAGTAATTTTTCCAGCATTTGAAGTTTCAACTTTTGAATCAACATCTTCAGTTGGTTCTTCTTTTTCTTCTTCTACTGGTTTTTCATCTGTATCTGATGTAGTTTCTGTTACAACTTCATTTGTTGCTTCATCAGCAACATTTAAGTTGTGACAATTTAATTTATGGTATATACCATAAATTAAACTAATTGTACTAATAGCTGCTAAAGCAACCATTAATACTTTGGCTTTTCTAGTAAGATTTCCCTTACCAGATTTGATTGTTTTCACAATCCATAACATAGTAGCTACAAAAGCTACTACTCCCAACACTAGAGGTATACATCCTACCTCTAATAACTTTGTTGCAGCAGCCCCTGCTACAACTAATCCAGTGTTTTTTACTACTGGATTTTTTTCCTTTAATAATTTTTCCATTTTTTTCTCCTTTCCCACTATAGTCTGGAATAACTATAGGGTTCTTTAAAATATTTACGGATTATTAGGCTCCGCATAAGCCTTTTTAAATAAACCAGTAACCAGTAATTTCCTTTAGTGTATAAACAAAATAATTCCAGTAAACAATTATACTAGAACCCTCAGATTTTTTATTCATACATAAAAAGTAATTACTTTTTATACAAAGTTTATTTTTATACTTATATTATACCACATTTTTATGTAAAATTCAACTTTTGTAATCATTTGATAACTTACGTCATCATTGTTACAATCGTTGTATTTTTCCATATAATATGGGTAATACAAGTTGTACTTATATTATAACATCATTTGACATAAAAATCAATATATTTTACCTATAGACATATAAAAAATACATCCAAAATGTTGTTTTTATTTCAACATTAGGATGTATTCTGTTTTTATTTTAATTATCTAAGCCAATCATCTAAGTCCTTATCACTTGCTTCTTGTGGAGCTTTAGCTGTATTAGTACTATTTTGTGTTTTATTTTCTACAGTTGTTTTAGATTCTTCAGATTTTACAACTTCTGCTTTTTTATCTTCTTTTACAGTTGTATTTTGATCTTTTTTAGTAGTATTATCTGTAACTGCAGTGATACCATTTGAAAGTTCTGTTCTCTTTTTACCTGAATCTGTTTCTTTTTTGATTTCTTCTTCTTGTTTTTTTATTTCAGCTGCATTATCTACAGATTTTATTGTTGTTTTTTCTTCTGATTTAACTTCTGTTTTAGCATTTTTAACATCACCATTACTTTGGTAAGTTGTTTCTATTTTTTCTTCATCTTTTACTTTTGCTTTAGTTTTTGAAGAAGTAGATCCTTTTGTATCTTCGACTTTTTCTTCTACAGCTTCTGTTACTGGTTCTTGATATTTTTCATCATCATTATCTCTACTTACATTAGAATAATCTGAATTTACTAAAGGTTGTCTTCTTTGTCTTTTATATTGATCTATGCCAAATGCAATACCTGTTAGAACAGCTGCACAAGAAAGGCCAACAACTACTGTTTTTAATTTTTCTTTTTTAGTACTTCTTTTATTTTTCTCTTTATTAAAACTGTTAGCTAATTCTTGACTCTCATGTAGTCTTTGCATTGAAGCATACTTTTCTCTTCTACTTGCCTCTTTATCATTTCTAACCATTTGAAGATTCTTAGCTGCTGCATACTCTCTTTTTCTAGCTTCGTTTCTATTTCTCATTAAATCTTTTAAATTTACAAACATAATTCTCTCCTCCATTTATTCTTCATTATTTACTACATCTTTTAATTCTTTTCTTTTTTCTGCAATTTCTTTTTCGCTTTCTTCTATTTCTTTATCTAGCTCTTTTATTTCTTTTCTAGTTTCAATAATTTCGTTCATTACATCTGTAATTGCTTCTTTTGTTTTCTTTGTTTCTTCTTTATTTTTTTCTATTTCTTTTTTGCTTTCTTCAATCTCTTTTTCATATTCTGCAATGTTATTTTCGCTCTCTTGGATTTCCTCTTTAAACATATTTGCAATTGCTTCTTTTGTTTCATCATCCATTTGATCTTCTGTTATATTTCCAAGTTCAAACTCTTCTTTAATTTTTAATAGTTTTTCTTTTTCTATCATATTATCCCTCCTATTAATTATCTCATTTACATATATATAATTATACCACATATACGCCATATTTTCAATATTATGTAAACAATGTTTAAAATTAAAAACTAATTTTTTTCTAATATATATCATATTAATTGTATAATATTTACATATAATTTTTCAACATATTTCTACACTTTTGTGTACAATAATATTATTTTTTGAGTTTTTTGGTATTGAAATTTAAAAAATATTATGTTATACTTAGAACAAGTTTAAATTCAAAAGCAATGATCAAGAGGAGTAAGATGAAGGTTGTCTCAAAGAGAGAAAGACTCAATAGGCTGGGAGGTCTTTTAGAAAAAACGCATCCGAAGGTAGCTTGGGAGCTGGTATACTGAAGTTTTTTATGTGTAAGTATACTCCGTTACAGTCGGTAAATCTGTTAATTAAGAGCATACGATCGTACGTATGAATTAAGGTGGTACCGCGAATCACAGTCATTCGTCCTTAAAGTTTTAAGGATTAATGACTGTTTTTTTATATTATTTTTTAGTTGAAAGGAGTAAAGAGATTATGCTTAGAGATTTTGGGATATTTATATCTCTCGTCTGTCTTTTGGTATCTGTAATAATAGTACTAAATGCTAGATGGGTTATTCACTGTATAGACAACAGTAAAGATTTAGAAAATAAAATGGTAAATAAAATAAAGGTCATAGCCGCACTCGTGAGCATAGTATCTTTATACATTGTAACTATTTTGATAAAATAAAAAAAGGAGAGATAAAAAATGGAAAATAATTTTAATTATTCAAAAAGAGAAGACGAAATATATAAAAACTGGGAGGAAAAAGGATACTTTAAACCAAGTATGGACAAAACTAAAGAAAGTTATTGTATTATGATGCCTCCTCCAAACGTTACAGGTAAACTTCATATGGGGCATGCATTAGATGCATCAATTCAAGACTTTCTAATAAGATATAAAAGAATGCAAGGATTTAATACTTTATGGTTACCTGGAACAGACCATGCTGCAATTTCTACTGAAATGAAAGTTGTTCAAAGTTTACGTGAACAAGGTATTAAAAAATCTGATTTAACTCGTGAACAATTTTTAGAAAAAGCTTGGGAATGGACTAAATTATATGGTGGAACTATCCAAAAACAACAAAGAAAAATGGGATGTTCTTGTGATTGGTCTAGAAGCCGTTTTACATTAGATGAAGGTTTATCTAAAGCTGTTGAAACAGTATTTTTAAAACTTTATGATAAAGGATATATTTACAAAGGAAAAAGAATGATTAACTGGTGTCCTAACTGTAAAACATCTATATCTGATGCAGAAGTAGAATACAAAGAAGAAGCTTCTCACCTATGGTATATAAAATATCCTATTAAAGATTCAGATGAATATTTAGTAGTTGCTACTACTAGACCTGAAACTATGCTTGGAGATACTGGTGTAGCTGTTAATCCAAAAGATGATAGATTTAAAAAATTTATTGGTAAAAAATGTATCTTACCTATTATGAACAAAGAAATACCAATAATTGCAGATCCATTTGTTGATATGGAATTTGGAACAGGATGTGTAAAATTAACACCTTGTCATGATCCAAACGATTACCAATCTGGAATAAAAAACAACTTAGAATTTGTTGAAGTATTTGATAGTAACTTAATAATGAATGACTTGATTCCAGAAGTTGCAGGAATGAATGCATATGATGCTAGAGAAATAATAGTAAATAAATTAAAAGAATCTGGCAACTTATTAAAAATTGAAGATTATACACATAACGTAGCAAAATGTGAAAGATGTAAAACAACAATAGAACCAACAATATCTGATCAATGGTTTGTTAAAATGCATGAACTTGCAAAACCAGCTATTGAAGTAGTAAAAAATGGTGAAGTTAGATTTATCCCATCTAAATATGATAAAACATATTTCAACTGGATGGAAAATTTACAAGATTGGTGTATTTCACGTCAATTATATTGGGGACATAGAATTCCAGCATATTATTGCGATGATTGTGGTGAAATTCATGTTGCAAGTGAAAAACCAGCTAAATGTAGAAAATGTGGATGTGAACACTTAACACAAGATCCAGATACTCTAGATACTTGGTTTAGTTCTGCATTATGGCCTTTCTCAACACTTGGATGGCCTGATCAAACTGAAGATTTAAAAACATTCTATCCAACTAATACTCTTGTAACTGGATATGAAATAATCTCATTATGGGTTTCAAGAATGATATTCTCTGGACTTGAATATGTAGGTCAAAAACCTTTCTCAGATGTAATAATTCATGGTATGGTTAGAGATGATCAAGGTAGAAAAATGAGTAAAACACTTGGAAATGGTGTTGATCCACTAGATGTTATTGAAAAATATGGTACAGATGCTTTAAGATTTTCTTTAATATTAGGTATAAGCTTTGGAAATGATATTAGATATATTCCTGCTAAAGTAGAACAAGGATCAAACTTTGCAAATAAATTATGGAATGCTTCTAAATTTGTTATAATGAACCTTGAAAATTATGATGGAAATTACGATTATTCTAAATTATGTGCAGAAGATAAATGGATATTATCTAAAGTAAATTCTCTAGCTAAAGAAATGGCTATTAATATTGATAACTATGACTTAGGTGTTGCAACACAAAAAATATATGATTTTATATGGAATGAATTCTGTGATTGGTACATAGAACTTGTAAAAACTCGTCTATATGATGAAAATTGTACTACTAAAAAAGAAGCAATGTTTACTCTTCACAAAGTACTAGAATACAGTTTAAAACTACTTCATCCTATAATGCCATTTGTTACAGAAGAAATATATACACAATTATATGGTCACGAAGAAAGTATCATGATTTCTAAATGGCCACAATATGATAAGAAATTTAACTTTAAATTAGAAGAAGATGAAATTGAACTATTAAAAGCAATAATTACTGAAATACGTAATGTACGTAATAATATGAATGTTCATCCTTCTAAAAAATCTAAACTTATATTTGTTACTACAGAATATGCAGATTTAATAGAACAAAGTAAAGCTTTCTTAGAAAGACTTGGATTTGCAAATGAAATAATAGTAAAAAGTACTAAGGAAAACATACCAGATAATGCAATTTCAATAATTCAAAAAAATCTTGAATTATACATTCCTTTTGAAGATTTAGTAGATTTAGAAGCTGAAAAAGAAAGATTAGCTAAAGAAATGGAAAAAGCACAATCTGAATTAAAGAGAGCTCAAGGAATGCTAGCAAATGAAAAATTTGTAAGTAAAGCTCCAGCCAATTTAATTGAAGCTGAAAAAGAAAAAGTACAAAAATATACTGATTTAATTTCAAAAATGACTAACAGATTAGCTGAATTAAATAAATAATGATAATTTTAAAAATTATAAAGCTAGAATACTTAATTCTAGCTTTTATTTTTTTATATTAACACATACTAAAATATAGCAATTTATGTTGCGTATAATATCTCAAATGTGATATAATACTACTTAGTTTAAGGAGATAAAAATATGAATAAGAAAATTATATACTTTTGTATGGTGCTTGTTATGGTTTTTGTATGCACATGTTCTAATTTTGTTGTTGCCGCATCAATACCAAGACTTGCTATTGGCGCACCAAGTTCAGGTACTGTAGAAGTTGGTGGAACAATTAGATATAATGTAAATATATATAATAATGCTACAAGTGTTACTTTAAATGCATCACATATTAGACTTGGTGGCGGAGTTTCTGCTAATATAAGTGTAGAGGGATCTGGAAATAACCAAAGAACAATAGTATTAAGTAACATTCAAGGTAGTGTTGGTGCTACTGGATATATTAGCTATATAGCTGGTGGCGTTGCTAGTAATGAAAAAGGTGGATCAAGAGAAATGAATATTACATCTTCATCTTTCACAATAGTAGCTACACAAAATAACAATCCTGCACCAAATCCACAACCAGGTAATGACAATAATAACAACAATAATTGGAATAACAATAATAACTACCTTCCACCTAACACAAACAACACTGAAAATAACAATGATAACCCAAATAATGAAGATCCAGAAGAGAAAAAAGATGAAACAGCCCCAACTATGGAAATAGGTGAATTATCTGAAAAAGTAACTCAAATTGGTAAAGAAATATCTTTTGAAATCTCTTACAAAGATGAAACTGAAATGGGAGAAATAACTTTAAATAATAACGATATTACTCTTTATGGTTTCAAAGCAGATATAAACATATCTGGTGATGGAAATTCAAGAAAAGTAACATTATCTAACATCCAAGGAAATCTTGGTGGATTAAAATGGATTGAAATAGCAGATAAAACTGCTAAAGATAAAGCTGGTAACTTAGTAAAAGAAAAAGGAAAAACAACTACTTTTAAAGTAGTTAATAGTGATACTAAAAACAAGCCAGACGATTGGATTGAAAATCCAAATACAGGAAAAAGAAGATAAAGTAAAAGCCAGAAAAAATCTGGCTTTTATTTTTTTAGTTAATCTCTATTTTTATACTAAATTTATCTGTAGGTCTCTTACATTTTGTTTCATTTATATACTCTATTATAGTTTCCATAGTCTTTTCTTTTAAATTTATTTTCTTATTAATACTCTCAAAGCTTGGTATTCTATGTTTAACTATTGCTGGTAATTCATCTGATACAACACTTATTTGCTTTAAAAAGAATATTGGAAATCCACTCTTTCTAGCTTGTACTAAATTTTCTGTATCTACATATGAAAAATATAAATTATCTTTTTTCTCTATTGTTAATATATTCAATTCATCCCATAATACTTCTATAGACATTATATCTCCTCCATTTCTTCTTTATAGTATTTATTATCCATAACTTTATAATAATCTAGCCCTATGCATTCACAAAGATTTTGTAATCTATTATCCCAAGCTACTCTTGCAAACTCTTTATATTCTGCAGGAATTTTATCTTTAATTTTGTTTTCTACATTTTTTATAGCTAAATCAATATTCATACTATTTGCACATTTTCTTGCAAAAGCCAAATTTTCATTATCTTCATCTATAAAATAATATAATGAGTCTTCCCAATATGGATAATCGTATTCTCTTTTAAATTCTGGTACTCCTGCATCACTATAGCAAAGGCCTACCCTATCAGCAAGCATATCATCATTTTCTAACATATCATATATTTCATCTTCTGAAAAATTTGAACCTAAACAATATGTGTTATGTGATAGTGGTGCAAGTCTTAATACATCTTCACCATTTTCATTTTTTCCAACTATAAAATCTAAATCTGTTACTTTTCTATCTGTAGATATTGAAAATATATCTGCAATACATACTTTTTGAATGTCACTTATACATTTTTTCTCTACTTCTTCATCAATATCTTCAGCTAAACAGTATTCATGAATAGAATCAAATAAATCTTCTATATTATATTCTTCATCTTCTATTGGATATCTTTTACTTTCTATAAGTTCAGATGCTGTTATAATGAACTCATCATATGAACACTTTTCTAATATATTATTAGATATTGTAGCTAGATTTCCGTCATATTGGGCTATATCCGAACTTACTGTATCTATCCCTACTTGTTTCATTAGTTCTTCATAAAGTAGTCTAGAATAAACATTATAGTCGTTTTCTAGATAGTTATTTTTTTCTTTTGGTTTAACATATATAAATTTTTCTGTATCCTCCCTTCCAACTTTTGTCCAAAAGTTTCTTCCATTGTACCCTTCAATAAAATATGGATACGTAAATTGTGATGGATTATTTAGGAAATATTCATCTAAATTAATTATTCCATCTCTTCTGTAGTCTTCTATATTTTCTTTCATTTTTTAATCACCTCGCATATATATATATACTACAGATTTTTAAAATCCGGTAATAAAAAAAGGCCATTTTACATGTAGCTTTTTGCAGTAAATTCTGCAACCCTTATATATACTAGGTTTTAGGATGATATTTTTTTATAAAAAAAATAAAGGAGACTATTTAAGTCCCCTTTATATCATTTTACAGAAAAGCCATCTGTCACAGTGACAGAATTATTTTTTGAATTTAATGTAATTCTTCTTTTGATGTATTCTGTCATTGTATTATCATCTATAACTAATGTTGTTGGCAATCCTTGTTTACCTAGCATATTTATTTTTGCTATATCAGGATTATACAACAACATCTCACCTTTTTCATTTGTAGAGATTTCCGCTATTGCGTGGCCTTTCCATAGAAGTTGTTTTTTCATTTCAATCCCTCCCCCTAATCTATTTACATCAGGTATTATTTATCATATTGTGTCTTATTAATTATAACATTTTTTGATGGTTATGTCAACTTTATAGTGGATATTTTTGATTTAATTTAAATAATACTGCTATATTATATTTACATATATCTTAACTTTTATAAATAAAATATGCACCCAAATGCTGACAACTTTTTATTTAGCATTTAGGGTGCACCTTATTTTTTTGTATAATTTATATTAATGTAAATTTTAAACTATATCTAATGTGATATAATCTGTTACTCTTTTACATTTTGTTTTATTAATGTATTCTATTATACTTTGCTCTAAATCTCCACCTTTATTAACTTTATCTATAAGAAAATTAGCTCTAGGTAGTCTATTTACAATTATATTTGGTAATTCATCATCTATTACTTTTATATTATCTAAAAAAGCTACAGGACAGCCTTGAGATACAACTTTATCATAATTTTCCACATTTATTTTTGAAAAATATAACTCATTTTTCTTTTCTACTTCTAAAAACTCTATATCTTTCCAATAAACTCTTATTTTCATTTTGGTTCCTCCATACTTATATAATTTGGTAAAATTCATCTACAATTTTACTCATTTCATTCTGTTTTTGTTTGCAATTTGTAAGTAAAAAATCTACATATGTTTGTGGTAATTTAGTATTAATTCTCTCTTCAACACTTCTTACAGCTTGAATAGGATTTAAATTATCTAAACATTCACCAACAAAATCCTCTACATCCTCATCTATCTCCATACAATATTTCAACAATTGTGAATTTGGATTATCATCCTTACTCTTTCTTAACTCAGGTGGCATTTTTTCTCTTGGAACAGTTGCACATGTAAGTTGCAAATCTGCAAATGTTTTAGCATCTCTAAAATCTAAAATACTTCTATCCATTTCATCTTCTTTTAAATCTGATCCACAAGATAATTCATTATCATAAAGTGGTGAAAATTTAAAAACTGTTTTATTGGTTTTTTCATCTACTCCATATAAAAATGAAATGTTTTCTGGATGTCTATCTGTAGAACTCAAAAACAAGTCTAAAACTTGCATCTTAGTAAAATCCACCATTGCCTTAGAATATTGCTCTTTATCTATATTCATTTTTTTACAATAGTTTTTTATAGCATCATAGGCATCTGTAATATTGTAATTAAAGTTTTGATTTTTAATTCCTATTTCTCCCATAAAATCTGCTAAGGAATACATAGATAATCCTTTGTTTTCTTCTTGATCTACAACATTATATGTAAGAACACCTTTTTTTCCATCTCTTTTAATTAAATCATAGTGTGCTGTTGGAACATTTACTTGTTTTGCAAGCTCTTCAAAAATAAGTTCTTGATATGTAGTAAATTTTGCACCATCTTTTTCAAATTGATCATTTCTTAGCATAACTCTTCTATCTTCAAAAGTTACCCATTTTTTATCTCTTGAGCCAGATCCTCTATCTTCTTCTATTATTTCTAATCCATTTCCTTTTTCTTTTTCAAATTTACTATAATCTATATATCCATCATTATCTCTATAACTATTTAATTCTTCTGCTTTCATATTATCACATCTTATTCCTTTCATTAATATATATATCATATATATTAAAAAAAAGATAGAGCTTTATGACTCTATCTTCAATTTTTACCAAAATATTATTCTGCTTCTTCTACTGGAGCTCCCATTGGGCATATTGATGCACATGTACCACAACCGATACATTTTTCTGGATCAATCTCGTATTTTCCGTCTCCCATTGAAATTGCACCTACTGGACAATTCATTTCACATGCTCCACAAGCTATACAGCTATCTTCTATTTTATATCTCATTTTTGTATTCACCTCCTAATAAGTTACTCAATTATTTCTTCATCATTTGTTTCAATTTCTATCTCTATTTTTTCTTCTTTTTTAGGTTGTTTTGGCATCCATTTTATTTTATCGACTGGATATGTTTCATATCTTTCTTCATCTTCATCATCTATTCCAAATCTTACTTTTACATTAAGATTTAAAATGTCTACTGCTGTTACTTTGCCTCTTTCCTTTTCGCCTTTAACTCTTACTATTTCACCAACTTTTGGAAGCTTCTTTAAGTTTTCTTTATAAAGTTCTTCTTCATATCTTAGACAACACATTAGCTTTCCACATGCGCCAGATAACTTAGACATGTTTATTTGTAGTCCTTGCTCCTTTGCCATTTTTATTGTTACAGGGTCAAAATCTTGTAAATGTGTTCTACAACAAACTTCTCTTCCACACATTCCTAATGTTGGATATTCTCTTACTTCATCTCTAGGTCCTACTTGTCTTAATTCAATTCTTGCTCTATATTTTGATGCAATAATTTTAACTAATTCTCTAAAATCTACCCTATCTTCTGATACAAAATATATTGTTAATTTTGTTCCATCTAAAGTATATTCAGCAGTTAATAGTTTCATATCTAGTTCAAGTTTTTTGGCTTGTTCTTTACAAAAAGCTAATGCATCTTTTGCTTTTTCTTTCATTTCTTTTTGATTTTCAAAATCTTCTTCTGTAGCCATTCTTTTTACAGTTACTAGTTCTTCATTTTCTTCTGGCTCTTCTACTTTAGCAACAATGCCTATTTCTTCACCCTTTTCTGTATCTACAACAACACTGTCAGATACTTTAATATCATCATTTTCTGTTATGTAAAAAGAAAGCTTGCCTGTTCTTTTAAATCTTATTCCTACTTTCTTCATTTATTCCTCCTTTATGCTATCTATTAATCTTAGTAGCATACTATCTATGATTATATCATAATTCCCATTAAATTTTAATCTATTTTTTGCATTTTCTACTATTTTCACGCAATTAAACTTGTCATTTAGATATAATACATATTCTAGATAGTCTAAAAGGTCATCATTTGAAAAATCTATACTGGTTGAATACTTCATTGCTCCTATGGTATTTAATCCATTTAAAAGGCCATATAGTTCGTCTACAGCTTCAAATTTTTCTAGCAAATTATTTTCTATAACATCTTCTGCTTTTCCAATTGAACCATTTAAATACTTTAAAATATTATCTTTAAATGTAACTTTATACTTTTCATATATATATGCTTTTAATTCTTCGTCTGATATTCCCTCAAAAGAAATTTTAGTTACTCTTGAAAGTATAGTTGTTAAAAAAGCACTTATATTTGAAGAAACAAGTATTATTGTAATATATTTAGGTGGTTCTTCAAGTGTTTTTAGTAGTGTGTTTTGTGCAGCAACTGTTAAAGCTTCTGCATTATTTATTATATACACTTTTCTATCTCCTGCTGCGGGAACTATATACACTTCATCTATTAGTTCTTTACGTATTTGCTCTACTAATATATCTTTTTTATCTTCTTTTTTTGAAATAACTTTAAAATCCGGATAATTATCTAAGCTTTCAGTTTTTAGTATTTGCTTAGCAAATTCACATGCAATCTTATATTTTCCTATTCCACTATCGCCAAAAAATAGATATGCATGAGAAATATTGCCACTATCTAAACTCCTGTTTAAAATTTCCTTTTGCTTTTGATGTCCAACAATATTTTCAAACATATCCATTCCCCTTTTTATATTTTATATTTTTATACTTATTTTACTGCTCCAATCTTATTTAGAGGCCATATTCTACAAACAAGGTAACCATTTACTCTATCATATGGAATACATCCAAAACTTCTAGAATCTTTACTTTGTTCTCTGTTATCTCCCATAACATATATTGTACCTTCAGGAACAACAACATCTGCATACTCTTCTTCCTGAACTCCAGTAACTACTTCACTTCTTATATAATCCTCTTCTAATTTTTCGCCATTTCTATATACGTTTCCGTCTTTTATTTCTATATGATCACCTGGTAATCCTATAACTCTTTTTATATAACTAACTTTATTTATGTCTAGGAATTTGTATAAGAATAATGTAATTCCTGTATAATTTTCATATTGTGCTGTATATAATGTTTCATCTGTATCTAAATATAATTTATTATCTATTGGTGCTTCAAATGTTATTATATCTCCGTAATTAAATTTCTCACCTTTAAGCCATGGTCTAATAGTTAATACTTTTTCACCATTTTTAATTGTAGGGTACATTGAAGCTTGTTTTACTGTAGGAGCACATATAAAGAAATAATTAATTATTAGATATACTACAAATGCAATTACAAAACACATTACCCAATCTAGCACTTCTTTTAATACACTCCTTGTTTTTTCTTTTACTTCTTCAACATTTTCTTTCTTTTGATAATCAATATCATCATAGTATGTTTCACTGTCTACAGCAGCTTTTTCTTGTTCAACTTGCTCTGTTTGAACATTTTCTTGTTTTTCATCTAGAGTATTTGTTTCAACTTTTTCTTTTTTTTCTAGATCTTCCTTGTTTTCATTTTCCATATCTTTTGTTTACCTCCTATAACCTCATTAATAACATACAAATTCTAATGTATGTTAGAACCATTTTCTAGTGTACCATTGTTATTATCTAGTACTAATAATTTTACCACATCATCATCTCCTGCTGCAAGTAGCATTCCATTAGATTCTATTCCGCATAATTTAGCAGGTTTTAAATTAGTAACTACAACAACTTGTTTACCAGTAAGTTCTTCTTCAGTATAGTATGGTACAAGTCCAGATACAATTGTTCTTAACTCTTTTTCTCCAACATCAACTTGTAGTTTATATAGTTTTCTAGCTTTTGCAATTTTTTCTACTTCTTTGATTTGTCCTACTTTAAGTTCAACTTTATCTAGTTCGTCTATTGTTATTATTCCTTTTCTATCTTCTTTTTCTTCTTCTACAGTCTCTTCTTCAACTTTAAATAGTTCTTCACTTTTTTCTATTCTAGGGAATAATATTTCACCTTTTTTAACTTTAGTTCCATCTTTTATTATTCCAAATTCTTTAGAACTATCCCATGTTGTTTCTTCTTTATTTACACCTATTTGATCAAAAATCTTTTGTGGTGTATCAATAAAGAAACATTGTAAAGGTATTGCTATTATTCTAATAGTTTCAACTAAATTGTATAATACTTGATTTAATCTTTCTTTATTACCTTCTTTTGCAAGTACCCATGGTGTACTTAAATCTATATATTTGTTTGCTTTAGAAATTAATTTCCATATTTGAGCTATAGCACTATTTGTTTTTAGTTCGTCCATATCATTTTCAAAATCTACAACAGTTTGTTTTGCTGTATCTATTAAATCTTTGTCTATATCTTCTAATGGAAGATTATCATTTTTAACAACAATACCATCATTATATTTTTCGATCATTGCTGTTACTCTACTTACTAAGTTACCTAAATCGTTAGATAAATCTGAATTTACTTTTTCTACAAATAAATCTTCTGAGAAGTTTCCGTCTTCTCCAAATGTAACTTCTTTAATTAAATAATATCTTAAAGCATCTACACTTGTATCTCTTATATATATTCTAGGATCTTTGTAGTTTCCAAATGATTTACTTATTTTATTACCATTTACAACTAACCAACCATGTCCAAAAATTTTCTTTGGTAATGGTAGATCTAAAGCCATTAGAATTGCTGGCCAAATTATTGAGTGGAATCTAAATATTTCTTTTCCTACTAAATGTAAATCTGCAGGCCAATATTTTTTCATCATCTCATCATTTTCTGTTGTATAACCTAAAGCTGTTATATAGTTTGTTAATGCATCAATCCAAACATATACTGTGTGTTTTGGATCAGATGGTACTCTTATTCCCCAATCTATTGTTGTTCTTGTAACACATAGATCTTCTAGACCTTTCTCAAAGAAATTCTTTATCATTTCATTTTTTCTTTTTTCTGGCTCTAAAAAGTCTGGATGTTCTTCGTAATATTTTAATAATCTATCTGCATATTTAGACAATTTGAAGAAATATGCCTCTTCTTTTACTTCTTTTACTTCTCTTCCACAATCTGGGCATTTTCCATCAACTAATTGTGTTTCTGTCCAGAAAGATTCACATGGAGTACAATATAATCCTTTGTATTCTCCTTTATAAATATCACCTTGTTTAAGTAATCTTTCAAATATCTTTTGAACTGCCTTTACGTGATAATCATCTGTAGTTCTCATATAATGATCATATGAAATACCTAAGATTTTCCACAATTGTTGCGCCCTTACAACAAAATTATCCACATATTCCTTTGGAGTTATCCCTTGGGCTTTGGCTTTTTCTTCTATTTTTTGACCATGCTCATCTGTGCCTGTCATAAAAAATACATCATAACCTCTTAATCTTTTATATCTTGCTAATGTGTCTGCCATTAAAGTACAATAACATGTTCCTACATGAAAATCTCCACTTGGATAATATATAGGTGTTGTTATGTAGTATTTCTTATTTTCTTCCATCTTATTTTCACTCCTTATCTATACTTACTACTGCCATAGCTATGGCATTTTCTCTTACATGCGAAATACTTAAATCTATTTTTATTTTGTATTTTATAAAAACTTCTTCTAATGATTTACTAATAACATTGACTTTAGGTCTTTGTTTAAATGCTTCATCATTTACTATTTCTACATCTAAAAATTTAGGTGTATAATCTGACTCTACTGTGAATTTAGATATTGCCTTATATATTGCTTCTTTAGATGCAAATCTTCCAGCATATCTTTGAAATTTTACTTCTTCGCTATTACTTTTTTCTATATCTTCTATCTCATTTTTAGAAAATATATTTGTTTTAAATCTATCATTTTTTTCAATTGCTTTTTTTATTCTTTCTACTTCAATTATATCTGTTCCACAGTATACTTTCATCATATTTCCTTTCAGCTAAAAATTTAGATATTTACACAATATATCTTATACTTTTTCCTAGATAAAGTCAATATTTTATGGTAAATTAGGAAAAAAGTATTGCTATTTACATTCATATAGTTGTATAATTATACGCGACATTTTTAATTAACAATACAATATATAATATTTTGCAAAAAAACAAATATTTTTATAAAAAAGTATTGATTTTTGATTAAACAAATGCTATAATAAATTGCGTACGAAAGATTACATACTAATATCGGGGTGTAGCTCAGTTGGTAGAGCGCGTGGTTTGGGACCATGAGGTCGCAGGTTCGGGTCCTGTCACTCCGACCAAATTTAGAGGTTTTTAACCTCTTTTTTTATTTTTAAATATTTTATAATATTCTATAAAAGTATTGATAATACTGGCTTTTTAGCTAGTATTATTTTTTTATATTTTATTTTTTCAAACTACTGCCCAAAATTCTTGAAAGCCCTGATATTACTACAATAAGGGACATTCTATTAAATAATTAGACTAACAATATATTTATATAATTTTACTTTTAATTATTAAATAAAAAATATAATTATACATATGTGGTTAATTTAAAGAAAAAATATTATGAAAATTAGATAAAATTTTATAAGTTTTTAAGTTTTGCAACAAAATTGACAAAAAAATTTTTATATTATATTATGTTATCGAGGTGTTTTAATATATGAAAAAATTTTCTACTTTAATCGCAGTAATTATATTAATTATTTGTATATTTTTTACTTACTTTGGTATAAATTATTATAACAAACAAAAATTTGAAACATTAGAAAGTGAAGAAAATCAAGTTAATACTCTACAAAACATCTATGAAAACTTTTTTAATGAATTTAAAATATATGATTCTGGAAATATATCGCTTGACGACTCTTGCCTAACTAATATTATTAACAATATTCCATTTAATGATGCTAATGTACAGAAATTAAAGGAATTGGAAAAAAATAATACGGAAAACAAATTTATACATACTCTATATTTAGAATATAATAAAGATACTTCTATTTTAACACTTACTTTAAGAGAAAAAAATGGTATACAAGAATATCGCATAAGATATAAATTATACGTAAAAGGAAATACTATAAAATATGAGACATATGGCTTGGTAGAAGCCTTGCACATGACACCAAGTAAATAATTTTTTTCAATATCTATAACTATGTTGTTGATATATAACCAACTATACAATATAATATTTTTACTAAACACCTATACAAAAATACTAAATAATAACTCTCTCTTTATACTATAATTATGGAGGCACTATGTTAAAAAATAAATTTTTTGTTAAAGCAAGTATATTAATATTGATTTTTGTAGTTATTACAGGAAGTATATACCTTTATAAATATAATGTTTTAAAAAGTGATCAAAACCAAATAGAAGTACTATATAATATATTTAACGAGATATGTAATGAAGATGAAAGCATTAATTTAACTAATAGCGCATTGATAAATTTTATAACCAAAAAAGAATTTAAAGATAAAACCCTATTACTAGAATTACAAACTAAAAATAAAGATGCAGATAACCAAAATGTAGAGTTATCTATAAAATATAATAAAAGAAATAATATATTAACAGTATATAAAGAAAATTCTGATAAAACATATATCTTTGTTCAAAATTATAAATTATCAGTAAACTTTAATAACATTGAATATCAAAAATATGGTGATTTTTCTGAAACAATTTCATACAAGTAATATTACAATATAGGTGATTTTATGATAAAACTAAATATAGTATCAAATAAAAAATGTAATGAGAATACAGTAAATTTATTTATAGAAAAGGTGCAATATGCTTTTAAAGATAAAAATATTGAAAGTTTTTTTAATTTTAAAAGTAACTATATACTAGACATTTTCTTAGATAGTAAAGAAGATTTAGATTACTATATATTAAATCACTCTATTTCATACAAAGAAAACGTACCTTATTGGGTAAAAGGTTTTACAGACGAAAAATGTATACATCTAGTTTATCCTGAAAATGAAAATATAGATGAGTATGTAAAAACTGCTTTACATGAAATAGTGCATTTATTATCATACAAAACAGAGGTAAATGGCAAAAGAATAATACTATTAGAAGAAGGACTTGCATACTATTTAGCAAATCAAATGACTGTTGGAAGATTTTCAAAATTAAAAGAAGAGTATCTGAATAACAAGAAGCTATTAAAAGAATTTATTAACTACTCTAGTGAAGAATTTGCAAACAATTATGGATATTTCTATGGATTTTTTTTAGTAAAATTTATAAAAAATCATTATTCTAATAGCAAAGTGTTATTCTATATTAGTAATCCTAATTACTTTTTAAATGATATTGATACACTTCAAAAAGACTTCGATGAATTTATGATATCTGAATTTAATAAATATAACTAAAATATCAAGGTTTAATTACCTTGATATTTTTTGTTATCAAATTGCTTTGAATAAGTTTTAATCTTCTTATATAATTATTGACAAATATTATTTTTGTCTATAAAATTTAACTAAAGTGATAATATATTTTTTAAATTATATTATCTATTACCCCAAATTATATTTAAATGTAGGAATGGTACATATTATGAAAAAATATTTTTTATTTTTAACATTATTAACCATATTAATAACAGGATGTGTATTAATAAAATGCACAATGAATAAAAGTGAACAAAACAAAATTGATAGTCAAACATCTGATAAAGAAATGCTTAGTGAAAATAGCAATGAAAAATATTATGGTGTTTCTACTTATATAACTGATGAAGTTTTAAACAACTCATACAAGAACTATTCAACAGTCATATTTAGGAATTCTTATACTCCTGAGTTTTTGCTAGAAAATTCTGATATTATAGCATTAGTTACAATAGTTTCTATAGATGGTGCTAGTACAGATTATAATAGTACGTTTGGAATGACATATGGTAATATGTTAATAAATAATGTTATATATGGTGATGACTTAAGTGGTCAACTCTTAAGCTATATAAAACCAGGTGGTATAATTTCACTAGATGACTGGGAAAAAGCTCAACCTATAGCCGCAAAAGAAAAAAGAGAATATTTAAGAAAACAATCTGGAACAGACATAGATCCACAGAATACTTACTTGAAAGTATTAATAGATAATGATATTTATCTTGAAGCTGGTAAAACATATCTAGCATATTTAAATTATAGTAATTCTTTTCAAAAATACGAGATAATAGGATTAGGGAATGGCTTAAGAGAAGTTAACACTGAGCAAAAAAGTAGAATATCAGTACAAAATTTTGATATTTCCTCATTAAAAATCAAAAATAATAATACAGATGAATGGGAAGATTTAAATAATTACATTCAAGAAAATATAAATAAAAAAAAGGCTACGGGTATAACCCGTAGTTTTTTCATTGTACACTTTAAGAGACTGTCACAAACAACCTCTTAAGAGAAAGGCTTTTTTTAGCTACACACATTTACCTTTCTATAATATACCAAAAAGTATAATTTTAGCTTAATTACATAACCTTTTTTATTCTTTCCATTTTGCTTTATATATCTAATTTTGGATTGAAGTTAATTTTCCGTTCTCAAAATATAAATAGTTATTATTAGGATATACCCATTGTTCATGGGTACCATATCTAGTCACAGTGTTATTAATTTTTATCGGTTCTCCCCACATTGAATCTAAAACATCCTGTTTTGACATTCCAATTCTAACTCCTTCTTGTTTTTTCCTCTCTTTTTCTTTTTGCTTTTCAATAGCTTGTTTTTCCTTCTTTAATGTCTCGTTTTTTTCATTCCACTCATTATATAGCTTTATTAATTCTTCATCTTTTACAATATCAATGTATCCTTTTACCAAACTATAAGAAATATTATTATCAATTTCAGAACTATTAATTTTATCAATTAAAAATTCTTTTGCATCTTCTTTCGATTTATCATAAATTTCTTTTTGTTTTGCTGCCATTGCATTAGACTTTTCATTATCAATATCTTTAATACAATTTTTGGCAGTCTCAAACACTTTATATGCACTATAATAATTACCTTTTTCAATATTTTTTTCCCCATTAATCAAGCATATATTATAAGTATACAAATTTTGTCCAATTTCTAAAACATTATTTAATCTTTCTTCATTATTTTTTTTATTTGTAGTTAATTCTTCCTTTATAGCTTTTGACATTTCAAGTGATTTCTCATAATCATTTATAATTGAATTTGCATTTGCTTTAAACTCTTCTTCCAGTTTTTGGTAGACATTTTCTTTTTGATTACTATTTTTCAAAGTTTCAATATATTTTTTAAAAACTGAAAAATCTCTTTTTTCAATTGTTTCTAAGCATATTTTTTTACTTTCATTATTAAACTCTTCTTCTTTTTTATGAATCCCATAAAATATTATTGCTATTCCCAGTAAAATCAATGCTATACAGCCAATAACAATTATAACATTTTTTATAGTTGATTTCATAGATAATTCCTCCTTATATTTATATTGTTAATGCAGTAACAATCACTTTCATAAAATATTTAATATTAAGAATATCATTATGATAATTTCTATAGAAGTAAATGATATTGATACACTTCAAAAAGACTTCGATGAATTTATGATATCTGAATTTAATAACTATAACTAAAATATCAAAGTTTAATTACCTTGATATTTTAAGCTAATTTCATTAAAATTTTCTTATATTATTATTTTAAAGGTTTACCTTTATATTCTTCTAGCCAATATTGGTAATATGGGTTTTCCCACTTTGATCCATCATAATACTCCACCTTTTTTACACAGGCAATAGCTTTTCTTATTTTTTCTTCATTATAAAAAATATTAAAATATTCATCATCTCCATAAGTTTGACCAGGTTGTACATTTACTGCCCTACCTTGTCCTAAAAGTAAGAAATCATTATATTCTATATTTAATGGATAATCATTTTCATCATAAGCTAATACCCCTACATCAAAATTTTTTACTACCTTATCTGTATTATTTTTAATTATAACTTGAATGCCAGAAATATCACTAGAATACCATTGGGTACAAGGTACGGCTGATTCTACTGTTACTTCTTGAGTACTTTTATATTTTTCAATTTCTTGTTTAGTTGCTTTCTCCTCAATTTCGTTAAATTTTTCAGCAATAGTGTTATCATTTTCTATCAAATCATTTAAACCATTAAGCTTCTCTTTTGCACCAATATAATCATTATTTTTTATTAATTCTTCTACATCATTAAGTACAATATCTTTAACATTACTTTTATTACTTTTTATAAATTTTTGTGCGATTTTATAGTTATCACTATCTTTTTCAATAACTTTAAAATAATTCTTATATGCTTCAACTAAATCATTTTTTTCCACAGCTTTAGCTTTTTCAAAATAATCTTTTGATTGTTTTATTTCTTCTAAATTAGTTATTGCTTTATCTATTTTTCCACTAAAATTAGAAATATCTTTAAACAGTTCAAAATTTTGTTTTACTTGCTCATAATCTACTTTTTCACTTATAAAATCATCCAACATTTTTTCTAATTTTTCATTCAATATATTTTCCATATTCTTTTTATAGGTATATTGAGAAGTTGTTGAATATATTTCATTTGCAGTTTCAATATTCATATTTTCTAAACTGCTTTTAAACTTTCTTACAGGATTTGTAAAATAATTTATTGATATGATGCCTACGACAACTAAAGATATAATTATACATATAAAAACAACATTCTTCTTCGTATTTTTATTGTTGAAAAAATTATCAATATTTTCCATGACATCCTCCTATATTAACTTATATATCTTTTCATAATCAACATTATCAAAAGTTGTTGAATTATCCCAATATTCTGAAATTGTTTCGTTTATTTTCGAAATAAGTGCTTCGTAAAACTCTTTTCCCAAACTAATTTCATTAGGGTCTTGCTCTTCTGACTCTGATTCTGACTCTAAATTTAAATCCTCTTCAGATATATTAATCATAGTTACTTTACCATTAGAAACTAATACTTTTTTTCTAGCGGGAGCTTTATCTTTAAATATCACATCCATGTCTATTATATAAATAGAATCTTCATACTTTCTTATCTCATAAATTTTAGAACAAAAATCTTTAAGCTCTATTGAAGATGATGATATTGCCAAATTAACAGTAGAGTCATCTGTATTTTCTTCTTCATCTCCTTTTAATAAATTTTCTCTTACTTGAGATAATAATTCAAAAATTTCTTTTTCATTATCGTTAAGTAGTATTTTTTCAGATATTGTTAAAGAATTTTCACTATCATTATTTTTTTCTTTTCTAAAGAACAAAAAATAACTAGATACTCCAACAAATATTATTAAAATACTTATTATAAAAATTCTTAGTCTTAATTTCATCCAGTTTTTCTCCTTTCTTATATAATTAAATACATATTATAATCAAGTTATATATCATATGTACATTATATTGTATTTTTATATACATAATATTATACCATTTTGGTATATTTGTCAATAAACCAATTTGGTATTTCATATAATAATTATGGTGGTAATATGAAATTAAGAATTAAAGAATTAAGAGAAGATAGAGATATACCACAAAAAGAAATAGCAAATCTTCTTAATTGTTCACAAGTCTGTTATTCTAGATACGAAAATGGACAAAGAGAAATACCATTAAAATCTCTTTGTATTTTAGCCAAATTTTATAATACTTCAATAGATTTTTTAGTGGGATTTACTGAAAATCCTAATAAATATTAATAATGATTAATATATTCGGATATTAATCATTATTTTTTTATTAAATAAAAAGTTCAAATATTAAAATTTTATTGTATTATCTCAATAATTATTATTTAAAGCATATAGATTAATACAATATACGACCACATAATAAAAAAAGAATAACATGCAAGTTATTCTTTCTTTTATATATTATATTTAAACTGATTCAAGATTTTTATTTTAAAGTAAATCTCATTTGTATGTCTTCATTAATAATCCAACTTTTTTGTTTTGCCTCTTTAATTGTATCACCTAATTGCAAAGTTCCAATTAAAAATGGTGAATTTTCATCATGCTTTTTCATATTATCTATTACCAATTTTTTATTTGCATTTGCATAACAATACTTGCATAGGTGTCCACATGTATTATATGCTCCTATATCGTTTCCCATCAGGCAATCACATTGTTGCCTTAAATTGCTTTTTCTTTGTGGCTTTAGTTGTTTTTTTATTGCATTTTGAACTATTTCTTGACTCATGCAGCCATTACACTTTAGACCATATTCTTCTAAATATTTTTTTTCACAGCAAGCGTGTACTACAATATTATTTTCTTTTCCAATCTTAGCAAAAGCTTTAGCTATTTGTATTTGTTCATCTTTAGTTGGAGGTCTTAAATCTGGAGCATTTCTTTTAACTTTTTCATATAAATCTAAAAAACTAATAGTACATTTATGTGTATACTTTCCTAAAATTTTTGCTAATTTTGTAAAACACTCTATATGTTTTTTTACATCAAAATCTTTATTTATGAAAATAGGATCATACCTCCACCCAACAGAATCTATTCCTACATGGTTTGATAATTTTTTAAAGCTTTCTATAACTTTTTCTTTATCTGGTACCACTGGCTCTATATCTTTTCCATAAGGTGTAATAGTTACAAACCAGTATTGATTATATACACCTAATTCATCTAAATATTTTATCATTGGTTCTGGATTTTTAGTACAAAAAGCTAAACAATCTACTACTTTTGGAGATAAGTCATATTTAGTTACTTGAGATGGATAATATGGATTTCTCACAAGAACAAATCCTTCTTTTATTCTATTCATTAACCATTTAGAATAAAAAGCTGGAATGTCCGTTCTGCATCCTGTATTTATTATCATTTACATTACTCCTTTAAATCATCTAATATTTGTTTTACTTCTTCATTAAAAGTAATTGTTTTATCTTCAATGTCTAAAAAGCACTTTAGATAATCTTTATTTATTCTTATTAATCTTGTTTTTGAATTTTCCATTGTTATTTTTTCAAAAGGAAATCTTATAATACCAGGAGTATTAAATCCTACTCCTATTTCTAGTAATACTACATTCTTATTTTTCATTTCTTTTAGGAAACTTTTATATGCTTTTAACTGTTTATACCAATTTTCATCTTGAACAAATTTATCATCTTTTCTTAAATTCATATCCATGTTTCCACCACACACAGGACATTTCATAACAAGTTCTGATGGTATTTTACATTCTTTCATATTAGCTGTCCATTTTTTTACAATTTCACTATTATCATATAGTTTATTATGGCATGCATTTTCACATTGTAAATATTTGTAATCTCCTTGTACAGCAAATATCTTTTCTTTATCAAATCCTGATATTTCAAATTGCCCATCAACATTTGTAGTTATAACAAAATAATTTTTGTCTTTTACAATATCATATAACTCTTTATATAACGTCAATGGTTTGTTGTACCTGTTAAGAAGTATCATTTTAGAAAAAAATGCCCATTTTTCTTCTTGTGTTTTAAACTCATAAAATGAAGCTGAATATAAATCTTCAAAATGATATTTTTGTATAAATTCTTTATAATTCTTTTGAAAATTTTCTCCACTATATTTTAACCCAGCAGCAGTTGAAAGTCCAGATCCAGCACCAATTAATATGCAGTCTGCTTCTTTTAGTAATTGTTTCATTTTATTTATTCTTAATTTATATTCTTCCATAAATATCTACCATACTTTCTGCATAAATTTTATAATCTTCTTCTGAAAAAACGTTAAACACGACTTTTTCTATTGAAACATCAGATTTATTTAAGTATTCTTTTACAGCATTTAATGCAATATTTGCAGCCATCTTTTTTGGAAATCTAAATTCACCAGTTGAAATACATGGAAAAGCTATTTCTTTTATATTATTTTCGCTTGCTATTTTTAACGAATTAATATAACAATTCTTAAGTTCTAATATATCTTTTTCTGTTACATCATTATATATAATTGGACCTACTGTATGAATTACATATTTTGATGGTAAATTATATGCACTTGTTATAAATGCTTGTCCTGTCTTTAATATACCAATTTGATTCATAACTTCATTACATTCTAATCTAAGAGAAATTCCACTTGCAGAATGAATAGCATTATCTATACATCTGTGACATGGTATAAAGCATCCTATTCCTTTTGAATTAGCTGCATTTACAATTGCATCTATTTTCAAAGTAGTAATATCTCCTCTCCACAAGCATATTTGTGTCTTATTTATTTTTGTAAAGCAGTCTATATCTGCAGCCTCCTTAACACCTTTTCTATTACTCTCTTCTTTTAAGAATTCATTTTCTATTTTAATATATTCTTTAGATATTGGTAATGGATTTCTAATATTACACAAAGAACGATATATTAATCTTTTTTCTTCATAACTCAGTTGTTTTTCTTCACAATATTCTTTTTTCTTTTCTTTTATCAAATAATTTATTAAAAAATCTAACTTTTCCATAATTTCTCCTTAATTTATTATTATTTTATTTCTTTAAGAAAAATAGGCTAGCTGTCATATCTAAGTAATTTAATCCACTATAATTTGGATATTTAGCTTTAACTTTTTCTTTAAAATCATTTTCATCACTACTTAGTTTAGCTATATCTTTTAAACTTTCAAGATAATCTATTTTAGTATCTACATCTTCTAAAGTTTCTGGTGTATAGTGACTAGACAATACTAGAGTATACCCATTTTTCTTATATCCTTGTAGTTGCTCAATAATTGCATTTGCATGATTTTCTCCTGCTACAATTGAATGGCAATCATGACCTAACATATGAGTATATACACATTTTATTTGTGGAAATTCTACTTCTATGTTTTCTTCATGATATGTTATTTTTAATTCAAATCCACCAATGTTATTATTTTCTTCTTTTAATACATCTGTTATTTTATGATATTCTTTTGCAAATCCACCATTAAATACTTTTACAAAATTGCTTACTAAATTATGGATTGTACCCTCTCTCATTGACTTTATTGTTCCTTCAGAAGCATAGCCTTTTACATCTGTAAATATAGTTCCACCATTTGGATGATCAGAAAATACTTTACCAACTATATTTTTATTTATTCCTTTTACATACTTTTCAAATTCTTCTAGGTTATCATAAAAAGCTGGAAATTCTAGTAACAATACATTTTTATCATTTTCTAATATATAGCTTTCATCATTCATTGCATCATTAGTTTGATAGCAATGTAACTTTATATCTCCAAAATCATATACATCAACAAATCCTTTATTTAAATTTAATCTTACACTATTCATTTATTTACACTCCTTATTTATAATATATTGAAACTAGTAGCTACCTTATCTTTCAATTTCTATTATAATTTTACTTTACAATTTCTACTTTGTAAAGTAGGCACTTTTTTGTTCCATAGTTTCATAAAAGTAACTTTTAAGTAAATATGCTAATTTCAAGAAAAAATATTTTTTTGTAAATTATATTTTTCAATACATTCTTTTTAATATATTGCATCCTTTTTGATACTATTATTGTATTTTCAATATATTTTCTATTTACTTTTAACATATTTATTGTTATAATTTTACTAGAATGGAGTGAAATAATATGAAACAAGAATTACCTGCATGTCCTGTTGAAATTACAATGAGCCTTATTGGAGATAAGTGGAAAATTTTAATTATTCGTGACTTATTAACTGGAACAAAGAGGTTTGGAGAACTAAAAAAATCTCTCACAGGAATTAGTCAAAAAGTATTAACTAATAACCTAAGAGATATGGAAAAATCTGGTCTTGTTCATCGTGAAGTATTTGCAGAAGTACCACCAAGAGTTGAATATTCACTTACTGAAACAGGTTGGAGCTTAAATCCTATTTTAGATTCAATGGTACAATGGGGAAATAACTACCGTAATACACAAAAATAGCAGAATATACTTCTGCTATTTTCTTTTATATTTCAAATTTTATAACCTCACAATTTTTTAGGCCTTTCATACAATCTCTATTAATTAATTTTTCTAATGGATATTGCATAAAATAACATTTTATAGGAACAGAAACTCCGCCATGAGCAACAATTAATATATTTTTATCTTTATATTTTTCTGTTACATCATCTAAAAAATCATATATTCTAGCACAAAAATCTTGCATCTTTTCTATATCATTAAATCCAGTATTTGCATTATAGTTCCATACATCATATATCTGACCATGTTTCTCTTTTAATGCTAATATTTCATCTTTTGTTAATCCTTCGCTTTTCCCAAAACCTCTTTCCATTAATCTTTCATCATCTATAATTTCTACATTAAAGTTTTTATTAATAATCTGAGCTGTTTCTTTTGCTCTTTTTAATGGTGAACTAATTATTATATCTATATGCTCATTCTTTATTGCTTCTCCTGTTTCTCTTGCTTGATTTTTTCCTGTTTCATTTAGTTCTATATCTGTTTTTCCTTGAATTTTTCCTAATGCATTCCAACTAGTTTGTCCATGTCGTGTCACAAAAACTTTCATTTTATTCCTCCTCTTTTTATTGTTCAAATTCATTTTATAATCTTTGCTTTTTCATAACTATATTATATAATAATTATAGGTGATTTAAAATGCATAATATAAAAAATGTAGAATTTTCTGATATAGATTTTTCAAATAAAGATATTATTTTACATCTTACATCAAAAGAACATGAAGAAGATATAAATAAAGATGGATTAATTCCACAAATAGGTGAAAATAGTAAAGATGGATTGGGATATGAAAAGACTCCTAAGGTTTTCTTTACTAAAGAACTTGATGGATCTTTAATGTATGTAAATAAAGTTTTAAATATAATAAGTTACTTTATTAAAAGTAAAGACTATACAGTTTTAAAGAAAACTTCACACAAAAAGTATGTTGATTTTCTAGAAAAAGAAACAACACCAAATATGACTGAACAAGAAGAAGCAAATCTTGCTTGTAAATTCACAGATGCTTTTTTAAATGATCGTATTTATTATATGTGTAATTTAAAAGGATGTACAAAAAATGAGTATGATAATCTTTCAAAATTTCAAAAACATAAAATAGATTATCTACTTGATGATATTGATGAACAAACAGGTGTAACCACTCATCCAATAAACAACATGCATACTATAGCTGGAAAAGGAATACCTAAAGAAAAACTTTCTAAAGTAACAAACAAAGGAAATGATAATGCAAAAGATATTGTAATGCAATTAATACGAACTTATAAAGAAAAAAATCCAAAATGTGAATTACCTAGTTGCCAAAAAGATGTACCAATGCTAGATACATTTTATAATTATGTCCTAGAACAAGAAAAAAACAAAGATTCTAATGACTTTATTACTAATCTAAAAGCTTTAAATAATACTGATGAATCAAGATATTTAAGTAGTTTAAAAGATGATACTTCACAAAATAGAGATACTAGAATTCAAAATCATGAATCAATATAAAACATAAAAAAAGAATAACTACAAGTTATTCTTTTTTATATTATATTTAAAAAGTTTATTTCTTTTCAATCATTTCATAAAGATCAAGCAATCTATTTATATTTTCTATATTTCTTTCATCGTTTGTTTCAAAAGTATTATTCATTCTATTATTTATTTCATTGCATTCTTGAGCTATATTAGTTATTTTAGCACATACTTCTGTGCATAATTCATTAAATAATTTATCTATGTTCTCTTCTTCTGATTCTTTATTTAGTATTTTTAAAAATTTATTAATAAAGCAATTTTTTAAATCATTATATGCAATTTCAAATAACCAATCCTGTGTTAAATCTTCAAAATATTTTCTATCATACATTATAATTTTTCTGTTTGAAAAATCATCACTATATTCTAATAGCAAATCTATTCTTTTTAGCTCATTTTTTTCGCTTATAATTCCTGCAACTTTGTTTAAATATCCAACTTTTATTTCAGAGATTTTTTTACACAACTCTAAAAAATTTTCTTCTTCATTGAACTCTATATTATTTTTCTTTAGTGTTTTTCCAAAAACTTTATTATAATAATTTTCTTCAATTATCATTCTAGCAAATCTGTTTTTTCCTATACTTAATAAATATTTTAACTCTTCGGATAATTCTACAGTTTTTTTAATAAATTTCATTTCTTTTATTTTTTGAATATTATAATATAACTCGTATAATAACTCTTCTTCAATAGAATCTGAAGTTATTAAATCATAAATTTGTAAAATAGTATATTTAAAATCTATATCTAAATAATATAATCTAACAAGTAGGAAATACAAATCATTTATATCTGTATATTCTCTTTTATATTCAAGCTTTTCTTTTATTACTCCACAACATTCTTGAACCAATATGTCATAGGCATTCCCATTCATATTTTCTTTAATTAAAATATTTAGTTCTTCTTTACTTATCATATAAAACTCTCCTTTCTTGTTTTAAAAATTAATTATATCTTCTTAAACTATTTTTATCTATTTGCAATACCTATTGCTTCAATAGCAACACTTCCACCTCTTGCAACCTCTATTCTATTTAAGAAATTCTCTTCAAAGATTTTAATTAAATCATTTATTTTAGATTCGGTTTCAACCCATTCAATTATTATTGTAGCTTTATTATAATCTATTACTTTAAAATTATAAATTTCTGCTAATCTAAAAATTTCAACTTTATCTTTTTCAGTACAATAGTTTACTTTTATATATACTAATTCTTTATTATGAATTGGTGTATTAGTATAATCTACAACTTTAATAACTTCTACACTTCTGTTTAATTGTTTTTTTATCTGTTCAAATGTCTTATCGTCAGATATCATAGATATAGTCATACGTGATATTGTAGGATCTTCTGTTGTTCCAACTGTTAAACTCTCAATATTATATGATTTAGAAGAAAATAATCCTGAAATTCTAGCAAGTACTCCTATTTCATTTTCAACAAATAAGCCTATCCATCTTTTTTCCATATTATTCTTCCTCCTTTTTTAATATCATATCTTGAAGTGGATTTCCAGGTGGTACCATTGGTAAAACATTTAATCTATCGTCAATAATAAATTCAATTATAGTTGGTGATTTTTTATTTTTCTTTGCTTGTTTAAATGCTTTTTCCACTTCTTCTTTACTACTTACTCTAATTGCTTGGCAACCATAACTTTCGGCTAATTTAATAAAATTAGGCGTATATTCTGGACAGCATTTACTCTTATCTTTACAATTTTTATCACAAAATTTTCTATATTTTAAACAAGTAGAAGAATATCTCTTGTTGTAAAACATTTCTTGCCACTGTCTAACATTTCCTAAATATCCGTTATTAAATATACAAACTGTAATTGGTAGTTCTTGACACACCGCTGTAGCTAGTTCCTGAATATTCATTTGAATTCCGCCATCTCCTGAAATAGATATTACATCTTTATCTGGACAAGCTATTTTAGCACCTATTGCTGATGGCAATCCATATCCCATTGTGCCTAATCCTCCAGAAGTAAGTAATCTTTTATTATTATCTATATCTATAAATTGAGTAGTCCATAATTGATTTTGTCCTACATCTGTTGTAATTATTGCGTTTTTATATAATTTATTTATTTTTCTAATTATATATTCTGGTGTAAGTATATCTTCACTTTCTTCCATTTTTATTGGATGAGTTTCTTTCCATTCACTTATTTGGTTTCTCCACTCATCTATATTAAGCTTTTTAGCCTTTTTCAAAATTGCCTCAATAGCAATTTTTGCATCTGCAACAATTGGAATATCTACTGATATATTTTTAGAAATTGCTGCTGGATCAATATCTACATGAATTATAGTAGCTTTTTTTGCAAACTCTTCTATTTTTCCTGTAATTCTATCATTAAATCTTGTTCCTATTGAAAACAAAACATCACAATTAGCTATTGCAGTATTTGCTGCATAACTTCCGTGTATTCCTATATTTCCAACATATAGCTCATGTGTTGTAGGAATTGCACCTTTTCCCATCATTGTTGTAACAACTGGTACACCTGTTGTTTCTGAAAGCTTTGTCATAAGTTCATTTGCATGAGCAATATTTACTCCACCACCAATTAAAAATACTGGTTTGTTTGCTTTACCTAAAATTTCCATAGCTTTATTTACTTGTCCCATATGAACACTTGTATTAGGATTATATCCTCTAATGTTTATATCTTTTGGATAATCATCTGTTCCTAATGCTAATTGTATATCTTTTGGAATATCTACTACTACAACACCAGGCTTACCACTTTTAGCAATATAAAACGCATTATGAATAATTCTTGCTAAATCTTCTCTTTTTCTTACTGTAACAGCATATTTACATATACTACGCATTATTCCAACTGTATCTACCTCTTGAAAAGCATCGTTTCCTATTAAATATGTAGGTACTTGTCCTGTAAAGCATACAAGTGGTACTGAATCATAATTTGCAGTTGCAATTCCTGTAACCAAATTGGTAGCACCAGGTCCGCTAGTGACTAAACATACACCTACCTTTCCTGTTGATCTTGCGTATCCATCAGCTTCATGAACTAAAGCTTGCTCATGTCTTGGTAATATTACATCTATTTCTTTTTTACCATATAATGCATCAAACAGATCTATAGCTTGTCCTCCTGGATACGCAAAAAGCGTATCTACTTTTTCTTCTTTTAATGCTTTAACGAATAACTCTGCTCCTGTTATCCACATATTTAACACCCCCATAATTATACTAATTTATATTTTTTTCTAAATAAAAAAGAAGCTATATAGTTTTACCCACACAGCTTCTTTACTTATATCTATATTAATATAACTTCAAAACTACTGTAGGTACGACAACATGCACTCGTATCTACAATAGATACCAGTGCCTAAATAAGTAGTCCGACTATTAAAGTTATATTAATGTTGTTCATGTTAATTACTTCCTTTCAATTATAATGGTTATATATTACTATAAACTCTAAAAATTGTCAAATAAATTATATAAAATTATATTTTAAATATTTTACCAATTTACTATTCCTTTATTTTTTAATATATCTGTTAAATCATAAAATTTTCCATCTTTTCTTGCAGCATAAACTGTGAAAGCATCAAAAACTTCAAGACGTCCGACTTCTATTATATCGCTTACTTCATCTAATTTAACAAAATTATCAAAATTACCACTTTTTATTGCCTCAATAATATTCAAGCAATATACACTACCATCATCTAGTAAACAAAAAATTATTGCCTCTGCCCATTCTGTTTGACCCCATCCACCTATATATATTTGTTTTATCTTATAATCAAAAGTATGATAATGTGAAAAGTATCCACTTTCTCCTACATTATTAAGTGTTAGATCAGGTAAATTTTTCTCAAGTTTTTCCTTCTCTATCTGTACGTATAATACATTAGGATCCTCTCTTACAGATGCCAATGTGGCATACGCAGTTGAATATTTATCTAATAGTCTTTGATACCTTGTTTGTGCAGGATTAATACAATTCTCATAATTTATTTCTGGAATTGCATATTCTGTAACAATCTTTTCTTTCTCTACAATTTCAGTTTGTTTAGGTTCATTTACTATTTCTTGTAGCTTAGCATTTTCTATTCTAGAGCTGTTATATTTTAATCCAAAATATACCGCTACTCCTGCTACAGCTACTGTTGTAACTCCTAGTATTCCTATAAATATATTTTTCTTTTTTCCTTCCATATATTTTACCTCCACATTTCTAGAATACCAAATATTGCTATTTTTTTCAATGCTTATTGTATTAAAAAAGTTTCCAAGACTTTATATCTTGAAAACTCCTTTAATTGAATTATTTTACTAATCCTCTATTTCTTAAAATTTCTTCTAAATCGTAAAATTTTCCATCTCTTCTTATGGCTGCTATTGAACCCCATCCAGGTCCTGGTGTACTGATAACTATTGTTTTTAAATCAATAATATCGTTTATTTCATCCAATTTAGTGTAATTATCATAATTATTACTACTTATCGCACTATATAAATTCATACAATAAACAGAACCATCTTCTAATACACAGAATACTAATTCATTTTTACTTATTCCTTGCGCTACACCGCCAAAACATACTTTTGTTATTTTTTTATCAAAATCATGAAAACGAGTAATATGAGAAGTTGATTTTCCATTTTCATCATAAAGTGTTAATTCTGGAAAAATTTCATTAAGCTGATCAGAAAATAAACTAATTTCTACAGAATAATCTCCACTTGAATATACAGAAGTACCATAAGCTGCAAGATAATCACTTTTCACTTCTGTGTAAGTTAATGACCCTCTAGGATTCAAACAATTCTCATAATTTATTTCTGGAATTGCATATTCTGTAACAACCTTTTCTTTTTCTACAATTTCAGTTTGCTTAGGTTCATTTACTATTTCTTGTAGCTTAGCATTTTCTATTCTAGAGCTGTTATATTTTAACCCAAAATATACCGCTACTCCTGCTACAGCTACTGTTGTAGCTCCTAGTATTCCTATAAATATATTTTTCTTTTTTCCTTCCATATATTTTACCTCCACATTTTTAGAATACCAAATATTGCTATTTTTTTCAATGGTTATTGTATTAAAAAAGTTTCCAAGACTCTATATCTTGAAAACCTTTTTAATTAAATTATTTTATTATTCCTTTATCTCTTAATGTGTTTTGTAAATCATAGAATTTACCATCTTTATTAAATGCTACAATTGTACTATATCCTATACCATTTTTGTACGAAAAGCTTACATTTTTAACTTCAACAATATCGCTTACATCATCTAATTTAGTAAAATTATATGTGCTACTTGATATTGCATTATATAAATTCATACACTGAACAGAACCATCTTCTAGTACACAAAACATTACTTCACCTGTTGTTTCTGAACCATTTCCAACAGATCCAATATATACTCTTTTTACTTTGCTATCAAAAGTTATTGTTTTTCCGTGTACTGGATCAATACTCAAATCTGGGAAATATTTTTTTAGTTCATTTGGTATAACGTTTAATGCAATAGTTTTACCATCAGTCTCTACAGAATAGTACATTCCATAAATAGGATAGCTTCCTCTAATTAAATCTTCGTACTCAGCATTTTCATTAGCCTTATTTAGACAATTTTCAGTAGTAACTTCTGGTATACCGTACTCTGTTACTATTTTTTCAATTTCTTTTGGTGTAGTATCATTTTCATTACTTTCACTAATTACTTCATCTTTTTTAGAAGCTTCAATTTTTAAACTATTGTATTTTAACCCAAAGTATATTGCTGCACCAGCTGCAGCTACTGTTGTAACTCCTAGTATTGCTATAAATACATTTTTCTTTTTTCCTTCCATATAAACTTACCTCCACAATATCAGAATAACAAATAATATTATTTTTTTCAATAATTAAGCTTTAAAATTTAATTTTCCTATATTAAATTTTATACATCATTATAGATTTTGTAACCTTAATTTTATTGTTTTTTTATCTAATTTATGGTATACATGATAATATGAGGTGAACTATATGGATAACATAGAACTTCAAAAATATGCCGAAAGAGATATTGATATTTTAAGAATACTAAATATCAATACAACTTTTAGAGGATATTACTTAAATAATGATGAAGTAAAATGCAAAGATGCTTTAAATACAATATTAAGTGACACATCTTCACTTAATAGATTAAATATAAATAATTTAATGTTTATGATAACAGCTACAGATAACAAAGAAGAAATAGAAAAAATATCTAGTATTTTATCTAAAAAATTAGATACTGAACCTTTCTATATTGAGGATTTAGATTATTCTTGTATGTTACAAGTTTATCATACATATAATTCAAAAGACTTTATACAAAAATTACCTAAAGATGTTATCTCTAAAATATCTACTAATGTAAAAGAACGTGAAAAAGCTGTAAAAGATAAACCTATTAGCAAGATAATTAGTAAAATGGATTTTGCATTTGATAAAGCAAATATTTTAACATGGTATGAAAAAGGAGAAATATCTGATGAAAAAATATCTGTAATTGAAGAAATGGTTAATAACAATAAAAATGCTTTAGAATACGTAAATTACGGAATTTTCAAGGATAATATATATAATAATTTTTCAAAAGAAACTATAGAAAGACTCTCTAAATTTCCTAATATAAGTGCAAAACTTATACAAATTTCTAATAACAAGCCTGAGCTTATTAATGTTATTTCCGATTATTTTGGTAAAGATAATGATATAACTGAAAACATAGAAGATTTTGATACTGTTGTTAATGGTCTATTTGAAGTGCAAAATGAAATAGATGTATCTAAAATAGATTTTAGTAACAAAGAAAATATTATGAACTGGTTAATTGGTTGTGATGATTCAAGAAAACGTAAACTATTTAAAGAAACAAAAAATCCTGTAGATTATCATGAAAATTATGATGAAGTTCGTAAAGATATTTACTTAAAAGAATTTTATAAAGCTAAAGAAAAATATGAAAAAGCATCAAATAATACAAATGAAAATATATCTATTATTGCTAAAATGGATATGAAAGAAGCAATTGAAGCTAAAAAAGAAGCATACTTTCAAAGAACTTTTGGAATGAGTTATAAAAAAGCTTCTACTTTTGTTATAGAATACGGAAGTGATCTAGATAATTTAGAAAATGTAGATGAAGAAAAAGAATTTTTTAAAAATATTAAAGAATCACTAGAAAATGAAGACATGATAGAGAGTTATATTTCTTCTAAAAACACTTACTCACTTTATCAAGTAAATAATATAAAAAAGAAAATTGCAAAAGAATGCGCTAAAACATATATATCTAAATTTGAAAACTTAGATAAAAAAGTTGATGAGTGTTTAAAATCAAACGATGAAAATTATCATGAAATATTAGAATTTGATGGAAAAAAGATAGATATGGTTAAGCCTAAAGGAAAATTAGATATATTACTTCACAGTACCGATACTAATTTTTTATCTGCACGTTCTACTCCTGAAAGTTTTAAAGAAATATGGGAAAATGCTAAAACAAAAGAAGATCATATACTTTCTAGTGTATATATAAATCAAGAATTTATGGGAATGCCACCTGTTGGCAATTCAGGAGTAATGTACGGATTTACAAATATTCCAAAAGAAAATATAAAACTTATTGGTACATCAGATATAAATACTTATTCAAGAAAATTTAGCTTTGATTCGACAACTAAGCAATATATGTCTGCCAATACAATAGCTAATTCATCTAGAAGAGTATATGATGAAGTGGCTATTGAAAAAAGCACTCCAAATTATGTTGTACTTTTTGATGATTCACCAGATGAAGTAAGACAAAACACATTAAAAGCAGCAAGTGAATTTAATATTCCGGTTATGTACTTAGATAAACTGGAAATAGCAAAATCTCAAGTGCTAGGATTAAATGATATGCTCAATACATTTAAATCAACTAATGATGTTAATTTACTAACTAATATTATAAACAAATATGAAACCAATATGGCTGGTTGGTTACTAAATAGAAAACAAAAAGAAGATTTGTCACATACTAGAGATATAGACAATAGAAGATTTGAAGATATGTTTAATGATATTGGAGCACAAATAACTGAAATTTCTAAAAATTATATTGAAGAAATGTCAACTTCACAAAAAGACAAATCTTCTGACTTATTATCTATAGCTCAAACTATAATAAAAGAACAGCAAATTTATGCTAAAAACGATAAAGAAATTGGTGATAAAAAAATATCTGGTACTGAAATGACAAAGGCTACATCAACAATAAAAGCTCAATTAAATGAAGCCTTTAAACAAAAAGGTATGGAAAATTATATTATTACTAGTGATACTGATTATGTTAAATATATTAAAATGGTAGAAGTGGCCAAAAATGGAATATGCAGAGAAAAAATATCCGAAGATGAAGTAAAAAAAGCTATTTCAATTGAAAATAAAGAAAAATCAAAGGAGGATAAGGCTATATGATAGACTTAAAATATAAACGTGCTTATGTAGAAGTACTTGAAGTAATTAATCATCTTGCACCTGAAGAAAAAGTTAAAATTCCTAAAGAAAAATTAGATTTCTATGAAGAGAATAAAGATAAAGATTATGATTTTATAATAGATCCAAGAATTCCAATTGAAAAATATAACTTGTCTAGGGAAGCAAATTCAATTTTAGTATCTTTATTTCTATCATATTTTGTAAATTCTACTCAAAGGGCTGGACTTGAAAAAATGCTTAAAGATAATAATTTATAAAAAAATATGCACTCACCATATAAACTAAATTCTAGTTATATGATGGGTGCTTTTTTTATTTAGCTATTTTTTTAATGTCAAAGTTTTTACTGGAAAGTCTTTAGATTTATATCCCCATGGATTAGAATAAAAATGTGTCCCATTTAAAGTAAAATCTGCTGTTTCATGATTATGACCATAGATCCAAGTTTTAGCTTTAAACTCATTTAATTTTGTATAGTAACAGCTATTATTTCTTTCTTTTAATCCTTTTATTTTTAGTGGTGGAGTGTGAGTTACTATAAGGTCCGTATCATTGCCTAATCTCTCGTACCATAGCATACTACTTTCATGAAGTTTCTCTATTTTTTCTTTTTTTGTATCTTCAATAAGTATTAGTCTTGAGTCATTAGAATCTAAGTAGTAAAAAGCCCAATCAGATATTCCACTTGGTAAATACCATAAAGTGTCCCCTGCAATTTTAAATCCACTATACTCGCTTACTCCTCCATTTGAACTATCTAAAAATACTAATTTTGGATTTTGAGATATTTTTTCTTTAATATCTTTCAATTTTTTGATACTATCTGCATTATAAGTTTCATACATTGTTCTAAACATTAATCTAGACAAGTAATACTCATGATTTCCTGCAACAAAATACACCATGTTATAATAGTCTGAACAGAAATTCAAAAAATCAACAACCGAATCTGAAAATTCACAGATATCTCCAGCTACTACTAAGATTTCACCATTTACTTTAGGTAAAATCTTTTCATCCACAAATTGCTTTAATTCTCTTTTATCAAATCCATTTTCTCCAGCCTTTAAATAAAAACAAAGATGAAGATCTGAAATATAATCTACTTTCACATTATTCATATTAATCACCTCTAAAATTATTTATTTGGTTATCTATTTAATAGATGTATTGTATTATATCACACTTTTATGTAAAAATACACTTTATTCTTGCTTGACTATTTATATTTTTCTATTTGATTTTTATTTGCTGTAAGATCAAAACTAATTAGTTCATCCCCTGTTGTATAATTTTCATCCATTTGTACATCTCTTTCTTTAGAACTTATTTGTACTAGTTTTTCTTTTTCAATTTTATATACAGTACTTATTTCATATCCCATATGTCCATAAACAGTTAATAGTGTATTGTCATTCATTTTATATAATGCATTATCTTCTTTTCTTCCTTCGATCTTTCCTAATTCAATTACATTTCCATCAACGTATTTGTATAATGTATACACAGCTGATATTTGTGTTGTAGAATATTCCTCTTTATATGTAATAAGTTCTACTTTTCCATCTCCATCTAAATCTATTACAGCATAATAATCCTGGCCTGGTAACATTTCATCATATTGTTTTACTATTTTAGTATTTGCTATATCTGCTTCATTTACTATTATTTCATTATTATTTTGCTCTATTGTTTTATCTTCAGTGCTATTTATACTTTTAGTATTATTTTTAAAAATATAATATGCCAAAACAGAAGATATTACTGCTAATATAATTATAAATATAACTATTAATATGCTTCTCTTACTTTTCATTGAATTTTCTCCTTATCTAAAAAAATATATTTTTTTATAACCATTCTCCATATTTTTTTATATAAATTCTCTTTATAATCTCAACTAATATTGTATATATAACAAGTAGTAATGCTACAAATACATAGTATTTAACTGGTAATATAACAAAATTAAAACTACTAATATTATGCAATAGAATTGGTGTAACTATTGTTCCTAATATTGTTATTATTGTTGATATTGTTAATAACTTATTTGCTCTAGATTGAATAAATGGTATTTTAGCTGTTCTAATATAATGGATTATCATTGTTTCACTTATTAGGCACTCAACGAACCAAGCTGTTTGGAAGTATGCTTGATTTTCCACACTATTATATCCAAATACAAACCAAAATACTGCAAATGCAATGACATCTGTTATTGAACTAGTTATTCCCATAACATTCATAAATTTTCCAAGTCCTTTAGTATTCCATTTTCTAGGTTTTTCTATAAATTCTTTATCTACATCATCATATGGTATTGCTATTTGAGATATATCATATAGAAAATCTTGTATTAACATTTGAATTGGTAACAATGGTAGAAATGGTAAGAATATACTTGCAATCAATATACTAAATACATCACCAAAATCTGAGCTTAATGCCATTTTCATGTATTTTATAATATTTCCATATACTTTTCTTCCTTCAACAACACCATCATATATAACTTTAAGACTCTTTTCTAGCAATATAATATCACTTGCCTCTTTAGCAATATCTGTTGCACTATCTACACAAATTCCAACATCTGCCACATGAAGTGAAGGCGAATCATTAACTCCATCTCCCATGTATCCTACTACGTGTCCATTGGATTTATACATATTAACTACTCTTTCTTTTTGAAGAGGATTTAATCTAGCAAACACATCTACTTCTTCTACTACTTTAGATAATTCCTCATCTGACATTTTATCTAGTTGTGTACCAATTACTATATTATCTGATTTCAAGCCAACTATATTGCATATATTCTTAGTTGCATATGCATTATCTCCTGTTAATATTTTAGTCTTTACACCTATTTTGCTTAAATCTGTTAGAGTTTTTTTAACTTCTTTTTTAGGTGGATCTAAAAATGCTACATAGCCAATAAAAGTCATATTTTTTTCATCACTTGAATTAAATACATTTGCTCCACTATATTCTTTCTTACTTGCAAGTGCTATAACCTGCATACCAGAGCTAGCTAGTTCATTAGCATTTTTTTCGATTTTTTCAATCATGTCTTGGCTTATTTCCATTACGTCTTCTCTATATTTAACGGTTGAACAGCATTTTAATACTTCTTCTAAAGCACCTTTAGTAATCATTGTATAGTCATCTCCAGACTTTACAACTATACTCATTCTTTTTCTAACATAATCAAAAGGAATTTCATCTACTTTTTCGTATTCTTTAAGATTATCTTTTACTTTGTTTTTATTTCCAAATTCCAGTATTGCTCTATCAACCAAATTTTTAATTCCAGTACCATAGTAACTATTCAAATATGCATATTTTAAAACATTCATATCTTCATTTCCAAGTACATTTATATATTTTTGCAATGTTATTTTATCTTGAGTTAATGTTCCTGTTTTATCTGTACACAATATATCTATTGCACCTAAGTTTTGTATAGACTGTATATTTTTTACTAAAGTTTTCTTTTTAGCCAAACTTTTACTACCTTTAGTAAGATTAACATTAACAATCATTGGTAGCATACTTGGTGTTATTCCAACAGCTACTGAAAGTGAAAATAGTATTGCTTCTAAAAAGTCATGTCTTATAACTGAATAAATAATAAATACTGCAACCGAAACAACTATCATATATTTAATTAATAGTTTAGTAATATTATTCATTCCTTTTTCAAAATTAGTAGGTTCTTTTTTTACTTCTATTTCTTTACTTATTTTTCCTAAATACGTATTAAATCCAGTATTTATTACAACAGCAGTTCCACTACCACTTACTACACTTGATCCCATTAAACATACATTACTAATATCAAAAATAGCATTTGAATCCATATATTTAGAGTATTTTTCTACTTGTATGCTCTCACCAGTAAATATTGCTTGATTTAAGAACAAATCCTTGCTTTCTATTAGCATTACATCTGCTGGAATTATTGATCCTGCATTTAATTTAATGATATCTCCATCTACAACATCTTGAATTTTTATCTCTTTTTCTTTTCCATTTCTTAGTACTGTAGTTGTAGTGTATATTTTAGACTTTAATTTCTGATTAAATTTGTACGTTGAATAATCTTGAAAAAATCTAATAAGTGAACTTACTATTGCTATAGCTACTATTATTATTGAGCCCAGTTTATCTGATAAAATAAAATTAATAATTGCTAGTACTATCAAGATTAAAACAAATTTATCCTTAAATGAATTAATCATAAAATAAATCCAGCTTCTCTTTTTGTTTTTAACTACTTCATTAAGTCCATTTTTTTCTAATCTTTCTTGGCTTTCGTTACTAGATAATCCAGTTAAACTAGTTTTATATTTTTGAATTATATCTTCTTTTTCTAACTTGGATATTTCTTTATACTTTTCAAACAGTTCATTATCTATGTTTTTAGTATTTTCATTCTTTTTATATAAATTTAATTTCTTTATCATATGTACATCCTCTCACTATTTATATTATTATACAAATTTTATCTTTTTTCCAGTAAAATGATATATATACATATAAATTTCACATATAAAAAAAAGAAATAATAACTTTCTTAGTTATTACTTCTTTTTTAATTACATACACAATACATCAATATAATGTTTTAGTTCTTCTTTTATATCATCAATTTTTGTATTTGAAAGACTTTTTGCATATTCTAATACATCTTCTTCCATAGGTAAGTCAGATTTATCTATTTTAAATTTTTTTAATATTGGTAAAATCTTTTCTTCCATTTCAGGATAATACTTATATAATGTATCATAAGCATTTAATGGCTTGTCTGGTTTAGTATATCTTGCACTTTCCCAATCTAATACCATTTCAACATAATCTGCATCAGTTTTTTCTATTGAATTATCATGATGAGATGATAATTGTCTGTGTACATTTGAAACGTCTTTTTTATTATAAAACAAATACATATACAATTTATCTAAATCATGAAACTCTATTTGATTCATAGTTTCTTCTTTATTTTCTTTAACATATTTATTTGCTAAATATATTACTATTTTTCTATGTTTATACGTATATTCTATATATTCTCTATTTTTCATAACTTACTCCTTATCTTATATGCTAATATTATATCATAAAAATAATTTTTTTCTACTTAAATTACATAGAAAAAGCGCACCATAATTATCTTATAGTGCGCTAAAAGAATTACTTCAAAATGATTGAGCCATTTGGAGCAAGTTTTTTAACAAGCTGAGGACCACTACTGTACAGCACCTGATCTGCTTTTACAAAGCTCATATCGAACGGTTTATCTGTAAGGTTTACACCAACATAGATCTTCTGATCATCTGTAAGTGAATTTCGTGCAAATGTGCAAAGTCCACCGTGAAAGATAAGAGGTAAGAACCCAGCATCCTTTAAGAATGCATTTTCTTTTCTGATTCCTCCAAGTTTCTGGAAAAACTGGATAAGCTCTTTATCCTCTCTACCCCAAGGGTATGTCTTACGGTTGTGTGGATCTTTAAATCCATAAACTCCTGCTTCATCACCATAGTACAAACAAGGATTACCAGGTAAGAAATACTCAATGATTGCCATCTGCTTAAGCATATTCTTTGCTCTTTCATACATAGACGGATCCATGTAATCATTCATTGCCTGCCAATATCTATCCCGACCTCCTGCTGCGCCTTTTGCAAGACGAGTAATAGCTCGTTCAATATCATGGCCAGATATCATATTCATCATTGCATCGAGGTTATCTTTTGGATAATTCTCAATAGTACGGATGATAGTATCAAGCAATGCTTCAGCATCTTTGTTTTCAAAGTAGTAAAACAATGCATCTTTATACACATAGTTCATTGCACTATCGAGAGTATTCTCTGTAAAATAGTGCTTTCTTTCACCATATGCCTCTTTAGTAGATACATCTTCCCATACTTCTCCAATTACAGATGGCTGAGAATCAAATACTCTTTCTTCCTTAATAGACTTAGAGAGTCTATAGAGCATGTAGTTTGTTAACTCATCTACAACATCGAATCTAAAACCAGATGCTCCAAGTCTAATCCATTTTTTCACAACGTTGCAGAAAAACTCAATTGCCTCTTCAGAATTTTTGTTGACCTTAGGAAGAGTATCAAATCCCCACCAAGAATCATATCCGTTTGGATAGTTAAAGAAACAATACCAGTTGTAATACGGACTATCTTTACTTGAATATGCTCCAACAGTAGCGTATCTTCTTTCTTTGTTAAAATACACGCTGTCCGAGCCTGTATGGTTAAATACACCATCAAGAATAATCCTGATTCCTCTTGCCTTTGCTTCTTTACAAAGTTCTTCAAAGTCTTCTTCTTTTCCAAGTAACGGATCGATTTTTAAGTAATCTGCCGTGTTATAACGATGGTTCGAATGTGCCTCAAAAATTGGGTTAAGGTAAATAATTGACACTCCTAAAGAAGAAATATAGTCTAACTTCTGAGTTATTCCTTTTAAATCTCCTCCGAAATAGTCATCATTTAAGATAAGCCCATTCTCATTTGGTAAATAATTCGGATTTTCATACCAGTCACCATGGATTTTTCTGTCAGTAGGGACATTTTCCTTTGGCTGTCCTGAGTTGCAAAATCTATCAGGAAAAATCTGGTAAAAAATTGCTCCTTTCATAAAGTCAGGAACAGAAATATCCTTAGTAAATACCGTAAGCTGGAAACACTCATTTTCCTTTCCGCCAAAGCAAGATCTGGAAAATCTGTCTTTTCTAATTTCCACATACTTTCCGTTAATTGAAAGCGTGAAATAATAGTAGTAGACATCTGCTACGTCTGGAGTATACGAACAAGAATAGTAGTTGTTATTCATAGAAGCATCCGAAAACTCAAGATCTACTTCCTTTCTCTCATCCCACTTGTCTATTCTAAATATAACAAGCTTTGGATTTTCAACAACACTTGTCTTATCTAACCGTATACGAAAATCAACTTTCGTTTTCTCCTTTGCTGGTCCAATTGGATCCTTACATTTAGGATCCAGGCTACAATAGATTTCATTAATCATCTTTTTTCCTCCTAACTAAAATAATTATTTTAGCCATCAAACAACTATTGGCCTTCAATATATTTACCACACCAAGTTTTAAATGTCAATAAAATATTTAAAATATAGAAATTTAATTGTTTTTGTCGAAAAAAATTTTAACAATTTTCAGATATTATCATAATATAAAATATATAGTAGGTGATAATATGAGCTTTTCAGAAAGAGAACTTTTAGCAAGATTAATAATGTGCGAAGCTGGCGGAGAAGGTGAAAATGGAATGAAAGCCGTTGCTTCTGTAGTAATGAATAGAGTAAATAGCTCTACAGGTGAATATTTTAGAATATCTCAAGGAGGAAATATTAGAAATATAATTTTTCAAGCTGGGCAATTTAATTGTGCAACAGATACATTAAAAGGAGCATATAATGCACAAAACATATATAATATGTCCCCTAGTGATATACATTACTATATTGCAGACTGGGCATTAAGTGGTAATAATCTAAATGAAGTAGGTAATTGCCTATGGTTTATGAATCCTTTTAAACCAACATGTCCAAAAGAATTTCCATATAATGGAACTGGTAGCTTACATACCAGAATAATAAATCACTGTTTCTATTCACCTACAAGCATTTATTCAACTACATAGAAAGGAGATTTAATATGCAAAACGAACAAAATACTCAATTAAATAATAACACAACTACTCCATCTAATATGCCAGAAACTTTAACTAATTCAATATATACTCCAGCTTTTTTAAGAAATTATATAGGAAAACTATTGAAAGTAGAATTTCTAATTGGAACTTGTACACTTCAAGATAGAATTGGTATATTACTAGACGTTGGAGCTAGTTACATTGTATTAAGATCAGTCCAAGATAATAATTTACTTTACTGTGATATTTTTTCAATTAAATTTGTAACTATATCTAATCAATCTTTTATATATAACAATATGCCAGGATATCAATTAGGTATGTAAATAAAAAGGAAACTTTATGAACCTTATTTTATTCATAAAATTTCCTTATTTTTTTTATTCTTCTATAAACTGGCTTAATTCTTCCCACTCTTGCATTTTCTGTTCAATTTCTTGCTCAATCAAGTTTATTTGTTGTTGAAGCTCATTTAATTTAACATAGTTAGTGCAAATTTCATCACTTGTCATTTTTTCTTGTATCTCTTTTATTTGTTTTTCTTTATTTTCAATATCATTTTCTATTCTTTTTATTTTATTTTTAGCTCTGTTTCTTTCTTTATTTTCTAAATAATCTGTATTTTTCTTCTTTTCCTTTGGTTCTTTTGATACTACTTTTTCTTCTTCACTCTCATTTTTTTCAATATATTCTGCATATGTACCATCAAAATATTCAACACCATTTTCTTTAAATATCAAAAGACAATCTGCTATTTTATTAATAAAATATCTATCATGTGATACAACAATTACTGTTCCTTCATATGCTTTAAGTAAATTTTCAAGACTTTCTTTTCCTATTATATCCATATGGTTAGTAGGCTCATCTAAAAGTAAAAAATTTGGTCCTTTTTTTAATATCTTACATAGTTGTAATCTAACTTTTTCACCACCAGATAAAGAACTAATTTGTTTATCCACATCTTCCCCATAAAACATAAATGAAGCTAGTGCACCTCTTACTTGAGTATTAGTAAGCTTTGGAAATTCATTTTCAAACTCTTCTAATACTGTTCTATTTGCGTCCTCAAATTCCATTTGCTGATCAAAATATTCTTTGTCTACATGATATCCATATTCATATTTTCCACTAATTTTAGGTAGGTTTCCTATTAAAGTTTTTAATAATGTAGATTTTCCTTTTCCATTTGCTCCAATTATTCCTAGTTTTTGACCTCTATAAAGTGAAAAACTAATTTCAGCTATAGGCTTATCATAACCTATTTTTAAGTTTTCAACTGTCACTACTAACTTTCCACTTTCTTCGTTCATCTTAAAATTAGTTGAAAACGTATTTAAATCGTATTTATTAGGCTCATTGACTAATTTCATTTGTTCAATCTTTTTTAGCTTAGAAAGTGCCATTTTGGCCTTTGTAGGCTTATATCTAAATCTATCTGCTATGCTTTGTAGTCGTTTTATTTCTTTTTGTTGGTATTCATAGTCTTTAAGTTGCTTTTCATAGTTTTGTCTTTTTTGAAGTTCAAAAGCTGTATAGTTACCAGTATATTCTGTAATTGCTCCATACTCTATTTCATATACTTTATTTACTATCTTATCTAAAAACATTCTATCGTGTGAGACTATCACTATTGCTTTTGGATAATTTTTTAAATATGATTCTAGCCATTCGATTGTTGTTATATCTAAATGGTTTGTCGGTTCATCTAGCATTAATATATCTGGTTTACTTAATATCAATTTAATTAGTGCAATTTTAGTTTTTTGCCCTCCAGAAAACTCACTAATCTTTTTATTCATATCTTCTTTTGTAAATCCAAATTTATATATTGCAGTTTCATATTCCTTTTTATATGTATAGCCATCCATATACTTATATTTTTCTAGAGCACTGGTATATTCTTTAATTAGCTTTTCATCTGAATCAGATTGTAATTTATTTTCTAATTTATTTATTTTGTTTTCTAATAATATAATATCTGAATATACTTTTCTGATTTCTTCTACAAGTGTTGCATCAGTATCTTCAAATTGTATTTGTTTCAAATATCCTAGTACAGGACTTCCTTGTTTATATACTCCAAATTTTCCTTCACCAACACCTTGTTCTAATAAAGTATTATCTATTATACACTTTAAAAGTGTAGTCTTTCCACAACCATTTCTTCCAACAATTGCTATTTTATCTTTATCTTTTATTTCAAAATTTATTTCCTCTAGAATAGTATCTGCTCCATATGATACTGCTCCATTTACTATTTTGTAATTCATATCATTTTCCTTTACTTCGTTAAAATATATTGTATTATATCACAAAATACATATTTTTTCTATAAAAAAGGAGCCTCTATATTACATAGAGACCCCCTTTTAATGATTTTATACACTAAATTAGTTAATTATTAACTCAAGTGGCAGCTGGTGACTTAAAAACCACAGAGTAGATGCGCTGTAGCAATAAGCACCCGCTTGCGTCAAAACAACAATATCGCCAATACTTGCATGTTCTATTGGCTCATCCCAAGATATTTTATCTTCCGTCATACATAACGGACCTTCAATATCCACAGTTTCATTTGAAACTTCGATTTGTGCATCATAAAGTTTGGAAATTTCCATACTTATTATATACACAGGATGTTTTCTGTCAGTAGCTATAGGAAGTCTCATATGGTTAACGCCTCCGGCAGTTACTATATGTTTCATTCCTTTACATTCCTTAATGTCAACTATCCTTGTAGCATAATATCCTGCACTACCAACAATATACTTTCCAAGTTCGAGAATAAATTCCTTGTCTTCAAAGGAATATTTCTTCACTGCTTTTTCTAATCCCTCAAAGTATGCCTGAACATTGAACTCTTTACCTTCTTTTGTGTAATCAATACCAAATCCACCGCCAAAGTCGATCACAGAAACATTTCCAATCACCTTTTCAATGTCTCTTACATACTTAAACACGTAATCTACATATTTAAGTAATATATTGCAATCGAGAACGCCATCTGCTGCAAATACGTGTAATCCGCATACATTCAAATGCTCTAACTTAGATATCATCTCATAGTCTTCGATAAATCTAGACTGATCAATACCAAGTTTTGTAGACATGCCTGCCATGTACTCAGAAGCACCATCTAAGAAATAATCTATGTTTACTCTTAAAAGTACATTTACTTTTTCAACGCCATACTGCTCTGCAAGTTTATTAATGCGAATTGCTTCTACAACAGATTCAACATTTATAAACCTAATCTTAGATTTAATTGCCTCTCTAAGTTCAATAGGCGTTTTTCCAGGTCCAGTGTAAAGGACTTTTGAGTCATCATCAAGTCCAGAGCTTCTAGCTATGTTTAACTCACCAATTGATGCTATCTCAACACCTGCAATCCCTTTTTGCATAAGAATATGCTTTAAGACTTCTGTGTTAGGATTAGCCTTCATTGCATAGTACAGTGAAACATTTGGAAGTTTAAATTTGTTGATTTCCTCAATCCTGTTAGTGATCTCTTCCAAATCATAAATATAACAAGTTGGATTTTGCATCACTTCAGGATTAGAAGAAAATATTGCCTTAATATACGCTTCAACTTTTCTATTCATAGCATTTTCCTCCATTTCCGCATTCAAATAGAAAATGTAATGGTAGCACAATTGTAGCAATCATGCTACCATTACTTAGTTATACAGTTACTGCTTTTTTAATACTTTGACTGGGCCTCTTGATGTAGGCCCTTCCAAGGGTAACCGAGCAGAGTGCTCACGATAGAAATCATAGTTGCCTAAATAACTGGTGAATTCACCATCTTCAAGCTCAACGACTCTATTGGCTACCTTGTTAATAAAGTATCTGTCATGCGATACAAATAACACTGTTCCCTCAAAGCTATTCAAAGCCTCTTCAAGAATCTCACGGTTTCTAACATCTAAATGGTTAGTAGGCTCATCTAAGACTAAAAAGTTTACATCGTTTTGTACAAGCTCTGCAAACTTAAGTCTTACTTTTTCTCCACCAGAAAGTGAAGAAATGCGTTTGTTTACCTCTTCACCATAAAAATGAAAAGCCGCAAGTGTAGAATATGCCTGAGTTAAGTTGCCAGTAAAATGTTTTTGGAACTCCTGAAGAATTGTTTCATCTTCATTCTCAAAAGAGACATGCTGTGGTAAGTAACCAATCTTAACATTGCTGCCAATTGTTACCTTTCCATCATAGTTCTTAATCTGTCCTAAAACAATTTTAAGAACAGTAGATTTACCACAACCATTTTTACCAAGAAGACAAACCTTGTCCTGATATTCAAGCTCTAAGTTTCCTCCACAAAGAATGATATCATCACCATTGTAAGAAAAACACATATCTTCAAGCTTTAATACATCATTACCAGATCTAGTCTCCTGGCTAAAGTTCAAAGCGATATCTCTTTGAGTCTTAGGCTTTTCAACTTTTTCCATTTCGTCAATACGTCTTTCAAGCTGCTTAGCAACTCTATAAGCCTTTTCAGAACTCTGAGCACCCCAAGCTCTATTCTTACGAATAGTATCTTCCATGCCAGCAATCTTTTTCTGCTGAGTTACATAGGCCTGTTCCTGTGCTTCTTTTTCTAAAGCAAGTGCTTCGACATACTGAGTATAATTTCCAAAGTAAGTCTTGATTTTGCCATCTGCGATAGCAAAAACCTTGTTTACAGTTCTATCCAAAAAATATCTGTCATGTGATATTAAAATCACAGATCCAGTGTATCCTTTGATAAAATCTTCAAGCCAACCAAGAGTTGGAATATCCAAGTGGTTGGTAGGTTCATCCAAAAGTAAAATATCTGGTTTCTGTAACAGCATTCTAGCAAGACATACAATTGTCTTCTGGCCACCGCTAAGAGAGTTATACTCCTGATCCAGCATTTCACTAATCTTAAGATTACCAGCCATCTTTTCGATATTGGAATCTACTTCGTATCCACCCTTATCCATGAAAAGATCCTGAGCTTTACCATAAGCATTCATTGCTTTTTCAAGCTCTTCAGGTGTAACATTAGGGTCACCCATAACGCTTTCAAGCTGACGAAGCTTTCTTTGAAGATCTGCAATATCACTATATGCAGTCTTTAAGAAATCTCGAACACTAAGTCCGTCTTCTGCCTTGGGAGCAATCTGCGTCAAAAGTCCAATAGTTGCATCTTTTCTTTTAGATACAATACCACTACTAGGCTTTTCCTCAGCGACAATGAGTTTAAAAATCGAAGTTTTTCCAGTTCCGTTATCACCAACAATAGCAACTTTGTCACCACTGTTAACCTGGAATGTTGCTCCATCTAAGATGTTTTTAAATCCATAATTTAGCGTAACATTACTAAGTTCTACATCTAACATAGTTATTCCTCCATTCTATAAGTTACGTAGTAGTGTGTTTCTTCTTTGTCATGTAGCTTAATGACTCCATGATCAAATTAGCAATTGTTGTTCCTGTTACCTCAGATCCCTCACATTCAGGATTGTACTCTACAAAATCCATACCAATCACACTGCCGGAAGCATTAATAATTGATTTTAAATATTTAAGAGCATCTTCATATGAAGGGCCGCCAGGTTCAGGACAATTAGTAGCCGGTGCATAAGCAGGATTAAGAAAATCCGTATCAAACGTAATATATACGTTTTTACCTTCAAGATATCTTAAAAGCTTTTCAAACTCTTCTTCAATCTTAATATATGGTATAACATAATTTCCTTTCTCTTTGCTTTGGCAAATAGCCGGTCCACTGTTAAGGTTACCTCTAATTCCAAAATGAACAATTCTAGATACGTTATCTAACTTACTAGTTTCGTTCATTACTGAACCATGTGGATAATCCTCAAACTCATCAATAAAATCACTGTGAGCGTCAAACTGAACTACAACAATGTTGCCATAGTTTTTTGCCATTCTTTTAACAAGCTCATACGTCACACTATGATCTCCGCCTACAAAAACTGGAATACATCCAGCCTGAAGATGTATTTTAGATAATTTCTTACCTAACTCTTTCAGACTAGATGCACATACATTTCCTAAATCACAAGCTATTGTATCTTTTAAGATATATCCTTCTTCGGGACTATACACCTTAAGTGGAATAGCAGTTCCATCAGCATTAGCATATCTATAAGATAAAGCTCTTACTTTTTTTGCTGCCTTTTCAACACCTGAAAGATACTCTGCGCTGCAATAGTTAATACCTAGAAAGCAAAAATCACAAGAACGCATCGGCTTTGTTTCAAGTTCAAGAAATGTATTTCTCATTACCTTTCCTCCTTAAACAATTCAACAATGCGCTTTAAACCATCCATAAACTGCTCATATCCTCTAGAAATAGTTACTCTAAAGCTTAAGTCTTCCAAAGGAATACCAAAAACATTACCAGGAGTAACCAGAATATTTTCTTTTTCAAGAATATAAACAAAAAGTTCATGTGATGTGTATACACCTTTTTTGTTACAAGCCTCTTTTTTTAATGTAACATACATAATATTTCCAGCATCTGGATATACTACATTTTCCACAACATCCTTTTGGGACATCAAGTACTTGTATGCATCATTAAAAAGAGTAATTATTTGGTTATGATACTGCTCTTTCTGAGCAATATACTCAAGTGTTTCAGGAGATTTATCCCCTTTATCCACATTAACTCTTTGAGTCATTTCAACTATTCCTAACGCTTCAAGAAAAGTAGAATTAGAATAGTTTACAGCCTCGCCAAGTTCTAACAGCCACTCAATAAACTTAGGATTTTTACAAATTGTCCAACCGCATCTTAAATCACTAAGCTGTGGGATATCTTTGCTAAACCCCTTTATTTTTATGAGCTTACTGTAATCATGAGCAAGTTTAAAAATTTGAACTCGCTTATTATTAAACATAGGAGCTTCTTCAAAAATAGCATCATAAATAATATAGATGTTTTTTTCTATGCAAAACTCCACAATCTTTTTAAGCTCGTCCTCATCTATGAACTTGCAAGCCGGATTTGCAGGATTTGTAATCAAAAGTGCAACTGTTTTTTCCGTATACGCTTTCTTAACATCTTCAAGCTTCATCTTATAATCATTTGCCTTATCCATAGGCATAACTTTTGGAACAATTCCATAAAATGTTAAGCTTTTTTTAAGACCAGCGTAAGCAGGAACAGGATATATAATTTCAATGTCATTTGCAAAATGATATTCTCTTGCAATTATTTGAGCAATGAAATTCAAAGTTCCTGTTGTACCGTTACCACCTACGATTACCTCGTCAGGAGTTATTTCTTCTCCTTCGATAAATGATTCATGCATTGAGATAAGCTCTCTTAAACGGCTCTTTCCACCAGGATAAGAATATCCCCAGTCCATATCTTCATCTGGATCTTCAAGCGTTCTATAAATCTCATTTCTTATACAAGAAAAAAGAGGAAACGTAAACCAATCCAGATTAGATGCATCCATCAAGAGTGCATGTCTTTCAAGTCCAATATCAAAATATTGTGACATTGTAAGTTTTTCTTTATGATCATTACTCATAAAAGATACCTCCATTTCTGTTTTTACACGTTAACACTACAACCACTACATCATCTTTGTTACTCTTTTCATACTCGACTAACGCTGCCATAGCACTAATAGATGTGTAATCATACTTAGCACCAAATTCTGGATGCTTCATAATAAATTCATCTATTTGTGCATCACTAACAGATATAAAAAAAGCCTCATCGCGATTTGCCATATCATAAATCTTCCTGTAATTAAAGCAAGTATCATTTGAAAGAATTGTTTTTGAGTCAACTGGATCATCTATTACATATAAATAACCTTCTACTCTACTTTCAAATCCTCTTTTGATAGGATTTCCTCCTTCAATTTCAACTACTCCAATCTTAGGAATTTTAGATATTTTTTTAGCATTATACATTTCTCTAAATGCTAAATTCTGAGCAATGATGTCCATTCCGCTTCCACAAGGGATGATTACTACATCAGGGACTTTTTTCATATCTCTAATAATTTCATAAGCCATAGCCCTAAGACCTAGCATATATGAAATATTTGTATTTAAGAATCCCCAGTAAACTTCATCGTGTACTAGTGAATATCTCATAAAGTCTTCATAGCTTTTTATAAATGTTTCACTATAAAAGACCTCATCTGCATCTTTAATTTTGTCCAAACTCGACTTTGAAACGCCTTTATGAACAAAAACTTGTGATGTTATACCGTATTCTTTTGCATAGCGCACAACAGAAATTGCACCACTTCCACAAGAAACTACAGCTACTTTTTTCTTTTTGCTCATTAATATTTCATTCATCAAGTTATCCATACCACGATCCTTAAAGCTTCCTGTTGGATTAACAGATTCATCCTTTAAGAATATGTTTTCAGAATACTTAATTAGTGGTGTATCTTGAGCTTTTAGTCTGCTCTTTGCCTTAAGTTTTGGATAAACTATCTTCTTGTCTGAAAGTTTAATTTCAAAATCTGGAAGATAATCTTTTATTCTCCAAAAATTTGGTGGAACCAAATCAAGCTCGACTTCACTATGTCTATGTTTAATTTGTTCCATAGGATAATCAAATTCTTTGTTACAAATTTCACAAACTAATTTCATAGAAAGTCTCACTCCTTTCCAAGAACATCTTTTACACGATCAAAAATGCTTCTAGAATCACGTATCTTCTTAGTGTCCTGCCACAAACTGTAACAATGTGGACATGGTTTTACCTTGTCTAAATCACTCACATCATACGTCATGTTAAATTGCTTAATAGCATTGACAAACTCATTAGTACAATAACTACAATTACTTGAAGTCATATGTGGGAAAATCTCATTTCTTTCTGCAAAACCTGTACCTTGACTACCGCTTAATACTTCTTCATCAAAGTATCCACCAAGTCTAATATCTAATTTATTAGAATCTGTTGCTTCATAGATACCATGAATAATATCTCTTAAGCTCCAAAGCCATGGAACTCTATACAAACCTAAATCATACATATAGTTTGCAAGTGAATTTTCCTGCAAAGATGTAGGCTCGATAGAAACAGCATCAAAACCGAATGCTTTAAAACAATCTACTGATGTTGTAATAGCATCTTTAATTGCTTCAGATTCTGTTAAAAATACTGGCTTAAAATTAACATAAGCTAAAGCTTTCATACCATACTTATGCAAATTTTCAACAGCTTCTTTAATAATCTTAGTATCAAGAATTGCTTTGTGATGACAAAGTTCTCTTATATAAAAATCGGTTGATTCAACTCCAATTCCTACTTCAACAACTCCATCATATACACTACGAATAGCTTTCAAAATATCATCTGTTACATATTCTGCTCGAGATTCAACAATAACTTTTTTTACACCTTTATACGCATTTAATGTTTCAAAAATGTATTTTACAGTTTCTACTGAAATCTCCTCAGGATTTAACAGACTTCCAAGGTTGTACACACAAACTACAGGATAATCATTAAGATTAAAACTAGAGTTACTAACCTCAATGAAACTTCCGTCAAGCACTGAATTCCACTGTTCAACATAGTTCTGATGTGTTATTTTCTCCATAAGTGGTGCTCCATTTAAATGTGCACACATTGAGCAGCCTCCATTAGTTTTATAATGTTGACACCCGTTGGATCTCAAAACAATCATAACTCTGTCTACAGTTTTACCTTCATAAAAAAACTTATTTATTTCAACTTCTGCAAGTTTAGTTTTTTCAAAAGGCAAATTTGGTGTATTAGCACGCAACTGCTTAATTTTATCCTCTACTAATGCAGAAGCTTCAATAAATGCAGTATTTTTGCATGCTAATTTGGTTTCAAACAAATGGCTCATATTACTTACCTCCTAACATAGCTAATAACTGGCCTATACTTTGTACCTTTGTCATAAGGCAATTTATCCACACAATTAACAGTTACTTGTGTTGTTCGTGGCATCAAAGTATATATACTTTCTTTGATAGCATCCAGATCTAAAGAATACTCTCCTTCTATTATATAAAGATCAAGTTTTCCTATCTCTGGCTGAATGAATTGATACTTAAGACCGTGAACAGGAATCTCATAAACTAAAAACCAGTTATATGCTAAATCCATAAAACATGATGCTGGAACGCATTCACCAGTTTCAGTTATTACTGAGTCCATATTACGACCTTTAACCCCCTCGATTATTCTTCCGTTACTTCCACATTCACATTCTTGAATTTCGGTAATCTTTGCAAGATCACCTTGGATATAACGAATTATTGGCGTTGCAGTATTTAAAAGGTTTGTACCTACTACAATTCCAATTTCACCATCTGGAAGTTTATTACCGTCTTTATCTACTATTTCGATAAAGCAAGCATCTTCTTCAAGATGATAGTGATGTTTTGGACACTCTAATGCAATTCTTGTTAGTTCTTCACTACTATATTCATCAAGAACTTCTACATTAAGAGCCTCACTCAACATTCTACGCTGTTTTGCATCTGATTGCTCAGAATGAACAATAACCAGCTCTACCCCATAATCTGAAAGTTTAACACCAGTCGATGCTATTTTTTCAAGGTAAGTTGGATAAGTTGAAATATATCTAGGTTTTGTGCTCTTGATATATTCAACAGCGTCTTCAACTCTAGTTGTGGTTGGCAAGTAATCTTGCCTATACTTTCCTCCTACATTATCTACCCACCAAGGGCAAGTATAAATGTAAAGAATAGTATCATCTGCTTGATACTTTCCACCAGACTGCATATTGAACTGTCTAATAGTTTGTAACGTATCTTTATATATAGCTTCTTCTGAAACCGCGATAGTTACAAATTTTCCACTAGATCCAGAACTACGAGTTGATAGCATAAAATCATCAACATCTTTAACAATCTCTCCTGGAAATCCTTCGATTAATTCCTCTTTTCTAAGATAAGGTAACTTAAAAAAGTCATCCCATGTTCTTATACTACCTTTTGTATAACCTACTTCTGAATATTTTTTCCTATATAAAGGAATGTTTTCAAAAGCATAGTCTACTAAGTAGCTAATTCTTCTTAGTTGCCAATCTCGAATTTTTTCTAGAGGCTGTTTAAGAAACATATTGAGTTCTATGCCAGACTCGGCTAATTGCTTTTGCAGTCTTTCGTCATGAACAGGTAAAGTCATGTAGTTCGATCCCTTCTTACGAAGGGAAACATACTCTGCTTTAGAAATTTTTCTCATAAGCTTCTCCTCCTTTAAAAAGTTCATCTACTAATATTGTTTGACTATCGAATCTGCAGTGTAATTACACATACATTAAAGTCCGTAAAAATCATTAAAAAACGGATATAAAATTTGATAATCGGAATTATTATACAATTATGTAGCCTAAAAGTCAAGGAAAATCGACTTTTATGTGCAAATGATTTGCAAAAAAATAAAGCTTAGTTAAAAAACTAAGCTTTATTTAGATATTTTTCTAATTATTCTTCTACTGGTCTATTTTCAAGGTCTTGGCTAAATCTTAATACAAATCCGTTAGGATCTTGAACTAAAAATTCACGACATCCCATTAAAACATTATCTTTTCTGTACCAGTGATCTTCCATTTCTACAAAAATTTGATATTTTGCCTCTTTAAGTCTACCATAAATTTCATCTATGTTAGTTACATCTATTTGAAAATTTATTCCAACTCCTAGTGGGTATTCTAATTTTCCTGTTCCCCATTTATTATTTTCTTTGTCTATTTCCTGTATCATAATTTGAACTTTTTCAAGTTGCAAAAAAGCAAATTTATTTTCTTTTCTATCATATTCTACATGAAAACCAATTAAATCTATATAAAAATGTAAACTCTCTTTTAAATCAAAAACATCAAATTCTGGTATCATTTGATTCCATTCCATTGCTATCCCTCCAATTTTCTTACGGAGGTATATTATATCACACATTTTTTCAAAAATGAAGTCTTTTATTTTTTTATATAAAACAAAAAATGAAGGGAATCCCCTTCATCTTCTGTATACCTTTTTGAGTAATAAAGTTCTATTATTGCTATCAATCTCTTCTTCGTAAGAATCAAACTCTTGATGTGGACTAAATTCAAGCTTTTCCCTTACTTCTTTTGGAACGCTAAATCGTCCTTTTTCGTCTAACTTAGACATAGATTGAAAGAACTGAATCTCTCTACCAGATATTTGCAAGTATTTCTCACCATCTATCACTTGTAATTTCAGATACACATCATCTTCAAACCCGTATATTTGCCGAGCCATTAATGGTACCAAAATTCTATTTTGTGAATCTAGTCTAAAAACATATACCGTCTCTTTCATATATTTCCTCCTTCAATTAATTAATCTCTGGTTATCTCCTACCTTATATAACTATTTTATTATATCACAGTTTTACATAAAAATCAATTTGCTATAAATCCGCTATTAATTTATCTACATTTTCATCAGTTGTAGCCCATGAGGTACATATTCTAACTGCTGTATTTTCATCATCTATTTTTTCCCATGTATAAAAGCAATACTTTTTCTTAAGCTCTTTTAATTTTGTATTTTTTATTATTATAAATTGTTGATTTGTAAAAGAATTATATAGTAGCTTATATCCTTTTTCTATAGCTGCCTCTTTAATTTTTAAAGCTAAATCTACAGCTTGTCTTGCAATTTTAAAATATAAATCATCATCAAATAAAACATCAAATTGCAATCCAAGTAATCTTCCCTTAGCTAGTAATGCACCTCTTTGTTTAATATAATATCTAAAATCTTTTTTAAGCTCATCATTTACTAATACAACTGCTTCTCCCATTAAAGCACCACATTTGGTTCCGCCTATATAAAACGCATCACATAATTTAGGTATATCATTAAGGACTAAATCTGTATCTTTAGCAACAAGCCCGTACCCAAGTCTTGCGCCATCTATATATAAATATAAGGCATACTTTTTACATACTTCTTTTATATCTTCAAGCTCTTTTTTAGTGTAATTTGTACCACACTCAGTTGGTAAAGATATAAAAACTAATTTAGGCATAACCATATGTTCTGGTGCTTCATCATCAACATATCTTTTCATTAATTTATCTATTTGAGTTGCACTAATTTTTCCAAACTCGTTTTGTACAGTTATTACTTTATTTCCAAAAAGTTCTACTGCACCTGTTTCATGCACATTTATATGTCCTGTATCTGCACAAATTACAGCTTGATAACTCTTTAATATACTTGATATAACTGTCATATTTGTCTGAGTTCCGCCAACAAGTATATGAATATCTACATTTTCATCTCCTATAGCCTTCTTTATCTTTTCTTTAGCTCTTTTTGTATATTCATCGTTACTATATCCTGCTTGTTGAACATAATTTGTTTCAACAATCTTCTTTAATATCTTAGGGTGTGCTCCTTCTAAATAATCACAATCAAATCTAATCATAATCTTAATCCTCTCATTCACAATAAAATTATATAGAAAAAAATAACATATTTCAATAGCAAAAAACAGAGTAGCAATCTACTCTGTTTTAATTCTTTATTATTTATTCTACACTCTTTAATGATTCTATCATATTTATTTTCTTAAGTGCAAAATATGTTGCTATATTAACAATAATTGTAAATACTATTGTAATTAAAGCTGCTATTATGAATGCATACCAGTTATACTTAGCTTCAAATCTTAAAACATTTATTTCACAAGTTTTAAGTATAAAAGCATTTAATATAACTCCTCCAAACATTCCCATTAAAATTCCTATAAATGTTAGGATTGATGTCTCTTTTGAAACATATTTATATACTTCATTATCATAAAAGCCTAATACTTTAATTGTAGCAAGTTCCCTTATTCTTTCACTAATATTTACAGTTGCTAAATTATATAACACTACAAATGCTAATAGTCCAGCGGATACTATTAATACCCATACTACATATTTCATCAAGCTCATCATATCATCTATTGTTGATTTCAAACTATCTATGTTTGTTACTGATGCCACTTTACTATTTGCCATTATTTCTTTTGCTACTTCATCTTTTTGTTCATCAGTCATATCATGAGTTCTTATTAACATTCCGTTTGTTGAATAATCTCCAAAGATCTGATCATATACATCTTTTGACATATACATATAATGATATACATAGTTTTTTACAACGCCTTGTATTTTTACATCAATTTCTTTATCATCGTTTGTTATAACTGTTATAGTATCTCCTGAACTTACTCCAAGTATACTAGCAGCTTTATCTGTAAGCAATACTCCGTCGTTTTCTATAGTTACTTTGTTTTCTTTTAGATCTAAGAAATTAACTAAATCATATAACTCTTCTTTATTATCTGGAACAATTATCTGAACATCTTCTGTTTTTTCTCCATTTGTTACACTTGCAGATGTTAAATCTACTAAAACAGATTTATCCACATAATCTTTTTCTAGGACTTCACTTTTTAGTTCATCTATATCCTCAAATGTCAAAGACTCTTTAGAAGTTACTATAAAATTATAATTAAAGATTTTTCCATATTGATTATTTACAATATTAGCAACTGAATCTTTAAGTAAAAATCCAAATAATATCATTGAAGTACAACCAAATATTCCAATTATAGTCATTAAAAATCTCTTTTTATACCTAAACATATTTCTTACTGTAACTTTTGTTGTGAAATTCATCTTATTCCAAATAAAAGGTATTTTTTCTAATATAACTCTTTTTCCACTCTTTGGAGCCTTTGGTCTCATTAGTACAGCTGGTCTTTCAATTAACTCTTTCATACATGCGTATACTGTAGCTCCAACTATACAAATTATAGAGCAAGCCATACCTAATATTGCTATTTTAACATTAAATCTAATAACAAAATTTGGAATAGCATACATCATTCCATACATCATCCAGATTATTTTAGGAAGAAGATAGAAACATAAACACATTCCTAGTATTCCACCAATTACTGTTGCAAGGCTTGCATATAATATATACTTCATAGATATTTGCATTTTTGTATAACCTAATGCTTTCAAAGTTCCAATTTGTTGTCTTTGCTCTTCAACCATACGTGTCATAGAAGTTAAACTTATTAATGTAGCTACTACAAAAAATACTACTGGGAAAACTTTTCCTATATTTTCCATACTCTGTGTATCTTGTATAAACCCACTATATCCTGTATTATCTTCTCTTTCTAAAATGTATAATTTAGGTTTTTCAATATTTAATGCTTCCTCTTTTGCATCTATTATTTTGTCTTGTGCCTCTTTAATTTTATTATCAAACTCTTCTTTATTATCATCTAATTCTTTTTGACTGTCTTCTAGCTCTCTCTGTTTACTATTTAACTCTTCTTGTGCATTATCTAGTTCATTATTTGCTTGCTGTTTTGATACTTCTAATTCGTTTTCCTTTTGAGTTAATAATATTTTCTGATCTGTTATTGTATTTTGTGCATTTTCAATGCTCTCATTTATTTGATATATTGTAGCATCTATATTATATATTTTTTCATTAATTAATTCTTTATTTTGCTCAAGACTCTCTTTTTCTGTTGTAAGTTCTACCATTAACCCTTTTAAATAATTTATATCATCTTCTGATAAATCTCCAGGATTTTCTAATGCATTAAATGCATCATTATACTTACTTTCTATTATAGCTAAGTTTCTGTCTATTTCATCTATATTTTGCTGGAGCATTGTTTTTGCTTCATTTGCTTGTGATATACTTTGCTGTGCTTTTGTTTTTTGACTTTCTAGCTGTGTTTGAGCATTTTCAATTTTTGTTTTTCCTTCTTGAATCTGATTTTCATAATCTAAAAACGTGTTATATATTTGCTTTCTATTTTTCTCTAGCTCTGCCTTTGCATTTTCTAATTGTGTTTTATATCCATCTATTTCTGACTGAGCATCATCTATTTTCTTTTGATTACTTTCACGCTCTGTATCTAACTCTGATTGTGCTTCATTAATTTTATCATTTGCCTTAGTTATTAATTCATCGTATCTTCTAGTATTTATTTCGTCTTTATATTGTTCTATACTAGATTTAGCATCAGAAATTAAACTATTATATTCATCTGAACCGGTAATGTAATTTTCTGAATCTTTTACTTTTAAATATATTTGAGTATATACCTCCATATTGAAATTTGAACGAGGTACATACATATAATAATTTACTTTCCCAGCTCCTAAAGTACTTGTTCCTCTGTCGCTTGATACATATAGTGGGCTTTCAATTGTACCAACAATTTTTAGATTCTTTTCATTTAAATTTCCATCTTCATCTATAATTTCAATTGTATCTCCAATATTTTTATTTTTAAACTTCAAGAAATTTTTCTCAACTACACATTCATCTTCACTTGTTGGTAAATTTCCATCAATTAATTCTAATTCATTAAAATCTTCTATAGCATTTACTTTTACTACTGGTTCATCATTTTCAGATACTTTTACTAAGAAGTCCTTAGAATATGTTCCTATTATATCTGAAACATACTCATTATTACTTAGTATTTTTACATCATCATCTGTTAATCCTAATGTAGATATTAGCTCTATGTCATATACATTTTTATCTTTAAAATAATTATCTATAGTTTCCTTCATATCTGGGCTAGTAGCTCTAATTCCAGCAAAAAATCCTACTCCTAAAAATGACATAAGCATAATAGACAAAAATCTTTTATATGTATTTTTAATTTCTTTTATACTATCTTTTAAAAGTGCTTTTTTCATAGCCACCTACCATTCTATATTTTCTACAGGAATAATATTATCGTTTTGTTTTACACTTATTGCTTTTCCATTTTTAAACTGAATAATTTTATCTGCCATCGGAGTTATAGCTTGATTATGCGTAATAATTACTACTGTCATTTTTTCTTTTCTAGAAGTATCTTGTAAAAGCTTTAATATCTGTTTTCCTGTATTATAATCTAAGGCTCCAGTCGGTTCATCACATAAAAGTAATTTTGGATTTTTAGCTATTGCTCTGGCTATAGCCACACGCTGTTGTTCTCCACCAGATAGTTGAGATGGAAAATTATCCATTCTATTTTCAAGGCCTACTTTTTTTATTACTTCTCTAGAAGATAATGAATTCTTACAAATCTGTGTTGCTAATTCCACATTTTCAACAGCTGTAAGATTTTGTACAAGATTATAAAACTGAAAAACAAATCCTATATCTTCTCTTCTATATTTAATTAAAGATTTTCCTTTAAGTTTAGTTATATCTTTTCCTGCAACAATTACTTTTCCACTTGTTGCATTATCCATGCCACCAAGAATGTTTAATGCTGTTGTTTTTCCAGCTCCACTTGCACCTACAATTACTACTAGTTCACCTTCGTTTATTTCAAAAGATGCTTTATCTAAGGCAGTTATTTCCACTTCACCCATTGTATATTTTTTAACAACATCTTTAAATTCAATATATGCCATACACCCCTCCATTTTACACTATATATTTAATTATATCATAAAAGTATTAATTTAAAATATACAAATTATGTTATATGTATATATTTATTGTAAATTTAAGTTCATTATGATATATTTACTTTATATTTAGGAGGTAATAGATTAATGGCTGATTTTATACTTGTTAGACATGCAACTCCAGATTACTCTATAATAGATAAAAGGCATTATGTTGGATTTGGAAATGACCTTGCACCAATAACTGATGATGGAGAAAAACAGACTTTAATTTTATCTAAAGAAAAGGAACTGCAAGATGCCCAATTAATAATATGTTCTCCATATACTAGAACTATGCAAACAGCTAGTATATTGTCTAGAGAACTTAATTTAAATATAAAAGTAGAAATAGATTTAATGGAATGGATTCCAGATAAAACATATTTATATAACGACTATTCAAAGGTGGTATCTTGGCGAGAGCATTATGATAAAAATAACGGAAAAAATTTATATAGTGATGATAACTTTGAAGAAAAAAATGAAATAATTAAAAGAGTAAAAAGTGTTTTAGAAAAATACAATAATTACAAAAAAGTAATTGTTGTAACACACGGAATGGTAATTAATGCTTTAACTGGTATATCTAAACCAGAATGTGCACATTTTTATAAATATAGTTTAAATAAATAGTATTTTAAGCTTAAGTGTGATAAAATGTATGAGAAAAATGAAAGGAGAATTTTTATGTCTAATCCAATAGTAACAATTGAAATGGAAAATGGAGATATAATTCGTGCTGAACTATATCCAGCCATTGCACCAAACACAGTTAATAACTTTATTTCTTTAATAAATAAAGGATTTTATGACGAATTAATATTTCACAGAGTAATTCCTGGATTTATGATTCAAGGTGGAGATCCACAAGGAACTGGTATTGGCGGACCAGGATATTCTATAAAGGGTGAATTTGCAAGAAATGGATTTAAAAACACATTAAAACACGAAGCAGGTGTTCTTTCAATGGCAAGATCAATGATGCCAAATTCTGCTGGTTCACAATTTTTTATAATGCATAAAGATGCACCTCATCTTGATGGTGACTATGCTGCTTTTGGAAAAGTTATTGAAGGAATGGATGTTGTAGATAAAATTGCAAATGTTCCTACTGGTCCTATGGACAGACCTTTAGAAGATCAAATAATGAAAAAAGTAACAGTAGACACACATGGAGTAAAATTTCCAGAACCAATTCATTATAAAGTTTAAAAAAAGTCGCATAAGCGACTTTTTTTATGATATTCCTCCAGTATTGTCAACTGAACTATTATTTTGATCATTTTTATCTACTGTATTATCTTTTGGTATAGTATTTTGTTTATTATCATTATTTGTCTTGTTATCTTCTACTTTAGTTGTAGTATTTGTATTCGTATTAGTTTTATTATTTTGTTTATATGTATTATTATTTTCATGATATTCTTTATCTACAGTCTTGTTTTCTACTACTTCATTAGTTGTATCTTTGTTACTATCCACATCTTCCCCAGTCTTTCCTGCAATAATTAGTCCAATAGAAAAAGCACATATAAATAATACTATTACAGAAAACACAACTGCCTTTTTATTTTTTAAGAAACTCCTTATATCAAACTTTGCTTTTTCTTCTTGTTTTACTTTGGGTTCTTCTGTTTCATATGTAACAGTAATTTGCTCCTCTTCTTTTGGTGCATTTGGATCTATTTTAAATCCATTATCATAGTCATATAATAATCTTTTATCATCATCAATTAGAGTTTCATATGCTTCATTTATTTCTTTTACTTTTTCTTGAGCAAATTCTTTATCTCCAGTATATGAATCTGGATGATATTTTTTTATCAAAGCTCTATATGCATTTTTTATAACCTCTTTAGATGCATTTGTACTAACTTCCAAAATTTCATAATAATTCATACGCATACCTCATTGTCTTAATTGCAATATTTAATTGATTAATACTACATATGTTTATATTATACTATAATTTATAGAAATTGTTCAATAGAAAAAGAGTAGGTTTAATTTACCTACTCTAAAAAAATCATATACTAAATCTCTGATAGACATTCATCTAATCTTTTTATTATTTCTTCTTTGTTCATGTCTTTTCCAATAAATACTATTTTATTCATTCTATCGCCACATGATTTATCCCATATTTTTTCAATATCTGGATTATATCTTAATATTTTATCTATTTCAGATTTTGGTGCAGCTGCAATCCATTGGCCAGCTTCAGATATTGTCTTTTGTTTTCCGGCTTGTTCGAAGCAATAAGACATATAATCATCATCACTTAACCAAACTAATCCTTTAGCTCTTATTATATTCTTTGGAAATTCATCTAAGAATTTTTCAAATTTCTTCGCTCTAAAAGGTTTTCTTCTATAGTATACGAAAGAACTTATTCCATACTCTTCTGTTTCAGTTTCGTCGTGGTGATGGTGATGAGAATGTTCGTGCTCGTGATCATGATCATGATCGTCATCATCGTCGTCATCTTCTTCTACGTCATCTCTTTCAAGTTCTTCAACCCATCCAGCACTAACAGATGCTTTGTTAAAATCAAAAAGATTTGTATTTAAAAGTTTATCTGTATCAACTTTACCATAGTTTGTTTCTATTATTTGTGCATTAGGTTGTAATTTCTTAATTATTGCTTTAACTTTTTGTAATTCTTCTTTTGATATTTCATCTACTTTATTTAATATTATTATATTACAAAATTCAATTTGTTGAATAAGAAGATTCTCTATATCTTCATCTTCTATATCTTCTTTTACTAAGTTTTCACCACATCCAAATTCACTTGCTAGTCTTAAAGCATCAACTACTGAAACAACGTTATCTAGTCTACATATCTTAGGTAATCCATATTGTTCAGTTGATTCAGATAAGACTGTTATTGTTTGTGCAATTGGAATTGGTTCACATATTCCACTAGCTTCAATTAAAATATAATCAAATTGTCCTGTTTTAATTAAATCTACTATTTGTTGCATTAAATCAACTTTTAATGTACAACATATACATCCATTTGTTAAAGGTACTAAGCTATCATCTGTTTGATTAACAACTCCACCTTTTGATATTAAGTCTGCGTCAATATTTACTTCACCGATATCATTAACTATTACTGCAACTTTATATCCCTCTTGATTATTTAGTATATGATTTATTAATGTTGTTTTTCCTGATCCTAAATACCCTGTAAGTAGAGTAATAGGTACAATCTTATTATTTGCCATGTCTTTTATTCTCCTTTTTCCTTAAATAATTATACATCATTAGTCAATAAAAATAAAGAAAAAAATAAATGTATAGTAATTTTACATACATATACATTTATTTTTATTTATTAATCTTTAAATAATTTTTTGATTATTGGTTTAGATAACTCAATGAATAGAAATGCTACTATATTTACAATAACAACAATTAAAACTTGCGTTAAATTTAAAGGTGTTATTTTAAATAAGCTTCCAATCGGTGTACTAAATACAAGTACTTGCATTAATATTAATATAAGCATACCAATATTCATAGCTTTATTTGAAAATATACCTTGTTTTACAATTGGCTCTTTAAGATTTCTACAATTTACTGCATATACCATTTCTTGAAGAATAATACATAAGAAAGTCATAGTTTGTGCTATATCCGCTCCATATTGTAATTTAGAAAAATGATATACTAATAGTCCAGAAATTCCTTCAAATAGTGCTGAAATAGCAAGTGTTGCTATTATAAATGGTGTAAAGAATGGTCTATTTACAGGTTTTGGTTTTCTTTTCATTATTCCTTTTGCAGATTTTTCAAAAGCAAGACATATAGAAGGTATAGAATCAGTAGCCAAGTCTATATATAAAATATGAATTGGTAAGAATATTTCTACTTTCATTAATAATCCTGCTATAACAATAATCATTTCTGCAAAGTTACTTGATAGTGAATATATAATATCATTTCTAATATTATCATAAATCTTTCTACCTTCTTCAACAGCATCTACTATAGTACTAAAACTATCATCTACAAGAACTACATCTGCTACACTTTTTGTAACTTCAGTACCTGTTTTACCCATACCAATTCCTACATGTGATAGTTTTATTGCTGGAGCATCATTAACACCATCCCCAGTCATTGCAACAACCTTTTGTTTAGCTTGCCAAGCTTTTACTATTCTTACCTTATGTTCAGGTTGTACTCTAGCATATACACTGTATTTTTCAACTTCCTTTATTAATTGTTCATCACTTAACTCGTCAATTTTCTTTCCTTCGATTGCCATATGACCTTCTTCAAGTATACCAATTTCTTTTGCAATAGCTGTAGCTGTACTTAAGCTATCACCTGTAATCATAACAGGTCTTATTCCGGCCTCTTTACATACTCTTATTGACTCTTTTACTGTTTCTCTAGGCGGATCCATCATTCCAACCATACCAACAAAAGTTAGTTCATCTTCAAGATCTAAAATTTCTTCTTGAGATTTTGGTAACTCATCTATTACTTTATACGCAAATCCTAAAACTCTTAAAGACTTTTGTGCCATATCTTTCTCAAATTTTTGTATTGTCTCAATTTCTTCTTTTGACATTTTAAATGTTTCGTTATTTTCTATATAATTACTACACTTGCTTACTAACGAATCTAAACTTCCTTTGGTAATAACAACTATTTTACCATTAAGTTCATTTATAGTAGTCATCATTTTTCTATCTGAATCAAATGGAATTTCTCCTATTCTTTTGTTAGATTCTACTATATACTTAGGATTATATCCTCTATCTAAAGCATATTTAAATAATGCTGTTTCTGTAGGATCACCTATTAAATTAGTTTTATCTTCATCGTCAGTTTTTGTATCATTGCATAATACCATCATGTTAATTAACAAATCACTATTTTCTATTGGTTCTTTTTCAACTTTATAATTCTTATTATTAAATATTACTTCCTTTACTGTCATTTTATTTTGAGTAATAGTACCTGTTTTATCTGAGCAAATTACATCTATAGATCCTAGTGTTTCTACTGCTGATATCTTTCTTACTATAGTATTTTTCTTAGCCATAGATGTAGTACCTAATGATAATGCAATAGTAATTACAGCAGGTAACCCTTCTGGTATTGCTGCTACTGCTAAAGAAATACAAAGCATTATTATTTCTAATATGCTATTTTTCATAACAATACCATATACTAAAAGCATACATATAATAATTGCTATTATAATAGATAGTACCTTACTAATATTATTTATTTTTATTTGAAGTGGAGATAATACCTCTTTATCTTTTTGAATTGAAGAAGCTATTTTTCCAAGCTCTGTATTCATACCTGTAGAAGTAACTACAGCTGTAATCTTTCCATATACTACATTACAACCAGAATAAATCATATTTGTTCTTTCATTTATCTGTGAATTAGTATCAACACTATCTGGATTTTTCTTTACCATTTCACTTTCTCCAGTAAGCATTGACTCGTCTACACTTGAAGCAACTTCCCATATAACTCTTGCATCAGCTGGTACTCTGTCTCCAGCTTCAAGCTCAATTATATCTCCTGGTACAATATCTTCTGAAGAGCATACCATTATCTTTCCATTTCTTTTTACCTTTGCACTAGGAGTAGTCATTTTCTTAAGGCTTTCTACTGCAGATTCAGCCTTTATTTCTTGAACAAATCCCATTATAGCATTAATTATTACAACTGCTAAAATTACAATTGTATCTGTATAGCTTTCATGATTTAAGTATGAACTTATTGCTGAAAAGATAGCTGCTACAATTAATATAATTATCATTAAATCTTTAAATTGATCAAAAAATTTTGAAATATTGCTTTTTTTATTTGTTTCTTTTAACTTGTTAGCACCATATCTTGTGAGTCTAGCTTTAGCCTCATCACTAGATAATCCATCTTCACTTGTTTCAAGTGATTCTAAAACTTTTTGCTTATCTACATCATAGTATTTCATATCTCATTCCTCCGTAAAAAAATTATACCACAAAATATAAATAAATAAAATAAAATAAAAAAAGAAGCTACATTTATTATATAGCTTCTTGATTTACTTTTATGAAATTATATGTGTTTTTTAATAATTCGATTTCATTTAAATAACTGAAATCTTCATTTATTATGCCTTTTCTTAGCATTTGTATACATCCTAAAAGATTTGGATACTCATTCATTATTTTAGTTGTATAACAATAAAAATCCCTATTTTTAGGAGTTTCTACATTTTTTTCATTTAACATTTTATCAAATAGATCTACATACTTTTCTTTCATTAGCTCTATTGCATCATCATATCTTTCTTCATTAATTAGTACATTTATTTTTGCATCTTCCATTGTCTCTTCTCCTTAAAATCACTACATTTCTATTATACCATATTTTAGGCAAAAAGTAAAGTTATGTAACCTTATTGATTGATACTTTTCTTTATTTGAATAAAAAAAGAAGTAAGTTATTACTTACTCCTTTTGCTAATTTTCTGGGATATTTTTTGGCATTTTATGACTTACATAAAATGTATCGTTATCTTTTAGAAAATAATTGTATGCTACAACCTCTCCTTCAGTGTAATGTCTATCATAGGTTATGTCTAAGTTGTACCATTTGCCATAAAGATTTACCATGTTCCAAATATGATTTTCCATAGGATCATCGTTTACAGCATCCATCACAGACACAGAATCTATCCCCAATTTATCCATAATAAATTTAAAGCCATGTGTGTATCCAGCACATACTGTCTTTTTATCTCTAAAAATTGAGATAATTGTTTGATAGTCATGTATTTGGTCATCTTCATACATTTGATATGTAGCTAGCTTAATTAATTCATCATGGACATACTTAATTTTCTTAAAGTCATTTTCTTGTTGCATTGCACCATCAATTATTGGTTGATAGCTTTTTTCTATTTCTGACTTTATTTCTTTAGCTTCACTAAGATTATACTTGTATATAATCTCAATTTTTCTATTTTTGTTTACAGTATCTTTCAACGTTAAGCTATTGTTATACGTATTAATCCAGAAAATCTCTGGATGATCTAGCTTAACTGCAGTGAAAGTCTCACTTAAATCATTTTGTGTTATCTCTCCTTTTGCTTGTGTTGAGAATTCTTTCTTAAACTGTAATTCTGTCTCTTTAATTTCATCATAAAGCACTTGCTGATTTTCAGACAAAGTACTTCTCCAGTACTCATAAACATTTCTGCCACTATATACCGGATATGCCGATTCCTCTTTTAAGCTTTCCACTTTAACTTCATCTGCATGTCTATAGGCATAAAAGAAATACCCAGCTGCAATGATAATAATTAAAACCGCTCCATAAAATACGAAGTTTGAAGAAATCACTTTCCTTAGCTTTTCTTTCATATACACACCTCCATTTTTTTATTTAAAAAATATGCTATTTTATCAAAGCTCCACCAATATTATACCATTTTTTTACCTTTATGTCAACCAATTATACTTTTTACCATATCATAAATAGTCTAATTTTAGTTGTTTATATATTATGTTTATGATATAATTCTAGCACACAAGGAGGATATTCTATGAACATTAAAGTTTTAATTAGTGAGAAAGAAATTCAAAATCGTATTAAAGAAATAGCTAAGCAAATAGAAAAAGACTATGAAAATGAAGAAATTGTCCTTATATGTACTCTAAAAGGTGCTGTATTTTTTACAACAGAGCTTGCTAAGAATATATCACTTTCAACAATTATGGACTTTGTAAAAGTTTCAAGTTATTCTGGTACAGAAAGCTCTGGTAAAATTAATTTTACTTTAGACGTTTCAACAGATATAACAAATAAAAATGTTATTATACTAGAAGACATCATAGATACTGGAAGAACATTAAGTTTTCTAAAAAGTTATTTACTAAAAAAATCTCCTAAGAGTGTAAAAATCTGTACACTTCTAGACAAAAAAGAACGTAGAGTTGTGGATTTAAATCCAGACTATACATGTTTTGAAATTCCAGATAAGTTCGTAATAGGATATGGATTAGACTATAATGAAAAATATAGAAACTTACCATATATTGGATATGTAGAGTAATATATAAATATTACTCTATTTTTTTGTACATAATATATATGGTGATTCGAATTGAAAATATTCACATATTATGCTAAAGTATTCGCCTTTATACTTACTTTAACATTTATTTGTTTGATTATACATTCTCTTATATGTTTAGATATATCTAACTTAAAAATAAACATACACAGTATAACTAAAAACTATATTAGCCTAAAACTAATATATCCTATTTTTTATATATTATTAGGTTATAGCATATATGTTTATTCTAAAACCATAGATAGTCAATCTAATATATTAATTATTGCTGCTATATATTTAGTCTTAATACTATTGGTAATGCTTTCTTCATTATTACTTTTTAAATTTGCTAATTTTATATTTGCATTTTGGTTATGCCTAATATCATTTTTTATAGATATATGCTTATCCGTATTTTTTGTTCGTCAAACAGTTTGTAATTTTCATTTAAGCATTCTGTTTTATTTAACATTTGTATTATTCTATTTTTACTGTAATACATTAGTGTAAGAAAAAAGAGTAAGAAATATTTCTTACTCTTTTATATTGAAAAATTCAAGCGAATTTCGGTATACAATTTTAGCTAATTCTTCTACATCAATATTTTTATATTCTGCCAATTTATTTAAAATAATTGGTAGATTTTTTGATGTATTTACTGTTCCTCTTAAAGGTTCAGGCGGAAGATATGGACAATCTGTTTCAATTACTATTTGCTCTACTGGTAGCATGTCCATATAACGTTTAAATGATTTAGCTCTATTATACGTTATATTTCCACCAAAAGCAACTTTATATCCATTTTCTATTACTAACCTTACTAAATCTTCAGTAGGTGAAAAGCAATGAAGCAAAGTACCATATTTAGCTGGATGCTCTTTTAATGTTAAATATGTATCAAGAGATGCATCCCTACTATGAACTACAATTGGTAGCTTTAGTTTATTTGCTAAATCTATTTGTTCAATAAATAAAGCTTTTTGCTTTTCTTTATTATCTTTTACCCAATAGTAATCTAATCCAATTTCACCGATTGCTACTATCTTTCCATTATTATATTCATTATATAGTTTTTCAATTTCATCAACTGTGCATTTTTCTACATCACTTGGATGAATACCTATTACAGCATATAATTTACTATATTTATTAGATAACTCTATTGCACTCTTTGAACTTTCTACATTATATCCTACTACGTTGATTTTTTCAACGCCTATATCAAAACACTCATTTAATGTTTCGTCTACAATTCCATTAAATTTTTCATCATTATAATGTGCATGTGTATCAAAAAATTTCATATTTACTCCTATTCTCTATTTACAGGGAAAGTCATTGTTACCTCTGTTCCTTCATTAAGTTTACTATCTATATTAATAGTACCATTATTTCTATCTACCATTTCCTTAACAATAGATAAACCTAAACCTGTTCCACCCATTTTTCTAGAACGTGCTTTATCTACTCTATAAAATCTTTCAAAAATTCTTCCTAAGTCTTTTTGTGGAATTCCTATTCCATTATCTATTACTTTTATATATACTCTATTGTCTATTGGTCCTGCATAAATTCTAATTAAACCACCTTCTGGAGTATATTTTATACTATTTGTTAAAATGTTTATTACAATTTGTTCAATAGAATCTTTGTCTGCATATATTGTAGGTGTATTTTCAGCACAGATTAATTCTAATTTATGTTTTTTCTCTTCTGCTTCAAATCTTACTTTTTCACATACCTTTTTCAATATATCCACTGTATTTAAAGTAGCTTTATTCCAATTTACTCTATTGTAATCCATTTTAGAAAGTTGTAATAGATCTGATACTAGTCTACTCATTCTATTTGCTTCTTGATTTATTACTTTTGAGAATTTTATGATCTCTTGATATGTTAAGTCTCCATTCATAATAGTTTCTGAATATCCTCTTATTGATGTTAATGGAGTTTTTAATTCATGAGAAACATTTGCAACAAATTCTTTTCTTACATTATCTGTCTTAACACTATCTGTTATATTTCTAATAATCATTATAATTCCCATTGGACTTAGTTCATCACTAAAAAATGGTGCAAAAACAATGCTTAATGCCATTTCTCCAATTTGTGTCTTTATCTCAACACTTTGATAATTTGGTAAATACATTATTTTGCTAAAGTCTATATTTAAACTTAGTTTTTGACATATTGTATCAAAGTTTTCATCTTCATTTGTTATGTTTAACATTCTCATAGCAGATTTATTCATATGTACAATTTCTTTTGTGGTTGAAAAAGCCATAACACCATCTGCCATATGCTCTAGTATAATCTCTGTTTTGCTTTGTTGACTATTTAAATCAAAAGTATTTTTCTTTATAACTTTAAGCATTGCAACATATGCATCCATCAAATCATGATATTCTTTAAAATCTTCATTTTCCTTTATTCTTGATACATCTGGAAGCTTACCTTCACTAACTACTCTCATACCCTTTTCAATTTTTCTTAAAGGTAGAACTATCTTGTTTGAAACTATAACAGAACAAATATATGCTACAGCTACAAAAATAATTAGTGCTATTATATTATTTTTATTAAATATATTACTTGTATCTAAAACTGAACTAGATAAAATTATGGTAGTTATATATACTATAACTACCATAATTATACTCATAGCTCTAATAATTTTTTTCATAGAAACCTTCATTGTTTACTCACTTTCTGCATTATAATGAGACGTAATATCCCATTCCTCTCTTTGTTTGAACATATTGTGGCTCAGCAGAATTCTTTTCTATTTTTTCTCTTAGTCTTCTTACTGTAACATCAACAGTTCTTGCATCACCATAAAAATCATATCCCCAAACACCTCTAAGTATTTGTTCTCTTGTAAATACTTGGTTTGGATTTGTAGATAATAATTTTAATAGTTCGAATTCTTTTATAGTTAAATCAATTGTTTTTCCACCAACAATTGCTATATATCTTTCAGGATCAATTATCATATCCTTAACTTTTATTTTATTTTTTGAAGAGTTTTTATCTTCTTCAGCTTCAGGCAAAGTATGTTTTCTTAAATTAGCTTTTACTCTTGCAATAACTTCTCTTATGCTGAATGGTTTAGTCATATAATCGTCAGCACCTAATTCTAATCCTATAATCTTGTCCACAACTTCTTCTTTAGCTGTTAACATTATTATTGGGCAAACTAAGCTTTTTCTTAATTTCTTACATACATTAAATCCATCAATCTTTGGTAACATTAAGTCTAATAATATCAAATCTGGATTAACAGATAATGCTATTTTAATAGCTTCTTCACCATCATATGCTACAGTAGTAGTAAATCCCTCTTTTTCAAGATTAAATTTTAATATATCTACTATTGCCTTCTCGTCATCTACTATTAAGATTTTTTTGTCATTCATATATATACACCTCATCAACTCTTATAAAACTGAACTAATTATATCACGTTAAAAAAAATATTGCTACTATTTATTGAAATTTTTCTGTAATTTTATTGTAATTTATATTTAAACTCAATATTTTCATGATCAAGTATTTGTTCAGCTCTCTTTTCAAAACTTTCACTTTTGCTAGTTGTAACAATTGTAACACTATACTTACTTGAAATATATTTTTTGTCTTTTTTCATTTGGTTCAAATGGTTAATTAAATTATTTGATATTCCTTTTGCACCATCTACAATTTCTATATTTAATTTTTTATCTATATTATTTATAACTCTTTTAAAATTTTCTCTAAATAGAGGAAAATGTGTACAACCTAAAACTATATGGCTAAACTCTTCTAGATTGTATTTTTCTAAAATAGAAGCTATATATTCTTCTATTTCTTCTGACATTTCTCTACAATTAACGTTTTCTGCAAAAGTAACCAACTTATCTGCAGGTTCAAGTTCCACTTTATCTTCTGCATTTAAATTTGTTATTAAATTATGGAGCTTCTCTTCTCTTACAGTAATACTAGTTGCCAAAACTAATATCTTTTTATTACTATTTGAATCGACAGCTACTTTTACTGCAGGTTCCGTTCCTATCAAGCAAACATCAGGATACTCATTTCTTAAGTTTTTTATACATAAACTTGTTGCTGTATTACAAGCTATAACTATTGGATTACAACCTTGTTCAACAAGATACTTAATGTTATCCTCTATTATTTCTTTTACATATTCTTTATCTTTTACACCATATGGTGTGTTTTTAGTATCTCCAAGATATACAATTTCTTCTCTCAAATTTTCATTTTCTATAGCTTCTTTTAATACTGTTAAGCCACCTAATCCCGAATCAAAAAATCCTATCTTCATAATTTACTCCTAAAAAAATAGGTGCAAGCACCTATTTACATTTCTCTTCTTCCTTCAAGCGCTTTTATAAGTGTTATTTCATCTGTATATTCAAGGTCTCCACCAACTGGAATTCCATGAGCAATTCTTGTTACGCTAATTCCAAGTGGCTTTATTAATCTTGATATATACATAGCTGTTGCTTCTCCTTCAACAGTTGGATTTGTAGCAAGAATTACTTCTTTTATTTTATCATCACTTAATCTTTGAAGTAATTCTTTTATCTTTATATCTCCAGCTGAAATATTATTCATAGGAGAAATAGAGCCATGTAACACATGATATAATCCTCTATACTCATGTGTTTTTTCCATTGCTACAACATCTTTAACATTTTCCACAACACAAATTGTTGAATCGTCTCTTTTTTTATCTGAACAAATATCGCATGGATCTTTTTCAGTTAAATTAAAACATACAGAACAAAACTTTACTTTTTCTTTTGCTTCAATTAAAGTTTTAGACATTTCTTCAGCTACTTCTTTTGGTGACTCTAAGATATAAAAAGCTAATCTTACAGCACTCTTATGTCCAATTCCAGGAAGTCTTTCAAATTGATTTATTAATTTGTTAACTGTATCTGAATACATATTATCACCTAAAATAATCCAGGAATATTAAATGATCCCATTTCTTGTTCCATCATTGAATCTGCTTTCTTTAAAGCTTCATTTACAGCTGTTAAAACTAAATCTTGTAGCATTTCAACATCATCTGGGTCTACAACATCTTTTTTTATTATTATTTCTTTTATAACTTTATCTCCTGTAGCTTTAACTACAACAGCTCCTCCACCAGCTGAAGTCTCTATTTCTTTTGCAGCAACTGCTTCTTGTTTCTTTTGCATGTCTGCTTGCATTTTTTGTGCTTGTTTTAATAAGTTTTGCATATTTCCCATGCCTCCGCCTGGAAATCCGCCATATTTACTTCCCATAATTTTCATCCATCCTTTCACAAAAAGTATTATATTATACTTTATCCTATTTTTCAAGTTTAATCTAATTTAGTATATTCTATATTATTATCTTTAAATATTTTTTCAATTTTAGATACAGATTCTCCTGATTCTGTTTTTAATTCTAATATTATATTCTTATTAATTTTATATTTTTCATATAATATTTGCGCCATAACTTCTGCATTTTCATCTAAAGTTAAAAGTTTATATCCAAATGAATTAGTTGTTATTATTCTTACAACATCATCTACATATACTTTTGCTCCAGCTAAAGCAGAATACAACTTTATCTTTCCTTTTTCAATAACTGCTTTTTTCAATTCTTCTGTATTAGGAAATTCAGTTAATTTTTCTTCACTTACATCCTCTGTTTCATTAGTAATTTTTTTAGCACTAATGTTTATATTTGGCTTTGAAGCTTCTTTATCCACTCTTTCAACAACAACATTGTTATTGCCAATACTTTCTTTTAACTTCTTTATTTCATTTTCTAAATTTTCTATTTTCTTTATATAAATTTTATCTATTTGTCCGCCTTGTGCAGGTGTTGATTCAGATATCTGATGTGCATTACAAAGCTGTACAATACATGCTTTTAAAACTATTTCTTTTCTTGTTGTAGATTTTAAATCATTATCTAAACTAGATAATCTATCAATTATCTGAACATATCTTTGTGTATTTTGACTATCTGCTATTAATCTATTTAAGAACTCTGTTGTAAGTTCAAAAGTAAATTGTCTTAAATCTTTACCTTTTTTAATAACTTCATCTATTGCAGATATAGCATTTATTGAGTCATAATTTAAAACGTTTTCAACAACTTTTTGAATAACTTTTTTGTCTATTGCACCTACAATATTTTGTACATCCTCATATCTTAATACATCTTCTGTCTCAGATATACATCTATCTAATATACTAAGAGCATCTCTAGCCGCACCATCTGCTAATGTTGCTATATATCTACAAGCTTCTTCTTCATATTTTACATGTTCACAGTCTAGTACATAAGTTATTCTCTTGTATAAATCTTCTTCTGTAAGTCTGTTAAAATCAAACTTAAGACATCTAGATAAAATTGTAACCGGTATTTTATGTTGTTCAGTTGTTGCAAGTATAAATACTACATTTTCTGGTGGCTCTTCTAGTGTTTTAAGTAGTGCGTTAAAAGCACTTGTTGTAAGCATATGTACCTCATCTATAATATATACTCTATATTTTACATCAACAGTTGCATATACCACTTCTTGCCTAATTTGACGAATATTTTCTACACTGTTATTTGAAGCTGCATCCATTTCTATAACATCTGTAATATTTCCATTTAAAATTCCTTTACATACTTCACACTCATTACAAGGTTCACCATCTTTTGGGTTAAGACAGTTTATTGCCCTTGCAAATACTTTAGCAGCACTAGTTTTACCTGTACCTCTTGTACCACTAAACAAATATGCATGAGATATTTTTCCATTTTTTATTTGATTTCTAAGTATTCTTGTTACATTTTCTTGACCAATTATATTTTCAAAAGTATTTGGTCTGTACTTTCTGTATAATGCTATATATCCCACTTTTTTCCTCCTAAACAACAAAAAACCAAGCACATAGAGTATATTGCTTATTGCTGCTTCCTTCCGGATCTGACAAGGTTCACAGTACTCTATCGCTTGGCATAAGATTATTATACAATATATTCTACGTTTTTTCAATATCTTTTTTATATAATTTTATTATTTTACTTTAGTAAATAAAAATTTAGATGCATCATGTCTTAAAATTGACATTCCAGCAGTTAATGTTTCATCTGTTGGCATCACAAAACTCATATTAGTTTTTACTGTTTGACCAGCTTCATCTGTTATTACTAAATCAAAAGTAACATTAAACTGTAATTGTGTTACACTTATTCCTAATACATTAAATATATCTGCATCATATTTTATCTTAGTTATATCGTCACCAACGCTTTTATCTGTCACTACATCATCATTATCTATTAAAAGTCTAATTATATATTTTCCATCTTCTTGTTCTAAATAAATAGGAACTGATGTAAGCTCTGGGGTTATATCATATTTATCATGATCTTTTTGACAAATATTCATCTTTCCTTTTAATTCTGGCTCAGTAACCACTAAATTTTCAATGCTAATTTTACTAGCTTTTACATTTGATTCAACTAATATAGAAATAGCATTTACCTGTGAAACATCAAAAACTAAACCAGATAAATTTTCTATTTTAGTGTCTTTATCTTGAACTTCTGTTACATTAGCAGTAGATTCTACTGTAACATCATTTATTCTAAAATTTCCTTGATTAACTTTTCCTGTAGTGTCAAGAAGTACATTTGCTACTAAAACTGTTACTATTACTGACACAACAGCAATGATTATTATAGATATTCCTTTTACCTTATCCATACTATCCTCCGCTTATATGTAAATTATACTATATCTAATTATTTTTTACAAGAAAAAATGTATGAAAAAAGCTTATGACAAAATTCATCATAAGCTTTTAATATTAATAATCATCATTATTCTTTTTTGAGCTACTTCCAAATAATTTATCAAACTTAGATTCAAGTTCATTTTGTAAATCATATTCGTCATTATTTGCTTTGCTATTCTTTTTAGAGCCCGCTATAGGGTTATTATCTGTATTTTCATATAAATCGTTATATGAAAGATCTCCTAATCCATCTGCTAGAGGTCTATTATCTATTTCAGGTCCTCTATTTTTATTTTCTTCATAAGTTGTATAAGCTTTAGAAGTTGTAGTACTAGTAGAAGTAGTTGTTGTACTTGATGTATCAACTTCAACTTCTTTTTGTCTAGATTTAAGAATTTCTTGAGCTCTTTTCTTTCTATCTATTAAGTATTGTTGAACATTAAAGAATGAATATGGCTTTTCTTCTGGTAAAGGCATTTCACTTATATTATCTATTTTTAATGGTTCAATAATATCACGCTTTGGATGAAATTTAAAATACCAAGCTTTATTTGCAAGTATTGGCTTTAATCCTCTAACCATAAGAATTTCTTTATTATTATCCATTCTTCTTATTTCATCAACAGTCATAAGATCTCTTGCTTGTTTTTGAGTACTAATAGATACACCTTGTTTTTTAGATTCATCTTTATCTTTACTAACAGATTTTTGCACTATTTTAATTGTTGTTTGTCCTAAACTCTTAGAAAAATATTCTGCAGTTTTTTGTGAGTTAGTACCAAGTAATAATTGTGTATCACAGTTACCTAGTATATTCTCATATGATTCTCTGTATAAAGACTCTAATTGGTCTAAAGACTGAACGATTATTGATATACTGATACCTAAACTTCTAGTTGTACTAAGTTTTTTCTGGAAATCTGGTATTTGTCCAATATTTGCAAACTCATCTAGTAAGAAATATACTTGATTTGGTAGTCTTGATCCATAATCATCAGCTTGTTTATATAGTATTGAAAACATCTGGCTAAAGAACATTGTTGATACGAAATCATATGTACTTTCAGCTGCTGATGTTATAACGAAAATAGCTGTTTTCTTTTTAGCTACACTTCTAAAATCTATACTGTTTGTTGATGTTATTTTTTGAATTGGAGCTGAATCAAAAACACGCATTTTAGAAATTGATGAAATTACTATACTCTGCATTGTTTTATCTGCAGCAGTCTTAAATGATTCATAGCTTTTTCTTCCAGGATGATCTGGTTTTAAATCGTCTATAAATAATTTATCAAATATACTATTGTCTGATCCACCTTGACGTATGATATTCAAACAACTTCCTATGTTTTGTTGTTCAATAGGTAAAACAGATATTACATAATATATAGTAGCACTAATTAGCATATTTGCTGTATCATCCCAGAATGGATCTTCACTTCCGCCACCTTCTTTTTTTGCTCCTTGTACAAGTATATGTGATATTGTATCTACATCTTGTTCTGAGCATATATTAGTGATTGGGTTGTAAAAATCACTATACTTTGGATTTACCAAGTTAAATGCTTTAACATCATATCCTTCTCTTTGTAAGAATTTTGATGTTTCTTTATATAGTTCTCCTTTAGGGTCTGTTATTACATATGATCCTAAACATTGCATTATATTAGGTTTAATATAACATGCAGTTTTACCAGATCCAGATCCACCGACAACAAGGATATTCTTGTTTATACCAACTTTTTTCAAATCTGTTCCTAAATAGTGTTTTGTACTAAGTATAAAACCTTGTTTTTTATTTAGGATTTCTCTTCCACTAGAGTCATGTTTATAATCTTCAACACCATCACTCCATTGGCTAGAACCATTTTCTCTTCCTTCATATTCACTCTTATTGCTATTTTTATAATATGCAGTAAAATATAGCATAAATACTATAGCAAATATCCAAAATGTTATATGTAAAAATGTACCAAAGTCTGCAAATATACCAGAAAAGAAAGACATTTGAGTAATGTTACCAAGTACAGTACTGATAACATCAAAAATTAGTGAATCAGATCCTGCTGCTTTTGCATCAGCTATTGATTTAGTTAACGCACCACCAAGAACTACAGATGCAACCAAAGCTAATACAATTAGTATTGGTGCCTTTTGTTTAAAGTCCTCAAAAAATTTTCTCATCTTATCTCCCTCACTATTTTATGACAATACTATTGTTGTATTTCTCTGTCTTCTTTTGATTGTCCTTTTTTAACTTTCCCGTTACTTATTTCAACATCATCAATAGTTTTCAAATTCATTTTTCCTTCTCTATCAAGTTCAGGCATTTCTGTTGTAGCTCTTATTTTTAGTTTTGAATCTTCTTCCTTTATTAATGATCTTTTTGGTGCTCTCATTTATTATCCCTCCTTATACAATACTAGCGTTAGTGTTCATCTCTTCTTCCATTAAAAGATGTTTAGCTATCGCTTCGTCGTCCATTGTTACTTCTAAAACTATATATGGTCTGTTAGGCATGATTTTACATCTTCCTTTTACATTACCATTTTCATCTCTATAAAGAGATGGTTTTACCTCTTCTCCTGTTTGAGAATCTATTATTGAAAAGTTTCTCTTCATATCTGGTGTATATGCAACATCTCTATACTCTATTCCTTCAGAATTGTATATTGTTCCATAGCTTAATGATATACTTGTATCTTCTGTTTGAAATCCAGAACTGTCTAATACACCAATACGTAAAATTGCTTTTTTATCTGTTAAAGTCAATAATACGATATCATCTTCATCTTCTGGGTCTTCAATTAAGACATTAAATACTTTTTTTATTTGCCCGTCCTCACGAACTTCGACACTTCTTAATTTTTCTAGTGATAAAAATGCATATCCTTGACTATAAGCTTCATAATCTCTATCTACTAAAAAAGCTAACGTATTCATTCCAGGTAAATCTATAACCTCAAATTTGTTCATTTTTAATAAACTACTCATAATTCAACCTCTCTTCCAAATTATTTTTGTTTTCTAATTAAAACCATTGGTGTTAAAGTTTTAGCTTGACCACAAGGATTGTCTTTTATCATTCCTTTTAGTTCAGCTTCACTTTCTTCTATAGCATCTGCCTTTCCTAATATTTCAACGTTAAAGTCGTTTGCATCAACTATCATACATTTTACACCTGTAGCTTGATAAATTTCATTACAAACTCCTGTTGAATTATCTGGAATTCTTATACCAAATTCAGCGTAATCTGAAAATACATTTCCATAGAAACCATCTAGTCCACTAACTTCTTGTCCAACTATTTCATAAAATACTCCTTTTTTACCAAATAGTTTGCATACTCCTCCTGCTATAGCAGCCCATAATACTTTCATAGGTCCACAAAGATTTATTGCAAATTGCATTTTGTATGGGTTATCTACCCCAACACCTGCATCACTTCTCATTGCAAATTTTGATAAAAATTTTGCAAGTCCTGATACTTTAACATCCTTTTTATATACAATTCTTCTTTGACAAAGACTTATTACTTTTTCACTGATGGAAACTATATCACCTTCTTCATATATAGGTTCAACATATTTTTTAATTAAATCAACATAGCTTTCACCTAATTGAACATAGTGTGTTTCAATAGCATGTCTTAAATATGTATTGTCTCCTACCTTAATTTCTACTTTTTTTCCTTCTAATGCTTTAAATTCCATAAAAAGACCTCCAATCTTTTAAAATTAATACTACTTAAGATTTTATTATAAAAAGAAATAAAAGTCAATATAATTGACATTTATTTCATTTCATATACCATAATATTCTGCTGTATTTTTTTGTATTTTACTAGTTATTTTTTCAATAGTTATTTTAGCCATATTTTTTATATTTTATTCTAGTTAAAGTAGTATTGCTAAAAAATATAAAAGATGATACAATCTTTGCAGTAATAAGGAGCAAAAATATATGAAGAAAATAATGTTTTTTAGACCATTATTTTATATTGGTGGTACTGAAATAGCTATACTAAACCTAATAAAAAAATTACATGGATTTGAAATATACATAGGTTATACAGACGAAAGCTCAAGTCAAGATGTATTGGATAATTACAGTAATTATGCAAAGGTTGTAAAGGTTGATGAGAACTTTCATGAAGAATTAGATGTACTTATACTTTGTTCTCCAAATAAAAAAGCATTAGAAATAAACGACATCATAAAAAGAAAAAGAACTATTTTATGGTTTCATTATTTTGGTAGCAAAGAAAATGCAATTTTTACAGATGAAAGATTCTATAGTGTAGTTGATACTATAATTACCGTAAGTCAAACAACTAAAAATATGCTTTTAGCCAAAGAATATGGTCCTAGAATAAAAGATAAAATAGAAGTAATATATAATGTTATGGATGTTGAAGATATTATTAATAAATCTGAAGAAAAAATAAATTTAGATTTAAGTCATACGTTAACTCTTGTATCTGTAGGAAGAGTATGCTATGAAAAAGGAATGGGCAGACAAATTGAACTTGCAAAATATCTAATAAAGCATAACATAGATTTTAAATGGTACATAGTAGGTGGAAATTACTACGCTGAAAAGGAAATGGAAATTAAAAAACAATGTGAAAAATTAGGAGATTACTTTGTATTTACTGGCTTTGTAGATAATCCATTTAATATCATAAAACAATGTGATTACTTAGTACTTTTAAGTGATACAGAAACATGGGGATTAGTAATAACAGAAGCTAAAATCTTAGGTATACCATGTATTGTAACAGATTTTGAAGCAGCATATGAACAAATAAAAGATAATGAAAATGGTCTAATCTTAAGCCGTGAAGATACAACCTCATATGATAATAAAATAGATTTAATTTTAAATAACAAACATAAATACAAAAAAAACTTGTCTAAATTTAAATGGTCTAATGATGATATATTGAAAGATTGGACTAATATACTTAATCAAGGAGGAATTTAATATGTATAAATATTCAGTAATAATACCAAATTACAACAAAGAAAAATATGTAAAAGAATGCTTAGATAGTATTTTTAATCAAACACTTAGTAAAGATATGTACGAAGTAATAGTAATTGATGACGGTAGTACAGATAACAGTCTAGATATAATAAAAAACTATGATGTAAAACTTTTAAGAACTAATAGAAAAAGAGCTGGTGGGGCTAGAAACGTAGGAATAGATGCTGCTCAAGGAGAATACATTATTTTTGTTGATAGTGATGATTACTTATATTCTAATGAAGTATTTGAAAAATTAGACAAAATTATAGACGGAAAAGACATTGTTTTCTTTGATTTTGAAGAAGATAATTTTGGAAAGAAAAGAACAATACTAGAAGATAGAAATTCAATAGCAGAAAAACTTGAAAAAACAAAACGTTTAGGATGTACAACAAAATGCTTTAAAAGAGATTTAATTGGTACTACAAGATTTACAGAAAATACAGCATATGAAGATGTAAACTTTACTCTTGAGTGCTTATGTAAGTGTAAATCATATGATTATTTAGGCAGTTGTTTCTTTACATATAGACGTGTAGAAAACAGCAATACTACTCAAGAAATCTCTGGAACTGTAATGACAGATTTACTTATGGAAATATCTAAACTATATTATTTATGTTTTAAATACCCACAATATAAAATGTGTATTTTAAACAGAATAAAAGCAGATAAACTAGATACAAGATTAAACATTTTAAATGAACTAGTAGAACATGACAACAATACTTTTAGTGAATACTTCAAATAATTCTGTGCAAATTTAATGCAATTGACTACTATCATTTTTTGTGATAAAATTACGCTAACAATTATACAACAAATGAAATCATATGTACATCTGTATATATGATTTTATTAGAAATTAAATTAGGGTGAAAGATATGAATGAAATGAAATTTTCAATAATAATTGCTGTGTATAATGTTGAAAAATACCTAGAAGAAACTATAGAATCAGTTATTAATCAATCAATTGGCTTCTTACAAACAACTGAAATAATTCTAGTAGATGATGGTTCAACAGATAACTCAGCAGTTATATGCAAAGAATACGTAAAAAAATATCCACAAAATATAAAATACATATATAAAACTAACGGTGGAGCTTCTTCTGCAAGAAATGCAGGAATAAAAATAGCTAGTGGTAAATTTTTTAATTTTCTAGATTCAGACGATTTACTACATGAAAATGCATTAGAAAAAGTATATAACTTTTTCTCAAAGCACAGTGAGATAGATATGGTAACTTTACCTATTGAATGTATAGAACGCCAACAAGGTCTTTACCACAGATACATAAAATTCGGTAATAAATCTAAAGTTATAGATTTAGAAGAATCACCTCAAGATTATGTATTTTCTTCTGCAGCTTCTTTTTATAGAGCTGAAATTTTCGAAACAAATAAATTCAATACTAATTTAAAATTAGCTGAAGATTTATACTTTAACACAACTTTATATTTAAGAAATCCTAAATTTGGATTTATTTCACCAACAGATGCAGTATATTATTATAGAAAAAGATTTTCAAATAATTCTATAACAAATACAAACGAATATGCAGAAGATTGGTTAGTTGATACTTTAGAATTTGTTTATAAAGGACTACTAAAAGAATCTAAAAAGAAGTTTAAAAAAGTTCCTGAATTTCTACAATATATTTTCATATATAATATTGTAAAAAGACTAGATACTCCAAATTTTATAAGCAAAAACAAATTGAATAGTTTTTATAAGATTTGTGAAGAGATTTTATCTTACGTTGATGACGACATTATAATCTCATATAACTACAGTAGCTATTACATGCTAGCTATGATGTTGATGTTTAAAAGCAGAGATTATGATATAAAGAAAATAATTTATATGGATAGTAAAAATAACATCTGTATTAAAGGAAGAATTATAGAAAATATAGCAAGCTATAGTTTTCAAATAAGTTCATTAAAAATAGCTAATAATAAACTTGTTATTAATGGTTATTTTAACGATATATTAGCCGAAAACTTTAGAATACTTTGTTTATATCAAGATAATCAACAAATTGCTGCTGAGATGAAAATTGAAGAGACTGCAAACATCTTTTTACAAAAAAGATTCTTCGATACTATAGTAGGTAGAACATACTTTGTTACAGGTGAAATTCCTATAGAAAAAGAAAGGACATACTATATTGCCTTATCTGTAAATAATACTAAAGTACCACTACAATTAAAAAACATTTATGGTGACGAAGGAATTTTAGTAAATCAATCTTATTCAACAGATCTTGGTAAATGTGAATTAAAAGTTAGTAATCAACTAATAAATATTTCTTTAGAAAACAAAGATGCTAAAAATACTATACATGAATAATAGCTAATAAATAATAAATAAAAAAAACTTGAAAAAAATAATTTTCAAGTTTTTTTGCTTTTTATACTTGTTTAACTTTTACAAGTTTAAACTTAGTATTATCATATACAGTTTCTTTATATATATGACATTCGTATTTTTGCCTTGTATTTAAGTTGCTTACAATTAAATCTGCATAAATGTTTTCAAACATTTCTACTACTATTTGTCTAATTCCTCTAGCTCCAGTATTTAATTGGATTGCTCTTCTAGAAATTTCTTGGACTATTTTTTCTCTATCCATAACTACATCTACATTTATATTTTTTAGTTCTTTTATAAACATATTAAATATAGATATTTCTGATTCATTAATTATCTTAGTGGCTATTTTTTCATCCATTTTGTTAAATTCTACAATTGCATCTATTCTACCAATAAACTCACTTTTAAATCCAGCATTAATTAGATCTTGTGGAATGAAATTTGGATTTTTCATTTCATCTTTTATTTGTTTTTCTTCTTCTTTTGAAAATCCAATTGTTCCTTTTCCTTTTAGTCTTTTTTCTCTTTCTTTGTACGCATTTTCGCACGCACCAATTAAAACAAAAGTAATTAACTCTGTATTTATACTACCTTGAGATGTCTGCACTTTAACTCCTTCAAGCATCTTTAATAGACTATCTTGAACACTAGTTGTAGAAACTCCACTTCTGTCTCCGTTATCTGTTTTCTTATCTATTTCGTCAAATATAATTATTCCATGTTCTGCTTTTAATATATCTCCATTTGCTTCAGATATTAACTTGGCACAAGCGTTTTCTACACTATCTCCAACATATCCTTCTTGAGTATATTTTGAAGCATCTTCTATGACGTATGGTTTATCTAATAATTTGGCAATTTGCTTAATTGTCTCAGATTTTCCATTTCCAGTTCCACCAATCAAAAATATATTACTTTTAAAATGTGGATTATTTGTAAGACCATTTTTTACTAAAATAGATAATATATTTTTTATTTGTTTATTTTGTCCTATAACATTTTTAGTTACTTTTTTGTATATATCATATACATTTATTGTAGTTGAGTTATTTACTTTTTTTGGATTTTCAACTACTTTGTTGTTAACTTTTTCGTCAATTTTATTGCAATAGTCTTCTACTTCTTCTATTCCATAATATTCATCTGCCATTTCTTCTAAAGCATCAGACATTCTAAAAAGTTCATTAATATAGTACAAATTAAGTTCACTTTGACAACTTGGACATATCAATCCTTCCTTTAACATTAAGATTTTTGTATTCCCGGTAAATTGGACGTTTACAAATTGAGCACCTAAATCCATTAAATTTTTTATTCATAATTATCCCTCCTTTTTATTAAATATGAGCTATAATTTATTATGTTGCCTAATATAATACCACTATATTGTAAATATGTCAATTTAAGTATAAAAAAAGTTCCTATATAAAGTAAAATTTAATCTTTACTTTATATAGGATATTTGTGGTGTTTTAGCATTCCGTAAGCCGGATTCTGTATTTAATGATCATTTATCTAGAATATATATTGCTATATATTTCAAGCCGCCAACTCAAAACTTAGCGAGCAACCTTAACGTTTTATTCTGGCGTTGCACTAGGTGGGGTTTACACCGCAACTAAGTCTCCATAGTTGCTCGTGAGCTCTTACCTCGCGTTTTCACCCTTACTATTTACATAGCGGTAATTTTCTGTTGCACTTTCCTTAGAATCACTTCCACTAGACGTTATCTAGCACCCTGCTCTATAGTGTCCGGACTTTCCTCTTGCAAAAGCAAGCGATCATTTGGAATACTAAAACATAATTATTATAACACATAATACAAAAAAAATAAAGAATAAAGGATTGAAAATTCCTTTATTCTTCTATTTTCTTATTATTTACATATTCTTTAATTAACTTATAAATTACTGAAGCTACTGGTACACCAATAAGCATTCCTATTATTCCTAGACTGTTTCCTCCAACAATAACAGCAAGCATTACCCAAATACCTAGTAGTCCAACCGAATCTCCAACTATCTTTGGATAAAATAAGTTTCCATCAATTTGTTGAAGTACTATTATATAAATCACAAACCAAACAGCTTGAGTTGGATTTACTGCAAGTATCAATATTGCACCAATTATAGTTCCAAAAAATGCTCCAAAGAAAGGTATAAGTGCTGTTACTCCAACAAGTACAGAAATTGTTAAAGCATATGGCATCTTAAATATTAGCATTCCTATAAAGCATAACACTCCTAAAAGAATTGCTTCTATAAATTGACCTCCAAAGAATTTTTTAAAAGTATCATTAGTTATTCTTCCAACATAAAATAACTTTTTACATTTTTCTTCTGGTATATATGCTTTTAATAGCTTTTTAAATTGCATTACTAATTTTTCTTTTTGCATAAGCATATATACTGCAAAAACAAATCCCATAAAGAAATTTATAACGCCAGAAAAGAATCCTATAACAAAATCTACAGATACTCCTATAATTCCTGTTGCTGCACCTTTTATCCAATCAGTTACATTTTGATCTAATTGTTGCCAATCTGGTTTAAAGCTTTTTATTTTCTCTATGAAGTTTGGATTATTTCTCATAACTTCTTCCAGCCATTCCTTAGAATTATTAAAAGCGGTTGGTATGCTATCTTTAAACATACTTATAGTATTTATAAACTCTGGAATAACTAAAAATAATGTTAAAAATATTATTCCTAAAACTATAGCTAGTGACAAAACTAAAGAAATTGTTCTAGTTTTTTTACTAGGTTGAGTAGTTTCTTGTTGTGTTTTTATATTTTCTTTGCCTTTTTTATTTTTCTTTTTTCCTTTATTTTTAGTCATCATTGTTTCTATTTTACTTAATGGTATATTAAGAATAAAGGCAATACAAAATCCAAATAAAAATGGTTTTAATAGATTTAAAATGTATCCTAATCCTTTTAAAACAAGGTTGAATTTAACACAAGCAAAACACAATAATATAGTGTATGTTATTATAATTAGAATTTTCTTTATGTTTTTAGAATTTAATTCAAACATATCAAATCCTCCTTTTCTATTTTATATTATAACTTATTTGAGTCAGTTATATTTGCATTTTCCACTATTTAGTAATAAACATCCAAATCAAGTTACATAATAATTATTATATCATACTTACACTACAATTACAAGAAAAAAATAAGGTAAGCTTATCGCCTACCTTATTATTCTATACTATTATTCTTCTGTTTCTTCTTCATTTGGAACTTTAGCAATGTTTATTACTTTTCCACCATCTGAAGTTCTCATTAGAGTTACACCTTGTGTATTTCTACCAAGAATACTTATATCGTCAACATTTAATCTTATTATTACACCAGTATCAGTTATTAGCATAACTTCGTCATGGTCATTAACAAGTTTAACACCAACAATATTTCCAGTTTTAGATGTTATCTTATATGTAAGTACACCTTTACCAGCTCTTCCTTGGCATCTGTACTCTTCTAGCTCTGTTCTCTTTCCGAATCCATTTTCAGTAATTGCTAAAACGTAACCATTATCTTCTTTAATTGGTTCCATACCAACTACTTTATCTTCTTTTCCTAAAGCTATACCTTTAACACCCATAGATGTTCTACCTACAGCTCTAACTTCTTCTTCCTTGAATCTAATAGACAATCCTTCTTTTGTAACCATTATAATATCATTGTTACCATCAGTTAATCTTACATCTATTAATTCATCATCTTCTTTAAGAGTAATAGCTTGTATTCCTGTTTTTCTTATATTTGAATACTCAGATAATTTTGTTTTCTTAATTAATCCGTTACTTGTTGCCATAAGTACATATAATGAATCGTCATTAAAGTCTGTAACTGGCATAACAGCAGTAACTTTTTCACCTTGAGCTAATTGTAATAAATTAACAATTGCAGTTCCTTTAGCAGTTCTGCTAGCTTCTGGTAATTCATATGTCTTTAATCTGAATACTTTACCAGTATTTGTAAAGAACATTAAACTGTTATGTGTTGAAGTAACAAAAAGATGTTCAACAAAATCTTCCTCACGAGTATTCATTGCAGTAAGACCTTTTCCACCACGTTTTTGGCTTCTATAAACATCTGCTGCAACTCTCTTAATATATCCAAAATGAGTTAGAGTTACAACATTATTTTCTTCTTTTATTAAAGATTCAATGTCTATATCTCCTGCTCCATGAGTTATTTGAGTTTTTCTTTCATCACCGAATTTTTCTTTTAATTCAATAAGTTCTTGTTTGATTATATCTTTTACTAATTGTTCTGATGCAAGAATTTCTCTTAAGTGTTTTGCTAATGCTAATAATTGATTATATTCTTCTTCAATTTTATCTCTTTGTAATCCTTGTAATCTTCTTAATTGCATGTCCAAAATTGCTTGTGCTTGTATCTCTGTAAGACCAAATCTTTCCATCAAGTTTTGTAATGCATTATCATAAGAATTTCTTATTACATGAATAACTTCATCAATATTATCTATAGCTATTCTTAATCCCTCTAATATGTGTATTCTTGCTTCTGCTTTAGCTAGATCAAATTTTGTTCTTCTTACAACAACATTTTCTCTGTGTTTTATATATTCAGCTAAAATTTCTCTTAGAGTTAAAACTCTAGGTACTCCATTTACAATTGCAAGCATTAACATACTTTGTGTATTTTGTAATTGAGTATGTTTATATAATTGATTTAGAACAACATTAGGATTAGCATCCCTCTTTAACTCGATAACTATACGTACAGAACAGTTCATTCCAGATTCTCTATCTGTTTCATCTCTTAAATCTGAAATTCCTTCAAGTGTTTTAGCTTGTACTAATTTTGCAATATTTTCTACTAAAGCTGCTTTATTTACTTGATATGGTATCTCTGTAACTATTATTCTAAATCTACCACGATTATCTTCTTCTATTTCAGCTTTTGCTCTTAAGCAAACTTTTCCACGACCTGTAGTATATGCATCTTTTATGCCTTCTTTTCCAACTATAATTCCAGCTGTAGGAAAATCTGGTCCTTTAATATATGCCATCAATTCCTCATTAGTAATATCTGGATTGTCTAATTGAGCAATAGTTCCATCAACAACTTCACTTAAGTTGTGTGGTGGAATATTAGATGCCATACCAACAGCTATACCATAAGCACCGTTTATTAACAAATATGGTAATTTAGCAGGTAATACAGTAGGTTCTTTTAATCTGTCATCATAGTTTGGCATAAAGTCTACTGTTTCCTTATCCAAGTCACCTAACATTTCTAAAGCAATCTTTTCAAGTTTTGCTTCTGTGTATCTCATTGCGGCTGGTGGATCATTATCCATAGAACCAAAGTTTCCATGTCCATCAACCAAAGGATATCTTAGTGAAAAGTTTTGTGATAAACGAACTAACGCATCATATATAGCTGCATCACCATGTGGGTGATATCTACCCATAGCACTACCAACAATATTAGCACATTTTCTGTATGCTTTTTCTGGCCATAGACTGTCTTCATACATTGTATATAAAATTCTTCTATGAACAGGTTTCAAACCATCTCTAACATCTGGTAAGGCACGGGCAACTATAACACTCATGGCATAGTCTATATATGATTTTTTCATTTCATCTTCGATTTTTACAGGTACAATTTTTTGCGCCGATAAAAAGTTTTCATCATTAATGTCCATTATATTCATACCTCCATCTGTGTTTTTACTCCCTTATTATACTAAAAAAAATATAAAAAAGCAAGTTAATATCCTTGAATTTTGCATTAAATATGATATAATAAAAATCAGTAAAATGTTGGTTTTTAAAGGGGTACTATATGAAATACAAAAACTATTACGCAATATTAGAAGTAAACAGAAAAAGTTCTGATCAAGATATAAAATTAAATTTCAGAAGACTCGCTAAAGAATATCATCCAGATAAAAATAAAGAGCCTGGTGCTGAAGATAAATTTAAAGATATTAATGAAGCTTATGCAGTATTAATGGATGCTGAAAAAAGAAGAAAATATGATAGACAAGTTGCAAAATACGGATATGGATTTGCTAATATTGAGTCTGGGCTTCAAGATGTAAAATATGAATTTAAATCTGGCGCTAATGTCTTTAACGATATTTTAAATCAAATACTAGGATTTAGAAAAGATTCTTCATCACAAGATTCTGATAATGATATAGATTCTGTAGATAAGAAACAAAAACCTATTAAAGGAACAGATATTGTTACACATCTAGATGTAACTTTAGAGGAAGGATTTTTCGGAGCCGAGAAAAAGATTGCAATAAAAGCATATAAAACTGGTATGAAGACTTTCTCAGTAAAAGTTCCAGTAGGAATAAAAAACGGAGATAAAATTAGACTTGCTGCCCTTGGTAATCCAGGAAAAAATGGTGGAAAAAATGGAGATTTAATTATCCATGTAAAACTTCTTGAAGATAACGATTTAAAATTATCTGGAAAAGATTTTATAAAAGAAATTAATATAACTCCAGCAGTAGCTGCTTTAGGTGGAAAGTACAAACTACAAGTTATGGATGAAAAGCTTTTTGTTTCTTTACCAAAGCGTTTAAAAGACGGTGAAATAGTTACTGTTCCAAACAAAGGTTATACATCTGAAGATGGAACAAGAGGAGATTTAAACTTAAAAATTCATATAGACTTACCTGAAGATATTTCAGAGCGTGAAGAAAAATTATACGAACAGTTATTAAAGATAGAAAGAAAACGTGAAGAGTTCAATTATTAAAAAAAAGAATACATTTTAATTATTTTCTTATAGTTAAAATGTATTCTTTTATTTTTTTGGGAAACATATCATATTCATTATTAATTTTAACAAGATATGTAGTCTGTCCCTTTGGAAAATTTTCAATATAATCTTCCTTTTTAGAAAAGAATCTAATATGTGTTGCATATATAACTCCTATTCCTAATTTCGATGTTTCACCAAGTATTTGCTTTGTTCTTCCATGATAGTTTTTAAAAGAATTTAGTAATTTTTTAGGATATCCTGCATCTATTAAAACTGCATTGCTATTTTTAACAAATTCTTCTAAACTTTTAGAATATTTTGCAATATCCGAAGTGTACACAAATATATTATCTTCTATTTGAATTTTAGTAGCATACGATTCACCTTTATGAATAGTCTTGCAAAAGCTAATATTTGCTTTTTCTATTATAATATTAGTATTCTCATTTAGTATATGAATATTAAATACTGATTTAAATGTTGATATTATTTTAAACATTATACTCTTTTGTGGTAAATAAATATCTATTTTTACTGATGATTTATTTTTAAAATTATATGCTTTTAAAAATGCTCCCAGCGATAAAATTGCAAAATTATGATCCACATGGTTATGCGATATTATTATGATTATATTTTCTAAATCAATTTCTTTCTTTTTTAATAATTCATAAAACTTTTTAAACACACCTGCACCAAAATCTAAAAATATACTTTTGCTAAATCCTTTTAGAAAATAGCAAGTACACCTACATTTGCCAAAAGTTCTTATATTAGGTGAAAAATTTCCCAAGACATAAAATTTAAATTTGCTCATACTTTATCCCTCCTATAAATTATTATTCGAGTTTATATATTAAGCAAGCTAACGAATTATATCACAAAAAAGAAAAATTGGCAAAATACATTATCTTGCCAATTTCTTCTTTAATATTCTAATATCTTCACCTACAAATCTGCATATTATAAAATCTCCAACGAATCTAGAGAAAATTCTCTCTTCATATTCGCGTTTTATTTCTTGTGGAGTCAAATTTGTTGATATAAGAATTTTTTTATTTTTTAAAAGTCTTGTATTAAGTATATTAAATAATTCACTAAATTTTGCACCGTTCATTGCTTCTGTTCCTAAATCATCAAGAATAAGCAAATCCACATCAAAAATCTTTTCATATTCTTCTCTTTCAGCTTCTGTTTTATTAAATTTAAACTTGTAATCTACCATTTTATCTAATAATATTGGAGCTGTCTGATAAATTACAGATTCACCTTGTTTTATTGCTTCTGCTGCAACACAATTTGCTAAGAATGTCTTTCCAAGTCCTGTACTTCCTGTAAAAAGTAAGTTTTTTTGTGCAGGATCATCTAAATTGTGTGAAAAATTGTATGCTAATTTTCTTATTGCATCAATATTTTCAAGTGGTGATTTTTCAATACCATATTTTTGTTTATCATTTGTTGATGAATAATATCCAAAATCAAAAGTCTCAAAATTTTCATCTTTGATCTTAAATATATTAGATTGTTTATATGCTTCATTAATTAGTGCTTGTTTAAAGCAACTACATATTTTATTTCCAATATATCCTGTATCTTTACATTTATCACACTCATATTTAGGTTCAAAATCTTTTCTTGTTAGTCCTAATTTTTCTAGTTGCTCATCATATTCTTTACTTAATCTATCTAGTTGTAATGTAAGTTTATCTTGTTCTATTTGTCTGCTTAGATCATCTGAAAATATTCTTGCCTTAATAGATTTTAAAGATACTTTATTTATTTCATCTTCAATCTCTGAAAGCTTAGGATTTTCGTCATACACATTTTTCTTGTATATTTTGGCATCACTTTGAGCATGCTGCCTCTTTATACTATATTCACCTTCTACTTTTCTATAGACACTACTTTGCATATGACTCACTTCCTTTCTTAAATTTCATCATAAAAGTCGTCTGAACTATCATATTCTCTTTGTGAATAGCTTTGATAACTTTTTCTTTTGGGCTCTGAAACTGTTCTTTTTACATCAGGCTTTTTCTCAGTAATTTCCTTACCATTCTCGCTTTCATTAATCTGTTCTACTGTTCTAAATCCTTTTTTATACCAGCTAGAAATTATTGCATCTATGTATTTTATTGAAGGATTAGTTGTAGATGTACTTCTTTTTAATCCTTCTTCTATTATATCAAAATCATATTCATAATCCTCAATCCACTTTCTAACATATACTTCTTCATACTTAGAAAGATTTCTTCCAAGATTAAGTGATTTAGAAATCTTTTGTTTTATCTTACTAAATTTATCATAATTATCCAAAAAGCTTTCTAATTCTTCAAATGTTTTTACTCCGCCATTATGCCAAGTTTCTGCAACTGCAAATACATATTTTCTATTTAAAGCATTTCTTTCTTTGCAATATTGAAATAATGCAATCATTACTTCTTCTGAGAAAGAATACATATTAAACAAATTACCTATGTCTGTATTCCAATTATATGACATAATTCCTCCAAAGAAGCTTTCACAAATTGCTTCAACTGCAGCTTTTCTCTTTTCGTCAATAACATTTTCATATCTTTTTGGCTTATTCTCAAATTTAGGCATATATGATTTATTTATCTCTGCTTCTTTTAAATCTACAACTAGGATTCCTCTTGTTGTTTTTTGAAGTAATTCTTCAGCTAATAACACTTCTATACTTGTTTTAAATTCTTCTGCTGTTAAATTTAATTCTTTTATTATTGTATCTGAATCTACATCCATACCTTTTTTAAACAAATATAATATATACATGTATACTTTGATATCATTTTTATTCAAAGACTTCATATTATTTAAAATAAATAAATCTGGCACCAAAGTATCTCCTAGTTCCAGTTTGCTTTTTTGTATAAACTTCATATAAATAAATCTCCTATTTAACTGGGACACATTATATCACTTTTATGTCTATTTTTCAATATAATGTTTTTCTACATTTTTCATATAAATTGTTTTTCTATATGCATAGGGATTATAATTAACATATATTTTTTTATTTAAAACAAATTTTAAAATAAATTCTAATTTCAAAACTATATTATCTTCTTGAATATTTAAAACGATAAAAATAAAAAGTGGAATTACAAGATTTAAAAAAATATATATTTTAAATTCTAATTGAATACTCAAGTTCATACATATTTTAAACACTACTAAAACATATATTACACTTAAACTTAACGTCTTATAGTCTATTATACCTAGTCATTTGTTTTTTCTACTATAAAAATTAAATATTCTTTGCTTATTTATCCTCTCCATAGCTATTTTATCACCTTCTTATCCACATTGTACATTATTACTAAACTGCCAATTAAAATAGCAGGGAAAATACCTTTTTCACTTTTACTGCTTAATGGTATAAATATTATAATTTTATTTATATTCTGTAGTAATAAATTATATAAAAAGAGTTTGAGCCATTTTCTAAATATATTTTTATCTATTATTAAACCAAAAAATGCTAGTGGTGAAACTAATATACAAATAACAACAATCACATATCTTGCTGAAAGAAAAACTATTATAGCCATAACATATGAACATACTACTATATCTTTCATACCATTTATTCCTGTTTTATTTGAACTTTTAAAAAAATCTTCTAAAGTGTCTATATTTTCTTCTAAATAATTATAGTTTAAGTCATCATTATATAATTCTTTTAAAAATGTATCTTCTACTTTAGATATTTCAGAATTAATTTTAACTATATATTTACAAATATCTAAACTATTAATACAAACAATCATAACCATAATTACTTTCAATAGATTTTTGTACATATTGGAAATTGTAACGTTACTATATAAAGATAAAATGTATTTAAATGCATAGTATATAACAACACTAGTTATTAGTACATTTATTATTAATATATAATTTTGAATATTTTTTTCTGAATATAAAAGTTTCAATGGATTTTTTTGAAATATCTCCATATCTATGTTTGATATACTATTTAATAATTTATATCCTTCACTTTTAAAATTTGAACTAAAACTATTTAATATACTGTTGATATTTTTTATTATGTCCATAATTATTTTACTACAGACTCAATAAACTTAATTATTAAATCTAAAAGTTGAATAGCAGCATATCCTACTACGGTATTAGTTATTACCTTTTTTCCAATTATCATTTTCTTTTCATCACCAAAGCTCAATTTTCTAATTAATATCCCACTTGTAAGACACACTCCTGCTATCGGCGTAGATATTTTCTTTAAATATCCTTGTATTCTAGTAAATGCTGTATTAATTTTAGTGACTAGACTTGGAGTAGTAGTTGCTGCAAAAACAGTTGAAGCAAAGCAAAATGAAAAAGTTATACACATTATACACAACAAAATTTTTAATTTCATAAAACAACTCCCTTCAAAAAAATATATTGTGATTCAAATAGAAATTTTACGCTAAAACTAAAGTTGCAATGTATTCTTTCAAAATTCAAATCTTTTTTCTCCTAATAAAAAATCTAAAAATCATAAGATGAATACATTAAGAATATTAATATTAAAAAAATAATAAAGAAAAAACTTTTTAGAAAAAATAAATGATTGAATAAACTATTTGAATCACACAAATATACTAGCACTATGCCTTCCAACAGGCAATACTTTACATATCATGTTATAAAACTAGACCTTTTTGAAAAAGTGGTTTTGTTGAATTTTATACTATTTTAAAATAAAATTTATTTTTTTTTAATTTTTTATCAAAAATCTATTGACAAGTCATCAAAATTGTAGTATTATATATGCGCAGTCAGTTGTGAGACTGATTGTAATATACTTTGATGGGCCATTAGCTCAGTTGGCAGAGCACTTGACTTTTAATCAAGTTGTCCGCAGTTCGAATCTGCGATGGCTCACCACAAATGGGGCCCGTTGGTCAATCGGTTAAGACATCGCCCTTTCACGGCGGAGTGAGGAGTTCGACTCTCCTACGGGTCACCATTAAAAAGTATATTGCTGGAATAGCTCAGTTGGTAGAGCAACGGTCTTGTAAACCGTAGGTCCTCAGTTCAAATCTGAGTTTCAGCTCCATCTAAACAATGGTATAATATCAAGTCTTTTATTATCAGAAGACTTGATATTTTTTTGTTTAGTCATCGCTAAAAGCTTTACTGAACCCCCCAGACTATCTGGGGGTTTTCTAATAACAAAAAAGGAGATATGCCTTAACATATCTCCCATGTTTGTAACATCGTATATAAGACAAAAATTCCACAAATCTTATATACTAATATCATTATACCACATCTTAAAATAAAAATAAAGAAGATTATTACATCTTCTCTACCATTAGCATCACTCCATAATTTTCTTTTGCTATTTTCTATATAAAGAATATTAATAAAAAAATAAACACTTCAAATGAAGTGTTCATTTACATTATTACATTTTTAGGATTAGTAATACTTTCTGTTATAAATCTTAGTACCTTTCCTTTTTTTATAACTGCTGTACAAATTTTAGCAGAAGGATATGATGTATTTTCGTTTAATACACCTTTGTCATCAAAAACCATACCAGCTGTTGATGTTATCATTATACCACCTAATTTTTGATAACTATTTACATGATAATGTCCAAATTGTACAAAGCGGATATTATAGTTTCTGTTTTTTATTATAACATTATCACTCATATTCTCAAATTGTTGCCACATTTCTTTTTCAATCTTATATGATTTCGTATATGCTAGTCTACCTGTTCCATGCTGAATTCTCTTTACAACCCCTTGTATTACTAAATTTGCTACCATTTCATTTATGTGATGAAATTCTATTCCTTTTTCGGTAAGTTCTCTTTGAACTAATATAAGCGGATTTATTGATCCACCTTTTTCAAAAGATAAATCCCTTTCACCATTAATACAGTAAAATTTAAACTGAGGATACTTTGAAAAAAGCTTTATTGCTATATCTGCTTGTTCTTGAGAAGTCTTTGCAGTAAGATAAAGATCTTGATTTTTATATGATGGATGTCCAGCACATAAATCTCCTGCAATATGAATGTTAGTAACACCTTCTTGCTTAGCTAAATCTAGCATATATACTAAAGTGTCAAAGTCACAAAACTTACTACCCAAATATATATCACTAAGTTCAAGCCATTTTTCTGTTACTTCATCTTTACTATAAAAAGAAATTATTTCATAGTTATTCTCGTTAAATTTGGTTATATAATACGTTTTATCCGTATCATTATAGTTAATATTGCCAGTTGCCGAAATAAGTTCTTCTATTTCTTCTTTAGTTAGTTCTAGTTCTTCTAATGTGCAAGCTTTTGATCTCATCTTTGAAAGTGCATTAGTTGCTTTTTGTGAGGTTAAGAAATTCTCATTCATAATTTACCCCTCCTTCCAAGGATTAAAAAATTCAATTTTTTCTCTTGCAATTTTATCTCCAACTATTGTTAATTCAGTAAATATTCCACCTGTTTTTCCAGATATTCCCATTCTTTTTTCTAAGTCACCATCATGTTGAAAATTACCAGGCATTATTATTCTAATACCACTCATAGATAGTGAATAAAAAGTATGAAAATGTCCAGCTTGAATACTTCTTAAATTGTATACTTTTCCTCCAATATATACATCATTTAAGTTGCTTTCAAACACTCTGGATAAGTACACTTGTACTTTATATGATGCGGCTCTAGCTGCACCACCTTGCAAATGAACCAATCTGAAAACTATACCTGCATGAATTATATTTGCTTCATATGCATTCAAATAGGTAAATCTTCTACCTTTTTTTGCCATTTTGCTTTCTAAGTATTTTATGGGATCTACTCCACCTTTCATACAATATGATTGGTCGTGATTTCCCATACTGGCAATATACCAGAAGTCATATTTTTCAAGTACAGACATAAGCTCGTTTACTTGTTCGATGGCTTTGTTTAATTTTAGGTTGTTTTCTTGTCCCCTATATACTCCAAATCCATCAATCAGATCTCCTGATATGTGAACATACTCAACTCCTCTTTCTTTTGCTTCTTGAAGTGTTTTATCTAATCCAACTTTATCAAAATTTCTACATCCTGTGTGTAAATCAGATATCTCTAGAAGTTTTAAAACTACACTTTTGCCTTTTTTTGGTGCATCAGAAATTTTAATATATGCTGTATCACCAGAAGTTACAATATAATAAACATCATCACCCTTTCTAGGATCATATTGTTCTTTTACATTGTATCCCATGTCTCTTAGATAATTTATGTCCTCCATTTGTAATCTTAGTTGTTTTAAAGTGAGCTGCTCCTTTTTCATTTTTTCAATTATATGGCTATAATTTCTCATAATAACCCCTCCTTAATATTAATCTTGTGGTAAATCAAGCTAATAATTATTTTCGCTCATCATGTATTACAACTGACCAAATTATATATGAAAAGAGTTAGCATGTCAATATGTAGATTTTTTTATTTTTTTGTCGTTTTTTATTAACAACAAATATCTTTTATGCTATAATTTTTGTAATTTTGGAGGAAGGTATATGTCAAAATTATATTTTAGATATGGAGCAATGGGAAGCGGTAAAACAATAGATTTACTAAAAGTAGCATACAATTACAAAGAAAGAGGTCAAAACGTAGTTATTTACACAGCAAAAATAGATGATAGATATGATGTAGGAAAAGTAACAACTAGAATAGGTATACAATCTGATGCAGAATTATTCGATTCAGAAACAAATATTTATAGGCAAATTAAACAACTAGAAACCAAACCAGATTGCATTTTAATAGATGAGGCTCAATTTTTAACTCGTAAGCAAGTAGTACAGCTTACAGACATTGTAGATATACTAGAAATTCCTGTAATTTGTTATGGGTTAAGAACTAATTTTAGAATGAAGTTCTTTGAAGGCTCAGGACCATTAATGGAAATGGCCGATAAAATTGAAGAAATTAAAACTATCTGTGAATGTGGAAAAAAAGCCACTGTAAATATGCGTATGATAAGTGGTGTTCCCGTAACTACAGGGCCCGACATCTTAATTGGTGGAAATGATTCATATAAAGCAGTATGTAGAAAATGTTATAAAAGATTAACGCACCATGTAGCTGGTATATAATTAAATGAGGAGACTTCATTATCTGATAGTCTCCTCATTTTCAAATATATACATATCTGCACAGCCCTTTACTCTTTCGTAATCTTCTTTATTTTTTACAGTCCATACAGCGACATCTCTATTTTTAGCTTTTTGTTTTTTGTAAAAGTTCTCATCTACCTCAGTAAAAACATATGATACAAAGTTAGGTTTGGTAATTACATTAAATGCCATTTTTCCAAGAAGATATTTCAAAGTTTTATTTGATATTTCTCGTAAATTCTTTGCTGCTAATTGTCCTCTTATAACGTCTGGTGCATTTTTTCTTAACCAATATATTACTCTAGGATCAAAAGATTCAATAACATACTCTCCATCATACTTTTCAAGCATTCTCTTTAATTTAGGCATAAGTTCTTTATATCTCTCGTTTCTTTTAACTTCGATCATTAATGGAACTTTACCATTAACTAACATCAAAACATCCTCAAATGTTGGAATTAAATTATTAGTACCTAATAATTTTAACTTTTTTATTTCATTTAAATCTAATGCAGTTATATTATTTTTTATGCCAGTCATCCTTTTTAAGCTTTCATCATGAAATACAACTAAATGTCCATCATTAGTCATATTAACATCTAATTCTATTGCATATCCTTTTAAAATTGCATTTTCGAATGCTTTCATAGAATTTTCTGGAGTATCTAATCTATTATATAGACCTCTATGTGCAATATATTTATACTTTTCTAAATTCATATTATCCCTCTTATTCAATACTATTTGCTAATTTAATAAAATCTTCTATCTCTAGTTCTTCTGCTCTTGCAGTAAGCTTTATACCACAATCTGAAAATAGTTTTTCAATACTTTGCTTATCCATATTATTAAAATTAGTAGATGTTAATGAATTAACCATTTTCTTTCTTCTTTGTGCAAAAGCCTTATGTATTAATTCAAAAAATACTTTTTCATCTTTTACTTCATACTTTCTGTCTTTTTGTAAATTAATAACTGCAGAAGTAACTCCTGGTTCAGGAATAAAGCTTGAATTAGGTACTATTAATTTAGTATCTGCATTTGAAAAATAATCTACCATTAATGTTAATATACCATATTCTTTGCTCTTAGGACTTGCTACCATTCTATCTGCTACTTCCTTTTGAACCATTACAGTTATACTTGATATAGAATTTTCATCTTCTAGTAACTTAAAAAGAATTGGTGTAGTAATATAATATGGTAAATTAGCTACTACTTTAACAGAACTAAATTTTATATTATTATCATTTTCAATCTGCTTTACCTTTTCATCTATATTTACCTTTAATATATCCTCATTAATTAATGTATAATTCGTATTTTGTTTAAATCTATCTTGCAATACTTCTATCATCTTTGGATCTATTTCAACTAATAATACATATTTTGCTCTTTCAAGTAAATATTCGGTTAAATTTCCAAGACCTGGTCCTATTTCTATTACCAAATCATTTTCTTCTACATCTGCAACATCTACTATTCCTTGTAAAATATTATCGTCTATTAAAAAGTTTTGCCCAAATCTTTTGTTTGCTACAATATTAAATTTATTCATTATTTTTCTAGTCTTTGATAATGTATTTTCCATGTATTTGCTCCTTTAAAAATAAAAGAATAGCATACGCTATTCTTTATATTAATATATTATAATCCACCATTTGTTATTAATCTATCTCTAGTTCTTAATATATTTGTGCTATATGCTCTATCAATAGTTCCAGAATTGAACACAGATAGATATCCGCCAATTCCCATATTATATGAGTTTAATGCAAAAACCCATTGTGTTTGTGTATCTGAAGTATAATTTCTAGCAGCTACTAGATTATTATATAGCATATATGCTCCTGCAGCCATGTTATTATATGGATCTAGTAATTGTGCTGCGGTTTCAATTCCAGCAATAGGTAAGTTACCTACACCAACTTGACATAGACCTTTATATAATCCATTTGCTCCTGCATTAACATTAAATGTACTTTCTTGATACATCATAGCTAAGAATAATGGATAATCTATTCCATATCTTTTACATAGATTATATGCATACTGTTGATATTCAACAGGTAGTGAAATATTATATTGAACAAATCCACCATCAACAACATCTGTCATAATTGATGTTACAACATTACTTCTTGAAACTGTAACCTTTGTTCCAACTTCTACTACTCTGTTTTGTGCTTCTGCAAGCACTTTACTTCTTATTTCATCTTTTTGAATTACTTTATCATTTGTTGATTTAACTATATAACTTATTGATTTAGAACCCTCAACGCCTTCTTTTAATACGGCTGTTTCTCCAGATTCTCTCTCATCATTATTTACTTTTTCTTCTTCGTATGGTATAGACTCAATTTCTTCACTTACACTAGCTACTACTGGAGAATATGACTCTCTTACACTTTCTATATCAAAAGATTCAGTTTCTTTACTAGAAACTGTTATAGTCATTCCGTTAGTTAATCTAGATTTTTTGGCAGGTTCTATTATTGCACTTTCATTTAAACAAATATCATTTTGTAGTAAAAATGCATCTACAGAACTGGCTAATGTTTTAATTGATTTAACGTTACCATAGTAATTAAATGTTATTGTCTTAAGTTGAGTTGTTATTGCTAGTAATCCAGCTGTAGCAAATATAAGAATTAGACTTACAACAGTAAGAACCTTTCTAACTATAAATGCTTTATCTTCTTTCACAAAAATTCCTCCTAAGAATATTTAACAAGTTTATTATACTATATAATATATTCTTTGTCAAATTCATTATTACTTATTTAGATAAATAACTAATTACTACACAAATCGACTTATACTCGAATTTGTAGCAATATATGATAAATGTCATTAAGATATTTTATTGCAAATATAATGTTTTAATGATAGAATATTATTATCACAATAAAGGGAGGTATGTTTTATGTGGTTAATAATTACAATAGTTGTTCTATTATTACTTATATTATCTATAATTGGTATGTATAACAACTTAGTTAGTTTAAAAATGAGAGTAAAAAATGCTTGGGCACAAATCGATACTCAATTAAAAAGAAGATTTGACTTAATACCAAATCTTGTTGAAACTGTAAAAGGATATGCAGCTCACGAGCAAGGAACTCTTGAAAAAGTTATTGCAGCTAGAAATAGTTATGCAACAGCTTCAACTATTGAAGATAAAGCAGCAGCAAATAATGAATTATCTAAAACTTTAAAAAGCATTTTTGCTTTATCTGAATCTTATCCAGATTTAAAAGCAAACACTAATTTTATGGCTTTACAAACTGAATTAACAGGAACAGAAGATAAAATTGCTTATTCAAGACAATTTTATAATGATACAGTTCAAATGTACAACACTGCTATAATGAAATTTCCTGCTAATATAATAGCTGGAATGTTTGGATATAAAGAAGAGCCTTTCTTCCAAATTGATGAAGCACAAAAAGAACCTGTAAAAGTTCAATTCTAATAAGGTGATATTATGATTTTAAAATCTGTTAGAGATAACAAAATTCAATCTTACTTTATAGTTTTAGGATTTTTATTAATTGTTACATTGTTCATTTATTTTGTTTGCTATTTAATGGACCTTGGACCTTATTCATTGGTTATAGCGTTTATTTTTTCAGCGGCAACTAGTATTATTTCATATTATAATTGTGATAAACTAGTTTTAGCAATGAATGGAGCAAGACCTGCAACTCAAGAACAAGATCAATTAATATCTACTTTACTTGATGGTCTTTGCATAGCATCTGGACTACCAAGACCTAAACTATATGTAGTTAATGATCCATCACCTAATGCTTTTGCTACAGGAAGAAATCCTCAAAATGCAGTAATTTGTGTTACAACTGGTTTGCTTGAGAGAATGGACAAATATGAACTTGAAGGAGTCTTAGCTCACGAGCTATCTCACATTAAAAATTATGACATACTTTTATCTACAGTTATATCTGTATTTGCAGGTTTTGTTGTAATGGTTTCAGACTTTACTTTAAGATATGGATTTAGAAGAAAACGTGATTCAGAAGATAAAAATCCAATAGAGGGAATATTATTAATCGTTGGATTAATATTTGTTATTTTATCTCCTTTATTTACAAAATTAATACAGCTTGCTGTTTCTAGAAAAAGAGAATATCTTGCAGATGCAACTGCTGTAGAATTTACTAGAAATCCAAATGGTCTTATTAGTGCTTTGAAAAAATTACAAAATGATGATTCAAGTATGCAAAATGTTAGTAATGCGACAGCTCACATGTATATTAGTGAGCCAGTGAAGGCAAAAAGAGAAAAAACAGATATCTTCTCTACTCACCCTCCACTATCTGAGCGTATAGCTAGACTTGAACATATAAATTAGTCTCAATATTTGAGACTAATTTTTTTCTTTTTCTTTTAAATATATTATTATTATGATATAATTCTAAATGTTGTTAGGAGGTATAAAATGAGACAGAGAGGATTTGAAATTGCAAAAGGATTTGAAGATAAAAACATTAATATTCCAGTAAGAAAAACTGTACGTTCTGCTGCTTATGACTTAGAAGCTGCTGAAGATATCGTATTACCAAGTTTCAAACTTGGTATAAAACCTACATTAATTCCTACAGGTTTAAAAGCTTATATGCAACCAGATGAAGTATTATTAATTGTTCCACGTAGTTCTGGTCCAAAAAAACAAGGAATTAGTTTTCCACATAATGTTGGAGTAATTGATGCAGATTATTATGGCAATGCAGACAATGATGGTCACATTTTTGTTCAATGTATTAATTTAAAAGATGAAGATGTACATATAAAAAAAGGAGATGCAGTAGCTCAAGCTATTTTCCAAAAATATCTAATTGTTGATGATGATGCTGCAACAGGAACTAGACAAGGTGGATTTGGTTCAACAGATAATAAATAATTATGTAAAAAGCTATTATATCAATAGCTTTTTTTCTTACATTCGACAAATGTATTAACTTTTAAGCTATATTATGTTATAATATACTCACTTAGGAGTGATTATTGTGCAAGACCTATATATATATGTAGACAAAAATATAGCTAGTGATTGCCTTAAATATGGAATTAAATTGTCCGATCAAGAAAACAGTGTTCTTTCTTTGAAGGATTCTTCAAAACGAGGAATACGAGCTTTCTTATCACCAAAAGATTCACCACTATATAAAAGTGAAGATTTTGAATGTATTAGAGTACTAACTAATGGATTAACTGCCATAGTTTTTAATAAAATATGTGAAAACACAGAATTAATTGACGACTTTGTAACAGATATAGAAAACTATACTGTTGGAGATTACGAATGTCCCGAAGCTATAATATGCTCTTCTATAATGCCTGGCAATTTATTTCATTATAATAAAATTTTAGATAAGCCTTTACTAGTTCAAAACTCAAGAGAGTTTTATTATGAAAAATGTATAAATGAAATTTTAGAAACCGATATGTTCTCTAAATATGAATTGTACCAAACTTTATTAATTCTTGGAGATCAAAAGAAAGTTCTTAATGTTGAAAAGCATCAAAACATAAAAATTTATACAGACCCTATTAGTAATAAAAAGTACACAAAAAAGAGCAATTGATTTTTTTCAATTGCCCTTTATTTTTCTATTACTAATTCATCATATAATTCTAGTTTAAAGGTTGTATCTAAATTATATTTTTCATATACTTCATTACTTGCATTTTCAACAATTGCTATACTATCACTTTTAGCAATAATATTTACTGGTACTTTAACATAGTCCGTACCAAACACCATTAAAACATACTCATATCCTTCTATCTCATCTGTATATATTGAATTTAGTGGAACAGCCATACCTTCAATAGTATTCCATACAACTTCACATGATAATTTTCTATAATCTATTAAATTGTCTATTTCATTATCTATTTTGAATAAAGAATAGTTATATCCATTATCTGTAGAATTACTTACTAATGTTGCATACATTGAAAGGTTTTCTAAGTCAGATATTCTTATTTTGTATTTTTTTCCTTCTTTTATATACTGATCAAAATCTCCACAATTTGTTTTAACTAAAAAGTATGCTCCAAAATTATCTACTACTTTTATTCCAAATTCACTATTTTTACTTTCGTCATAAGCTGAAATTAGTTCTTCAAAATCCTGCGTAGAAAATTTTTGCACATTTTTGTATGAAAATTTATTTTCTAATCCATCTACCTTATATGTAACAATTCCTGCCATACTAGAAGATATTATATTATTCGAACTTTTACTTAATTTAACTAAATTTTCTCTTTTTGAAACCAAGTCTCTTATTGCTGAACTATCTGGTGAAGAATTAGCTAATATAGTTATTTTTTTATACGCTAACTCATCTAGCTTTGTTTTATATTCTTGAATTTTTAAATATGAAGTTGTCTTTTGAACTTCATTAGAATATTTAAAAATTTTATCTTCAATATTAGATATGTCTGCAGAATAAGTAACTGGTAAGTCTTTAACTAATGTTTGTATTTGTTTATCTATATCATTGATTTGATTTTGATATTCATCATAGCTATCATTTTTATATGTTGCAATAGCTTCATTTTTAGATGTTCTTTTTCCTTGATCAATTATAGAAGTTATTGCCTGTGTTTTATCATAATCTATTACTGTTTCATTTTTTATTAAGTACAAATTAGTTTCTATTGAACTTTCTATACTACCATTTACAACAGTATATATTGTTTTCTTTCCAAGTTCTTCTTTAGATAAATAAAATATCAAAAAAGTCAGTAAAATTGCCACAACAATAATTACTTTGATATTTTCCTTAAAAAAGTCAATTATTTTAGCCATACTCTCTCTCCTAATTAACTATTTAAATATCCTAGAATTTCCTTTACTAATTCATCTTTTGGCTTACTTCCATCTAATTTAATACACTCTAATTTATTGTTAAACCAAGTCATCTGTCTTTTAGCATAATGTCTTGTTTCTTTTTTTAGATTGTCAATAGCTTCTTCTAAAGTTATTTTTCCTTCAAAATATGGGAAAAATTCTTTATATCCTATTGCTTGCATACAAGTATTATCTTTTGGAAGTTTCATATCATACACCTTTTTAGCTTCTTCTAATACTCCATCTTTTACCATTAAATCTACTCTAAGATTTATTCTATTATATAGGTATTCTCTATCTTGCTCAATACAAAATACAAAAAATCTATATTTACTCTCTTCTTTTTTTATTCTTTCTGCTTCCTCTTTCATATGAACAGATTTAAGTTTTACATTCTTTGCCATCTCAATAGCTCTTATAACTCTTTTTACATTGTTCTTATGAATCTTACTAGCTGATTCAGGATCTATCTTTTTTAGCATATCATATAAGTAATCATTGCCTTTTTCTTCATATATTTTTTGAAGTTCTTCTCTTAAAGCAAAGTCTGTTTCTTCATCTTCAAAATTCATATTATATACTACGGCATTTACATATAAACCTGTACCCCCAGCTATTATTACTTTTTTACCACGACTAATTATTTCTTCAATTTTATCATAGCACATCTTCTTAAAATCTGCAACGCTAAACTTTTCATCTACATTACAGATATCAATCAAATGATGAGGTATTCCTTGTGCCTCTTCTTCAGTTACTTTAGCTGTACCTACATCTAATCCTTTATATATTTGCATTGAATCTGCAGATATAACCTCAGCATCAATAGCTTTAGCTAGTTCTATTGCTAGCCCAGTTTTTCCTGAAGCTGTTGGCCCAACTATACATATAATATTTTCCAACTTTCTTTCTCCTTTATTTTCTCATAAACTTTCTTTCTATTTCATATCTTGTCATAGGAACAGCAGTAGGTCTACCATGTGGACAAGTAAATGGATTGTCTAATCCTATCATGTTATCCACTAGTCTTTTTTGTTCTTCAACATCTAGTTTATCTCCTGCCATTACAGCTGCTCTACAAGCTAAAGTAGCTAAAAATCTATGTTCTTTTTCTTGTCTTTCTGTTTTTTCATTTGTTGAAAGTTCAGTAATCATATCCTTAAACATAGATTTATGATCTATGTTATATCCAACATTTGGTACTCCAGATATTTTATATGAATTTTCACCAAATTCTTCTAGAATAAATCCTGAATTTTCAAACATTTCAATATTTTCTTTAACTATATTCATTTCTTTTGTAGATAATCCAACTAAAATAGGAACAAGTAGCATTTGTGTTTCTCTATCTTTAGCATAATATGCTTTTTTAATTTGTTCAAATAAGTATCTTTCATGGGCAGCATGTTGATCAACAAAATACATTTTATCTTTCATTTGAATTATTATATACGTATCAAATAAATTTCCAATATACTTATACACATTTTCAACTTTTTCTATTTGAGTTTCTTCATAAGATTCTACATCAAATTTCGCTTGTTCGAATTTTTCTTCTTTTTCTTCTTGATCTTTCTTATCTTGTGTATCTGTATTTATATCTCCAAATTTTTCATTTAATGACTCAATTAAGCTGTTTATTCCAACTGGCTCTACTTTTTGAGGTTGATATAATTTTTTAGTAGCAACATCAAAATTATATTTCTTTTCTTCTTTATTTGGTATAACTCCATTGTTCATCAAATCTTTAGATATCTGTTCTATTTTTGAAGAATCATTTTCTGGTACTTCATTTTCTCTTTTTTCAATAGCTGATATTTCTTCTCTTGCTATTGTAAATGGGTTTGTACTCTTATTATCATTTTCTATTGCACTTCTAACTGCATGATAAACTACATCAAATATTTTTGCTTCATCAGCAAATTTTACTTCTAACTTAGCTGGATGAACATTAACATCTACTTGCGCAGGATTCATGTATATATTGCAAACTATAAAAGCGTGTTTACTTATTGCATATTTTTCTTCACATGCTCTATCTATAGCAGATGATACTGTTTTATCTTTTATATATCTGTTATTTAAAAAAGTAAATTGATGCATTCTTGTAGAACGTGATACAGAAGGCTTTCCTATCATTCCAAATACTTTCATGTCTCCTGTTTCATAATCTATAGGTAATACAGCATCATATATTTCTTTTCCAAAGACATCATAAATAGCATCATGTAAATCTCCAGTTCCAGAAGTTTGTAATATAGTTTTACCATTATTTATATATCTAAAGCTTACTTGTGGATAAGCAAGTGCTATTCTAGTCATAACGTCTTCAATATATCCTGCTTCTGTATAATCTTTTTTCAAGAACTTAAATCTTGCAGGTACGTTATAAAAAACATCAAAAATCTCAATTGTTGTACCAGTTACACAAGGTACTTCTTCTCTAGAAATAATATTTCCAGCTTCTACTCTTACTTTTGTACCTATATCTTCATTTACATTTTTAGTTGTAAGCGAAATCTTTGCAATTGCTGCAACTGATGCTAAAGCCTCACCTCTAAATCCCATAGAAGTTATTTTTTGCAAGTCTTCTTCTTTTCTAATTTTACTTGTAGCATGTCTTTCAAAAGCTAGTTCTATATCATCGCTTTTAAATCCTAAACCATTATCTGTGATCTTTATATAGCTTATTCCACCTTTTCTAATTTCAACAGTAACTGCTGTTGCCTTGGCATCTATTGAGTTTTCTACCAATTCTTTAACTATTGAAGAAGGTCTATCTACAACTTCTCCTGCTGCTATTTTATTTATTGTTTGTTCATCTAATAATACAATATCTCCCATTAATTTTTCTCCTTTAATTCTACATAATTATACTATGTTTTTTGTCAATTTACAAGCCAAAAAGCCTCTATACTATTGTATAATATAATAATTTTATGTATAATAAAATTATGGAGTGGAGGTATTCTTATGAAATTAACAGATAAAGAATTAGAAGAATATGCAAAAAGCGTAGAAGCAAGAGAATATGAAAAATATTCTGAAGAAGATGATCAGATGATAAATTCTTGCTTAAGCGAAAAAGAAATGAACAAATTAGAAGGAAAAGGATTTATAAATAAAATTGCTAAGCATTTTAAAGATAAACAAAATGCAAAAGTATTATCTGAAATAGAATCTATCCAAGAAAATATTAACTCAACAAATGTACTAGATTATATTCCAGAAGAATATAAAGAAGGAGCAGATAAAAATGAGTAACAATCCTAAAAAAGAAAAACTTTCTAAAAGAGAACAAAAGTATTTAGAGAAAAAATCCGAATTATTTCTAGATACTTTTCCTAAAATATGTAATAATAAAAGACTATCTTTTAATGCATATGGAAAAATATTAAAAAAATTTGTAAAGAAGTGTGTTAAATATGATTTAAATCAATCAAACATTCATAAAATTGTCTTATTTGATAAAATAAAAAATACTAAAGATGCACCAAACGGATTAACTGCTTCACGTGGCAGTTTTTTATCTTATGTTGGAATAAATTATGCGCGAACTATTAATGACTTAAAAAAAGCCGAAACACCTGAAGATAAAGCTGTGATTCTTACTACTTTTTCACAAACTATCTTTCACGAATCAGAGCATATTAAACAAAGAGAAATAGCAAGAAAGGCTTCTAAGTTAAAAGATATAGCTCCTGAATATGCATACAAATATGGTATTGAATTTGCTTGTAAAGATTTTCTAAAGCAAGACTATTATAAAAAAGAAGATAACTATAAAAACATGCTACATGAAAGAGATGCTAGAATAGCAGGATTTGTGAAAACTTCTGACGTACTTGCTATGCTTAATAATAAAAAAGAAGTTAGAGATTTCTATGATAAAGATAGAATAAAAAGTATTCTTGAAGATACTTTTAGAGAATCTAATATGCTAACAGATGTAAACGGAAATTTAGTAGATAGACAAGAATATAATAATCAGGTGCTAGCTGCAGCTATTAAAGAAAATCCTAAAATTATAAAAAGATATAAAGTGCTTCAAAAAGCTTTTAACAAAGATGGCTCAAGAAAGTTGCCATATCAAACTGTAAAAGATTATTTAAAATCAGCATTTACAATAAAAGCAAATCCATTTTTAAATAGTACTGTAAAAAAAGACAAACTTACTGATTTGCAAAATTTATATGGTGAAATATATACAGAAACTCTTAATCATTATTGTGATGAAAAAGAATATATTTTATCTTGCAAAATGGTTGGAAAAGGTTCAATGATGCAAATGATTCGAATAGCCAAAAAGCATGCTAAAAATTATGAAAAAGATTTAGTAGAAAGCGCAGAATTTGATTATGAAATAAAAGAAAGATTTGATGGATCTAATCCTAAAAATTCTAGAATTAAATATATGAAACTTCAATATGTTAATGATATTTCTGAACAAAATCAAAAAGCATTAAACGAATATTTAGATTATACAAGATCTTTAAAAACAAAAGAATTTTCAAATATAGAAAAAATAAAGCAAGATAAAATCCAACACCTAGCTGTAAAAAGTAGAGCTAAATCCCAAAAAATAAAAGGACGTAGCAAAGCAGTATATATGCCAAAAGCTGGATACGATAAAGAAACTGAAGAGCATATAAATTCTTCTGATTCTATTATAACTTCTGAACAACTTCAAGAAATGATTGATTTAAGAGACAATTATAAAAATTTAGAATCTAAAAATTTAGAGAATTTAGAAGAAGCAAAATCTCAGTATTATTCTTTATTAGATAAATCAAAGGAGGAAATGAAAAATAAAAATGATAAATCAAAATAATATTCAAAAATTAAAAAAATCATTAGATAATCATACAATTTCCACAAGTGAATTATCTTCAGAAGAAATATTTGAAGTTTCAAAATTATATAGAGATGAGATCGAACAAATAAGAAAAAATTTAAAAGAAATTCAAGAAGAAACAAATTACTATTTTAATCAAATCTCTAAATTAAAAGCCGAATTAAATAACTAACTTTTAAATAAAAATATGCAAAAGCTATAAAGCTTTTGCATATTTTTTTAGTCTAATTTTTCTTTTAATTTATATAACACTTCTAAAGCATCTTTTGGTGTAAGTTCATCTAAATCTATTTTTTCTAAAGTACTTACAACTCCAGCCATTTTATAGTTAAACATATCAACTTGAACTTCTTCAGTAGTTATTTTTTTCTTTTTCTCGTCTATTGTCTTTTTAGCAAGATCAACATTTTCAAGATATTTTAATATTTCTTTTGCTCTTGTTATAACTGATTTCTTTATTCCAGCAAGTTTTGCAACATATATTCCATAAGATTCATCTGCACCACCTGGTACTATTTTTCTTAAGAATATTACATCATCACCTTTTTCTTTTACTGCGACAGAATAATTTTTTACTCCATCTATTTTCTTTTCAAGTTCTATTAATTCATGATAATGTGTAGCAAATAAAGTTTTTGCTCCTATTTTTTCTAGATCAGATATATATTCAACTGTTGCCCAAGCTATTGCAAGTCCATCATATGTTGATGTTCCTCTACCAATTTCATCTAGTATTACTAAACTATTTTTAGTTGCATTTTCTAATATATTAGATAACTCCTGCATTTCAACCATAAATGTAGATTGTCCCATTGCTAAGTCATCTGAAGCACCAATTCTAGTAAATATTCTATCTACTATAGAAATTGAAGCACTTTTTGCTGGTACAAATGATCCTAATTGTGCCATATAAGTAATTATTGCAACTTGTCTCATATATGTAGATTTACCTGCCATATTTGGTCCTGTTATAATTAAAAATCTATCTGTAGTTCCATTTAAATATGAATCATTTGGTATAAATTGTTCATTTTTTAACGCTTTTTCTACTACTGCATGTCTACCTTCTTTTATATCTATTACTCCATCTTCTGTAATAGTTGGTTTTACATAGTTGTTATTAACCGCAACAGTTGCAAAAGAACACAAAACATCTAGTATTGATATAATTGACGCTGTTTTTTGTATTCTTATTACTTGAAGAGCTACTTCTTCTCTTATCTTGCAGAACAAATCATATTCTAAGTCTACTAATTTTTCTTTTGCTCCAAGTATCTTTTCTTCTATTTCCTTTAATTCTTCAGTAACGTATCTTTCTGCCCCTGCTAAAGTTTGCTTACGAATATATCTATCCTCAGGAACTTGTGATTTATATGAATTTGTTACTTCAATATAATATCCAAATACTCTATTGTATCCTATTCTTAGCCATTTTCCTTTTATGCCTGTACGCTCTTTTTCTTTAGCTTCTAATTCCATCAACCATTGTTGTCCTTTAGTTGATGCATTTCTATAGTCATCTACTTGTGAACTAAACCCGTCTTTTATAATTCCACCTTCTTTGATAGTAACACCTGCATCTTCTACAATTGATTTATCTATCAAAGTAAATACATCTTCTAGTGTATCTAATGTATTATAAAACTCAGTAAAATACTCATTTCCTGTTTTGTCTACGATTTCTTTTAATAATTTCTTTAATTCTGGTAATCTGCTTAATGAATTTTTTAAAGATGTAAGCTCTCTTGCGTTTACACTTCCACCAACAACTTTAGAAATTAATCTTTCAATATCATACACAGTTTTTAAAGTTTCTTTTAATTCATCTCTAAACATATTACTATCTACTAATACGCCTACAGCATCTTGTCTTTTTATTATTTCTTCTTTATTTAACAATGGTGATTCTAACCAATGTCTTAGTGCTCTACCACCCATTGCTGTAACTGTTTCATCTAATACCCATAGAAGACTACCTTTTTTAGTATGTTCTCTATTAGCTTCTAATATTTCTAGATTTTTTCTTGTACTAGTATCTAGTTGCATATATTTTTCAATTTCATATTTTATAATGTTATTAATTTGCTCAATTGAACCTTTTTGTGTTTCTTCAATATAGTTAATAAGTAATGTTGCTGCTTCTTCTTCTAATTTAGTTAAAGTTACATTATGCTTTTGAACTATATCATCTAAAAATTTATTTTTCTCGTCATTATTATATGAACTTGTATATATGTTAAATATCTTATTAAATTCTCTAAAAAATATTGAATTTTGTTTAGTTGCATCAGAAAGTATAACTTCAGAAGGTGCAATTCTAGATATTTCATTTAATATTTTAGTGTTTACGTCTACACCACCTATACTTGATATAAAGAACTCACCTGTTGATACATCACAAAATGATATTGCACATTCTTTTTTATCCATATAAATAGAGGCAATATAATTATTTTTCTTTTCATCTAGCATTGTTAAGTCTGTTATTGTACCAGGAGTAACAATTTTTACCACATCTCTTTTTACTATTCCTTTTGCATACTTAGGATCTTCTAATTGCTCACATATAGCAACTTTATATCCTTTTTCTACTAGTTTAGTTATGTAAGTATCTTTTGCATGATGAGGAATACCACACATTGGAGCCCTTTCTTCTAAGCCACAATCTTTTCCTGTTAATGTAAGCTCTAGCTCCTTACTTGCAGTTATAGCATCATCAAAAAACATTTCATAAAAATCACCTAATCTATAAAACAAAATACAATCTTTATATTTTTCTTTTGTATCTAAATAACATTGCATCATTGGCGTAACTTGTGCCATTTTTCTGCCCCCTTAAACACGTTAATTATATCAAAAAATGTAGAAAAAATCAATAAAAAAGTAGCCAGGGTATACCTAGCTACAAAATCTTAATTTTATTGATTGTTTTTTTCATTGTTTCTTGCTTTTCTTGCATCTCTACAAGCTTTACATCTTACTGGATCTGAAAATCCTTTTTCAGCATAGAATTCTTGTTCTCCAGCAGTAAAAACAAATTCGTTATTGCAATCTTTGCATACGATTGTTTTATCTTCCATGATCTATTTTCCTCCTTTAAGAAATTTGTTATTATACTTTTTTAAATTTTCTTTAGAATAGATTTTTCTTAAAGGATATTTAAATTTTCTAATTAACATGCCTAGATTATATACCAAAATAATCCAAAATTCAATAGACTTACACAATTATTTTTGTAATTATTATTGCAAGTATTATAGCGGTAATATCCCCTATTAATCCACAAATAATAGGTAATTTCATATCTTTAATTTTTATTCGACTTGACATTACCGAAATAACATATAATGTTGTTTCGGTTGAAGCCATAATCAAAGAAGCAAATATTCCATTGAAACTATCTGGTCCAAACTTATTAAATATATCTACCACAAGTGCTGTTGATGCTCCTCCAGATAATGGCTTCATAATAATAAGAGGTAATATATCACTAGTTATCCCAAAAATATTTATATTTTTTAGTATATTTGTATCACTTACTAGTCCAGCTATTATTGTTATTGCAAAAATATATGGAAATATGCTATATACAGTTTTTACTCCAGCTTTTACCCCATCAATAAATAGCATGTATACATCCTTTTTTTCAAATATAGCTATTAATAAAACCAACAATATAAAAGATGGAACTATATAATTAATCATAAAATCTCCATAAAATATTAACAGATATTACTGAAACTATTAGTGATATAAACGATATTAATATTACTGGAATTATTATTTTTTCCGGATAATTAGAATTGTATAATACTCTAAGTGAAATCATAGATGTTGGTATAATCTGCATTGATGCTGTATTTAAGGCAATAAAAATTGCCATAGATTTATTTATTTTTTGTGGATTATTATTTGCTTTTTGTAGTTCTTCTATACCATTTAAACTATTTATTGTGGCAGCATTTCCTATTCCAAGTAAATTTGATACTATATTCAAACTAATATATTCTTTTGCTTTAGGCGTAACTTCTTTTTCTTTAAACAAAAAAGCAATTGCACTATACGTTTTTTTAGATAATCTACTTAAAATATTAGTATTAGATAAGATATTAAATATTCCACTCCAAAACACAAGCATACTTGCTATTATCCATATATTTGATATAGCGTTTTTTGAGCTATTTGTTATAGATTCAATTACAATATTAGAATTTGACGTTATGCATGAAAAGATAATACATGCAAGCAAAATCATTGACCAAATTATACACATTTTGCACCTCAATAAATTATATTATAATTTATTAAAATTATTCTATAACAACAAAAAGACACATAACCTAAAGTTATATGTCTTTTTCCATATCAGATAAATCTACTAAGTTGTATGTATATGCTATTTCAATTTTTCCATTGTTTTCTCTTTTTCTACTTTCTCTTCCACCTGATGCTAACAAGTACTTCTTCTTTTTCTCATTTTTCTCGTCACACCATACTATTAGATTACGATATCCTAAATTAAATAATTCTTTTTTAGTATCAAATAATAATTCTGCATTTACAGTATCTTTATCCTTTACATTTTTAGTATAGAATCCATAAATTTCAGAATCATATTCATCATCATCAATATCATCAGAGCCAAAAAAAGTGGCACCTACTATATTACTATTTTCTTTTTCATATACGTATAAATATTTGTAACCTCTATCTATATACTTTTCTAATTCTTCTTTTGTTTTATTTATATTTGGAATTTTTATTATTTCGTCAATATCTCCCTTACTTGCTTTTCTATACATCAAAACCACTCCCTATATTAATATTTCCTAATTTATTATTCTTATATCATATATACTAGAATTTATCAATAAAAGCATTATAATAAAACAAAATCTCTGCAACAATTGCAGAGATTTATAGTTGGTGCATCAGAAGGGACTCGAACCCCCAACCGTTCGGTTCGTAGCCGAATACTCTATCCAGTTGAGCTACTGATGCATAACAATATATATTATACACTACTTATTTGTAAAATTCAACTATTTTTTTCTTAGTTTTTTAAAGAATTCTTTTAAAATATCTGCACATTCTTGATTTTCAACATATTCACATAATTGTGAATCATAATCATTAATTTTATCATCATAAGCACCAAAGTATACTTTTTTAATACGAGCTTGCTTTATTGCCCCCATACACATCTCACATGGATATAATGTTACATACATTGTACAATCTTCTAATCTCCAATTTTTTAGCTTTTTACATGCCTTATTTATGCATAGTATTTCAGCATGTGCTAATGAATTCTTTTTTGTCTCTCTTAAATTGTATGCTTTGGCTATTATTTTTCCATCTTTTACAATTACAGCACCTACTGGTACTTCAAGCTTTTTATATGCTTTTTTTGCCTCATCATATGCTTGTTTTAAATAGTTATCCACATTATTCACCACATATATTATACTATAAAATTAAATTTTATTCTATACTTGAAATTCTATCTAAAAATGATATAATATTTATATGCTTCTGTAGCTCAGTGGATAGAGCAGCGACCTCCTAAGTCGTTGGTCGGACGTTCGATTCGTCTCAGGAGCACCATAAAAGAACAGCACCTTTTTGGTGCTGTTTTTCTATTTTTTAGTCTTTACTTTTTTATTGCTTATTGTATATTTTTTTACGTTATTTTTTATCTTTAAATTATCTTTTGCTACTGTAATTAATAATTTAATTCTATTTATTTGGTTTGTTTGGCTAGCGCCAGGATCATAATCTATCGGTGAAATATTTGCTTCTGGGTACATCCTTCTAATTGTTTTTATAACACCTTTACCAACAACATGATTTGGTAAGCATGCAAATGGTTGAACACAAACAATATTAGGTATACCATATTCTATATATTCCATCATTTCAGCTGTTAAGAACCAACCTTCACCTGTTTGATTTCCTATAGATAATACATCTTGTACTTTTTCTTCTAAATGCCAAATATCACAAGGTGGTAAATATCCTTTTTTAGATTTTTCAAGTGCTTTTTTAGCATCTTTTTCAAATTCATCCATTAATTTTATAGCAAGTTTACTGATATCTGCCATCATTTTATTTTTCTTTAACAACTTATTTAAAGTTACAGCTGATGTTCCCATGTATTTTACAAAGCCCATAAAGTCTGGCATTACTACTTCTGCACCTTCTTGCTCAAGAACATCAATAATATAGTTATTTCCAAATGGATGATATTTAATTAATATTTCTCCAACAATTCCAACTTTTGGCTTTTCTATCTTTTTATTAAGTTGAATATTTTCAAAATCATCTACCATCTGATAAATACTTTCTTTAAATTCTTTGTTATTGCCATTTTTTACTATATTCTTACTTTTTTCAAGCCATTTATCATAAACTTTTTGAGTTTCTCCTTTTTTTACTTCATATGCTCTATTTTTTAGAAGCATTTTTTGAAGTAAATCACCATATACTACACATCTTAGCATTTTAACAACTAATGGTAAAGTTATTTTAAATCCATCAGATTTTTCCATACCTTTTACATTAAATGAGATTATTGGTATATTAGGATATCCTGCATCTTTTAAGGCTTTTCTTATAAATCCAATATAGTTTGTAGCTCTACAACCACCACCAGTTTGAGACATTATAAGTGCTGTTTTATTTATATCATATTCTCCACTTTCTAATGCTTCTATCATTTGTCCAGTAGTTATTATAGATGGATAACAAGCATCATTATTCACATATTTTAATCCAGTTTCAATAGTATGCTCAGTGCAATTTCTAAGTAATTTTACATTATATCCTTCAGACTCTAAAGCAGCTACAAGCAATTCAAAATGGATTGGTGCCATTTGAGGAACAAGTATTGTATATCCTTCCTCTTTCATTTTCTTTGTAAATTTAACTTTATTTATTTCATATTCTCCTAGATCTGATACATCTTCTTTTGGTTTATTTTCTTTACCATTATTCATTTGCATTCTTTTATTCATGCTAGCAATAAGTGATCTAATACGAATTCTTACAGCTCCTAAGTTGTTGATTTCATCAATTTTAATTAAAGTATACATGTTATTATAACTTGTAAGAATTTCTTCAACTTCATCTGTTGTTACAGCATCTACTCCACATCCAAATGAATTTAATTGTATCATTTCTAAGAAATCATTTTTTCCAACATATTCTGCAGCAGCATATAATCTAGAATGATATACCCATTGGTCTACAACCCTAATTGGTCTTCTAACTTCAGCTTTATCTGATACACTATCTTCAGAAAGTACACAAAGACCTAAACTTGTAATTAATGTATCTATTCCATGATTAATTTCAGGGTCAACGTGGTAAGGTCTTCCAGCTAGTACAATACCTTTTAAATTATTTTCTTTTATATAATCTATAATTTCTTGTCCTTTTTTGTGTACATCATCTCTAAATTTTTGATACTCTTTTTCTGCTTCTTTAGCAGCCTTTAGCACTTCACTCTTTTTAAAGTGATACTCTTTAAACTCAGGAAGTTCCATAACCACATCTGCTAAAGCCTTAGGCTCAAATGGTAAAAATGGATTAATATATTTTACATTTTTTAATTCTTCAACATTATTTCGTATAACCTCTGAATATGATGCAACTATAGGGCAATTATATTTGTTATCTGCCTCATCAAATTCTTTTCTAGAAAATGAAATACATGGATAAAATATTGTTTTTATTCCTTGATTAATTAAGCTCATAATATGTCCATGTGCAAGTTTTGCTGGATAACAAACTGATTCAGATGGCATAGATTCCATTCCTTTTTCATATGTTTTTCTATTACTTTTTTCTGAAATAATTACTCTAAACCCTAAATTAGTTAAAAACGTAAACCAGAATGGATAGTCTTCATACATATTTAAAACTCTTGGTATACCTATTACTCCTCTAAAAGCTTTTTCTTCAGATAATGGTTCATATGCAAATATTCTTTCATTTTTATATTTATACATATTTGGTAAATCTTTAGCTTTATCTACATTACCAGCACCTTTTTCACATCTATTTCCAGAAATAAATCTTTTTCCATTTCCAAAGGTATTTATTGTTAGTCTACAATTATTTTCACATCTTCCACATCTAGCATGTGTTATTTTTATATCTAGTTTATCTATTTCACTTGGCTTTAACATAGTAGAAGTATAATAATCATCCGCATTAGCAACAAATTGTTCTTTTGCTAGTAGTGCTGCGCCATATGCTCCCATTAGTCCTGCAATATCTGGTCTAATAACATTTCTACCTGTTATTTTTTCAAAACTTCTTAAAACTGCATCATTATAAAAAGTTCCGCCTTGTACAACTATATTTTTACCAAGCTTTCTAACATCACGTATTTTCATTACTTTTTGAATAGCATTTTTTACTACTGAATAAGATAATCCACTTGAAATATCTCCTACTGTTGCTCCTTCTTTTTGAGCTTGTTTTATTCTAGAATTCATAAATACAGTACATCTAGAACCCAAATCTACTGGTGCTTTAGATTTTATTGCTTCTTGAACAAATTCTTGTACAGAAATACCTAAACTTTTTGCAAAAGTTTCAATAAAAGATCCACAACCAGATGAACAAGCTTCATTTAGCATGATATTGTCTATAGCATTATTTTTTAGTCTTATATACTTCATGTCTTGTCCACCAATATCTATTATGCTATTTACATTAGGCATAAATTCTTTAGCAGCAGTATAGTGTGCTATAGTTTCAATCTCACTTAAATCTATATTTAATGCAGCCTGTATTAATTTCTCACCATAGCCTGTAACTCCTGCATATCTTAGTGTAGCGCCTTCTGGTATATTACTATATAACTGTTTTACCATAGAAATAACACTAGATAATGGATTACCATTGTTATTTCCATAAAGTGAATATAACAAGACTCCATCTTTATCTATAGCTACTAATTTTGTAGTAGTAGAACCAGCATCTATTCCAACAAAAATGTCTCCTTTTGCTGTTTCAATATTTCCACGTTTTACTTTATCTTTTTCATGTCTTTGTACAAACTCTTTATATTCTTCATCATCTTTAAACAAAGGATCTAATGGCTTAGTTTCTACATACTTTGCATCTTTAAATGCTTCAAGTTTACTTTCTAGTTCTTTTGATGTAATAACATTACCTTCTAAAGAAGCTAAAGCTGCTCCTTTAGCAACAAGCAAATGTGCTTCGTTAGGTATAATTATTTCATCATCTTTTAATTTTAATGTTTCTATAAATCTATTTCTTAATTCAGGTAAATAATTTAATGGTCCACCTAAGAACGCAACTTTTCCTTTTATTGGTCTACCACAAGCAAGTCCACTAATTGTTTGGTTAACAACTGCTTGAAATATTGAAGTTGCTATATCTTCTTTTCTAGCTCCCTCATTAATTAATGGTTGAATATCTGTCTTAGCAAATACCCCACATCTTGAAGCTATTGGATATATTATTTCATGACCTTTAGACAATTCATTTAATCCTTGTGTATCTGTATTTAAAAGGGATGCCATTTGATCTAAGAATGCTCCTGTACCACCTGCACAAGTTCCGTTCATTCTTTGTTCAATGAATTTATCAAAATAAATTATCTTAGCGTCTTCTCCACCTAATTCAATTACAACATCTGTTTCAGGAATATATTTTTCCACAGCTCTTTTACATGAGATAACTTCTTGTATAAAATCTACTCCTAAAATTTTAGAAATTTCTAAAGCACCTGAACCAGTTAAAGCCATTGTATAACTTGAATTTGGAAAATCCTTTTGTAATTTTTTCAAGACCTCATATATTGTATTTTTCGTATCAGAATGATGTCTTGTGTAATTTGTATATAATGTTTCTAATTTATCATTCATTACTACAATTTTTACTGTAGTTGAACCAACATCTAATCCAACATGTAGTATTTTTTTCATACTGTCTCCACCTCTATTATTACTTTTTTTGACATATATATAATATCATAAAGTGGCTAAAAGTCAATAAACATAATAGCTACATATGTCATAAAATTCATCAATAAAAATTGTTATTTTTTACATTAATTCAATCTAATTTTATTTTTTTATTGAAAATATGGTATAAAAGTGATACAATAGCCTCCAACATTGATTTTATACTTCTGTGATAATTATTGAAGGAGGTAAAATATTATGATAAAAATTAAAATTTGGGGTGATATTACCCTTCAAACATCTAGCGTTGTAGAATCAGCTTTAAGCGAAATTAGTGACACAGCTGAGTCTGTACTAATATTAATAAACTCACCTGGTGGTACACTAACTGATGCAACAGCTATTTGCAACCTGTTAAGTGCAATTCCAAATCCAATAATAACTGTCGCACTAGGTACTTGTCAAAGTGCTGCTGTAATGATTTTCTTATGTGGAACATCTAGATATGCAAGTAAAGACTTGGATTTTATGATTCATCAACCATATATTCCAAAGCTAACAGCTCCACAAAACTACAGTTTTTCTAAAGAATTATCTGCAGGTCTAAAAAAAGATCTAGACATATATAAAAAATATATCACAAGAAATACTGAGATTCCAAAAGAAGTCTTAGATATTGCCTTTAAAGATGGTAATGATTTAGAAATAAGTAGCCAAGATGCATTAAAGTATAAAATAGCAACAAATATGTTTACAACTTTGAACAGCTTATATAAAAAAGAGCATATAAGCTCTGAGGAAAAAATATTACTATATGATGTTTTAATGATGAGAGCAGAAGATTGATTATTCTTCTGCTCTTTTACTTGAAATACTCCTGTATTCCTATATATATTCCCCAAGCTAGTTTATCTTGGTATTCTTCGTCTTCTAATTTTTTTGCTTCTTCTGGATTAGATAAAAATCCACATTCTACAGTAACTGTTGTATTTTCAACATGATCCATTATATATATTCCCTTTAATGGTAAAGGTACTCTAGTATTTGTTGTAGAAATAGAAGCGTTTAATCCACCTTGTATACAGCTTGCAAGATACTTGCTTTTTTCATTATCATTTTGAAAGAAAGTTTGCCAACCACTATATATTTGAGATGGATACTTATTTAAATGAATAGATATAAATGCATCAACATCTTCTTGATTACCAAGTGCTACTCTATTTTTTATATCACTTACTTTTTTCTGCCTTAATGTTGTACTATCTACTGAATAAATTCCATTTTCATCACTTCTTGTTAAATATACTATTCCTCCACTTTGCTCTACTAAATTTTGCAATTTTAAAGCTATTTTCAAGTTTAAAGCCTCTTCTGTAGCTCCATATATTCCAACTGCCCCCTCATCTGGTTTTCCGTGTCCTGCATCAATTACTATAACATGAGATGTAACCGCTGTAGAATTAGTAACTATTGTATTATTTTTTTCATTATTTTTTATTATAAAACTAATAGCAAATATACAAAGAATTATTATTGCAAATATTCCTCCAACATACTTCGTTCTTTTTTTCATTATCTCACCTAATATATCTTATGATGAGAATATGAAAAAATTCATTTACAATAAATTATGTTTTATATCTTTTATATGTGTTCCACAATATCTAAATCTTATCATGCAATCACATCTTATAATTAATTATTAATCACATAATCTTAATATAAATTAACTAAAAAAATAAAGTGCGTCATACACTTTATTTTACTATTTTATTAATATCTATTATCTTCATATTTTTCTCTCATTTTTCTTTTAATTCTATAAAGTTTTGTTCTTATTGTACCCTCAGATAAATTTAAGGTTTCACTTATTTCTTTATTTGAAAAATCATTTGAATATTTCATAATCATAATAGTTTTTTCTTCATTAGTTAAAAAATTTATCAATTCTAAAAAATCATGATCACAGTTTATATCAAAATACCCATTACAGGCATCTGGTAATTTCTCAGCCATAATTTCATCCATACACAAAGGTTCTCTACATCTTCTTCTATTAATATCATTACAATTATTTATTAATACTTTTATTATCCATGTACTAAACCCTTTATCATTTTTTAGATATTTTAAATGCTTATATGCATCAAATAAAGTTTCTTGAACAGCATCTTCCACATCTGCCTCAACTTCTAATCTAATTTTGGCTATTAAATATAGCTCTGTCCTATATTCTTGCATTAATCTATCAAAAGATGTTTTACATCCATTTTTTGCTAATTTAATAAATTCTTCCTCTCTCATCATATGTTCTTCCTCTTATTCAATACAATATAAAACGTAAAAAGGACCTAGCTTTGTGCTAAATCCTTTTTAATCAACTTATTCTTTTTCACTATTATTAATATAAGTATTAATATAATTTTCCAAAGATTCAAATTCACCAGTTTTATTATTCATAACTTCTAAAGTATCAACATTTAAGTTTTGTTTTTTTATCTTATTTGTATAGTTTAGATTAACTTTTCTCAATCCAGCACCAAGACCAATTATTTCATATTTATCTTCATTTTTAACTAAGTATATTAAATATGTATACCCAGCTTCAATATCTACATCATCTGAAACAGATATATCTATATATGTATTATTTAAGTCTATATCTACTCCACTTTGTTCACGTAAATATTGTCTTTTCTCGTTTGCACTTTGTGGTTGAGTTTTTTCCCAGTCTGACATTTTCATAACTCCACCATTTTTCATGTACTCTACAACTTGTCCTTGTTCTAAATCTCCTTTTAATGTTTGGTTAATTAAAATTTTACCGGTTGTTATACCAAATAACCCTTTATCTGCCTCAGCATTATCTAGTGATATAACAGAAGCAATAACAATTTCATCTGCATCTTTTCCTATAAGTTCTGGCGTATACTCTTCTTTCAAACATAAATCTACATTACACTTCTGAGTATTGGCTAATACATCTGCTGTAATGTATGTACTAACATCGTACCCTTCATCTCCATCTAGGTATTCTGCTGTACTATCTTGACTCTTCAAAACAACCTTACCTTTAAGATTAAATGATAGTACAACTACGGCAAATACACTAAAAAAGATAAACAAAAATATAAGTATCATTTTTCTCTTTCCCATAAAATTCCTCCCATATACTTCTAGAGCAAAAGTTACATTAATTATTATAATGAATTTGTCTCTATAATATAGACGTATGAGAAAGGCATTTTGTCACAAAAAAATGAAAATTTTTTAATTTTTTTTAAAATTTATTGTTTTTTGTAACAAAACTATATAATTTTGTCATTTAAAATAATAAAATGTTTACATTCTACATTAATGTTTTTTATTTCTTTTTTTACAAATTCTGGTTTAAAATTTTGTAAATTATTTATATCTTGCCATTTGAATTCTAACTTCATTTTCTGATTTTTATCTTCTTCAATTCTAGTAAAATCTTTAGTGTCTAATTTATTTTTAGGTTTTAAAAGATAATAGAAACCTACTTCATGAAACTTTCCTAATTTTCCATCAAAAAAGTTTTCAGTGATGTATAAAAGTTTTTCTATTTCTACATCTATTTCAGTTTCTTCTTTAAATTCCCTAATTATAGCTTCCTTTGTATTTTCCATAAGTTCTACGTGTCCACCTGGAAAACAATAGAACCCATTATCATTCATTTGTACTGTTAAAACTTTATCATTTACCTTTAATATTCCAGATACTCTGTATTTGAATTTACACTCATTAATACTTAGTTTAATATCTTGACCCATAATTTCTCCTAAATTAATGTTGTATCTACATATCTTGCAGGTTTTACATTAAAGTTAACAGGTTGAGATAATGCTCTTATTACATTTTCTCTAATATTTCCTTGTCTAAAATCTACATCGTCTTCTTCTGATTGAATACATTGTTTTAAAGAGCCACAACTAGTTACTCTTAAGTGCATTTTTTTACAAACATCACATTCTCTTATTCTACAATGTGAATGGAAAAATGTTACTGCTGTAAAATCATCTTTCATTCCGTGCCACTCTTTAAAATTATCATCAAATCTTGGTGTTAAATCAAAATCTTTCATGATATTTTCTTTCATGTCTAGATATTCTTGTGATGTAGTTTCTGCTACTTCATTTTTTACTTCTTCTAGGATCTTAATTCTTATTCCATTGTCATAAGACCATTTTACAAGTTTATATAAATTATCATAATCACCATTAAATACTGTAGAGATTGTAACATTAACTCCTGAGTTTTTTACTCTTAGTATATTTTCTAAAGCTTGTTTAGAACTAATTCCTATAGGTGATTGTTTAGATATTGGAGCATCAAAGTAATCTAATCCTACAACTACTCTATATATCCATCCTTTTTCAATCATATACATTAACTTGTCTATTTCAATTATATTTGTATTTATTCCAACTTTTAAATGATATTTTTCTGCAAGCATTTGACAAATATCAAAAATCTCTTTATGAATAAGAGGTTCTCCACCTGTTATTCTTACTTGCTCAAGTCCTAAATCATAAGAACTTTTTATTAAGTTTTCAACATCATCCTTACTTAATTGATTGATTACATGATTTCCTTCATTATGGCAATATACACATTTCATATTACATCCTGAAGTTATTGAAATTCTGTATTCGTTTTTTGGTAATTGTAACATCATTTACTCCTCACTTTCATTTAAATTAATATCTTTTTTTACCTAAATCTATTCTTAAGTCGTCAAAATCTATATTAAAATCTCTTGTAGCATAATCGAATAACTCATTTATTCTTTTTATTTTTTCAGTTTTTGAAGTACCTTCTTCTATTGCTCTGAAAAACAAATCGATAAATTTCTTTTCTGGAATTTTCTTATGCTGAGCTTCTTGTATTTTTTTATTTGTATATAATTTATATATTTTTGTTTGTGACATATTTGAAAAACCTTTTAGCTTATGGTAAAAGTCTCTTACTCTTTCTACAGCTATAAAGTAAAAGTTTTCAAAATATGGGTCATTTTGTACCATTAGTTCTTCTGTTGCTTTTACTGCTTTTCTTATTGAAGCTATTTGATATATTGCTTCATGTTGTGTATATCCTGGTAAAGGTCTAGAATATTTTTCTTTTACATATTGTATTAATTCTTTAACTTTTCCATTTCTATCAAAAATTACTTCGCCATACCCTATCATAGATAAAAGTGAATCTTCACATTTCATATAGTCTGAATCTGCTCTTTCATAAATCTTTGATACTGTTCTTTCGAAGTATTCAACTTGAATTCCATTTACAGTTTTAAATCCTTTTATTTGATTTGCATCTGAATCATCATTAAAAAGAATCATAAGATCTATATCTGAAAACTCGTTATATGTACCAGTATGAAAACTTCCATAAAACAATATTCCTTCAACATCTTCATTTTTTAAATAATTCATTTCATCTATAAATTTATTTAAGGCCTCTCTATAATTCATATTTTCACTCCGTATCAAAAAAAAATCCAATAGAAATCTTGGATTCCTACTGGATTTTATTATAACATATTTTGTCGTTTCTTTCAAGTATTATTCACTAATTATTTTACATAATCGTTTTTCATAATTATTTTATATTTCTATAACTATTTTTTTATGATCAATTTTCATAGATTTAGTTTCTTTTTCTTTAATTTCTTCCGGAGCATCATCTATATTTCCACTGTATACAATATTTCCATTTTCATACACTTCTATTTCATAGTGTCTAACATCTTTTACCCACATATCTACATACTCCTAGAATTTTACTAACTCTTCTATTGCTTCTCCCATAGACTTTTGTAAATCTGCTAATATAATGTTTATTTTCATTTCACATTCTAAAAGTTTTCTACATTCTTCATTTTGTATAACTATAGAATATAAGTTTTCCATTTCTTCTCTTTTTTCTTTTGATACATCTTGTCCATTAAGATATGCAATTTGAACTTCATTTTGTTTATCTTTAAAATCTTTTAACATCTTATATGTATCTTCATTTGTTTTTAATTCTTCTTTTAATTTTTTATATTCTAAATATTCTTCTGTTTTCTTAAAAGAAGCTACTAAGTTATTGATATTATCATAAAAATTCATTTAACTCACCTGTCCTTACATGGTAATTATACAATATTTTTTATGTTTTTTAAATATTATTGTTAAATTTTCTCGATATTTGCACAAATATCAAATTGAACGGGTGTTAATTTTTGGTTATTTCTAGATATTAATTCTGTAGCATTTTGTATTAGTGCATTTTCGTTTAAACAAGCATTATCAAAAGAAATATTATTTTTCATCTTCTTAAGTTTACCTGCTATTTCTTTTATTCCTTTTATATCAAACTCATCATATGCGTCATACCATTCACTACAAATATCTTTAAAAGATTCTACATTATCTAGACATTTTCCTATATACTCATATACTCGCTTTTTAAAGTCTTTTCCTGCTATGTAGCCTTTTAATGATTCAAAGAAATCTTCTATATAATTATAAAATAAATTACCATATTTCTTCATATTCTCAACCATATCTACTCCTAAATTTAATGATTTTACTAGTCCTCCATTAAAAGCTACATCTGTTATATTTTCTATTCCATTTAATTCTTTTGAATCTTTGCCTAAAATTTCTAGTCCTTCTTTTATACTACTAGTTATTGCCATTTTTATTACATTATTAAAATCCTCTTCTTTTAGTGCTTCTTTTGTATTTATTAAAATCTCTTTAATATGGTTATTTATAGGCATTCCTCTTATTACATAGTTAGACCCTTTATTTATTATTCTTAATAGTATTTCCTTTAATTTTTCTTTATTTTTTTCTATTTCTTGTTCTTCGAAGTTTAAACTTTCATTCATTTTTTATTCCTCCTCAACTTCTAAAATTTTATTTATTATTTTCTGTCTTAGTTTTCCTATATTTTTACAGCCTATCTTTTTCAACATATTATTAAAGTTATATTTAAACTTATACTTTTCTTTAATGTTCATATCAAAAACATAACTAAATCTTATATAATTTTTTAAATTCATTCCATATTCATACTTGCTCCTTTTTAAGCTCTTACACTTATTACACAAAAATATAGAATTATTTATACTTTTTTTATCTATATAGTTATTATCTAAAATATACTCTTTTATTGCTCTTTTTCCTGGCTCTATAATTCTCACAACATTATAGTTTTGATTTTCTGATATTGTATATATCTTTTTTAGCATTATAGTTGATGTATCTACAACAATATAATCATAATACTGCTTTAAATTTTCAATAATTCTAACTATAGTTTCACTATCTGGTACACACATACTTTTAGCATTAACTATATATTTTAAATTGTTGTATTTTTCATCTTTAGTTTCATAATTTTCTATATTTCTTATTTTTCCTTCTTTTAAATCATCTATATAATCTACTAGTGAATAGTTCTTAGTACCTAAGTACAAATCTACAGTTGGATATATAAAATCTAAGTCTAAAACAAGAACCTTTTTGTTCTTATCTTTTGCAATACTTTTGGCTATTAACATAGTAGCTGTTGTTTTTCCTGATGCATGTCCTCCAACAACTACAATAACATTACTTTTAGGTGTATCTGATTTCTTCTTATATATTATTTTTTGTGGATTTTCTATTAAATATATTAGATTATCTAATTCAAATTTATTTCCTTCTATAACGCTAAATATCTCTTTAGCAAACAAAAATTCCTTTAGCTTTTGGCTTAGTTCTTTTACAATCACTATAACATGTAGCTTTATATTTAATTTTTTCAGCATGCATATCATTTCTTCAAAACTAATTTTTCCTTTTATTTCACTTTTTACAATAATAACTGCTTCTTTTTCAAATTGTACTTTTTCAATTATTTGTTCACTATATTTGACTATATGTATCTCATATTTGTAATAATAATTATTTGCTATTTTATTTTCTATATTTTTATTGTTTATTCCCAAAATCATTCTCATTTATAACATCTCTTTCAAATTCATTGGATTTAATTTTTAACTTAACTTTATTTCCATTTACTATAAATACTGCCTCACCTTTTTTTAAAGTTGAAACATCACTTTTATCTATATCGAATTCTTCTATTTTTTCTATCTGCGTAGTAAAATTAGTCTTAAAAAACACTTTAAAACAAGAATTATTTAAAATACTACTAGCATAAGCTCCATTCTTATACTCAAAAAAATCTGATATATCTTGTGTAATAGATATAATTGAAGCATTTCTCTTTCGTATAGTTTTATACATATTAAATACAACATTAAGCATTCTTTCATCTGTAGAATACTTCCACAGCTCATCCATATACACTATTGTTTCTACTTTTCCAAGCATATTGTTTAATATATAGTTTAAAATATGCACGATAAGTCTAGGGTATCTAATTATCTCTTTTAAATCTAATACAAACAACTTTGAATCAATTTCTATATTTGTTTTTTGTGCAAAAAATCTAAGTTCATTTTTTATTGCATTACTTAATATTTCTTTATCTTTGCATTCTTCAAAATATTCTACTAAATCTATTAAGCAAGGAAATTTTTCGCTTTTTCTAAATGTTTTTTCCGTATATATATCGTTTTCATTTTCTTCTTCAAGCAAAGAATCTATATTATCTTCTATATTGTATTTGTAATATACTTCAAAAAGTTTATCTTTCAAATATACTTCACTTATTTTACAAAATTCTAATATAAAACGGACTACATTATCCACTTTATCCTCTAGAAAATGTTCACTTTTTACATCATCTGGAAATATTTGCAATATATTAAAATATGTATCTTTAAAAAGAACTTGAGCATTTAAATTTCTAGATAACCTATCATATTCTGATTCTGTATCTAAAACAATTTGCCTTTTTTTCATAAAGAAATTTCTGATAATAAATAATTTAATAAAAAATGACTTTCCACTTCCACTACACCCCAAAATACACATATTTGCATTTTCATATTTATTGCTAAAAATATCTAACATACACATCTTATTTTCAGGTGTATATCCTACAATTACTCCTCTATTATCCATAAAAGTATCTGTATAAAAAGGAAATATATTTGCTAAAGCTGATGTTGTTATATATACATTATTTAGATATTTTTCATTTTTTAAATAAATTGGTAAATTTGAAACATAGCATTCTAAATGTCTGAAATTCATTATTTCGATAATAATATTTTTAGAATAAAATTTTGATTTTACTGATGAAATTGTTTTATTTAATTGATTTAAATCTACTGAATAAAAAGTAATAATTAGTGATAAAATATATAATTCTTGATTTTCAACTTGTATTTTTCTTCTTAATAGCATTGTATCTTCTTTAGTTTTATTTACTATATCGATATTCCTTTGATTTTTATTTATACTTTCTAGTTCTCCTTGTATATTGCCTAAATTAAAAGTAATATCATTTATTGCTTTTACTGGATCTATCTTGTTTATATACATAGAAAGATCATAGTTTATATTATATGGCAATTCTTTTACCACATCTAAAAAGTATATATTTTCAGGTAACATTTTTATTGTCATACTTGCAATATATTTATTATCTACTTGTATATATCTAAAGCTAGTACTATCCACAATATCTGGTAACATGTCTATTTCTTCTATATCAATATCTCCTTATTTAGGCTTTCATATAGCAGTTTCTTTAGTTCAGCTTTTTTGCTTATTCTTTTAGTATTGCACCCAACATTGTCTAGCTTTTGTATTATATTATCTATTTGAGATATATCATAAATATTCTCTCTTTCAAAAGATATTACTATATAATATTTTGTTGTATAGATCATCTCATTTTCTAATTCTTTAGATATACTAAGCAAATAATTATTCATTAAATCTACATATGCTTTTTTATCACTTTTTTCTATTAATTTACTAAGATTTTTAATATAGTTTTCAACATTGATTTTTTTGTTTGAAATAAAAATTTGAAATTCAAAATTAAGTTCACGAAGAAATTCGTTATATAAGTTTAAAATGTTAGATTGAACATTCATTGAGAAATTTAAAAATGTAACAGGCTCTATTTCATAAACATATATTTTTTTAGTTTTTTCTTTGTTTTTTACTAATATATATGAGTCTGTTATATCTATAAGATTAAATAATTTATTTATACTTTCATACTTTATATTGCATCACTCCATTTCATGTATAATCTTATACCACTTTGATTACTAACAGTCAATACATTTTTTGACTTTTTTCGTCGCAAGTTTCGACACATATAATCACAAAGATATTTTTATTGCATATAATTTAACTATATAGGAGATGATATTATGAATGATAATAATGAATTAAACAAAAAATTAATGGGAGTATTAGGTTCTTTAGATAAAGAAAAAATTGAACAAGTTACAAAAATGGTTCAAAACATGTCAAGTGATGATTTAAATAATTTAGCAAAAATGTTTGGAATTAATCCAAAGAAATAATCATGAACGAAGAAAATAAGGATGCTTTAAATAATTTAATTCAAAGTATCCAAGATAAGATGGGTTCAAGTGTAAATGGAAGTGATGATTCAAATAATAATGTTTCATCACTACTAAACACATTAAACTCATCTAATGAATCATCACAAGAACAGACATCTTCATCTAATGATACAGAAAATAATAATGCTTCCAGTTCTTTTGATCCATCTATATTTATTAAAATACAGCAAATAATGGGAGCCATGAAATCTAATACACCTCAAAAAGATTTATTACTATCATTAAAACCATTTCTTAGAAAATCTAGACAAGAAAAAATTGGAGATTATATGACAATATTAAGTGTCATATCTATATTAGAATCTTTTAAAAATAAAGGCAGTGATTGATATGTTTTATCCAAATTATTATCCATATAATATTAATTATAACTATAAAAGAAACAACTATAATAATTTTGTCCAACCTGTTTCAAATAACGAAAAAAAAGATACTGAATCACCCAAAAGTGAAACAATACCTTTTCAAGATTTTAAACAACCGGCACAAAATACAGCTAATACTAGCCAAAATTGTACTACTGAAAATACTAGGTCAATTAATATCTTAGGAATATCTTTAGAAATTGATGACCTAATAATTATTGGATTAATAATACTGCTATTTCTAGAATCAGATAAAAATTATGCTTTAATAATAATCCTTGGATTAATTTTATTAAACGTAAATTTAAGTGATATTCTTAATATCTTTTAAATAATACTCTGCTAAAAGCATATCAATCTCTTTACTAGTTTCTAGTATTTTTGAATAAGGACATCCCATCTCGATTTCCTTATCAAGTTTTTGCTTTAATTCTTCAATTTTCTCTAATATCATACATTCTCCTCTATTTATTGTAGTATTTATACCATTTGTCTACAAAATAGTCAATAGTTTTTGCCTTGCAACTCATCGCAAGTTTCGACAAAACACTTGGTATGCCTTACATAAATAGTGTATGTATGGTACTTTATATTATTAATTTAACGTCGTTATATTGCTTATTTTGATAATATTTTTGAGGTTACTCTATTATCTTTATTTAGTTGTTTTAAAAACTCTTTAACATCTTCTGCTGTTAATTCATTTAATATATCCATGTCTAAATATACATTTGTGTTATTTAAAACAGAATCTATTACTCTTCTATAGCTTATACTTAAACTATCTGACTCTAAAATTGCCTCACCAATTTTCTTTCTTCTTATTGTTTCAAAAAGCTCTTTATCTACATCTTCTTGTTTTATTTTTTCAATATATTGAGCAATATCTTTTTCTACTTCTTCTAATTGTGTACTAGTTGTTGAAATAATAACGTGTGAGAAGTATTCGCTTCCTTCATATTGCATATCTATAGAGCCATTAACTCTGCCTAAATTATATTCTTTTTCAAAGAAATCTGATTGCTTTGAAAAATACATATCTGAAATAATATTTACTAGTATTTCATTTTTTACTACTTCTCTTCCTGGTACTAGTCCTAATTTATATCCAATACAAATTTGTGGTAAATATATATCCATTTTTTGTAATATCTCTTTTTGTGCTATTTGTTTAGGTTCTTCTTCTATGAACTTTTCAATTTTAGTTGAAGGAACATTATTATCATATTTTTTAATATTATCTTCTATTATTTTAATAGTTTCATCTACATCTACGTCTCCTACAACCACAAAGAACATATTTTGTGGGCTATAGAAAGTATTATAACAAGTATATAATAGCTCTTTTGTTATATGTGAAATAGATTCAATAGTTCCAGCTATATCTATTCTAACAGGATTTTTTTGATACATTGCTCTTAATGCATTAAAATATACCATAAAATTAGAATCATCATCATACATACTAATTTCTTGACCAATAATACCTTGCTCTTTTTGAACATTTTCATCTGTAAAATATGGTTCTTTTATTAGCTTAACTAACATTGCTATTGACTCTTCAAACTTTTCATTTGTCTCAAAGAAATATACTGTTTGATCAAATGAAGTATATGCATTTGATGATACTCCCATCTTAGAGAATAAATCTAGTGCATTTGCTCCTTCTTTTTCAAAAAGTTTATGCTCTAAAAAGTGTGCTATTCCATCTGGTACTTTCATTCTTTTTCCTGTAGTTATATCTACAAAATCATTTATTACTGATCCATACTTTGTTCCAAAAAGCCCTATTTTCTTTCCAAATCCACTTTTTTTACAAATATATACACTTAATCCATTATCTAGAACTGTAGAAAATGTACTTTCATTTAGCTCTTCTGAATTTTCTACTGAAATCTTATGCATTTTCAACACCTCCTAAAACAAATACTTTTTTAATATTTACTTTATTTGCGGCTCTTACTACGTCTTCTAATGTTATCTTTGACATTTTATCTCTCATCTCATCTATAGTTACATCTGCTCTTTTAAATCCTATAAGATTTGCCATTTTCATCTTTGCCATAGCTATTTTAGAATCTTCCCAATCTAATAGGTCTGCCATTAAACTATCTTTAGCACTACTAAATTCTTCTTCAGAAATTTTTCCATCTTTCATATCTGATACTTGTTGCTTTATTAAGTCTAAGGCTTTTTCATAATTTTCTTTATTTATGCCAGCATATATTACAATAATATCTTTAAATCTATAGTATCTTGATCTAACTGTATATGCAAGAGATGCTTTTTCTCTAACATTTTGGAATAATTTTGAAGAAGGTGTTGTTCCTAAAATTGCATTATATAAATTAAATGCATAAAAATCTTCAGGTTTGAAATCTTCTATAGTAAGTCCAATTGATAATACACTTTGTACTGTATCTTGATACTCTATAACAGTATCTTCTGAAGTTTTGCTTTTTTTAACATTGTATAGTAACTCACTAACATTTTTATTACACTTAACTTCATTTGCAAATACTTTCTCTATTTCTTGTTCTATATTTTCATATCCTTCTAAATTTCCTGAAACTATAACAGTAACACAGCTATTTATTATATCCTTATATGCTTTTTCTAAATCTTCTTTTGTTATATTTTGTACCTCTTCAGCTTCACCATATAAATATGTACCAAAAGGCTCACCCTCACACAAAAGCTCTTCAGCACGTTGAATACCATATCTTAACTTTTCATCTTTTCTTTCGTTTATTCTCTCTAAAATAAACTCTTTTTCTCTTTGAATGTTGTCTTCTTGCCAATCACAAGGACAATATATCATCTCATGTAAAAACTCTAGAACTTTACTTAGTAATTCTTCTTTATTTGGTAAAAACTTTTTATTAATGTATTCCATTCTAAACTCTAGATTATATAGGTCTCCATACTTTTCTATGTTTACATCATAAGTTGTTCCATAAAGTGAATTTAAGTATCTTTCTATTTCTTTTTGATTTTTATAATTACATGAGCTCTTTGCCATAAGTGATCCTAAAACAGAATTAATGGAAAAAACGCTTTTGTCTTTTACTTCCATACTAAAGTTGTATGAAATATATATACTTTTAAACTTTGAATTATTTACTTTATATATATTCATTATATCCTCTCTTTCTAAATAAATGAGCCAAGCTTTAACTTGGCTCATCTACTTTAAATATTAGCAAGTTTTTCTTTTACAATATCACTTACTAATTTTCCATCTGCTTTTCCAGCAGTTTTTGGTCTTAATATTGACATTACTTTACCCATATCTCTTGGTGAAGCTGCTCCTGATTCTTTTATAGCATCTTCAACTAATTTTACTATTTCTTCTTGAGATAATTGTTCTGGTAAATACTTAGATAATATTTCAACTTCTTGTTTTAAACTATCTGCAATATCTTGTCTTCCAGCATCTTCATACTCTTTAACTGATTCTTTTCTCTTTTTAACTTCTTTTGCTACAATAGCACAAATCTCATCATCAGTTAATGTTTTTTGAGAGTCTTTTTCTACTTGAAGTATTGCTGCTCTAAGCATAGTAATAGTATCTTTTCTTAAAGTATCCTTGTTTTTCATAGCCTCTTTTAAATCTTGTAATAACTCATCTTTCATTATATATTATCTCCCTTCATTACATATTATATTAAATAATTTAAGGATTATTTACCTTAAAATTATTGTTTACTGTTTCATCACCTTTTAAATCTCTTGTTTTAATCATACTTGCTATCCACAAAGAAATAAATATTGTAGACATACAAACAAGTAAAGCTAATTTCCATACGTCTTGTGTAATTAAAGATACAGCAATTATACATAAAGTACTTGTTACTGTATAAAGAATAAGTACAGCTTGACGTTGTGTAAATCCTGCTTTAATTAATCTATGATGTATATGTCCTCCATCTGCTGCAAATAATGGTTTTCTTTTTACTGCTCTTCTAACCATAGCAAATAATGTATCAAATATTGGTACACCTAAAATTAATACTGGTGATAAATATTCAACTGCTGTATATCCTCTTGAAAATCCTAATATTGTAACAGTTGCCATTGTAAATCCTAAGAAGTTAGAACTGCAATCTCCCATAAATGTTTTTGCAGGATTAAAGTTGTATGGTAAAAATCCTGTTCCTGCTCCTACTATTGCAGCAGTTATTATTATTGCTTCTAGACTTGCTGATGTTGATATAAATAACATTAGCAAAGATAATGCTGATATTGATGTTATTCCAGCTGCTAGTCCATCTAGTCCATCAATTAAATTCATTGCATTTTGTACTGTAATAACCCATAAGAATGTTACAGGTAAAGAAAAATATCCAAGCTGTAAATTTCCTATGTTTTCTATTCTTATACCAAAGAAATATATTACAAGTATTGATGCAAGTTCAAAAATAAATTTATATTTTGCTCTTAAAGAAAATATATCATCAATTATTCCCATAGCAAATATTAGTATTGCACCTATTAAATATCCAACAAATTGAATATTAAACGCTATTGATGGAACATCTTTTGTTACTAAGTAATAAAACAAAAGAGCTACCATTGAAGATGTGAATATTGCAATTCCTCCACATCTTGGCATTGGCTTAGAATGTACTCTTCTACTATCCTTTGGTACATCTACTAGTCCATATTTTTTACACATTGATATTACAAATGGTGTTAGTATAAGACAACACACAAAAGCTATAACAGTAACACTATAAACTATTGTCATATTCTACACCATCCTTTTGACTCTTTTCGATTAAAGATATTTTATCTATTCTTCTTTGATGTCTGCCTCCTGCAAACTCTGTATCTGTGTACTCATCTACAATACTCATAACATCTTCTATATTTAATCTAGAGCCTAAGCATAAAACATTTGCATCATTGTCTTGTCTTGTCATTTTTGCCATATATTTATCTGTGCAAACCGCTGCTCTTATTCCATTTACTTTATTACATGCAATAGATATTCCTATGCCTGTTCCACATATAGCTATTCCTAAACATTTTTCATCCAATACATTCTTACAAACTAAGTAAGCTATATCTGGATAATCATCACCTGACTGATCTTCAAAGTTGCTTACATCTTTTACTTTTATATTTCTTTCTTCAAGATGTAGTATTATCTTTTTTTTCAGTTCTATTCCTGTATGATCTGAACCTATTACTATCATATATCCACTTCCTTTATATCATTTCTAGAAGTTTATCCACACAGTACACAATTTCTTTTGCGCACGCATCATATATTTCAATACCATATCCCCATGGATCATCTATATCTACATTTTTTATATCTTTTCCTAAAACATATTCTTTTAGTGTGAAAACTTTATCTTTTAATTTTGGAAAGAAAGCTAAAAGGTTATACTTATGCTGTTCTGTCATGCATAATATTAAATCATAGTTTTCAAGGTCTATATCAAACATACTTGTTGCTCTATGATTTGTTAAGTCAACATCATACTTTTTCATCACTGTAATAGCTGCTTGAGTAGATTTATCTCCATTTAAAGCAGAAGTACCACAAGATGAAACAACTATTTCATTTTCTCTTTTTAGATCGTATACTCTTTTTTGGCAATAATGATGTGCCATTGCACTTCTACAAATATTACCAGTACAAACAAACATAATCCCTTTCATTTTACCTAATCCCCCAAATTACAATCCAAGATAATCTTATCACATTTGCAATTTAAAGTCAATGTTAAAGCTTACTTATGTATAGCTTAACGCACTCTATTTTATTAATATTATTTTTAGTTTTTAAGAAAATATTTATATACAAAATAAACAAAAAGCAATTTATATTTCTATAAATTGCTTTTTAACATTTTTTCAAGCATATTCTCGCTATAAGTTTTATTATTATAATTTAGCTTAAATATCTCTTTTGTTCCTATTGTAATTTGTATTTTTGAGAGATTTTCAAAATCCAAATCTACATTTTGACCATCAATTATAACTTCAACATCATTAATATCTGATAGCACTTTAATTTCAAACTTTTTTCCTACTATGGAATTTTGGATATAATCTCTAGTTTTACTGTTTTGAATAGGTGCAAATAATGTAGCACACAATGCATCAATTCCTTCACAAATTACTGGACCACCTAAGCTCTTATTATATGCAGTCGATCCAAAAGGAGTTGCAAATACAATTCCTGAAGACACAACTTCTTCTTTAAATCCATTGCAATCACTAAGTTCAAATTTTATCTTATGATAGTGTTTTCCAGATATTTGAATTTCATTTACAGCACAATCTTTTTGTTTATTATTGCTATACACATACGTTATATCTGCAAGCTCAACCTTATTTGCTCTTATTTCTTCTTTTGATTTTAAATAATTTATCATATCATCAACTTTATCTATGTGTACATCTTGCAAATATCCCAAATTTCCACTGTTTATTCCTATATACACAGGTATAGAGTCATAATTTAATTTTCTTAATGCTCTTAAAAAAGTTCCATCTCCTCCTATAATACATACACAATCTGCATGACTATCTACTATATTAAATCCTTCTTGCTTGAATTTGCTTTTTAAAACTCTTGCTAGAATCTTACTAGACTCATTGTACATTATTTTTATGTCCATATTCAACACCTCCCTTAATATTAATTAGTAGATTTATATATTGTTATTGGTACGATTTTATCATAAATTTAGCTACATTTCAATGTTGATTATTTTTATTTAATATGATAATATACAAAATATATGTAGGAGGCGAATAATATATGATAGATAATATTAAAAAATATGAAAAGACTTCAATTGCTACATCTATATTATTAATAATATTCTCTTTATTTTTAATATTTAAACCAGAAGCTTCATTAAATTTCATAGTTATTGTAATTGGTGCTTTCATGGCTTTAGTAGGAATTATTCACATGGTTTCTTACTTTACATCTAATAAAGAATTTAGATCAATGAGTACAGAACTAATTGAAGGAACTCTTTATGCAGTAATTGGAATTTTCTTAATTTTCAAGCCAAATATATTAAATGAATTTTTAGGAGTTATTGTTGGGGCATGGCAAATAATTCAATTTATAATTAAATTCCAATTTGCTTTTAACTTAAAATCTGTTTCATCACCTGCTTGGGCATTAATGCTTGCTAGTTCTATACTTCATTTAGTATTTGGTTTATTTATGCTAATTAATCCATTTGGATCTTTAGCAGCAATAACAACAGTTGCAGGTATAATATTACTAGTAACTGAAATTGGAAATGTAGCAGAATCTATATATCTTTTAATAAATGGATAAAATAAAGGCTTGAAATTAATTTCAAGCCTATTTTTTTAATATATATTTTAAATCCTCAATTGCTAAATCTATGTTTCTCATTCCATTTCCAATAGGATAAAATACAGCATATACTGGATAAGTTTCATCCCCAATATCTATGCTAAACTCCTCTTTTCTTACACTTTTTACACATATTTTTCTGTTTAAAAATATGCTACTTACTTGGTTTCCAAATACTACTATTTTTTTAGGTTTTATTATTTCTATTTCTTTATATAATAAATCTAGATATTCTCTTAAAACTTTGTCTGGTAATGGTCTTGCATCTATTTGAGTACATTTTCCTAAATTTGTAATATATACTCTTTCTTTTTCTACTTCTTCATATACTTTATCTGCAAATTCTTCTGTCCATTCTTTTGGTTTTTTAGATTGTATATCATTATATAATTTTTCATCTAATAGTCCAACATTATAAAAAAGCTTCCAAATATTTTTAGTTCCTATCCATGGTGATCTTCTACCATTCCATTCTTTTGTTGAAGCTATATTTCTTCCTGTTGGATTCATAAAAACAAAGCATACATCTGGATTTTTTTCACAACCACCATTATATATTGAAGATAAACTAGGGTCTCCATATTCAAGTTGTAATTTATCATAATAAGAATTTAAGTCTTTAATTTTCAAGTTCCTCTCTCCTTTTTTAGGTATTTTAATATAATATATATCACATTTAACCTAAAAAATAAAGAGCTGTAATAAACTATTACAACTCTTTTTTGTAGATTATAAGTAATTCTCCTCAAACCACTTTTTTGTTTGACTTTTTGGAACACTAATATTAAATCTTATATAAACCGCTAATACATCTGGTATTGCATAGATAAACTGAAGAGGTGAATCATTAGAAAATATCTCTTCATGAAGTTTAAAATCTGATAGTTTTCCAAATAAATCATAAATTTTAAAGATAATCTTTTTTCTATCTTCACTTATGCCTTTTCCTATTTCCATTTCTTCATCATTTATAATAATGTTTTCGGTCTTTTTAAATTTTTCATTTATTTCTTTAATGTACATACCTAACATATCTACTTTAAATTCTTCTTCATATAAGTATTCAGCATCATATAGTGTCATGTAATATGCTTCAATTAAATATAGCATATCTGTAAGTCTTATACCATTGATTTTTTTAAATCTTTCTTGATGTAATCCTATTAAATAGTATGAATCTTTAATAATTTGGTTCATAATTATTCCCTCCTTATATTTTTTTAAAATTATTTAAAAAAAGTCTCATGTTTTTTTGCGTATGCATTATACCACAAAAAATGCGCAAAAAAAAGAAGACTATTAAATCTTCTCTATTTTTTCTAGAATTTCTTTTCTGTATTTTTCTGATTCTTCAAATATTTTAGAAAAAAGATTTGGTACAAAGACTACTACTCCTGCACTTATATTCATTGTCACTATAATTGTTTCTCTGTATTTTATCTCTTCTTCGTTTTTTTCTAATACTGCTAAATTGTATGAAATCTTATTTGAGAAATTATACATTTGTTTTTGATTTTCTATTGAGTATCTGTTAAATACTTTTTTGCTCATTCCACAAATTCTAACTTCATCATCTAGGCTGAAATTGCTAACTTGATGCAAAAAGAATTTATTACTATCACTTTCAACTGTAACAGCTGCTATTAAATCCATGATAATATCTAATACTCTTTTTACCTCTTTTGTATTTTTATATACTACTACTTCAACCTTTCCTTTTTCATACTTAGGATAAAAGACTTTAATATAAAAATCATCGAATCTATATCCTGCACTATATTTAGAACAAAAGAACTTATATTGTACTTTATTTTCTAAAAATCTTTTAGCTATTTTCTTCGATACTTCATATCCTTTCTTCTCCTCAATTGTAAGACTAAGCATTAACTTTCTTACATTTCCCTCTTTGACATTTGTCTGTTTCATTTTTTATTTTCTCCTTCCATTTATATAATAAAAAAATGAAACCCCCTTAAGTGGATAATTTATCACCACGACATTATTATATCACTTTTTACGTTTTATGTCAATTTTAAGCGATAAAAAAAGAAAAGGTACTCTCCTTTTCCTATTTTATATAGTCTGTATTTAATTCAATTATCTTGTTTACAATCTCAAAATATGCTTGTGCTACACCTGCATTTTCTATATTTCCCGTGTATGCACTAAAATATATCATGTTTTTATATACTTCTAAATTGTAATTAATATGCACAGTATATTTACTATACCTTCCTGGTAATAATAAATCGTTATGTATTTCTATTCCTTTTGCCATTAATATTTTATTATTGTATTTTTGCAAATTCTTAGTAGCAAAAGAACAAGACAATTTAAATGATTTAGCTCTTTTTGTACAAGTGTAGACATCTAATATACTCTTTGTATAAAGAAATTCTTTGTATATTTTATTAAAGCACTTATCACTTTTTAAAGAACATCCTTCAAACAACATATTAATTTCTACCTTGATGTAGTCTGCTGTTTCAGTCATTTCAAAGTCTCCTATTGAAAACATTGAACTTTTAGCTAGTAGTGCTACTGTTGCACAAACATCATTCCGCCTTTTCTTTGGAATTATAAAAGTGTATTGAATAAATATGCTTCTTCCTACATCCAATTTCAATTTCTTTCTTCCTTTTTGAATAAATTTTTCAAATTCAAGTCCTTCTTTTAGCTCACTGTTATTTAACATAGCTCTCCTCCTCCTTAGTTAAAGATTAATATATTATAAATCTTTACGAGAGGTATTATATCATTTATCCTATATTATGTCAATTCTTTTATTTTTTTCTTTTCTCTTTTGCGTTTTATATACTATTTTACTAGATATGTTATCCGGTGTTATTTTTCCTATAAATCTTAAAAATTTTATAGTAGCTCCAGGTGTAATATCTGTACATCCTTTTAGCATTTTTTTAACAGTATATCTTGCTACATATTCACTAGATAATGAACTTAACTCAAATTTAACATTTGCAACATTATTAAAATTAGTTCTAACTGGTCCTGGGTTTAAAGTTCCAACTCTAACATTTAACTTATCTTTTTTCAATTCTTCATTTATTGAAGTAGATAATGTATATACATAATGCTTTGAAGCATAATATGTAGCCATAAGTGGTCCTGGTAAATGTCCTGCTATTGAAGCAACATTTAATATATACCCACTATTTTTACTTACCATATCTTTTAAAAATAATTTTGTTAAAATATGTACTGCTGTTATATTAGTTTGGATAAGCTGTATTTCTCTATCTAAATCTGTATTTGTAAATTTTCCAAACACCCCAAATCCAGCATTATTTACTAATATATCCACATACCCCACCATATCATGTAGTTTTATACAGTTTTCTTTTATGCTTATATCCATTGGTATTATCTCTACTTTTGTATTTAATTTGCTTTTTAATTCTTCTAATTTTTCTTGATTTCTAGCTACTAATATTAAATCATATCCTCTTTTTGAAAGCTCTTTTGCTATGTCTTTTCCTATTCCTGAAGACGCTCCAGTAACTAATGCTCTTGCCATATTTTTTTCCTCCTAAATATTAATTTGATAATACCAAATAATTAAATTAATATCAAGATTAAAGTAATGTTAATATTAATTTATCCAATTCGTCATATAAACTATTTATTTTATCTTGGTCATTTTCATTATATATTTTAGTTAATAATTCATCTTTTTTATTACTGCTTACTACTTTTATAGCAGCTATTCTTATTAAGAATAATTTCAATAGTCCAAGCTGTGTATTTATCTCTTTCATACTACTATCTACATATTTATCCACTTTATCATCAACCTCAGATTTAAAAGTGCTATATTTAAGTTCTTTTAGATATTTTTTATATTTACTTTCTAAATCATAGAATATTTTTTCTTTATATCTATAGCTTTTATCTTCGATTATAGCATCATCTATAGTAACAATATCTTGTATCTCTTCTTCAATTTTTTCTGATTTTATTAATTTTATTTTTTCTAATATCTTTTCTGTTTGTTCCATATTCACTCCTATATACTATTTCTAAGACAAGACAATATGTCCTCATCTATATTATTTAATCTATTATTTAAGGTATTGACATCTACTACGTCATCACTTAAAGTATACTTTTTCATATACAAGTCTATCCCTTCAACAACATTTTCCTCTGCTAGTCTCCTTACACACATATATCCACTACATCTTATTATCCACCTTCTAAGCACACTTAAATTATTTCGTATTATTGATTCTTCAGGAAGTTTTATTTTATCTGTAATTCCTGAACATATTTCCATAGCTTTAGTAAATCCTATTCTATCTAAATCATACACATATTTATCTATCATTCTGTTATATACATTAGTCTTATATGTAACATCTGAACTTAATATTGCAAAATCTATTACATTTATATCTCTTAATACATCACTCATAAAATATTCAAGCTTGGTCTTTAAAATCAAATCATATATACTCTCTATATTTTCCATATTACACCTCCACTTATCCCAAATTATACTCTGTTTAATATCCAGTGCAATATTATAGACAAAAGTTGTAAAAAGAAGACATTTTCACTTTGCAAAAAATAATAAAATAAATTTTTAGACATAAAAAAAGTAAGCATTTTTGCTTACTTTCTTGAATATAATTTATATTTTACTTTTTAATGTTGTTATACTTATTTCAGGAGGATCAAATACTCTAACTGGAATAGTAGAATTTCCTACTCCTCTACTAATTATTATAGTGCTATCTCCTATTTCTTTTTTGCCAGCTGCAAGTCTTGTAAAGAACCAATTTCTTCTTGGAGTAGCAAAGCCAAATCCAAACATTCTTATTCCACCACCATGTAAATGCCCTGAAAAAATTAAATCAAAATTCATTCTTGCATATACTTTAAAATTTAATGGATCATGTGAAAGTAGTATATTAAACTCATCATTATCTACTTTTCCAATTAATCTTTCATTATCTCTTTTATATTTTTCAACTATATTCTCATCAAAATACTTTCTGCTTATTTGATGAGCATAATTGTATGTTAAACCATATATATTAATATGTGCTTTTCCTTTTACTATTTTATCCATAGTATTATCTAGTACTTTTACACCTATGTTTTCTAATTCTTCTGTCATTTTCTCTAATTTTTTCTTAGATAAAGCAAGTTCATGATTACCTATTGAAAAATATATATTATTGCATTTCATCTGTTTAATAAACTCAATAGCAGGCTTGTAATCTTTTTTCTGTCTAATAATAAAATCCCCAGTAATAACAATCATATCTGCATTTAAATTGTTTATCTTGTTTATTAATTTAATATTATTTTTACCATATGTTGTACAATGCCAATCAGATAAATGTAGTATTCTAAAATTATCAAACTCATCAGGTATTTTATTATTACATATTTGATACTTAGATACAAATATAACTTTATAATTAATATATATATATAATAAAATAGCTAAAATTACTCCTAGTATTATAACAAGTGTCATATTATCTCCTTCTAAATTGAATTTAATAATATCATAACATTAATCTTTTTTCAAGAAAAAAAGTAGCAGTTAAAAACTACTACTCATCAGGCATTGCTATTGCTAATATGATGTATGGTACAATTCCAAATCCATATATTAAAACAGCTACTAGCCATAATATTCTTATCCATACAGAGTCTATTCCTAGAAACTCTGCTATTCCTCCACATACTCCACATAATTTTGCGTCTGTTTTAGATTTTTTTAATTTTCTTCCATTAAACATAATAAACTTCCTCCTAAAAATAATTATTTTAGAAAAAATACAGTATTAACCTTTTTCTCACCAAGCCCATTTCTAAATTTTTAGAAATATATTTTTTTCTAATGCGTACATTATACCATTAATATTATGTAAAATCAAATATTTTACAATTATATTATATTGTGACAAATATTTTCACACCATATATGAATACTTTATATAAAATAACTAATAATAATTTTAGGTGATAACTTATGAAAGAAATTGAAATTTTAAAAGAAGTTAACAAAAATTCAAAAGTTGGAATAGATGGTGTTAATTTCATATTAGAAAAAGCTTTAGATGACGAATTTAAACAAATGCTTTATTTACAAAAAAGTGAATATCAAAATATCTACGACAGAAGCAAAAATCTTTTACTACAGTATGGTGAAATGGCTGAAGACACTCCACCATTGCAAAAAGCTATGTCTTGGATGGGAATACAAATGTCTACTTTAACTAATACTACAGATTCAAAACTTGCTGAAATTTTAATTCAAGGAAATGATATGGGCATAATAAAGGGAACAAAACTACTTAACAGTACGCCTTTTAAACAAGATAGCATACGTAACATATTAAATGACTTTGTTGGACTACAACAAGATAACATTAATGAATTAAAAAAATATCTATAGTAAAAAATAACAACTAGTATATTTAATTATAATACTAGTTGTTTTTTCTATTATTTATGCTATATCATCTGGCTTTATTAAACTCAAATTTACTTTTTCTCTTTCTAAATCTATTTTATCTACATAACACGTAACTATATCTCCAACACTTACAACATCTAATGGATGCTTTATATAATCTTTAGAAAGCTTAGAAATATGTGCTAAGCCATCATCATGCAAACCTATATCTATAAAGGCACCAAAATCTACTACGTTTCTTACAGTTCCTTGTAATTCCATTCCAACTCTTAAATCTTTAATTGTTAATATGTTGCTTTTTAGAAGTGGCTTTTCAAAATCATCTCTAAAGTCTCTATTTGGCTGTTTAAGACATTTTACTATATCTTCTAGTGTAAATTTATCTATATTATTTTCTTTGCCATATTTTTCCAAATTCAAGCTATCAATTCTATCATTAAATTCTTTTGTTCCAATATCTTTTATATCTAGATTGCTGTCTTCTATTAATTTAAGTGCAGCCTCATAGCTTTCTGGGTGAATTGATGTCTTATCTAATAAGTTTGTTCCATCTATAACTCTCATAAATCCTATAGATTGCTCATATGTTTTTGGAGTCAATACTTTATTTTTTATTAGTTCTTGTCTTGACGTTATTTTTCCATTTTGTTCTCTATATTTTATAATTTTATCTATGTTTGTCTTAGTTAATCCAGAAATATATTTTAATATAGCAGGACTTGCAGTATTTACATTTACACCAACTAAGTTAACTGATTTTTCAACTACAAAATCTAGAGACTCTCCTAATTTCTTTTGGTTAACATCATGTTGATATTGTCCAACACCTATACTTTTAGGCTCGATTTTTACAAGCTCACTTAGTGGATCTTGTAGTCTTCTAGCAATGCTTATTGCACTTCTTTCTTCTACGTGTAAATCTGGAAATTCAGATATTGCTAGTTTTGATGCTGAATATACAGAAGCTCCTGCTTCACTTACAATTATATATTCTACTTTTTTATTTGTGTATTCTTTACATACCTCAGCCACTAATTTTTCACTTTCACGTGATGCTGTTCCATTACCAACAGCTATAATATCTATATTATACTTGTCTATTAATTTTTTAATTGTTTCTTTTGCTTCATCCCATTTGTTTTGTGGTTCATGTGGATATATCTTACTTATATTTAATACTTTAGAAGTCTCATCTATAACAGCAAGCTTACATCCTGTTCTAAAAGCTGGGTCAAATCCTAATACAATTTTATCTTTCATAGGAGGAGTTAATAACAACTTTTCTAGATTCTTTCCAAAAAGTTCTATTGCACTCTCTTCAGCATCTTCTTTTAAAGTTCCCCTTATTTCACGTTCAATAGATGGAAAAATTAGTCTTTTATATGCATCTAATATTGCATCTTGTACTAATTCAACTACAGGACTATTACTGTTTTTTATTACTTTCTTATATAAAAAGTTCATTATGTGTTCTGTATCTATGTTTATACTTACAGATAATACTCCTTCTTTTTCTCCTCTATTAATTGCTAATATTCTATGAAGTTTTGCATACTTAATTTTTTCTTCATAGTCATAATACATCTTATATACCTGTTCATCATCTTTAGCATTCTTTTTAATTTTAGAGCTTATACTACCAAAATTAAAAATATTGTTTCTTATATATTTACGATAATCTGCATTATCTGATATCCATTCTGCAATTATATATTTTGCACCAGTTATTGCTTCTTCTTCATTTTTAACATTTTCAGTTATATAATTTGAAGCTGTATTATTAATATCTATATTTGCTGGAAATGACATTATAATTTTTGCAAGTGGTTCTAAGCCATTAGCAATTGCTTCTGTTGCTTTTGTTTTCTTTTTCTCTTTATATGGTCTATATAAATCTTCTACCTCTACTAGCTTAGTACACTTCATAATTTCTTGCTTTAATTCTTCTGTCATCATCTTTTTTTCTTCTATTAATCTAATTACATCTTCTTTTCTTTTTAGCAAGTTTACTTGGTATTCATATACTTCATTTATACTTCTAATTTGTTCCTCATCTAAAGCACCAGTTGCTTCTTTTCTATAACGTGCAATAAATGGAACTGTATTTCCTTCTTCTAATAATTTTAATACACTTTCTACTTGATTACTTTTTACATTTAGTTCTGTTGCAATTTCTGAAATTATTTCTTTATTCATTATTTCTCCCTTTCTTTTTAATTACTATGGATATTATATCACAAAAATAATACATATCATATTTATTATTTAGTGCAAAATATGTGATATTTTGTATTGTGCAATTGATTATGTAAAATACGTATGGTATAATTTAATTGTATATTTAATACACAAATGTTGAATATAACTATATTTAATGGAGGAGTAATAGTCAAATGGACGAATATTCAGTATCCTTGTACCAAGATGTACTAAAGGGAATTCGTGGACGTTTTCCGCGAGATTTTTGGGTAGAAGATGAAAAGTGTAATAACGTTTATTCTACTGCGATAACAAGGTATCTCATTGAGGAGGTATTAAAATGGGATAACGAAAAGATAAAGAAAGATATCTGCTGTGAAGTATTTTTTAAGCATAGACTAAAAGGAATGTTATGTACTGTATATGGAGATAGCGTATTTGCTGCTTTAAATGCCGCGTATCCTGGCAAGTTTAAAGAGTGGGAATTATCTTGTACTCCAAGAAATTTCTGGAATTTGGACTCGGCAAGAGACGCTACTATATGGTTGTTTAAAGAACATCTGAATTGGTCTGATGAACAAATAAAGCAAAACATTAGCAGAAAGATCTTTGTAGATAATGGTTTAGATACAATGATGCATGTGTTATTTAATAACAACGCAAGCAAAGCAATATCTAATGCATTTCCTGATTTATTGTAACTCAAAAAAAGAGCTGGTAACTTAGTTACCAGTTTTTTCCACTTTAAGATATTCCTCTCATCTTGTTTGTATATTTTATAATCTCATTTCCACTATATTTTCCGTATTCTTTAGTATATTCTCTCATTTTATCTATAGGCATTCTATTAATAACGCACCCTATTATATTTCCACCCATATTTAAAATTTTCTTTTTAGTTTCAACTAATGCTTCTCTTCTAGATTTTTCAATAGTACATACTAATATTACACCATCTGCTTTATTACACAATATCATACTATCTGTAACTATATTAATTGGAGGAGCATCAAACAATATAATATCAAACTTATCTCTTATATAGTTTAATATTACATCGAATTGATCATTTTCAAATAATTCTGATGGATTATGTGGTACAATACCTGCTGGAATTAAATATACGTTATCTATCTCTGTTTTCTTAATTAATTTTTCTATTTCAGCATCTAGATTTTCATTTTCTTTATTAATCTGCTTATTGTCTAAAGCTTGAGCTAAACCATAAACATTATCCACATCAAAAATGCTATGTTGTCTTCCTCTTCTAAGGTCTGCATCAATAATTAATACTTTTTGTTTAGATTGTGAAAATGCTATTCCTAAGTTAGAAATAATCCAGCTTTTCCCATCTTCTATAGATGAACTTGTTACTAAAAAAGACTTGCTCCAGTTTTTGTCATTTTATACATTATACTCGTTCTTAATGATCTTATAGCCTCTGATACAGGAGACTTTGGAGCTTCATGAATAATCATATCCTTTTTCATAATCCACCTCCTATGCTTTTATTTCAGGTATAACACCTAATACTTCTAAGCCAAGTAGTTCTTCTACTTCAGACTTAGATTTTATTCTAGTATCAAAGTAAAACAAAATAAATAATATACCACAAGATGCTATCATGCCAACCATCCCAAATATTGCTACATTTTTCATGTAGTTTACATTATATGGACTGCTACTTGGTATTCCTTTATCTATTACTGTTACGTTTTCTATATTGTATATCTCTTTAACTTTAGATTTAAAAACTTCTGCTAGTGCATTAGCAACATTAGCTGCAATGACTGGATCTTCGTTTGATACTTGTATTTTTAGCATTTCTGTATCATCTTTTGCTGTTACAGATATATTAGACATTAAAGCTTCATCTTTTATATCTAGCCCTAATGTTTGTTTTACTTCACTTGCTACAACTCTACTTTTCATTATTTCACTGTATGTTGCAATAAGCTTAGAGTTTAATGTAACATCATTTTGAGTTATTCCTTCACTTGTACTGTCTGATGAAACTGTATTTGTAGTAGGTTTAGATAGTACAACTGTTGAGTATGAAGAATACATAGGTGTAACCATAAATCTAGTATATAATACCCCAACAATCATGCCGATTATAGTAAGCAATATTACCCAAAATTTCTTTTTAAATATATAATAAAGTATCTCCTTTAAATCTATTTCCTCCATTAACATCACCTAATACTAAAATTATATAATATAATTTCAAAAATTTTCAATATGTTTACCATAAAAAATTAATCATTTGACGAATATAACAAAAATAGCAGGATAATTCCTGCTAGTATGTATTAAATACAATAACATAATTCTAAAACTCATCAGTCCAGCCTATAGTTTTTCGTGCTGTTTCATTATAATCTAAAATAACATAATTCTAAAACGGAGATGTTTTAATTGTTTTAAAGCAAGATGTTTCATTATAATCTAAAATAACATAATTCTAAAACATTTTATCTGTTTCAATCTCATCATATATTGTTTCATTATAATCTAAAACAACATAATTCTAAAACGCAGAAATTTTAGATAAACTAAATTCCTTTGTTTCATTATAATCTAAAATATCATAATACTAAAACCACCCACTCCAGTTGAAAAGTCAAAAAACAGTTTCATTATAATCTAAAATATCATAATACTAAAACAAAGTACTCCAGTAGTCCCATAAAAACTGAGTTTCATTATAATCTAAAATATCATAATACTAAAACTATAGTAATTTAAATTTTTAGAAAATATTTGTTTCATTATAATCTAAAATATCATAATACTAAAACTGGTAGTAAGATTACTTGGCGTTGAACGTTGTTTCATTATAATCTAAAATATCATAATACTAAAACAGTATCACTTATGATGATTTAGTATCTATGGTTTCATTATAATCTAAAATATCATAATACTAAAACTGTTTTTGTTTTCTAATAACTGACATAAGAGTTTCATTATAATCTAAAATATCATAATACTAAAACCATCTTACTTTAAAGATGAGGCACAAACTAGTTTCATTATAATCTAAAATATCATAATACTAAAACCTAATTCTTAAACTAGCTGTAAAAGTTGCTGTTTCATTATAATCTAAAATATCATAATACTAAAACTAAAGACATAAAAGGGCGTAACAGAATGCTGTTTCATTATAATCTAAAATATCATAATACTAAAACCTCAAATGAGGTTATTATTAACGGTTAATGACTCCGCTATGTTATTTTAGATTATTTAATCAATGAAATCTATAAAATTTTCATCTATTATTAATTTTCTTTCATATTCTAATTTTTTCTTTTCATCGTTTTGAATTATTATTAAATTAATATTATTATACAATGAATACTTGTATAAGTAAATAATTTCTTCTTCAATCAAATAATCTTTTAAGTTTGGAATAATTAAAAATCTTGAAATATTTAATGTTGATAATATATCTATAAATAGCTCTAATTTTTCTAAAATAGATTGATAACTCTGTTCATCTATTTTAAAATCAAACAATTTTAATATATCAACTAACTTTATTTCTTCTTTTATTTTATAATTAAAAGGTAATTCATTGGCATGTCTTACTAAAACGCTCCTCACTTCAACTAATTTATCTGCAAATTCTATTTCTTCATCTTGATTTAATGAGTCCTGTATTTTATTATACATTTTAGTTAATATTTTTTTAGAAGAAAAATCAACATTAAACAAATCAAACAAAATAAAAACTTCTTTTGAAAAAGATATTTCTCCTTCTTTATCATCTAGTATAAAAATATCATTATTTTCTATTTCGTTAATCTTCTGATTAATATTATCTAGTATTTTTCTAAATAATTTTATATCTTTAACTTGTATAACACTAATACTTTGCTCATCTATCTTTAAATCATTGTCACATCCATTAATTCTGATTTTCATAATATAATTAACCTTTCCGTATTATCTAACACGTTATCTTTTTTCTCACCTGTTACATATTCTATAGAGCTAAATTGTTTTTCTGTTATAACCATCATTTGTACAATTCCTCTACTAGGAGCAAATCTGTATATTTTTTCTCTCACAGAATTTATTATAGACATATTAAGTGCCAATTTAGTATATACAGACTCTTGCATCATAATAAATCCTTCATTAATTAAATTTTTTCTAAAAGCATTAGCAATTTTTCTATCTTTAGATGTTTCTGTTGGTAAATCAAAAAATACTATTATTCTCATATATCTAAAACTCATAATTTAATATATTATTATCCCTTTCTTCTAAAAAATTAAAAACACTATTAAGTATAATTGAAATGCCATTAGCTAAAAAATATTCTTTTTTCAAAATTTTTATTTTAAAATTAGTAATATTTATTAACTCATGTTTATATTCAGTATCTAATTCCCTATCTCCGTTTTTGAATACTATCACATCTACAATTGGTCTAAATATTTCCATCAAATCACAAGATAAATTAAATTGATTAAATTCATTTTTGTGATTTATTCCAATAGGAGTTATATACCCTCTATTTACTATTTCTCTATTAATCATTGAAAGTAATATAGTGTATCCATAATTAAGCGCTATATTTCTATTATCATAACCATCTCTTGTAAACTCTTTACCAAATAACAAATTAAAATACACCTTTGCAGAATGTCCTTCTCTATTAGTGCAATCTCCAATTTCAACATTTTTACTGTATTCTATAATTTTTTCATAACCACTAATTTCTAATTTTTTTAATACCATTGCCTGATTATATATCTTATATTCTACTATTTTTTGCCACGCACTTTCTTTTTGATCTTTTTTCCAATTTATTTGACTTTGAATTTTTTTACTAGTATTAAAAGAACTATAGTATGGCATCATTTCACAAGTAGGATTATGTTTTTCATCACAAAAAATTAGTTTTATTTTCTTTTCCGTTAATTCACTAATTAAATAAGATGTTATTGATACCATACCGTTTTCTATTATGATAGAGTCAATTTCTGAAAGATGTATCATTTTTAGTTCGTCATTTCTAATCAACAAATAGTCATTTTTATAACTAAGTTTACAATTGGAATTAATTACAACTGTTCTCCAACCCATATATATTATACCTACTTTCATACATACCAGTAACAGATTTGTTTACAAATACTTTATTCACTAAATTTTTAGTGTTAAATTTCTTACCACTCATTCTTCCTTCTCGTTTGCTTAATTTAATTTTCTCTAAATCACCTTGGCCAGTTTCTAACATATTAATAATTCCATTTATTACAGATTTTTTATCTTCAAATTCTAATGATTTAAAATCTGCAGCAATCAACTTCAAATATTGATTTTTAAATGTTTTATATTCTATTTTCATTTTTTCAAGTAAATAATTATATGCATTATCTATATTTTCATTCAAGTATTCTTGTAATTTTAAATCATCTGTATTGTTATTATTTAAAAAGTATATAAATTTGTTGATGTCTTGCTTTACTATAAGTTCTTTATTTACTCTTACTTCTGTATCACTGCAAAACTTCATTTTCACTCCATTTTCATCTATGTATTCCTGTCCAATTAGTATCTTTTCTTTTAAGATTTTCAACTCCACATCTTCATTTTTAAAGAAAATATCTTTTATATAATTAGACAATGTTGTTTTGCCTGCTTTTATATCATATGATACTTTTATAGGAACACCAGTTAATTGATACTCTGTTTCACCTTTTTTATTTTTATAACTAAATATTGTAAGATATGCTTTTTGCTCCTGAGTATATCCACCATACTTTGATGGATTTAAATTATTTTTCAAAGGTAAAACACTAGCCTGTTTATCTCCTGTTTTTTCAACTATAGTTTGACCATAAAATTCTCCTGTTCCCTCTGTAAGCATTGAACTTATATAACAGTCTTTATAATTAAATACTTTTTGTAATTGATTTCTATCTACATTTTTAGCAAGTAATCCCATTAGTATTCCATATTTTTCTTCTGATGTCTTATCTTTATCTTGTAAATATTCTTTTACATATTTTCCATATATAAATTCATCTTTTCTGTACCATTTTTGATCTATTATATTTCCTGCATAGCTAATTATATAAGCATCCTGTGCATGATGATAGTTATTAACATTTCTATTTTTATACAAACCATTTCTCATTCTAAAATTATGTGTTATATTAGCTCTCAAAGAATAAATTTTTACATCTTGATATAAGCTATTTAAAAGATTAGTAACAAGTTTTATAATTTGTCTTGTTTCAACTAGTTGTCTTTGTACAAACTTCTCTTCGTCACTATCAGTTAGGAAAAATGTTCTTTTAATTAATCTTTGATATTTAACTTGAGAAATAAGTTTATTATCTAGTAATTTTTTCCAGTATTCATTCATCTTCGATACTACTTCATCTGATAAAACATTATCCTTTTTATATTGGTTAGATTTTTTTAGTACTAAACATCTATTATCTAAACTATCATTTTTTATTAAAGATTGCGGAACTATATGATCTATTTCATAATTTGATAAATTATCTATATCAAGATTTTGACCTGTATACATACATTTTCCACCTTGAATAAAATACAAATATAATCTATCTGTTAATGTTCTCTCATTTTTAAATTTGTTTAATTGTGAAAAAACATCTTTGTTCATTTCATCTTTTAATTGGCTCATTAAATCTTCATATATTTTGTTGATTTTTTTAGCACGATTATCCTTCATAGTTTTATCTGTTTCTTCATTACGTGCAAACTCCACATATATATTCTGTGGATTATATCCCATTATCTTCACAATTTCATTAACTAAACAAATAGTTTGCCATATTGCTCTTTTATTTGCTGGTGAAGTTTGAAGTTCGTTTATATCTTTTATAGTTATTTTTTCTTTTTTATCATCTCTCATTAAATCTTCTAACTTAGTTTTAAAGCCATACTTATCGTTGTTTATTATTTGCATAAAGTTATAATTTTCTTTTTTTAGCATATCCATTATTGAATATCCTCTATCATCAATAATTCCACATAATAATTTTCTAGATAATCTTGACCAACCACTATATTTTAATTTTAATAGAGCCTTTAATTTATCCTCTTCAATAGATGGGTAAGTATTTTTTATTTTTCTTTTTAATATTTTCTTATCTTCAAATATCGTAATCCAATATATTAAATCTTCACACATTTTTATATTTGAATCATCTACTTGTCCAAAAATTCTTGTCATATCTCTATATGATGTCATTGTAGAATTAAATCTATCACCTTGAGATAAGCCTACAACGTTTTCAGCTTTCATACCATTTTGAAAATAAAATTGTTTTAAATCTTTTACTGTTACCTTAGATTTTTTACAAAATAGATCATATAGTATTTTTGATTTAAAATCCTTTCCTATTTTTCTATCATTTACTGTGATATTATTTAGTTCATTTAAAACACAATATTCAGAATATATAATTGAATTTTTAGGTAATACATCTTCATTTTTTAGGTATGTACATTTATTTGTCATTCTATTTATGAATTTTTCTGCTGTTGCATCTTCATTTACTATTTCAGAGAAATTCCATGGGCGTATTTTTTCATTTGAATTTCTAATTATCCAAGAAAATTTACTATTATTGTTTATACTTAATGGTCCTACGTAATATGGTATTCTAAATTCAAAAAGTTCTTTTATTTTTTCTTTATTTTTTCTAAGACTTTCATAATACTGTGATTGATTTTCTAAAATAATGTCCAATTCTTTTTTATGTAGTTGATGAGGAATTTCTGAATTTTCAGTAGTATTAATTTTTACAAGGAAATCTTCATTTGCTATATCGTTTAATATTTCTTGTACATCACTGTTTTCTTTTAAACTTTCTAACTTTCCTTTAACATATTTAGTAAAATTTTCATAACTACATTTTTTATATCTTTCTCCTTCACTCTTTCCATTGTATGCAACATAATTGTTTGCATTATACTTTTTAAACATGTCACTATACTGTTCTGGAAGATATTTTTTCCATACTTTCTTTAGTTTTTTTAAATCTGTTTGATATTTTTTATACTTTTCTATCATTGCTTCAGAAATATATTTTTTTCCTTTCAAGATATTTTGTAAAGTATACCAGCTATAAATAGACTTTAAGGCTTCATAATACTTGCTATTTTCACAAAGAAGTTCTTTTATTTCATCCTCATTTTCAATTTCTTTTTTAAAGCATAATTTATTTTGCTCTAATTCTATATCAAACAAAGCAGAAATATCAAAAGTAAATCCAAGTATGCTTTTTAAAATATTATCTATTACTTTTTTATTTTCTTTTTCATATTTAAAGCACTCTAAAGTTTTTTCCTTTTTTTGCATTTTAGAGATTATAGTATCATTAAGAATATTTATAATATTATCTATATCAGTTATACATTTAATGTCATACATATCTAATAATTCAAGTACAGTGTTTATACTTTCTTTTACATCACTTGTTTCTTCTGAGAATCCACCTTCATACAAGAAATGTCCTCTGTATTTTATTATATGATGTAATGCTAAATAAATTAATCTTATATCTGCTTTATCTTTCTTTTCCATTAAATATTTTCTTAAACAATATATTGTAGGAAATGCAGCGTAAAATTTTGCATCTGTACAATCCTTTTTATCAAAAATATTGTATTTTTTTCCAAATAATATTTGTGCTATTTTTTTGTCTTCAAATACTAATGATGTTTCTTTTAATCTGCTAAAAAAATAAGGATCAATTGCATTAACATCTTCACCTACTAGTTCTTGTAATATATTAATTCTTTCTCTTCTTCTTTCTAATCTTCTACGGCTACATCTTAATACACGTGTATCTTTAGCAGTTTGTGCCTCATTAAAAAGTCTTGCTCCCCACATGTTTTTTCCTTTATATTTTAATAAATTATTATCAAAATCAGTAACTGCCCAGCCAACAGATTTTACCCCAATATCTAATCCAATATTATAATTTTCCACTTGACTAATCTCCTCTCATATGATAAACTAAAAACAGTTATAATCTAAAATAACATAATGAGTTAAAATAAGGATAACCTTAAATACTGATTAAATTCAGTTTCACTTAGGTGAATGAGTCCCTTTATTGGGGCTCTTTTATTTTAGATTATTTTTTATATTTTCATTATAGCATAAGTTTGAAATAAATGGAAAATTATTTCTAATTTATTCTATTTTGTATACTTTTTGTAATCTTATAAAAATATTTTATATATATTTTTTAAATCTAATACCCAACTATTATATTAACGAACTATTTTTGAATGAAATATTTATAGCAAAATCTTTTTGGGTTAGAATATATCTCTTTCATATATTTTTTCTTGTAATTCTTCATAATCTGCATCTTCAAAATTTATTAGTCAATAGAAACTACTATACTTTTCAGTTTAAACTCTTGATTTCAATAAATTCAAAAATTGCTTTTTTAAGATTATAAATAAGGATTTATGCCATTTTATGAGCTTTATAAAAACTTGTGCTCCTCCAAGCAGTCTCTATTTACGCCAAGGTCAAAAAAATAAGAGTATGCAATCTCCTGCAACTCTGATTAATTTCTTAGTTGCGGGGGTAAGACTCGAACTTACAACCTTCGAGTTATGAGGGTTACATAACATATTTCATTAGATGTGTTGAATTGTGTTGTATGCTAGTGATATTAGTGCTTTGCTGGATTTTCGTTTAGTGTGTAATTTTGTTAAAATTGGAGTGATTTTGAAAATTTGATCCCCAATTTCTCCCCAATTTTTATTGGAATATTTTAGGAGATTTGTATTAATTTCGTTTGATTTTTATTGGAAAGTTTTTGGAAATTTTTACTAATTGCATTTAATTTTAAGTAGCAATTAAATTTATTTTTTTACTATCTTGATTAGTTTTTTAATGAATTTTTATACTATTTTAGATTTTTAATTAAATTTTGAAAGGAATGATTTTTATGGATTTAGATAATAAAGTTAATGATTTGATGAGAGAATGGATTATTTTTAGAGATGAGTGTTTGAGCAGACTTACTGAAGAAGATAAAGGACATTTGATTGAGTTTGATAAGTATTGTGATAACATTTTGAAAAATGTTGCAAGTTGTAATAGGAAGTATGTTCAAAAGCAATTGGATAAGCTTGATGAAAATTATCTTGATTATATTGGTTATTGGAATGATAAATATTATAGGGCTGGTTTTGGTGATTGCTTGAATTTGGTTATTATGAGTTTGGGTGGTGGTAAATTTGAAACTAGGTAAATATGGTGTTTGGGCTAAGAAGTATTTGGAAGAGTATAAGCCTTTTAAGTTTTCTCGTTTGGTTATGGATGGTTCTGTTATGGATTATTTGTTGGAGTTTGAATATCATTTGAAGGGTTATGCTAATTTGGTTGAATTTGAACTTAGAGAAAAGTTTCCTGCTCCGTCTGAGAATGGGAGTTTTGTTGAGCAGGTTAGGTATTTGAATATGATTCAGCAAATGGTTGATAAGTTTGTGATGGAAGAGGTTAAGTTGGTGTAAAAAAAAGCCCTATTGGGCTTTTTTAAATTCTTTCTCTGTAAATCTTAAATTGGTTATATTTTTCTTTTTTCTGATTAATTATATTTTCCAAATATTGATTACAGCAATTTTATCTAATGTCATTTTAAAATTATTAATTGCATTCCATGCTTTTTCTCTATCATCTAATGGTTTATTTGTACAGCATGTTAATGATAATTCGTATCTTTTGTCTTTTTTTATCCAATCTGCATATTTCTTAACTACCCAAAGTTCAGTTTCAATATAATTATAATTTTCAAAATTATCAATTCTATCCAAACAATCTTTGTAGTCCTGTAAAAATTCATTATATTCATTCATATTATTTTTCCTCCAGTAACCAATCCAACACATTTATCTTCTTTATTCCCTCAAAGTCTGCATCTAAATCATCATCTAATGTCAAAATATATTTAGGATAATTATCATTTATTTTCTTCAATGGAGTTAATTCTCTATCTAAGATTTTATTATCTCCTTCATTTTCTCCTCTAGTTGTTAATGCAACTTGATAATATATAGTATTTTCTGGCTTTCTTGCTACAAAATCAACTTCCAAATCGTCATATTTTCCTATATATACTTCATATCCTCGTCTCAACAATTCAAGGTACACAACATTTTCTAATATATGCCCCATGTCTCGACCAGAGCCTTGTCCTAACATATAATATCTTAATCCTATATCTATCGCATAATATTTTTCTTGAGTTTTTAAAAACTCTTTTCCTTTAATATCATATCTGTTGGCTTTAAATATTAAATAACTATCTATTAATGCATCTACATAGTTTGAAATTGTATTATATGATGAATTCTTTTCTATTCCTTCAATATTATCACTTATACTTTTCATACTTGTTCTATTTCCTATGTTATCATACAAATATTTTGCAACTCTTTCTAAGACATTTTTATCTGTTATTCCTTTTCTTTGCATTACATCTTTAAATAAAATAGTATTGTATATTCCATCTAAAAATAAATTTATATTTTCTGGGTTTATTTTATATAATTCAACTGCTTGAGGAAATGAGCTATATCTTAGATAATCTCTAAATTTTCTTGACAAGTCTGTTTTATCTTCAAAGCTTGATAAATATTCTTTAAACGATAATGGCAACATTTTTATTTCTATATATCTTCCTGTAAGCAATGTAGCTAATTCTGAAGATAATAGATATGCATTTGAACCTGTTATATATAAGTCTACATCTTTATTTATAAATAAACTATCTACTGTTTTTTCAAATTCGTTTACATTTTGAATTTCATCTAAAAAAACGTATGTCTTTTTTCCTTTTACTAATCTCTCTTTTATATATTCATATAATTTTCTTCTATCTTGTAATTCCTCATAATCTGCATTTTCAAAATTTATTGATATTATTTGCTTTGCTTCTACTCCATTTTCTTTTAAGTAATCTTGAAAAATTTCAAGCAATGTTGATTTACCACATCTTCTTATTCCTGTGATAACTTTTATTATTTGTTGATCTTTGAAATTTTTTAATATAGATAAATAATTTTCTCTACTTATTCTTTCCATAAATCTCCTCCTAACTATAATAATTATACTATCTTTTATTATTATAGTCAAGTTTTTTCAAAATTATGAAAAAACTCTTGTTTTTCGTAAACTTTTTTCAGATGTCTCTTAGTATTTTTTGATTTTCTGGCTAACTATTAAACTAAAAAATATCAATAAATTTGAAAAATTTTTCAAGTTTATTGATATTTTATTATTTTTTAACGCAACTGTAAAAAAATCATATTATTGATAATAATAGTCTCATAAAACTTCCTGTTAAATATATTATGAATTCAACTTCACTATAAGAGCATTTCTCTCCATGTTTAACATTATTATTTTGATATATAGTATAATAATCAAATAGCTTAATATACATATTCGAAATTTCTATGTTAATTTTCTTTTCTTTTAGTACCTTTCCAATCTCTGACTTATTATTTTCTAAAGTTTTTTTATTATTTGTAATTTCTTGTATAAACAGCTCTAAGCTAAGTCTTAAATCATCTATTATATTTCTAACATCTTCTTTATTTTGATATTTTTCCAATGCTGATATAAATTTTTTTCGACATAAATCATATTTTCCTAACCATATTAAAACATCATTTACCAATGCATCATCTAATTCCTTTGCACCTTTAGGATATAATACATACTGTTTATTTTCTTTTTGTATATTAACATTAATCTTAAATAAACTCATTATTTCACTTATTTCTTTATATAAACTTTCTTTTATATCTTTTGAAATTATACTATCATCAATTAAAAATAATATTTGAATATATTTTATTACATTAGGAAGAGCTTCTTTAAAAGCTTTTCCAATACAAGTATCAGAAAACTTAATATAATTCTTTCCAGATATATCTAGCCAATCTTTCTGGCCAATATCTATTTCTGTATTAAAATCCACTGTACCAGAATCTTTATTTTCTATTCCTGTATATTTTATAAAAACATCCCTGAATTCATTTTTTAATGATATATTACCTATATAATTTTCTAAAATTTTACTTAATGAATTTTTAAACCTTTTTATATTTTCTCTTTCTTCAACCTCAATGTTAAATCTTTTATAAAATTGTTCTATTTCCTGTTCCATTTGTACTCCATTTTTTATTTTCATATCAATTTTTTACCTTTTTAATGCTTTACTATAATTACATGAACACCTTCTGTTTTTTCTATATCTCGTTTTAATTCTAATTCATCTCTTATTATACCTACATCGTATATAATAAATAATATATTTTTATATTCTTTTTTATATGCTGTTATATCAGCATTAATTTCTTCTATGACCTTTGATTTTCGCAATACTTCTTTTATATACTTAACTTCAATGCACATATTATATTTAGGTATAATAAAATCCGGAATATACTCTCTTCCAGAGAATTTGAATTTTCCTGTTTCTCTATCATAATCAATCCCCTTATCCATATTATTTGCAATAAACAAATTTTCTAATTTATCTTGCACTTCATACTCATTTTTTGGTACTTCTTTAAACATTAATCTAAATCTTTTATAAATATAATTTTTAAAATTTTCTATTTCATCATCCACAAAATCTTCTATTCCTTCTAATGCTGCTAATAACATCCTAGTTGATACTAATACTGACTCAAATATTTCTTTCTGCTCTATAC
>CAKOYF010000001.1 GCA_934130595.1 uncultured Clostridia bacterium | reverse complement strand
AGTGGTAGAGCATTCGGCTGTTAACCGAAGGGTCGTAGGTTCGAGCCCTACTTGAGGAGCCAGAATAGCTAGGATTTGTTTCCTAGCTTTTTTGTTTTTTAAAATATGAAGATTTAAGTTATTACTTAAGTCTTTTTTTGTGACTTAAGAAGTTGTTTTTATACTCTTTTTATGATATAACAATCATAATTATTAGAAAAATAGTAAATAAAAGGAGATGAATAAAGCTTGAGAAGATATTTGGATTTAAACGATAGAGCTTTTAATGCAATACAAGCTAGAAGAAAAAGAGTAGAAATAAGAGCAAATACTAAAAATCATGATTACAGTGAATATGAAGTAGGAGATGTTATTGTATTTAAAAATAGCAAAAGTAATACAATTAATTGCAAAATAACAGAAATAAACAAATACGAGTCTGTAGAAGAATTATTGATGCTTGAAGGAACAAAATACACATTATCATCTACAAATAATTATGAAGATGGAATAAAATCAATAAATAGTTTAAATGGATACGAAAAATCAATTAAAGAAAACGGTGTATATGCTATACATATTGAATATTTATATAGTGATGAAAATATTTGGAATGAATTATATAATAAAGCAGTAGAAAAGCAAAAGGTATGTGATATTTCAAATGAATTTTTTGATGCAGGTGGAGTATCAGCTGCAATACTTACAAAAAGTGGAAATATATATACAGGAGTTTGCATAGATACATCTTGTAGCTTAGGTATGTGTGCAGAAAGAAATGCAATTAGTACAATGATTACTAATGGAGAATTTCAAATTGAAAAAGTAGTATGTATAGGTAGTGAAGGAAATTGTATGATGCCATGTGGTGCTTGCATGGAGTATATGATGCAATTAAGTAATGAAAGCGAAAATATTGAAATATTAAAAGATTTAGAAACAAAAGAAACTGTAAAATTAAAAGAGCTAATACCTGTTTGGTGGGGTAAAGAAAAACAAATTTCTAAATAATATAATTAACTATAGAAGTATTAAATGAGTCAAAAAAAGCTAGGATTTATTTCCTAGTTTTTTTTGTCTTTTAAAATGATAAATTTTGGTGTCGAATTTTGATAAATCTGACAATAAAGGTTGACAAGTTACATAAAAAGTATTATTATTTTTACGTTACTGTTAATGAAGGGGGAATTAACTTGTTAGTAATTTCATTAACTAGGATTATAACCAAGACATTAATAATAGTACAATTTCTTATCAATACAACACAATCTTTTAATCATGAAAAAATAACTATATTGAATAAAATACGAATATTTGCATGGATATTAACATTTACTATTATTTGTGAAGCAAGTGTTAAATATGTTGGAAATTTTGTATATTTCCTAATAATAGTTCCATTTATATTTATACATATAGTTATGTTAAAAAATACGCATCACTTTCTTATAGTAAATTACATATTTTCATATATTGTAACGTCTATAGGTGAGTTTAGTGCGACTTTAATTGCTAAATTAATTTTTTCTTGTACATTGTACGATATTCTTCACACAGAAATATATTTAGTATACAATATCTTATTTGCTGTTATATCTGTCGTTACTACATTAGCAATATGCTTATATGAAGAAAAAAGAGGTAGTATAGTAAAGGAGATAATAGATAATTTAACTATTGCAGACGATTTTGCAATTGTTATATCTAGTGCAATATTAGTATTTGTACCTTTTATACACTTTTATTATTTTAGACCTACATGTGAAAATCACATTTTACTAATATTTATATCTCAGCAGTTTTTACTACCAAGTATGTTATATCTATACTTTAAATATACTAATATTTTAAGTTTAGCAAGAAAGAAGATACATCAAGAAGAGCTTCGTATTAAAAATTTAACAGAAGTAACAGATGCATTACGAACTATAAAACATGATTATAACAATATATTACAATCAATTAATGGATACGTTATAACTAAACAATATGATGCTTTAAATGACCATATGTTTAATCTAATTAAGGAATCACAAAAGATTACAGCATTAGAAAGTATTAATCCCTCAGTAATTAACCAACCGGCTATATATGGTATAATTGCTTCAAAGTATTATTTAACAATAAGTAAAAATATAGATTTTGAACTTAGTGTAAGTACAAATATTAGTAGTATATGTACAGATTTTACAAAATTATCTAGAATACTTGGTATATTAATGGATAATGCAATAGAAGCATCTGAAAAATCTGAAGAACCACATATAAAATTATGTTTTTCATATAATCCTAAGAAAAACGCAGATATAATTAGCATAAGTAATACAATAAAAGAAGGTATTACAATAGATACGAATAACATCTTTAAGAAGGGATATTCTTCTAAAAAGATAAAATCTGGAATTGGATTATGGGAAGTAAAGAAAATACTAGCAAAAGAAGAAAATGCACAAATTTTTCCTGATGTAAAAAATAATGTATTTTCACAAACTATAGTAATAGAGAAGAGTTAAGAGCAATAGATATAACACTATTGTTCTTTTTTTATGTTTTTTGTGGTATAATATTTGTATTATGGAGGAAGAAAAATGAATTTAGATAAAAATATAATTACACCTGAAGATAGGATGGATTTCATAAAAAAACTTGAACAAAATGTAGTAAATAAAGAAGAAGCACTTGAACATTATAACGAAGTGCTAAAGAACATACAAAAAAATGATTAGAGGCAATAAAAATTGTCTCTTTTTTTGAATTTTAGCGCATTATTACACCATGTAAATATACATATTTAATTGACATAACTATAAAATGATGGTATAATTATAATAGGTGAAATATTTTTATACCACCAAAAAATTTTATGGTGGGTTAAGTCCCACAGGAAAGAGGTTAAAATGAAGAAAAAAATTATTGAAGGAAAAACTTTAGGGATCTTAGAAGGATATAATTCCTTCATGTATAAGGATTCAAAGAGAAGAAATGAGGGAATTGTAGCAAGAAAAACTACAATTCAGAATGAGATGGAAAGACAACAGCAACAAAAAGCTGCAGAAAAAGCTGCTAGAAAGGCTGAAAAGCAAGCTCAAAAAGAGCAAGCTAAAGCTGAAAGGGAGCAAAAACGTCTTGAACGTCAACAAGCTTTTGAAGAAAATACTGAAGAAGAGGAAAACAGAAGAATCTTCTTTAGCAAGGAAGACGGAGAAGAAATTGAAGCAACTGTAATTGATGTAAATCAGTTGTATGATGAAAAGTTTTCAAAATTTGATAAATCTCCTAAGGGGATGGATCTCTTAAAAAGAAATCTAAATGCATCAAAATTATATATTGATGATGACGGAGATTTAATGAGAGTACAAGATGTAAAAGAAGTAGAGACTGAGACATCAGATATCTCTAAGGTGTATCTATTACTAGATACAAATAGAGAGTACTATGTGATCGGGTTCGATTGCATCAGAACATTCTAAAAAAGCCGGGTTTAATATACCCGGCTTTTTTTTAACCATATTTTATGTTTTTCATATAATATCTTAGGTGATATAAATGAGTTATATAATTTTTATAGTGTCAGTAATAGGAATATGGTGTATATTTTTTACTATTGAAAATAATTGGTATCTAGATTATGAGAAAAAAGGAAAGGATACTATGCAAATAATTTTAACAAAAGAGTGTGTAGATTATGAAGAGAAAAAAGAGATTATAGATAGAATAATGTGTGGAAATTATGAAAATATTTTAGATATTGTGGATAATATGAGAATAAATTGACTTTAAAATCCTTTTTGTGTAAAATATAACCTGAGGTGAATGTTATGTATGCTTTTTTAAAAGGAAAAGTAGATAGTATATATAAAGATAGAATAATAGTAGATGTAAAAGATATTGGGTATGAAGTATATTTACCTGAATCAGATATATATAAATTAAATATTAATGATGAGGTTAAGGTTTACACATATTTACATGTACGTGAAGATGATATGAGATTATTTGGATCAATAAGCAAAGAAAATCTAGAGTTTTTCAAAAAGCTAATTACTGTAAGTGGTGTAGGACCAAAAGTAGCGTTAGGTATTATTTCAAGTGTTGATACTGAAAGCTTATGTGTAGCAATAGCTACAGAAAACATTGTAGTATTAAAGAGTGTACCAGGAATTGGTCCTAAGATGGCACAAAAGATAATATTTGAACTAAAGGATAAAGTATTAAAAGAACAAACAGATAAAATAAGTAATAGAGTAAAAGAGAGTAATTCAGAAAATATAGATGAAGCTACAACAGCTTTAGAAGTACTGGGATACTCTCAAAAACAAATAAAAGAAGTTATGTCTAAGTTAGATTTAAGCAAAGATAGTGTAGAAAATATTATACGTAAAGTGCTTAAAGAAATGCAAAACTTTTAGAATGAGGTAGACAATTATTTTCTTTTATGATAATATTAAATTGGAAGAGTGTATAGATATATGAAAGGAAAAATCAAATGATAGAATTTGTAAATCTTACAAAAAAGTATGATCATGGCGTATGTGCCATAGATAATGTTAGTTTAAAAATAGATAAGGGAGAATTTGCTTTTTTAGTTGGACCATCAGGATCTGGTAAATCTACTTTTTTAAGACTTTTGATTAAAGAAGAAGAACCAACATCTGGTAAAATACTTGTTGATGGAAAAGATATAACTAGACTAAAAAAGAAAGAAATTCCTTATTTAAGAAGAAAAATTGGATTCGTTTTCCAGGATTTTAGGTTATTATATGATAGAACAGTTGAAGAAAATATTGTATTTGCACTAAGAGTAGTAGAAGCATCAGAAAGAGAAATAAAAACTCAACTAAAAACAGTTCTTCAAATGGTAGGACTTTCAGGAAAAGAAAAATTTTATCCTAACCAACTATCAGGTGGTGAGCAACAAAGAGTAGCTTTAGCAAGAGCACTTGCAACAAAGCCGCCAATAATAATAGCAGATGAGCCAACAGGAAACTTAGACCCTAAAACTGCTGAAGAAATCTTTAAAACTTTACTTGAAATTAATGCAAGAGGTACAACTATATTAGTTGTAACACATGCTAAGGATATAGTAGACAAGCTAAATAAAAGAGTTATTGCCTTAGATCATGGTAGAGTTGTAAAAGATGAAGCGAGAGGGGTGTATTAGAGATGACAACAAATACTTATTTAATTAAAGAAGGATATAATAATTTAAATAAACATGGCTCTAAAACAATTTCTACTATGTTAATAATATGTGCAACAATGCTAATTTTAGGGATATTTATAATAATACTTCAAAATGTAAATCAAAATGTACAAACATTAAGATTAGAACAAGGACTACAAGCCTTTATCGAGGACAAGTCTACAGATGAAGATGTTGCATACATGGAAGACCAAATAAAGCTAATTGATGGTGTATCTCAAGTACAATATATGAGTAAATCTGAAGCATATGAAGATGCAAAACAACAATTTAAAGATCAAGATTATTTTCTTGATGGACTAGAAGGATTAGATATTTTTCCAGCATCTTTTATAGTTAAATTTACAAATATTGAAGAGGCAGATACAATAAAAGCAGCAGTTGAGAAAATTGATGGAGTATATAAAGTAAAATATAATGCGGATACAATTGAAGCAGTTATATCAATATCTAAAGTAGCAAATTACTTCTTACTTGGAGTAGGTGCAGTACTTTTAGTAGTAAGTGTATTTATAATATCTAATACAATAAAACTAGCTGTATATTCAAATAAAAGAGAAATATTTATTATGAGATATATAGGAGCAACTAATAGCTTTATTGTAAAACCATTTATTGTAGAAGGTGCAATAATGGGTATAGTGTCAGCATTAATATCATTTATAGTTATATCTATAGTATATGTATATATATATGTTGCATTAAATTCTAGTTATGCTTTAGGTGTGTTTAAATTTATACCATATTCAACTATTTGGTATCAAATATTAATAGCATATATACTTTTAGGAATATTTATAGGCGTATTTGGAAGTGCTATATCTTTGAAAAAATATTTAAAAGCATAGGAGGCATAGCATGAAAGAAATAAGAAAAAAAATATTAATAGCAGCAAGTGTAATATTTTTATCTGGTATTCTTTCAGCAGGGAAAATATATGGAGCAGACACCTTATCTAAGTATGAGGAACAATTAGAGTCAGTAAAAAAAGAGCAGCAAGAAAATGCTTCAAAATTAACTGGTGTTGAAAGAGAACTTGCTCTTTATGCCTATGATGTAGCAGAAATAGATAGTGAAGTTTTGACATCTAGTAAAAATCTTGCAAGTATTCAAAATGATATTAAAGATGTAGAATCAACACTTGATGAGCTTGAAGAGAAGCTAGAAACAGCAAGTGAAAACTATAGTGTTTTAAATAGTACATATGCAAATAGGCTTAGATCAATATATGAAAATGGAATGCCAAGCATATTTGAAGTGATAATAACATCAAATGGATTTACTGATTTGATGGTAAAATTAAATCTATATAGTATGATTTTAGAGCATGATAAAACATTAATGAATACATACCAAGATAAACAAAATTATATTAACTATGTCAAAGGAGACATTGAATTAGAAAAGAAAAGATTAGAAGCTTTAAAAGAGGGACAAGAAGAAATAAAAAATGATCTTGAAGAAAAAAGAGAACAAAAAGCAAACAAGATGAGTGAACTAGAAACTCAAGCTAATCAACTTGAAGAAACATCTAAACTTCTTACTGAAAAAAGAAAACAAGCTTTATCAGATATAGATAATGAAATGGCTAAAGTAATAAGTGACTTATCTGAAGAAATAAAAAATGGAACATCAAATACATTCACAGGTAGTGAATTTGCATATCCAGTACCAGGATTTACAATTATTACAACTAGTTTTGGAGAAGTATATAATTTAGTAGATCCAGCAGGAAGTGCACATACAGGTGCAGATATAGCAGGCGGTGGAATCAATGGAACACCAATTTATGCAATACAATCTGGAACTGTAACTACATCTGGATATAGTAACTATGGATACGGAAACTATATAATAATAAACCATGGGGAATGTGTGGATAACAATTCTTCATACATATCATTATATGGACATTGTAGCTCTTTAGTTGCAAGAGAAGGAGAACATGTTGAAAAAGGACAATTAATAGGGTATGTTGGAACCACTGGAAACTCTACAGGACCCCATTTACACTTAGAAGTAAGAGAAAATGGACAAAGAGTAAATCCACTTAAGTTCTTCCCAAGTATATCATTTACAATATTGTAAAAGGAGGTTAATAAATGAAAAGAAAGAATTTTGGACGAATGCTTATGGCTATTAGTGCTGTTGGCGTAACGTTAAGTATCAATTCTTTTTGTTTTGCTAATAGTGTAACGGATGCACAAAATCAATTAAATAGTATAAAAAATCAAATAAATGCAAATAAAAGTCAAATTAGTGCTGTTGAATCTGAAGTACAAGGCTATTTAGATGAAATAGAGACTTTAGATGGTCAAATAGCAACATACACAGAAAAGATGAATAATCTTCAAACTCAAATAGATACTATTAATGCGCAAGTTACAAAGTATCAAAATGATCTTCAAAATTCAGCGCAACTATATAATAGTGCTGAAGATATATATACAACAAGATTAAGAACTATATATGAAAATGGTATTCCTAGTGTGTTTGAAATATTAGTATCTTCTGATGGAATAGGAGATTTCTTTTCAAAACTTAGTGTTTATACAAGTGTTTTAGAATATGACCAATCATTAATTGGAAATATGAAGAGCCAGAAAGAGTATGTAGATTACTTAAAATCTGGAATTGAAGAAGGAAAATTATCAGTAGAGCAATTAAGCTATGACTATGAAAAATCTGCTAATGAATTACAAACTGTAAAAAATCAAAAACAAGCTAAAGTAAATAATCTAAACAGTTCAAAAACTAAGTTATTAGCAGCTTCAAAAATATTATTAGATGAGCAAGAAAAAGCAGAAGCTAGCTTACAAGAAGAAATAAGAAAAGCACAAGCTGCAGTTGGACCTAATAACCAATACTTTTCAAATGTGTTTGTATGGCCAACAACAGGCTCATATATAACAGCAAATTTTGGATGGTATAGTCCAGGTGGATATTCTACATGGCACTCAGGTACAGATATAGGAGTTTCAGCAGGAACTCAGGTATTTGCAGCAGCTTCTGGTAAAGTATTAAAAGCTGTAACTGTAACAACAGATCCTAATGGACCATATACATCTACTGGTGTAAAGAATCACTCATTCTCAGCAGCCAATGGTTATGGATATGGTAACTATATAATGATAGATAATGGTGTAAATTCTAATGGAAGTAGAATTTATACAATATATGGCCATTTATCTAGTGTTAATGTAAGTGCAGGACAAAATGTTTCACAAGGACAAGTAATAGGATATAGTGGAAATACTGGAAATTCTTATGGTGCACATTTACACTTTGAAGTAAGGGTTAATAATCAAGCAGTTAATCCAATGTCATATTTCAATTAAAAAAATGTTACAAATATGTTAAAACATAGACAAATCACTATATTTGTGATAAAGTTTAAATCAAAGATATTAACGGCTTTTTTGGGCTATAGACAAAATATCGTAGGGGGTTAATTTATATGGGAGCACAATTCGTAAATAAATTTCTAAAGGTTATTGGAATAGGCGGAAACGAAGAGGAAGCTTATGATGAAAATTATGATGAAAATTACAATGAAGAATATACAGATGAAGTAGAAGAGGACGCAGATACATACGCTAATCAAGCAAGCGGAAGAAGAGGAGTTAGAGCTTCAGTAAGAGATGTTGAAGATTCAAACAACAAACAAACAAGAGTAATATCTGTTAATAACGGAATGTCATCTTCAAAAATGGTTATAACACAGCCTACTTGTTATAACGATGTAGAAGAAGTAGGAACATATTTAAAAAACAAAAAATCAGTTATAATAAATCTTGAAAATGTTGGAAAAGAAGATGCAAGACGTGTTCTTGATTTCTTAAGCGGAGCAACATTTATGATCGAAGGAAATATTCAAAAGGTATCTAGTTTAATTTATTTAATGACTCCTAGAACTGTTGAAATTCAAAACGATTTAGAAACTGCACAATTAAATAGACAACAACAAGAACAAAGACAATCTTTTTCTTGGCTTAAATAAGTAAAATGAAAAAAGCAGGTCTTTTGGCCTGTTTTTATATTATAGTAGGGGGTTGAATTATTATGCTAACACCAATAGACATAGATAATAAAGTGTTTAAAAAAGCTAAATTAGGCGGATATGATATAAAAGACGTAGAAGATTTTCTAGTTTTAGTAATGAGCGATTATGAAAAATTATATAAAGAGAATTCAGATTTAAGAGGTCAAGTAGAAACTTTACAACAAACTGTTGACCATTATAAAGCATTAGAAGTAGGTATAGATAAAACTGTTGAAAATGCACAAACTGAAGCTGATAGTATAAAATTAGAAGCACAAAAACAAGCAGAATCTATAAAAACATCAGCTGAGGTTGATGCACAACAAAAACTTGAAGATTTGCAACGTCAAATCATAAAGGCAGAAGTAGATATTGAAACAAAGAAAAACCAAATGAGAATTTATAAGATAAAAGTACAATCAATGCTTGAAGCCCAATTAAAAATATTAAATGACGAAGATGAATAAAGAGAACATTTATATGTTCTCTTTATTTGACTTTATATCATTGCTGTAGTATAATCTGTTTGACATAAAAATAAATTACTTAATTTAATAATAAAGTAAGGAAGTGATTGTTATGAGTAAAGTTGTTAAGTGTAAAAGCTTTTCTATGTATAGAACATCAATTAGTATGCTGTTTAATAAGACCCCTAAAATTGAATATATATGTGGTAATTGCAATTTTTACAATGAAGGAAGAATTAGTGCATCAAGTGTAAGAAAAGGATATCCATATATAAAATGTGAGCTATGTGGAGCAATAAATGAAATACCAATAGAGATGCGGAGGATATTAAAATACAGATTAATGTTGAAGAGAATGTTAAAAAAACGTTCTCTTTTTTATGTAAAACCTGAAAAGAAATTTATGTAGAGTTGAAAAAGTTAATGAAATGTGTTAAAATAACAAAGTAGTATTATTTAAGAATGGAGAATTTAGATGTTTGAAAAATTAGAAGAACTATATAAAAAATATTTAGAATTAACAGAATTAATCTCTAATCCAGATGTTATTGCTGATCAAAATAACTGGAGAAAATACATGAAAGAACAAGCTAACATGAAGGATGTTGTAGATAAATATTTAGAATATAAAAAAGTAGTATCAGATATGGAAGGTGCTAAAGAAATGATGGACGATCCTGATTTAAAGGATATGGCAGAAGAAGAATATTATTCTGCTAAAGAGAAACTACCAGCTTTAGAAGAAGAATTAAAAATTCTTTTACTTCCAAAAGATGAAAACGATGATAGCAATGTTATAATAGAAATCAGAGGCGGAGCTGGCGGAGAAGAAGCAGCTTTATTTGCATACAACCTATATAGAATGTATACAATGTACGCAGAATTAAAAAAATGGCAAGTTGAGATAATAGATTCAAACGAAACAGAAATAGGTGGAATTAAGGAAATTTCATTTATGATAAAAGGAAAAGGAGCATATAGTAGACTAAAATTTGAAAGTGGCGTTCATAGAGTACAACGTGTTCCTGAAACTGAAGCTAGTGGTAGAATACATACATCTACTGCAACAGTTGCTGTTTTACCAGAAGTAGAAGACGTAGAAGTTGAAATCAATCCTAACGATTTACGTATTGATACATACAGATCTAGTGGTGCTGGTGGACAACACGTAAATAAAACTTCATCTGCAATTAGAATAACACACCTTCCAACTGGAATAGTAGTATCATGTCAAAATGAAAGATCACAATTACAAAATAAAGAGACTGCTATGAAAATGTTACGTTCTAAATTATATGAAAAAGAAATTGAGGAACGTGATAGTGCCATTATAAACACAAGAAGACTTCAAGTTGGTAGTGGTGCAAGAAGTGAAAAAATAAGAACGTATAACTATCCTCAAAGTAGAGTAACAGACCATAGAATAAACTATACAATATATCAATTAGAATCATTCTTAAACGGAAATATTGATGAAATGGTTGAAGCTCTTATAGCTGCAGATAGAGCAGACAGATTAAAAGAAGGAGCAATATAAAAGTACCTAATTTAGGTACTTTTTTTAATTTTAAAAATCTATATATTTTTGTTGACACCCGTTTTTTTATGTGGTATAATAAGACAAATGTTATTTCTAATTGAAATTACTATGTAAACTATAATGTAAAGGATGGTTGAAATAGTTGGAAAAAATCATAAAAAATAGTTAAATAAAAAGGTATATAAATAATCAAATTAGTTAGCAAAACAATTATGTAAACTAGTTTGACTTTTTGTGCCTTTTTTAGTGCAGTTGGGGGTATGTAAATGAGTCGTATTCATGAAGTAAAAAATGGAAAAGCAACAAGAATGAGCTTTTCAGGTATCAAAGAAGTTATTGATTTACCAGACTTAATTGATATTCAAAAACAATCTTACGAGTGGTTTTTAAAATCAGGACTTAAAGACGTTTTAGCAGACGCTTCACCTATAAGTGATTTTTCTGGTAATCTATTATTAGAATTTGTTGATTATAGATTAGAAGATGAAACAAAATACACTATTGAAGAAGCAAAAGCTAGAAACACAAGTTATTGTTCTAGATTACAAGTACAAGTTCGTTTAATCAACCGTGAAACTGGAGAAATCAAAGAGCAAGAAATTTTCTTATGTGATTTACCAGTAATGACAGATAGCGGTACTTTCTTAATAAACGGAGCAGAAAGAGTTATCATTTCACAACTTGTAAGATCACCAGGTGTATATTTTGATGCACAAAGAGATAAAAAAGGTAAGTTCTTATATTCTGGAACTATAATGCCAATTCGTGGTACATGGATAGAATTAGAATCTGATTCTTCAGATGTATATTCTGCAAGAGTTGACAGAACAAGAAAAGTTCCACTTACAACTTTAATAAGAGCTTTAGGTGTTGAAACAGATCAACAAATTATAGATTTATTCGAAGATGATTTAATCACAGAAAATCTATATAAAGATATGGCTAAAACACAAGATGAAGCTTTACTTGAAATATACAAGAAAATAAGACCTAACGAACCATTACATGTTGATACAGCAAAATCATTATTATTCGGTTTACTTTTTGAACCAAGAAGATATGATTTATCAAGAGTAGGTAGATACAAATATAATAAAAAATTAAGCATAGCTGAAAGAACAGTTGGAGAAGTAGCTGCAGAAAATGTAATAAACGAAGATGGTGAAATCTTAGTTTCAGCTGGAGAAGTTATTACTGAAGAAGCAGCACAAAAGATAAAACATTCTGGTGTTAATGTTGTATACATTACAAAGGATGATAAGAGAATTAAAATAATTGGAAATAACACAGTAGATATATCTAAATATCTAGGAATTGACATAGATAAAGATGTAATTAAAGAAGAAGTATATTTACCAGCTTTAAAAGAATTACTTGAAAAAGTTGGCGATGCAGATGAAAAAGAATTAAGAAAACAAATCAGATTAAACAGAGAAAAATTAGTAGTAAAATGTGCAACATTAGATGATATCATGTCATCAATTAACTACTTTATGAACTTAAGATTTGGTTTAGGATCAACAGATGATATTGACCACTTAGGAAACAGACGTGTAAGATGTGTTGGTGAATTATTACAAAACCAATTCAGAATTGGTCTTGCAAGACTTGAAAGAGTTGTTCGTGAGAGAATGGCTACACAAGACTTAGACGTTGCTACACCACAAACATTAATCAATATCAAACCAGTTGTTGGAGCTTTAAGAGAGTTCTTTGGAAGTTCTCAATTATCTCAATTCATGGATCAAATTAACCCATTAGCTGAGTTAACACACAAAAGAAGAATTTCTGCTTTAGGACCTGGTGGTTTATCTAGAGAAAGAGCTGGATTCGAAGTTCGTGACGTTCACCATACTCACTATGGTAGACTATGTCCAATCGAGTCTCCAGAAGGTCCAAACATCGGTCTTATTTCATCACTTTCTACATTTGCAAAAATAAATAGATACGGATTTATCGAAACACCATATAGATTAGTAGATAAAGAAAAAGGTATTGTTACTGATGAAATCAGATACATGACAGCCGATGAAGAAGATAAATATATTGTTGCTCAAGCAAATGAACCACTTGATGCAGACAAGAGATTTGTAAATCCAAGAGTAAAAGTTAGATATAGAGATTTAATTGAAGAAGTTGAAAGAGATAAAGTTGATTTAATGGATGTATCTCCAAAACAACTTGTATCTGTTGCGACTGCTATGATACCTTTCTTAGAGAGCGATGATGCGCACAGAGCACTTATGGGTGCTAACATGCAACGTCAGGCTGTACCATTGATTCAAACAGATAGCCCTATAGTAGGAACTGGTATCGAATACAAAGCTGCTGTTGATTCAGGAATTGTTATTGTTGCTAAAAATGATGGAGTTGTTACTTTCGTAAGTGCAGACAAAATCGTTGTTGAAACAAAAACAGGTAAAGATGAATACAACATGATCAAATATCAAAGATCAAATGCAGGAACTTGTATTACACAAAAACCTATTGTTAGAAAAGGTGAAAAAGTTAAAAAAGGCGAAGTTATCGCTGATGGTCCTTCTACACAAAATGGTGAATTAGCGCTAGGTAAAAACTTACTTATCGGATTCATGACTTGGGAAGGATACAACTACGAAGATGCCATCCTTATTTCAGAAGATTTGGTTAAAGATGATGTATTAACATCTATTCACATTGAAGATTACGATTGTGAAGCAAGAGATACAAAATTAGGACCAGAAGAAATAACAAATGATATACCTCAAGTTGGAGCAGATGCTCTTAAAAACTTAGACGAAAACGGTATTATTCGTATTGGTGCTGAAGTTGTTCCAGGTGATATCTTAGTAGGTAAAGTTACACCAAAAGGTGAAACTGAATTAACTGCTGAAGAAAAATTATTAAGAGCAATATTTGGTGAAAAAGCAAGAGAAGTTAGAGACACATCTTTAAGAGTTCCACATGGTGAAGAAGGAACAGTTGTTGATGTAAAAATATTTACAAGAGAAAACTGTGATGAATTAGCTGCTGGAGTTCATAAAGTTGTAAGAATATATATAGCTCAAAAGAGAAAAATATCTGTCGGAGATAAAATGGCTGGACGTCATGGTAACAAAGGTTGTATTTCTCGTATATTACCAAGAGAAGATATGCCATTCTTACCAGATGGTACTCCATTACAAGTTCTATTAAACCCATTAGGTATTCCATCACGTATGAATGTTGGTCAGGTTCTTGAAGTACATTTAGGATATATTGCTAAATTATATGGATGGAAAATCGCTACACCAGTATTTGATGGTGCAAAAGAATCAGAAATAAGAGAATTATTTGAATCTAAAGGATTAGATCCAGATGGTAAATTCTTAGTTCGTGATGGTAGAACTGGTGAACCTTTTGATAGAAAAGTTACAGTAGGTTACATGTATATGCTTAAACTATATCACATGGTTGAAGATAAGATACATGCTCGTTCAATTGGACCATACTCATTAGTTACACAACAACCACTTGGTGGTAAAGCACAATTCGGTGGACAGAGATTTGGTGAAATGGAAGTTTGGGCACTTGAAGCTTATGGTGCATCTTATGTATTACAAGAAATATTAACAGTTAAATCTGATGATATTGTCGGACGTTTAAAAACATATGAAGCAATAGTAAAAGGTGAAAGTATTCCAAAACCAGGTATACCAGAATCATTCAGAGTATTAACTAAAGAACTTCAAAGCTTAGCTTTAGATTTAAAACTATATAAAGAAGACGAACAAGTTGAAATAAAAGAATCTATTGAAGAAGATAACGATGCAATTGTGCCAAGTGAAGACATGGTAGCTAGTATATCAGCTGAAGAAGATGGAATGTCTCTTGTTGATGAAGACGGAGAATTAACAAATGAAGAATTAAAACAAGATAATGGTGATTATGACTCATATGAGTTGTCTGATGAAGAATAAGTAAAGGTGTAAGGGGGATTATAAAATGCAAGATATGGATAATTTTGATAGAATAAGTATTGGTCTTGCCTCTCCAGAAAAAATTAGAGAATGGTCTAAAGGAGAAGTTAAAAAACCAGAAACTATCAATTATAGAACACTTAAACCAGAAAGAGACGGACTATTTTGTGAAAAGATTTTTGGACCTACAAAAGACTGGGAATGTTATTGTGGTAAGTACAAAAAAGTAAGATATAAAGGTATAATTTGTGACAGATGTGGCGTTGAAGTTACTAAGAAAAAAGTAAGACGTGAGAGAATGGGACATATTGAACTTGCATGTCCTGTCTCACATATCTGGTTCTTTAAAGGAATACCGGGAAGAATGAGCACATTACTAGATATATCACCTAAAGCATTAGAGAAAGTTTTATACTATGCATCTTATATCGTTTTAGATGCAAAAGATACAGCTTTTTCTGTATGTGATATATTAAGTGAAAAAGAATACAGAGAAGCTCAAGAAAAATATGGAAGAGATGCACTAAGAGTTGGTATGGGTGCTGAAGCCATAAAAGAACTACTTTCAAAAGTAGATGTAAAAAAATTAGAAAAAGAGTTAAGAAAAGAACTTGAAAAAGCAAATGGTGCTAAAAGACAAAAAATAATTAAAAGATTAGATACAGTTGAAGCTTTCATAACTTCTGGTAACAAACCAGAATGGATGATTCTAGAAGCTTTACCTGTTATTCCACCAGATTTAAGACCAATGGTTCAACTTGATGGTGGTAGATTTGCTACTTCTGATTTAAATGACTTATACAGAAGAGTTATAAACAGAAATAACAGATTAAAGAAATTATTAGAACTTGAAGCTCCAGATATAATCGTAAGAAACGAAAAAAGAATGCTACAAGAAGCTGTTGATGCTTTAATAGACAATGGTAGACGTGGAAGACCTATAACAGGTGCAGGTGGAAGAGCATTAAAATCTCTATCTGACATGTTAAAAGGAAAACAAGGTAGATTCAGACAAAACTTACTAGGTAAGAGAGTTGACTATTCAGGACGTTCTGTTATCGTTGTAGGACCTGAACTTAAAATCTATCAATGTGGTTTACCAAGAGAAATGGCTCTTGAACTATTCAAACCTTTCGTTATGAAAGAATTAGTTGCAAAAGGAATTGCAAACAATATTAAAAATGCTAAAAAATTAGTTGAACAAGTTAATGTAGCAGTATGGGATGTATTAGAGGATGTTATCAAAGATAGACCTGTAATGCTTAACCGTGCACCTACACTACACAGACTAGGTATACAAGCATTTGAACCAGTACTTGTTGAAGGAAGAGCAATCAAATTACACCCATTAGTTTGTACAGCATTCAATGCTGACTTCGATGGTGACCAGATGGCTGTTCACGTACCTTTATCACCTGAAGCTGTTGCAGAAGCAAAATTATTAATGCTTGCTTCAAACAACCTTTTAAAACTTCAAGATGGTAAACCAGTTGCTGTACCATCACAGGATATGATTCTAGGAAGTTACTATTTAACAGTTGATGTTGATGGTGAACCAGGAGAAGGAAAAATATTCTCAAGTGAAGACGAAGTTCTAATGGCTTATGATCAAAAAGTATTAGGAATTCACTCAGCAATAAAGGTAAGAGTAACAAGAAAAGTAGATGGAGAAGATGTTACTGGAATAATTGATGCTACACCAGGTAGATTAATATTTAACAGTTACATTCCACAAGACTTAGGATTTGTTGATAGAACAATCCCAGGAAACGAATTAAAACTAGAAATTGATTTCCCAGTTAGAAAGAAAGAACTAGGTATAATAATAGATAAATGTATTGCAAAACATGGTATAACTGATACTGCCGTTGTACTTGACGATATAAAAGCTAACGGATACAAATATTCTACAAGAGCTGCTGTTACAGTTTCAGTAGCAGATATGGAAGTGCCAGAAGCTAAAGCACAAATCTTAGCAGATGCTGAAGCTAAAGTTGAAGGTATTCGTAAGAACTTTAAACGTGGTCTTATAACTGACGAAGAAAGATACAACGAAACAATTAAGGTTTGGTCAAAAGCAACAGATGATATTCAAGCAGCTGTTATGAGCAACCCTAATAAGTTAAACCCAATACAAATGATGGCATACACTGGTGCCAGAGGTAACCCAACACAGATCAGACAGTTAACAGGTATTCGTGGACTTATGGCTGATACAGAAGGTAAAACAGTTGAAATACCTATCAAGTCTTGTTTTAAAGACGGTCTTGATGTACTTGAATTCTTTATATCTTCACACGGTGCTAGAAAAGGTCTTGCTGATACAGCGTTAAGAACTGCCGATTCTGGATACTTAACAAGAAGACTTGTTGATGTAAACCAAGATGTAATAGTTATGGAAGATGACTGTGGAACTCACGAAGGACTAGAAGTTCAAACTATTAAAGAATCTGGAGAAGCTATCGAAAAACTTGAAGAAAGAATTGAAGGTAGATATCTTGCTCAAGATATTCTTGATCAAAATGGTGATATCATAGTTCCAAACGGTACTTATGTAACAGATAAAATAGCTAAGATTATTGTAGACACAGGAATAGAAAAAGTTAAAATTAGATCAGCTCTTACTTGCGAATCTGTAAGAGGAGTATGTGCTAAATGTTATGGTAAAAACCTTGCAACAGGTGAACCTATATCTGTAGGTGAAGCTATAGGTATTATAGCTGCTCAATCTATAGGTGAACCAGGTACTCAGTTAACAATGAGAACATTCCACCAAGGTGGTGTTGCTGGTACAGATATAACACAAGGTCTTCCTAGAGTTGAAGAACTATTCGAAGCTAGAAAACCAAAGGGTGTTGCAATGGTATCTGAAGTTGAAGGTGTTGTTTCAATTGGTGAAAATGGTAACAATAAAGAAGTTATGGTTACAACTGATGAAAAAACAACTGAAAAATATCTAATACCATATGGTGCAAGACTTGCTGTTACTGAAGGCGAAAGAATCCAAGCTGGTGATAGATTAACAGAAGGTTCTCTAGATCCACATGATATTATACGTATCAAAGGTGAAGTTGCAGTTCAAAACTACTTAATCGAAGAAGTACAAAAAGTTTATAGAACACAAGGTGTTAACATTGATGATAAACATATTGAAATCGTTGCTCGTCAAATGTTAAGAAAAATATATGTTGAAGATGCTGGAGACACTGATTTAATCGCTGCTTCAACTATCGATATGACTGAATTTAATAAAGCAAACAAAGAAGCAAAAGCTGAAGGTAAGAAACCAGCTAAAGGTAGAAAAGTTCTACTTGGTATTACAAAAGTTGCTTTACTTACTGATTCATTCTTATCTGCTGCATCATTCCAAGAAACTGCTAGAGTTTTAACAGATGCTGCTATTAAAGGTAAGGTAGATAAACTACAAGGATTAAAAGAAAACGTTATAATCGGTAGATTAATCCCTGCAGGTACTGGTATAGTAAATTCAAACGATATTGAAATAGTTACTGAAGAAGAATTAAACAAAATGTCAGAACCAGTAGTTGATGATGAAGTTATGAAGAAAAACATAAAATCTGATTCAAGTGAAGACATGGTATATTCACAAGGTACAAATACTAATAACTAGATAGATTAAAATGAGACACATTTTTTAATGTGCCTCATTTTTTTATTGATAAAATATGTTTTATATAATAAAATATAATATAAAATAGGAGAAAAATTATATGAGAAGTACGATTAAGAGATTTTGTAATACAGTTGTAACAGTATTGATTGTAATCATATTGATATATTTGTCATTTTTTACTAGTATACCAAATAAAACTGGAAATTTAATAAAAGAAAAAATAGAAGAAAAAAAGTATACGTATGAGAAATATACTGATGACTTTAAAATAAACAAGTTAAGTATAAAAATGAATAATTATTATTACAACTTACTAAATGATAGTGAGAAAAAAATATATAGTTCAATTGCTAATGGAATAAAGAATTTTCAAGATGAGTTTGTAATTAGAGATTATGTAGCTGAAAATAAGGATGATTTTGCAAATGAAGTAAATAATGCAATAGAGGCATTTATAAATGACCATCCAGAAGTGTTTTATTTAAAAGCACAATATTCTTCGTATGTTATACCATCTTTTGAAGGAAACTATGGATATGTAAAAGTTAACTATACTGAAGATAGTAAAGAAAATATTATATCTAAAATAGAAGAAATGGACAGCAAAATAAATATGTATACTGCTGATCTTGATGGAAAAAGTGAATATGAAAAAGAACTAACAATCCATGACAGATTATCTTATGACGTAACATATTCTAAAAGTAACGAAATTCCTAGAGAATATCATACAGCAGAAGGTGCACTTTTAGAAGGTGTGGGAGTATGTGATAGCTTTACTAAAGCTTTACAACTTTTATATAACAGAGTAGGTATAGACAGTATAATAGTTTTAGGACAGCTAGATAATAGTCCACATGCATGGAATTTGGTAAAAATAGATGATGAATGGTATCATGTAGATTTAACATCTTCACATTCAATTTATGATGAAACAGGAATTGTTACACATGCATACTTTAATTTAAATACACAAAGTATGAAAAAGATTTGCAGTATAGAAGATGAAAAAAATCTTCCAGTAGCAAATTCAGATAAATATAATTATTATAATTATAACGACTTAATACTACCACTAAATGCTAATGTAAGCACTAAAATTAGTAGTATTGTTAAAGAATCTGAAGATGAAAAATGTATAGAATTTTATTTAGAAGGAAATGTTGGAGAAAGGATATCCACAGTATTAACAGCATTAAAGAAAATAGATTCATCATTTATTAAAGATTCAAAAATGTATTATTATAATATACAAAATGCCATAATAATACCTAAAAATTAGTTGAATTAATTTTTTATATAATATATAATAATTATGTGTTTAAATAAACTAAGGAGAATTGGTAATATGAATAATTTAAAAGACTTTTTTCTAGATTTTAGAGATGATACATTAGACTTTATTGACGATCATCGTAAAGGTTTAATTATATCAAGTTTTATTTTGATATTGCTATTAATAGGAATCATGATTATGTTTATTGTATTTATGCCTGTTAAAATAACTATATCAAATGCAGACAAAGAAACAGGAAATATAATAGGTACAAAAGCTAAAGTACTTGAATATACAGCAACTGCTAAAAAGTACAATGATCCAATAAATGCCAATTTCAAATGGGAAGTTAGTGGCGGATATGTAAGCGTAAATGAACAAGGCGTTGCAGTCTGGGAACTTCCTACAGATGAAGGTACATATTCAATAACAGCAAGCACAGAAGATGCTACTGCCACTAAATATGTTACTATAATAGGAAATGAATTATCTGGATTATATAAAAATAGTAATGCTAAAATATTATGCCAAGATACAGATGGTGACGGATTAACAGATTTGTATGAAGGCTCAAATAGTAGAACTTCTCAAACAGAAAAAGATACAGATGGTGATGGACTATTTGATGGTGACGAAATAATAATGAATTTAGACCCATTAAAAGCAGATACAAAAGGTGATGGAGTTAAAGATGGTGAAAGAAAACTAGAATATACTTTCAAAAACAACGGTGTAACATTAAGCATGGCAGGAAAAGGAAACTTTACTCGTACATCAGTAGATAAATATACAACAGAAACTTTAGAAAATGTAAGCTCTGTTTTAGATGGTATATATGCTATATATACTGATGCTCAACTAGAAGATGCTAAAGTAACAATTCCTTATAATAAAGAAAAAGTTGCATCAAAAGGACTAGCTGAAAATTCTTTAGCAGTATATGCTTTAAATGAAGATGAAAATACTTTTAGTAAAATAAAGACAGATATTAATACTAGTGATTCAACGCTTACTTTTACAACTAGCGAATTCAAAAAATATTTTATTGCAGATTCATCTAAATTAACATCTAACTTATCTACAGAATTAGTATTTATAATAGATAACTCAGGTTCTATGTATTCTAAAGACGAATATGCAAGTAGTGAAGAAAATGACCCAGAATTTAAAAGAGTTGACGTTGTAAATGATTTGATAGATAAATTAAAAGGAAACTACAGATTTGGTGCTGGAAAATTCACTTTTGATTATACAGAATTATCTAAATTAACATCAGATAAGGATACTGTAAAAAGTAGAGTAAGCACTATAAAAACAAGTCCAGAAAACTTCTCTGGTACATATATAGGAGCAGGACTTAAAGGTGGTATTTCACAATTTTCTGATGGTGAAGAGAAAAACAGAAGATATATAGTACTTCTTTCAGATGGTAAAGATACTAATAATGAAGGATATGATAGTAAGCTATTAGAAGAACAAATAGCTTTAGCAAAAGAAAAAGGAATAAAAGTTTATACTGTAGGACTTGGAAATACAATAGATGAAAAAACATTAAAAAATATTTCTGAAGAGACTGATGGAAAATACTATTTTGCTGCAACAGCAGATGATTTGGAAGATACATTTGATTTAATATCAGCAGAATTAAATTACAATCTATATGATTCAGATAATGATAAAGTAGATGATAGTGTAATTATTTCTGATTCTGGATTCTTAGTTGGAAGAGATGGATTTTCTTTCTCAAACTTCTCTAATACACAAGTGGAAAGTGGATATGGCTATGGTATGGTATTATATTCTAAATTATTCTATGAAGATAATTTACCAGGTAGTCTTGGAGCTAAGAAAATTACAACTTCAGATGGAACTGTTGTTGAAGCACCAGCTGTTGATTCAGGAGGAATAAATGTTGAAGGAAATTCATTAAGAACATATATACCTAAATCATTAAGTATATTATCTACATTCCCAGATAATTTCTGGTCATCAGCAGCAACTAGTGGTCTTTTAACAATAAACTCAACAGTAAAAGCAGAGTTACAAAGCTTAGGATTTACTACTTATAAAGTAGGATATAATGCAGATCATGCAGGATTTAAGCAATATGAATCTATTAGATTTGATATCTTACCTTTATTTGATGAAGAAAACAATAACAATACTGAAATAGAAAGTGATGATGCAAATATGTTAAAAGTACTTGCAAGATTAGATATCACAAAATATAGAGATGATAAATTCTATTTCTATGATAATAATGATACAGCTTTTGAAAAATTATCTTCAACTTTAGCTAAAGGTGAACCTGTAATGATAAGAATTAATGATGATTATACAGTACTAGCTACAAAACTTTTAGCTGATGCTAAGAACATGAATAAATATAAAATAGAAGTTTATGATCCTAACTATTCAGGCACAGCTAAGTATATAGAAATAGATAGAAATAAATTTTCTGATATAGCTGAAATATCAAAAGTAGTAACAGATAAATATGAATATAAATTTAAATATCAAGGAATAGATGTTGGAATTTGCTTAAGCTTCCCTAATGTTCAAGAAAATAACTAATAATATAAGAACTTGTTTAATTTTCATAATTAAATAAGTTCTTTTTTGTGTGAAAAATTATGTAACATTTCTATAAATTATTGACTTTTATATTAACTTTTAGTATAATATTTAACGTACTAATGTAGCATTTACATTAGATTTTAAGAAAGAGGGGTGAATTTAAGTGCCTACATTTAACCAATTAGTTAGAAAAGGAAGAGAGAACAAAACAACTAAATCTAAATCTCCAGCTTTACAAAGAGGATATAACTCTAGAAAGAAAGCTGCTACAAATCAATCTTCTCCACAAAAGAGAGGTGTTTGTACAGTTGTTAAAACTCAAACTCCAAAGAAACCAAACTCTGCTTTAAGAAAAGTAGCCAGAGTTAGATTAACAAATACTATGGAAGTAACAGCATACATTCCAGGAATTGGTCACAACCTACAAGAACACAGTGTTGTTTTAATTAGAGGTGGAAGAGTAAAAGACCTACCAGGTGTACGTTACCACATTGTAAGAGGTGTACTAGATACTGCTGGTGTTGCAGATAGAGTACAAGCAAAATCAAAATATGGTGCAAAAAGAGCAAAGAAAAAATAATAATTAAGTTAGGCGCTTAAGTTTAAGATATTAAACCAAGCACTTACAAGAATTAATAATTTTTGAGTACCTATGAATTTTTATGAAATTCAAATTTTATATAAGGAGGGAAGAACAGTGGCAAGAAAAGGACATATTTCTAGAAGAGAAGTTATGCCAGATCCACAATATAACTCTAAAGTTGTTTCTAAATTAATCAACAAAGTTATGTGGGATGGTAAAAAAGTAACAGCTCAAAAAATTGTTTATGGTGCATTTGATATAGTAGCACAAAAAACTGGTAGAGAAGCATTAGACGCTTTCCAACAAGCTTTAGATAATGTTACTCCAGCTTTAGAAGTTAAAGCTAGAAGAGTTGGTGGTGCAACATACCAAGTACCAATGGAAATTAGAGCTGATAGAAAACAAACTCTTGCAATAAGATGGTTAGTTGAATATGCTAGAAAAAGAAATGAACATAGCATGGAAGAAAAACTAGCAGGAGAAATAATGGATGCTATTAATGGTCAAGGTGCAGCTTTCAAAAAGAAAGAAGACACTCACAAAATGGCAGAAGCAAACAAAGCATTCGCACACTACAGATGGTAGGATTATAATTAATAGAAGGGAGGCTAATTTTTCATGGCTGGAAGAGAATATCCTCTTGAGAGGACAAGAAATATCGGTATCATGGCTCACATTGATGCTGGTAAAACAACAACTACAGAAAGAATACTATTTTATACAGGTAAAACACATAAAATAGGTGAAGTTCATGATGGTGCAGCAACAATGGACTGGATGGCTCAAGAACAAGAAAGAGGTATCACAATTACATCTGCTGCTACAACATGCTTCTGGAAAAATAACAGAATAAACATAATAGATACTCCAGGACACGTTGACTTTACAATCGAAGTTCAAAGATCTCTTAGAGTACTAGATGGTGCAGTTACAGTTTTAGCTGCAAAAGGTGGTGTACAACCACAAACAGAAACTGTTTGGAGACAAGCAGATAAATATAGTGTACCAAGAATGGTATACGTTAACAAAATGGATATCACAGGTGCAGACTTTATGCTTTGTGTACACCAATTAAGAGATAGATTAAAAGCTAACGCAATTCCAATCGCTTTACCTATCGGTAAAGAAGATAACTTTAGAGGAATTGTTGACCTAGTAAAAATGCAAGCATATGTACATTATGATGAATTAGGTCGTGATGTTAGAACAGAAGCTATTCCTGAAGACATGAAAGCTGACGCTGAAAAATATAGAACAGAATTAATTGAGCACTTAGCTGAAATTGATGATGATCTAATGGAAAAATACTTAAACGGTGAAGAATTCACAGTTGAAGAAATAAAAGCAGCTATAAGAAAATCTACAATAGCTAATACTCTAGTACCAGTAACATGCGGAAGTTCTTACAAGAACAAAGGTGTTCAAGAATTACTAGATGATATAGTAGATTACATGCCAGCTCCAACTGATATACCACACATCAGAGGTGTATTAGAAGACGGAACTGAATCAGAAAGAAAATCTTCAGATGAAGAACCATTTGCTGCATTAGCATTTAAAATAATGACAGACCCTTATGTTGGTAAATTAACATTCTTCAGAGTTTACTCTGGAACATTAGAAAAAGGATCTTATGTATTAAATGCAAGTAAAGGTAAAAAAGAAAGAATAGGAAGACTTATTCAAATGCACTCTAATGCAAGACAAGACATAGACAAAGTATATGCCGGAGATATTGCATGTGCAGTTGGTTTAAAAGATGTTTCAACAGGTGATTCATTAACAGATGAACAACATCCAATTATTCTTGAATCAATTGAGTTCCCAGAACCAGTTATTGATATATCTATTGAACCAAAAACTAAAGCAGACCAAGAAAAAATGGCTATTGCTTTACAAAAATTAGCAGAAGAAGATCCTTCTTTCAAAACATATACAAACCAAGAAACTGGTCAAACTATCATTGCTGGTATGGGTGAATTACACCTAGATATCATTGTTGATAGATTAAGAAGAGAATTCAATGTTGATGCAAACGTTGGTAAACCACAAGTTGCATACAAAGAAACAATCAAAAAACCAGTTAAGGTTGAAGGAAAATTCATCAGACAATCTGGTGGTAAAGGTCAATATGGTCATGTATGGCTAGAAGTTGAACCAAACGAACAAGGTAAAGGATACTCATTTGAATCTAAAATCGTTGGTGGTGTTGTTCCTAAGGAATACGTTAAACCAGTTGATGAAGGTGTTCAAGATGCAATGAAAGCTGGTATCTTAGCTGGATATCCTGTTGTTGACGTTAAAGTTGCACTTGTTGATGGTTCATACCACGAAGTTGACTCATCAGAAGCTGCATTCCATATCGCTGGATCTATGGCATTTAAAGAAGCTTGTCGTCAAGGTGGAGCTGCTTTACTTGAACCAATAATGAAAGTAGATATCGTAGTACCAGAAGAATATATGGGAGACGTTATAGGTGACGTAAACTCTAGACGTGGAAGAATGGAAGGTATGGATACTGAACAAGGTGTTACAACAATACACTCATTTATACCACTTTCTGAAATGTTTGGATATGCAACAGATTTAAGATCTAAAACTCAAGGTAGAGGAACATATTCTATGGAACCTTCTCACTATGAGGAAGTACCAAAATCTGTATTAGAAACAATAGTTTCACAAAGAACTAAAAAAGAAGACTAGTTCAAATATCAAAAAATTGTTAATTACACTTTTTCTATTGCAAAAATAGAAAAAGTGTAGTACAATAACTATAATTGATGCACCTTTGCGTGCACATTAGTTGAAAAATTTAAGGAGGAATATTAAAATGGCAAAAGCTAAGTTTGAAAGAACTAAACCACACGTTAACATCGGAACAATCGGACATGTTGACCACGGTAAAACTACTTTAACTGCTGCAATCACTAAATATTGTAGCTTAACTGGCGGAGCTGAATTCAGAGCTTATGATCAAATCGATGGAGCTCCAGAAGAAAGACAAAGAGGTATCACTATCTCTACAGCTCACGTTGAATATGAAACTGAACACAGACACTATGCACACGTTGACTGTCCAGGACACGCTGACTATGTTAAAAACATGATCACTGGTGCTGCACAAATGGATGGTGCAATCCTAGTTGTATCTGCTGCAGATGGCCCAATGCCACAAACTAGAGAACACATCTTACTTGCAAGACAAGTTGGTGTTCCTTACATCGTTGTATTCATGAACAAATGTGATATGGTTGACGATCCAGAATTATTAGAATTAGTTGAAATGGATATCAGAGATCTATTATCTAAATATGATTTCCCAGGAGACACTACTCCAATAATCAAAGGATCTGCATTAAAAGTTCTTGAATCTACTTCAACAGATCCAAATGCACCTGAATATGCATGTATCAAAGAATTATTAGATACAATCGACGCTTACATTCCAAACCCAGAAAGAGATGTTGATAAACCTTTCTTAATGCCAGTTGAAGATGTATTCACTATCACAGGTAGAGGTACAGTTGCAACAGGAAGAATTGAAAGAGGAACATTAAAAGTTGGTGAAGAAGTTGAAATCGTTGGACTTTCTGATGAAAAGAAGAAAACAGTAGTAACTGGTATCGAAATGTTCAGAAAATCTCTAGATTCTTGCGTAGCTGGAGATAACGCTGGTGTATTATTAAGAGGAGTTCAAAGAAACGAAGTTGAAAGAGGTCAAGTTATTGCTAAACCTGGTTCAATTCACCCACACACTGAATTCTCAGCTGAAGTTTACATCCTAACTAAAGAAGAAGGTGGAAGACATACTCCATTCTTTAACGGATATAGACCACAATTCTATTTCAGAACAACTGACGTTACAGGAGTTATTGAATTACCTGCAGGAACAGAAATGGTAATGCCTGGTGATAACGTAACTATGGAAATCAAACTTATCACTCCAATCGCTATAGAAAAAGGATTAAAATTCGCTATTCGTGAAGGTGGTAAAACAGTTGGTGCTGGATCAGTATCAGATATCAAAGAATAATTTAATTCTTGAATATAAGATAAGGGCTTTTGCCCTTATTTTTTTATGCTTTGCTCTAAATATAAAAAACTATATAATTTTATTATAAATTTGTATAAATATTTATATATTTTAACCAAAATAATTAAAAATTCCTTGACATTATTGAATAAATATTAGATAATAAAGTTATGTTTAGAATATTTTTGTGTGAGCAATCATATAAAGTGTAAAAAGAAATCTTGAGGAGGTGTATAAAATGGATACAGTTTTAGAAAAAGTAAAAGAAGTAATTAGTGAACAATTAGGTATAGAGGATACTGATTCAATTACAACTGAAACTACTTTTATCGATGACTTAGGAGCTGATTCACTTGATATTGTTGAATTAATCATGGCTTTAGAAGAAGAGTTTGATATGGAAATCCCAGAAGAAGAAGCAGAAAAAATAACATCTGTTGGAGATGTAGTTAGTTATATTGAAGAAAACAAATAATTATAATAAATTGTGCCTTAGATTAGCTCTAAGGCACTTTTTTCTTGAAAAAAAATGAAATGTCATATATAATGTATATGGAAGGAGAATTTTTATGGAAAAAGAAAAAATCACACAATTAGAAGCAAAATTAAAATATATTTTTAATAATCCTAAATTATTAAAAATGGCATTAACACATAAATCATATGCTTATGAACAAGCTAATCCAGATTATGATATGTATAATGAAAGAATTGAATTTTTAGGAGATGCAATACTTGAACATATAATATCAGATTTATTATTTGAACAAGTACCAGAAATACCAGAAGGAGAAATGACTAAAAAAAGAGCAGCAATAGTATGTGAAGCTTCTTTAAGTCAAGCATTAAAAAGAATTAACGGACATGAGTATATATATCTTGGTAAATGTGAAAAAAATTCTAATGGAAAGATGAAAGATGCAATTGTTGCAGATGCTTTTGAGGCAATACTTGGAGCTATCTATTTAGATGGAGGATATGAAATAGCAAGAGATATATGCTTAGAGTTGTTAGATAAAGAAATAAAAACTGTTTTAGCAGGCGGTAGTTTGAATACAGATTATAAAACACAATTGCAAGAAATATTACAAAGACATGGAACAGTAAAAATCGAATATAAATTGCAAAAAGAAGAAGGTCCTGAACATGATAAGTTATTTACTATAGACTTATTCTTCAATGGTAGAAAAATAGGAGAAGGAAAAGGTAAAAGTAAAAAACAAGCAGAACAAGAGGCCGCACATTATGCAATTTTAAATGGAGGAGAACTTCTTGGAGATTAGATTAGATTTAAAAGAAGAATTAAAAAATTTTTTAAATAAAGATAACCAATATACAATACCAATATTTATTCCACATAAAGGATGTCCAAATAATTGCGTATTTTGTAACCAAAAGAGAATTAGTGGGCAGATGAACGAAGTAACTGTTGAGGATGTGGATAACACTATATCTAAATATTTAAGTTATTATACTAACTCAAAGAAAATTGAAGTAGCCTTTTTTGGAGGCAGTTTTACAGGTATAGATATTGAAGATCAAATTAAATATTTAGAAGTAGCAAATAAGTATGTAAGAGATGGAAGAGTAGATAGCATACGTATATCTACAAGACCAGATTATATAACAGATGAAATACTAGAAATAATGGTAAAATATAACGTAAAAACAATAGAATTAGGTGTTCAATCTATGAATGATGATATTCTAGATTATTCTAAAAGAGGACACACTAGAGAAGATGTTGTTAAAGCATCTAATCTTATACACAAATATGGTATACGTCTTGGACATCAAATAATGGTAGGACTACCTAATAGCACATTAGAAGATGAAGTCTATACTATTAAAGAATGTTTAAAGCTTAAACCTAGTCAACTAAGAATATATCCTGTGTATGTTATAGAAGACAGTGAGTTATATGATATGTATAATTTAAAAGTATACAAGCCATTAGATATAGCTGAGGCTGTTAAAAGGTGTATAGCTGTAATAGATGAATGTAGAAAGACAGACATTTCAATAATTAGATTAGGATTACAATCTACATCTGAGATAACAGCAGCTAATTCACATATTTATGGCCCTGTTAGTGATAATTTGGCAGAATATGTACTTGCTGGAATTGTACGAAAGAGTATTGAATCTAAATTACCTAAAGATCTAAAAGAAGATATACAAGTATATGTTCCTAAAAAATATATTTCAATAACAGTTGGACCAAAAAAAGTAAATAAAATATATTTTGAAAATAAATATAATGTAAAATATGTAGTAAAAGGAGAGTCTTAATGAAAAAAGTAATTTTTGCTGCAAGTTCAGGTGGGCATTTAACTGAATTGTTAAAATTGCAAGAGCTGTTTAATGAGTATGATTATTTACTAGTTACAGAAAAAACAGATGTTACAAAAGAATTAGCTAGCAAGTATAATATGAAATTTGTTAAATACGGACCTTGTAAAAACAAAATAAAATATGTTTGGACAATAATTCAAAATTTATTCTTAACAATAAAAATAGTTGCAAAATTTAAGCCGGATACCATAGTATCAACAGGTGCTCAAATAGGTGGATTTTTCTGCTATGTAGGAAAGTTCTTTGGAGCAAAAGTTATATACATAGAAACAATGGCTAAAATTAAAGAGTTATCTGGAACAGGTAATAATGTGTATAAAATAGCAGATAAGTTCTATGTACAGTGGAAAAGCTTACAAGAAAAATACGATAAGGCTGAATATATAGGAAGGTTGATATAGTATGGTTTTGATTACAGTTGGAACACAAAAACAAGAATTTAACAGAATGTTTGAACTGGTTAGAAAAAGTAAAGAGCTTAAGAAAGAAGAATTGATTGTTCAAAGAGGTTATACTAAATGTAACAATAGCAAACGTATAAAAGCTTTTGACTTTATACCATTAGAACAAATGGAAGAATATATATCAAAAGCAGATATTATAATTTCACATGGCGGTGTTGGAACAATTTTTTCAGCTATAAAAAAAGGAAAAAAAGTAATTGCAATTCCTAGACTTGAAAAATATGGTGAGCATATAAATGATCATCAAATAGAAATATGTGAAGAACTAGAAAAAGAAGGATATATATTATATTATAAGGATGGTATAGATGATTTAGATAAATTAATAAATAAATTAAAGACAACACAGTTTAAAAAATATAGTTCAGATAATAATTATATAGATATTCTAAGAAAAGAAATATAGGAGGAAATATATGACTATAGAAGGATTAGAAGAAGAAGCTAAAAAAATTAGAAGAGACATTATTGAAATGGTTTACGATGCAAAATCTGGCCATCCAGGTGGTTCTCTTTCATGCACAGATATTTTAGTGGCTTTGTTTCATGAAAAAATGAATCTTAATTTAGATGAAAATGGAAATAGAATAGACAAATTTATTCTATCTAAAGGACACTGTGCTCCTGCATATTATGCTGTATTAGCAAGTAAAGGATTTATTGCACATGACGATTTGAAATCTTTAAGAAAAATAGATAGTTACCTTGAAGGGCATCCTTCAAATAAAATAAATGGAGTAGATGTATCTAGTGGATCTTTAGGTCAAGGTCTTTCAATAGCAAATGGAATGGCATTAGCTAAAAAAATAGATAATACTCAAGGAAAAGTATATTGTGTTCTTGGAGATGGAGAAATAGAAGAAGGTCAAATCTGGGAAGCATGTATGACTGCTAGTAAATATAAGTTAAATAACGTTATTGCTTTTTTAGATAATAATGGACTACAAATTGATGGGAACATAATGGACGTAAAAGGACTTAACCATATAAAAGAAAAATTTGAAGCTTTTGGCTGGTATGTACAAGAAATTGACGGTCATGATTTTAAGCAAATACTAGAAGCAATAGATAATACAAATTCTTCTAATTTACCTAATATGATTATAGCTAAGACAATAAAAGGTAAAGGTGTATCATTTATGGAAAATAATGCTGGATGGCATGGAAAAGCTCCAAATGATGAGGAATATAAAGAGGCAATGGAAGAACTTTCTAAATAGGGAGGAAAAATGGATAATATATCTAAAAAAGATATTAATTTTAGACTAGATAAAATTAAAAATAAAGTAAATGAAATTAATACAAAAATAGAAGAAAATAATCAAAAATTTGAGACTAGATATGATTTTGCCAAGAAAATAGGAATAAAAGTCGATTCAAATAATACTAATAATGAAGTTAGTGAAAATTTGAATAAGTATGTAAAAAAGATAGATAAATTAATTGAAAAATACAATGACGATGAAGAGCTAAAATATATTGAGGAATATAAAATACTAAATAATATGTTATATTTAGATGATATTAAGCTAAAAAACATAAAGGAACTAATAAGTGAAAATGAGAGTATTGCAACTAAAGAATATATAAATATGTTTGCAAATAAAGCAAATGATTTAATAAGACAAGAAGAAATTAAGAATTTAGATTCAAATATAGCAAAGTACTCTAAAATAAGTTTTTTTGAAAAAATAACTGGAAAAGCTAAAATAAAAAAAGCACTAATTGAAAACTGCAATTTAAAGAAAATGGAAACAATAAATAAAAAGTATATTCCAGAAAATAAAAGCCTATATGAGATTGTCAGTATAACAAATAATTGTGGATATAAATCTAATGAGATAAAACAGTTTATTGATAGTATAGTAAATGAATTTAAATTAGAAAAGCCTAAAGAGAGTGCATTAATGATTACCCAAAAGGAAGAAAAAATCCCATTATTTTTTAATAAAGAATATTTAACAAAGATTAATTTTGAAAATGCAGATATGACAGATAGAATAAACAAAAAAAGTAAAAATAGAATGAAGACATCAGAATATAAAATGTTCAATGATATGTTAATAAAAGATGTATCTACATTAGAACTTTTTAATTTTAATGATGTAACTAATGAGGTGATTTAGATGAAATCAACAAGGAAAGCATATGGAGAATTTTTAGCAGAAGTAGGAGAAGATAGCAATATTGTTGTACTGGATGCAGATTTAGCTGGTGCAACTAAAACAGATATGTTTATGAAAAAATATCCACAAAGACATATAGATGTGGGTATAGCAGAACAAGATCTAGTAGGTACAGCCTGTGGTTTAGCCCTTGCTGGAAAAACTGTTTTTGCTTCAACTTTTGCTATGTTTATGGCAGGAAGAGCATATGATCAAATAAGAAATACAGCAGCATATTCACATGTTAATGTAAATTTATGCGCTACTCATGCAGGTGTAATGGTAGGAGAAGATGGACCTACACATCAATGTATAGAAGACGTTGCACTTATGAACGTTGTACCAACAATGAAAGTTTTGTCACCTGCAGATGATATAAGCACAAAGAAAATATTGAAGATGTGTATGAAAGAAGAAGGCCCTAAATATATTAGACTTGGTAGAAGTGATGTAGAAGATATATATGATGAAAATGCACAATTTTCTATAGGTGGATCTAATGTATTTGGTGATGGAAAAGATGGCACTATATTTGCATATGGACCAACAGTTGCTATTGCTTTACAGGCTAAAAAAGAGCTTAAAGAAAAAGGAATAGAAGTTAGAGTTGTAGATTTATATAGTATAAAACCTGTTGATAGAAAAACAATAATAAAATGTGCTACTGAGACAGAAAAATTAGTATCAATAGAGGACCACAGCGTAATAGGTGGAATTGGAAGTATAATATCTAATGTTCTTTGTGAAGAGTATCCAAAAAAATTAGAAAAAATTGGAATAAATGATAGATTTGGAAAATCTGGAAGTGCAAAACAAGTATATGAATATTTTGGACTTACAAAAGAAAACATAGTAAGTAAGTTCTAGTAAAAAAACAGTTCGGCAAGTTAAATGTAGCCGAGCTGTTTATTTTAAATTATATGTTTTTTATGTAATATAATTATTGCTAATATCACAAATATATTATATAATAATGGTTGAAAATTAGAATGTAAGAGAGGATAAAATGGAACCATTAGCATATAGAATGAAACCAACTAAACTTGAGGATTTTTATGGCCAAGAGGATATAGTTGGAAAGGATAAATTATTATATAGATTAATAAAAGCAGATAAGCTTACATCAGCAATATTTTGGGGACCTCCAGGATGTGGAAAAACATCTCTTGCAAGAGTTATTGCTAGTACTACAAAAAATAAATTTGTTACTTTAAATGCAACAACATCCGGGGTTAGTGATATAAAATCAGTAGTTGAAGAAGCACAAAATATATTTACAAATCCTACTGGTAAAGTTATATTGTTTATAGATGAGATACACAGATTCAATAAATTACAACAAGATGCTTTATTACCACATGTTGAAAAGGGTACTGTAATTTTAATAGGAGCTACAACAGAAAATCCATATTTTTCTGTTAATAAAGCGCTAATATCAAGATCAACTGTATTTAAATTTAAAGCACTAGAAGATAAAGATATTGTAAAGATACTAAATAACTGTATAAGTGATAGTGAAAATGGCTTAGGAAAGTATAATTTAGAAGTCAAAGATGATGCATTAGAATATATATCTATGTGTTCTAATGGTGACGTTAGAACTGCTTTAAATGCATTAGAGCTTGCTGTGTTATCAACAGATATGAATGGTGAAGGAAAAATAGTAATAGACAAAAATATTGCTATGAATTGTGTTCAACAGAAAAAAGCTGTTTATGACAAAACAGATGATTCACATTATGATGTAATATCAGCATTTATTAAATCTATGCGTGGTTCAGATCCGGACGCAACATTACATTATTTAGCACGAATGTTAGACGCTGGTGAAGATCCAATGTTTATTGCTAGAAGAATAGTAATACAATCATCTGAAGATGTTGGACTTGCTAATAGTGATGCTTTAAAAGTGGCTGTTGCGGCTATGAACGCAGTGCATCAAATTGGTATGCCAGAGGCTAGAATAATTCTTGCACAGGCAGCACTTACAGTTGCATTAAGTCCAAAATCTAATACTTCTTATAGAGGAATAAATAAAGCTTTAGAAGATGTTAGAACAAAAGATATAGGACAAGTTCCTATGCATATTAGAAATGCGCCAGCATCTGGAATGGAGCAATTTGGGTATGGAAATGGATATAAATATCCTCATGATTATCCTCATGGAAAAGTTGAACAGCAATATTTACCAGATAAATTAATCAATGAAAAATACTATGAGCCAAGAGAATGGGAGAATTTTTATGAAGAAAAAGAAGAGTAAAAATTCATCTGTATTTTTAAATGAAGAAAAAGATGTTGCTTTAGATTCTTCTATTAATGAAGAAGATATGTTACAAGGTATAGAAATAGTTAATAGAAATAGAGAAGAATTAAATAATCAAAGGAATAATAGAATAAACAAGTTTGAACGAAATGCTAGCGGTCAAATGATTGAAAGACCTAAAATACGTTACAATATAGATGGAAAATTTATAATTGGATTTATTGTTGCAATAGTTTTAATTTGCTGGGTTTTATATGATTATGGACCAATTTTTGGTATACATATAAAGCCAGTATCTACTAATATAGATGAAAATAAAATAGAACTTGTAACAAAAGATAGTGATATTTATAAAGAATATAATGGTCAACTTATGGTTTATTCTAATAATACAATAACAACTTACAATGAGAACGCAGAAGTTGCATGGAGCTATCATTTTTCTGATAGTTTTACCCCAGACATATATATAGAAGGAAAATATATGCTTGTAACTAATAGTTCTACAGGTATGATGTATTTATTCAATGGGAAAAACGAAATATTAAATAAGAAAATAGATGGAAAAATAAAAAAGGCTTTTTTAGATAAAAAAGGTAACATGGCAATAGAGTATTCTGCATCATCAGGATATAATAATATAATTAGTGTTTTTGATAAAAATGGAAAAAGTTTATATGATGCATATTTAAGCCAAGCAAGTGTAATATCTCTAGAAATTGTAGACAATGGTAGAAAAATTATATTTGCAGAAAGCGTTACAGATTCATCTACTATTGGAATAAAATTCAGAGAAATAGATATATCTAAAAAGAGTGATGAACAGTTAAGAGATATTGTCTCACTTGATAACAAATTTGTATATGATTTTAAAGTTGAAGGAAAAGAAATCTTTGCACTATTAAATGATGAAATAGTTTGTATAAATACAAGTACTGGAAATATTAATGAACTTAAAAAATTTGATGATACACAACTTGTATATGTAGCTTTAAATGATAACTATTACACATATGTACAAAGGGATATTGAGCAAAATGATTACATTACAGAAAATATAGGATATGCTGGAAACAAAATATCTTCAACTAAATTAGAATCATTACCTAAAAATATGATTAGTAGTGATACAGTTAACTATTATATATATCAAGATCATGTATATTTATTAAATAAATGGGGAGTAGATTTAGGAATTAGAGAAACTAATTTTACACCTAAAAAGTGTGTTGTTTTTAATAATGATAAGAGTTTAGCTTTGATTTATACAAATAAAATTTATATTATTAATTTATAGAAGGAGGAGAGAGAAAAGTGGTAATACTAGATTTATTATTAGTGGCTTTAATAGCATTAGGTGCTTTTAGTGGTCACAAAAAAGGACTTGTTGGTGTGGTCGTAGGATTTGCATCATTAATATTATCAATAGTTTTAGCTTTTGGATTTCAAGGAATTGTTTCAAATGCTATATATGATTCTGGACTGGGAGTAAAAGTAAAAGATGTTGCACAAGAAAATATGCAAAAAATGATAGATGATGGCGAAAGTATTGATAATTCATTTTATGGTAGTATAATATCAAATGTAGCAACAACAGATGATATTGGAAAAGCTGCAGAAGCAGTATCAAGATTTGTAATGAAAGGACTTAGTTTTATAGCAATATTTTTTATTGTAAGAATAATATGCTATATTTTACAAATGATATTAAATGTTGTATTTAATTTACCAATATTAAGTTCTATAAATGGTATAGGTGGAACAGCTGTTGGAGTTATTTCAGTATTAATAAAAGTTTGGATTGTACTTGCAATCATTTCATTTATTTCACCATTACCTGCTTTTGAAGGATTAACAAGTTATATAGATAAAACTTTCCTAGTTAAGTTATTATATAACAATAATATGTTAGTAGCATTAATTAAAGCAGGTCTAAAAATATAATTAAACCAAAAAAGACGATTAGAAGTTATGAGTTTCATAACTTCTAATTTGCGTTATAGGACTTTTTACAAAATAAGACAATAGTTTAGGAGGTTGTGTATGAAAAAAATCGTTAATAAAATAAAAGAATATATATTTAGAAACAAGAGTACCATATTATTAGTAGTTTTAATTTTAATATCTATATCATCTATTGTCTTTCAAAATATAAAAAGTAGAGATGAAATAGAAATTAATAATGTTACTATAAAAAAAGAAGAATATTCAAATAAGATAGCAGTATATATTGCAGGAGAAGTTGTTAGTCCTGGAGTGTACTACATAGATGAAAATACTAGACTTGATGATTTGATAAAGGCTTGCGGAGGGTTAACAGAAGACGCAGATATAAGCGATATAAATTTGGCAGAAAAACTAAATGATTCAGATAAGATTGATATTCCTAAAAAATCTAGCAATGAAAGTGTTATTGAGGAAGATAACGATGTAAATGATGATTTGGTAAATATAAATACAGCAAGCGTAGAAGAATTAGAACAACTAAATGGAGTCGGACCTACTTTAGCTAAAAACATAGTAGAGTATAGAAAGAATAATAAATTTACTTCAATAGAAGATTTATTAAATGTCAATGGAATAGGACAAGCTAAATATAACAAAATAAAAGAATATATTTGTGTAAAATAAAATAAGATATGAATATGAGAATGTATATATATTTAGATAAAAATATAATAAAGCAGTTAGCTCCTAAAATGTCGGATATTTCATTTGATATAGATTTTTTTGAGTATTCAGAAAAAAGAGGATATACAACAAACAATAATAAAAGCATAAGACCAGACTTTGAAAAAGAGACTAGAGTAGATTGTAAAGATGAGCATATTTGTGGAAGAAAAAGAGTAGGTTATTGTGAAGATTTAGGTATGCTTTGTAATGTGGAAGTTGTAAAAAGATATATTAATATTGAGGATGTTTCAGAAATTAAAAATAATAAGTTCTATTATAACATTGTTGAAAGTATGCAAGAAGATGAAAGGATAAAAAGAATATCTGGACAAATTAAGGAATTAAAAGAAAATGAATTTTTGATATCTGATGTTAGATTTACAATAAGTGATGAAGTGTATACTTGTCTTAAAGATTTATACAAGAATAATTGTGAGATAGAGTGTTTAGGATATAGAATAAATTGTCTAAAGTTAAATGAAAAAGTCTTTAAACCAATAGCAATATATATAAATTAAAAAAAGTCTTAAATAACTGAGTTACTTAAGACTAAAATTCTTTAAATATTTTATCAATATATTCTTTATTATTTTCAACCATAGTTATAAACTTTGGTGCAAGCTCTGGATCAAATTGTGTACCAGCACCTTTTTCTATTTCTGATAATGCAAATTCTATTGTAGCTCCTTCTTTATAAGTACGTTTAGATACTATTGCATCAAAGCAATCACATATTGATAGTACTCTGGCTAAAAATGGAATTTGTTTACCACTTATTCCTTTAGGATATCCTTTACCATCATATCTTTCATGATGATAATACATTATAGGATAAATATCCTTATAAATGTCCGATACAGAAAAAATATTTGCAGCTATTACAGGGTGAGTTTTTATAACTTGGTACTCCTCATCTGTAAGTCGTGTAGTCTTTAATAATATATTGTCTGGTATTCCTATTTTTCCAATATCATGAAAGGCTGCAGCTATTTGCAAGTCAGAAACTTGTTTTTTATCTAGCTTTAAATATTTAGCAAAGGCATCTGCAAATAGAGTAACTCTTCTACAGTGCTCTTCGGTATAGTGATCTTTAGCTCCAACAGTTTGTAATAAAATCTTAGCAAAATCAACCAAATAATGTTCTAGTTTAGAATTCATTGATTTGATTTTGTTTATTTGCTCTATATATTTTATACCACCTTGAATTAGCATTATTAAATTATCAAATCTATTACTTTTTTCATAGTATGCTTGTATATCTAATTGTTGCATAACTTCAATTGAAGGTGCTAGATCTTTATGAATAGACATTAGGATTATATATATTTCTTTATTAAATTCTCTAACTGTTTCTACAATTTTATCGCCTTTTACTGGCGTCATCAAATAATTGACAAGTAAAATATCATATGTATTTTTTCTAAGTTCCTCTATAGCTGCTAGAGGTTCAGTGTATGTTTTCACAGTATGTCCATACCTTCTTAATACAACAGAAAGAACATCCATCATATTTACGTCGTCATCGATAACTAGTATTTTGGCGTTAACTAATTTATCGTTATTCATACATTTTCACCTATGTGTATAGTATACCAAAATATAGCCAAATAATCAAGAGATAAGGGCTTTTGAAAAAATATTATGTATTTTAAAACAAAAACTAATAAATATATTGACAAATTGATAAAATAACATTATACTAGATATGCTTTTTATAAAAGTAGAACATAAGTGAAATAACAACTTATTTGAATATATTTATAAATTTTTTCCGTTAATCAGATTTTTTGTACAAATTTCTAAAAAGTTTTTAATCTAAATATTGATTCAGTTAGATATAAAATCAAGATTTCTAAAAAATAATTTTCATCAATATAATCTGGATATCTAACTATAGTATAAATATTTAGCTATTATTAATTCATATTAAAAATTTTCCAAAAAAAACAGGCATGAAGCCTGTGTTAAAAACTTATGAGCTTTTGTAAAGCTCTGTTAGCGATAACTATAGTTCCTTTTTCTGTAATTGTAGTATAGAAAAGGCTATATGAAAAATATCTAGAACAATATTCACTTATCATGACATATGTTTTAATAAATTTTTTGTTTTTTATTGCTGTATCACTAAACAAAATAAAGTATTTATCATTATATTTATACAAGGTATTTTTACCAAAAAAGAGATTTTCTTCTTTAGCAATTTTGCAAAAATCTAAAATTAAATCTAAAGAGGCAAATTCATAGAGTCTAGAGTCTATCCTATAAAGCGTTTTATTCTCGTTTTTGGTATAGTTGTTAATATCTGGTAAATCATCTGTTTTAGTGATTGTTAAAACAAATGTATTAGTATTGTCTGAACTTGCTTCTATAAAAAGCTGTGAATCTTCACAACCAAAATCTTCATCTAAATTAGATTCCTCTATCAAGCTAGTAAATAATTTTCTAGCTGCTGCAGTATCTTTTTCGATATCACTAAGAGATATGTTTCTCATCTTCAATTCTTCTAAAGATAGAATTATTTTTACTTTGTTGTCATCAACTTTCTCTATTTTCATGTTATCAGTCCTCCTTTGGAGAAATGGTTATATTTAATAATATGTATTATATAATTAATGAGTTACAATGTCAATATAAAAGTAAAGTACAAAGTTTTATGTAATTATAAAATAAAAGTTGCAAATTACATAAAAATGTGGTATAATGCTATCTGTAAAAATCCTTACTATACAATTTTGTATAGTCTGACGTCCACGAGGAGGTGAGTAAAGTCATGAATAGATATGAATCAGTTATAATACTTTCAGCTAATGCATCAGAAGAAGCTATGGCTGCTTTCGGTGAAAAAATGAAAGAATTAATTTCAGCTAATGGCGAGCTTACTAATGTTGAGGAATGGGGAAAGAAAACTTTTGCTTATGATATCAAAAAGCAAAAAGAAGGTTTCTACACATTATTCACATTTAGTGCAAAACCAGATTTCATTGCTGAACTTGATAGAGTTCTAAGACTAGATGAAACAGTTCTAAAACACATGATTGTTAAATTAGAAGACTAATATTAGGAGGGTATGAAATGAACAAATTTCAATTTATGGGAAGATTAACTAGAGATCCAGAATCTAGAGTTCTACCAAATAGTAATACACCAGTAACTACATTTTCTATAGCTGTAAATAGAAGATTTGCTGATGCTAATGGAGAAAGAAAGACAGATTTCTTTAATCTAACTGCTTTTGGAAAACTTGCAGACTTTTGTGCAAAATATTACAGAAAAGGACAACAAGTATTAGTCGAAGGAAGAATCCAAAATAGATCATGGGATGATCAAAACGGACAAAAAAGATATGCTACAGATTTTATAATCGAAAATGCATACTTTGCAGATTCTAGAAGAGATCAAAACATGGCAAATGATGGAGTGCCTTCATCTAGTATGGATGGTGAATTCATAACTGTAGATGATACAGATGATTTACCATTTTAATTAAAAAATTAGTTGATAGGAGGATAAATTAAAATGGCTGATAACAAAAAAAGAGGCGCTAAAAACGACAAACCATATAGAAGACCAAGAAAAAAAGTTTGCGTATTCTGTGCTGATAAAGTTGATGAAATTGACTACAAAGATGTAGAAAAATTAAGAAAATATGTTAGCGACAAAGGTAAAATTCTTCCAAGAAGAGTAACTGGATGTTGTGCTAAACACCAAAGAAAAGTAACTGAAGCTGTTAAAAGAGCTAGAACAATTGCTCTATTACCATATACAGTTAAATAATACATGAGCAACCAAAAAACTTGGTTGCTTTTTTTATACAATTATAGCTACTTTTTCGTATAATATTTTGAGGTAATTTGTTTTATATGATTTTGTTGGAAATTATGTTGGATATGATATAATATAAGTAGATATATGAGTGTCGGGAATATTAGCTCATATATTTATTGTCGATGGTGGCATGTGAGGTATGTTTCTATAACATATCTCATTTTTTATTAAATTAACAAAGTTTAGACTCAACGTTTTTACATTATAAAAATCGATTCTAAGGCGTCCTAAAGATAATTCTTGAAAAGACTACTTCGTAGTCCAAACTAAATGTTTGTTTAGTAATAGCTTAAGAGAAATCTTAAGTTATTTATGTTGAAAAAATTAATTCTTAAATGTTATAATATAATTGATATATAGGGAAAGGGCTTTTTAACACCTATATATCTGTACTGTCGTAAAAGGAGATTAAAAATCTCCTTTTACATTTTTAAACAAGGGAGATATATTAAGTTATATCTCCTTATTTTTATATGGAGGCGATTTTTGTGGAAAAAGAAGATAAAGCTTATCTTACTATTTAAAATGATGGGAAAGTTTTTTTATACACTTACACAATTATAGCTACTTTTTCATATAATATTTTGAGGTGATTTATTTGTCAAATTTTAAAATAGGAGATATAGTAGCAAGAAAATCATATAATTATGATGTGCTCTTTAGAATAATTAATATTCACCCTAACGGAATAGTAGATTTAGTTGGTATAACAAGTAGAATATTAGCAGATGCTGAAGAATATGACTTGAAATTAATAACTAAACAAGAACTTGAAATAAGATTAAGCAATATAGAAAAATCTAGAAGAAGTAGATTAGATAGGTCATTTAAAAATATAAAATATAAAAATAATAATTATAGTAATAAATTTTTAAGAGAAAATACTAATTATACAATTTATCAAAAAGAAAAGACGTATAAGAAGCCCGGTACAGTAGTTCATATAGATGGAGATGAAGAATATTGTGCTCAATGTAAAGAATTATATAAAAAAATGGGAATAAGAGCATATATATTTAACATTGAAGAAAGAGAACAGTATAAGCAAGTTTATGCGATACTTCAAAGATATAAACCGGAAATATTAGTATTAACAGGGCACGATGCTTTTGTAAAAAGAAGAAATGATATTTATAATATAGATAATTACAAAAATTCAAAATACTTTGTTCAATCTGTGATTGAAGCAAGAAAGTATGAACATAATTTAGATAATTTAGTAATATTTGCAGGAGCGTGTCAAAGTTATTATGAAGCTTTAATTTCTGCAGGTGCAAATTTTGCAAGTGCTCCTAAAAGAGTTCTTATAGATATGATGGATCCAATGATAGTTGCAGAAAACGTAGCATATACTTCTGTAAATGAATTTGTTTCACTAGAAAATATAATTGCTAACACAAGAGAAGGAATTAATGGTATAGGTGGAATGCAGACTAGAGGTCAATATAGAATAGGAATGCCAGGAATATAATAATATACTGGCATTTTTTAGACAAAAAAATAAAGAGGAATAAATTCCTCTTTTTCCGAACTGTAAAACATACATTTAATTTTATGCAAATTAAACTTACTTGTTTAGCATTTTAGCAAGGCTAGATTTTTTTCTTGAAGCTGTATTTTTTGCTAATACACCTTTAGTCCAAGCTTTATCTATTTTGCTAACTGCTTCATTATATAATTCTTCTTTGTTGCTAGCGTTTTCTTTAACAGCTGCTTCAAAGTTTTTTATTGCTTCTTTATAAGCTTTTTTAGTAGCTCTGTTTTGTAAAGTTTTAGTTTCTATAACTTTAACTCTTTTTTTAGCTGATTTGATATTTGGCATTTAATTGCACCTCCTTATGTGTACGTTAACAATTTACTTAAACATTTTAACATAAAAGATAATAAAAAGCAAGCTTTTATGTCAAAATGATGTAAAAATTACTTTTTTATAGCTAAGTTTCTGTATTCTGATGCTAAATATAATGAACCTGTTATTAAGATTAAATCTGTATTTTCTTTTTTATTTAAGTAATCTATAGATTCTTGTAATGAATTGCAAGATGTTGCGTTTAATCCAAGTTCTTTGGCAATTGATACAAGTGTTTCTGGATCTTCAGCATGTTTATACTGATTATCATATTTTACAAATACAATTTCTTGAAAGTATTGTCCAATTTCATTAAGGAAAGATTTGTAATCTTTTCCTTTAGTAAGTGAAATTATTGCATAATTTCTTTTTCCTTTATATTCGTGAAGGAAACTTTTTAAAGATTTTGCTCCAGCAGCATTGTGAGAACCATCAACAAAAATTGTTGGGTTATCTTGAATTTTTTCAAGACGTGCTGGAAATACTGTATCAAATATTCCGTTATTGATTGCAGAAAATGATATTTTATATCCTAAATTGATTAATATATTAGATGATAAAATAACCATAAGAGCATTATATATTTGATATTCTCCAATTAAATTTAATTTGTAATAAGTTCCTTTATAACTAAAATAATTAATGTTGTGATTACTTTTTATTATATCCAAAAATTTCAAATTAGGAATATAAAGCTTATTATTTTCAGCTTTACAATAACTACGTATTGTATCTAGTACTTTTTGATCTTGTTTTGGATAAGTTACAGTTATTTTATCTTTTTTTATTATTCCACATTTTTCTTTTGCTATTGCTTCTAGTGTGCTACCTAAAAATTGAGTATGATCATAATCTACTAAAGTTATTATTGAAACAACGGTAGTAGTTATAATGTTTGTAGGGTCAAGTCTTCCTCCCATACCAACTTCTAAACATACTATATCACAATTTTTATCTTTAAAATATAAAAAGGCTATAGCTGTAATTATTTCAAATCCTATAGGCGCATCTCCGTCTTTTTCCATTTCTTCAATATATGGATTTATTTTTTCTATATAGTTAGTTAATTCATCGTTTGAAATAAAGTGATTATTTACTTGTATTCTCTCGTTAAAAGATATAATGTATGGAGATATAAATTTACCTACTGTATAACCACTATTTTTTAATACATTTGCCATCATAGTGGTTGTTGAGCCTTTTCCGTTTGTTCCTGCTATATGTATAAATTTTAAATCATCTTGTGGATTATTTAATTTTTCCATAAGTTTTATCATTCTTGAATTATCTTTTTTGTTATTATTATTTTTTCTTTCTTTATAAATATAAGAAATTATTTCTTCTTCTGTCATATTTAACCTCCGTGAAAACTAAGATGGATTAATACTAAAAGTTAAGTATGTTTTTTATTTTAGTTTTTATTTCTTCTTCATCATTATCATTAGATACTTTAAATACATGTATATTTGGATACTTATTTGAAATTTCATCAGCCATTTTTAAGTATTCATTTTGTTGATTTATGCTACTTTGAACATCAAATTTTGCATAATCTATTACTGCTTTTCCGCTACGCTCTAAACGTTTTGCAAAAAGAGAAGTGTCATTTAAGTAAAGAGTTATATAGTATATATCAAAATCAAGTGCACTAAAGTTTTCTAATAAACTTTCATATGCATCTGAAAAATCATATTGTTTAAATTTTAATCTACTATATATTTCTTCTGTAAAAAATGTTCTGTCAAATAATAAGTTTATACTTTTATTTTCCATTTTCTTCATATATTCAATTAAATCAAAATACATATCTTTTGCTTTTAGTTTTCCTGATGGACTGCTATCTGCTGTTCCACATAGTCTATATAAATTTGTATATTTTAATCCGTGTCTAATAAAATCTGTTACTGTTGTTTTTCCGGCTCCTTGTGGTCCTTCAACAATAATTAGTTTAGAATTTGCCATTTAAAATCACCTAACCTTCTCTAGGAGTAGTGATTAATTCACTATATGGGAAATTTTCTTCTATATATTTGCAAAAATCTCTAAATTCTCTTTGTTTATGATTTTTTCTAGCTCTATATACATTTCTCATTATTTCATAATTTCCTGTCCATGTAGATCTAAAGTTATAACTTTGAGGTGAATCAAAAACAATTTCACGCCATAGTGCCATTGCTTCTTTAGTTTTTCCTTCGTTTTTTAATTGTTGAAATTCTTGTATTCTTCTATTTAAATCTTCTAGAACATATTTTCTAAAAGGTGTTACGTTTATATTTCCGTCTTCATCATCTAAACTAAAATCATCAAATGTTAATAGTCTAGAGCCTAATTTGTGCATTCTACTAGTACTATTTCTAACTGTTGCAACTTTATATGTATCAAAATCCCACCACCAAGACATAGGTGCTGTTATATCCATTGATACAAAAATTTGTCTTAAAAATTTAGAATGATCAGAACCAGCTTTTGTAAGCTTTAGCGCTAATTCTAAATCTTTTGGACCGATTACATATTTTCCTGTTTCTTTATCATAATAACTATCACTTTTGTTCCATGATTCTAAAGGATTTCTCATTCCTCTAAGAGCTCCTTCAAAATTTAAGACTTCTAAATTTTCTACTTTAATCATAATATTAACCTCCCAAAACGCTACAAATATGATACTACAAAATAAAAAAATATTCAATTAAACATTGCTCATGAATTAACAAGTAAATATAATAGTAATATTAATGAAATATTTGACAAAACCAAGTGTTTTCTAGAAAGAGAAGAGATGAACAAATAGCAATAAGAAAAAACTTTCTCTTTTTACATAATTTTTTGAAAAAACACTTGCTTTTTGTTATTCATTCGTGTATAATATTGATGTTGATTTGCGTTGAAGTAGAATGTGGCTACCCAGCGAGGTAGGGAACTTCTATGGAGCATGTCTGATTTTAAATCGGGCGGCAAGTATAGATTAACGTGTATTTGCCAAATTCCTACATGAGTAGAATTTGGTTTTAATATATGTAAAATATGAAACACACGGGGTGGTGTAAAACTTGTCAAACCGGCAAACTATAGAAAAGGAGTGTTTTACATATGTCTAAAGAACAAAGCAAAAAAATGAGAATAAGATTAAAAGCTTATGATCATGTTGTACTTGAACAAGCTGCAACAAAAATTGTTGAAGTAGCTAGAAAAACTGGATCTGAAGTATCAGGACCAATTCCACTACCTACTGAAAAAGAAATCATTACAATATTACGTTCTCCACACAAACATAAAGATTCTAGAGAACAATTTGAAATGAGAACTCACAAAAGAGTTATTGATGTATTATCACCAAACCAAGCAACAGTTGATGCTTTAATGTCAATTGATATGCCAGCTGGTGTAGACATCGAAGTTAAATTATAATAGCTTCTTAAAATTTTAATAAGTCATCCTAAATGTTTAGGCAATGGCAAACCCTGATATTAAAGTTTGGATGAAGTTAACAAAAAATAAAGGGAGGAAAACAAAATGGTAAAAGAAATTTACGGAACAAAAATTGGTATGACTCAAATTTTTGATGAAAACGGCGTAGCTATACCAGTAACAGCAATCGAAGCTAAACCTTTAACAGTAGTTGCTAAAAAAACTATGGATAAAGATGGATACAATGCAATTGTAGTAAGCTTTGGTGAAATCAAAGAAAAAAATGCAAACAAACCTCACAGAGGAGTATTTGCAAAAGCAGGTGTTGAAACTCAAAGATACCTAAGAGAAATTAAAGTAGAAAATGTAGACGAATATGAAATCGGAAGCAAAATAACTGTTGACGCTTTCACTACAGAAGATAACGTAGATGTACAAGGTACTTCTAAAGGTAAAGGATTCCAAGGTGTTATCAAAAGACATGGACAACACAGAGGACCAATGGGACATGGTTCTATGTACCACAGAAGACCAGGTTCAATGGGTTCTACAACAACTCCAGGTAGAGTTTTCAAAGGTAAAAAATTACCAGGACACATGGGAAGCCAAACATCTACAATCTTAAATCTAGATGTTGTTAAAATTGATACTGACAAAAATGTTATTTTAGTAAAAGGTTCTATTCCAGGAGCTAAAAAATCAATTGTTAGAGTTAGAAAAAGTGTAAAGTAAGCGGGAAGGAGGAGAAAAAATGCTAAAAGTTGACGTTTTAAATATGGATGGTAAAAAAGTAGAAGATATCGAGTTAAACGAAAATGTTTTTGGAATTGAGGTAAATGAAGTAGCTGTTCATACAGCATTAGTTAATTTCCAAGCTAACCAAAGACAAGGAACTCAATCTACTAAAACAAGATCTGAAGTAAGTGGTGGCGGAAGAAAGCCATGGAAACAAAAAGGAACTGGTAGAGCTAGACAAGGTTCTATAAGAGCTCCACAATGGATTAAAGGTGGTATTGCTTTAGGACCAAAACCTAGATCATACAGATATTCAATTCCTAAGAAAGTTAAACAACTTGCTTTCAAATCTGTACTAACTTCAAAAGTACAAGAAGGAAAACTAGTTGTAGTTGATAAATTAGAACTAAACGAAATCAAAACTAAAGAAATGGTTAACGTTTTAAACAACTTAAAAGTTAACAACGCTTTAGTAATGTTAAACGAAAAGAACTTAAATGTTCAAGCATCATCAAGAAACATTGAAGGTGTTAAAACTACTTTAGTAAACACAATGAATATATTTGATTTATTAAAATATGATTCATTAGTTTTAACTAAAGATGCAGTTAAGAAATTAGAGGAGGTGTACGCATAATGAGACACGCAGAAGACGTTATAATCAAACCTATAATGACTGAGAAAAGTTATAGCGAAATTGCAAACGGAAAATATACTTTTGAAGTTGCTTTAAATTCTTCAAAAGTTGAAATTAAAAATGCAGTTGAAGAGCTTTTTGGTGTTAAAGTATTAAAAGTAAATACTTTAAGATATGATGGAAAAGCTAAAAGAGTTGGAGTACACCAAGGGGTAACTAAAGCTTGGAAAAAAGCTATAGTAAGTATTGATACTAACCCAGCAGATGTTAAATATCTTGCAAAAGGTGGAAAAGAAACTAAAGTTAACAAAAAATATAAAACTGAAATAGAAGAAATTAGTTCAGCATTTGGAAATAACTAGGAGGGAATAAAAAATGGGAATAAAATCATTTAAACCTGTTACTCCATCACTAAGAAATACAACAACATTAACTAACGATGAAATTACAAAAAACATACCAGAAAAAAGTTTACTTACTACATTAAAGAAAAATGCAGGAAGAAACAACACTGGTAAAATAACTGTAAGACATCATGGTGGCGGAAACAGAAGAAAATATAGAGTAATCGATTTTAAAAGAAATAAAGTTGATATGGAAGCAACAGTAATAGGTATCGAATATGATCCAAATAGAACTGCTAACATCGCTTTAATCGAATACGAAGATGGTGAAAGAGCATATATAATCGCTCCATTAGGACTTACTGATGGTGACAAAGTTATATCTGCTGCTAAAGCTGATATTAAACCAGGTAACTGTATGCCAATAGACGCTATACCAGTTGGTACTATGATCTATAACATAGAACTAAACAAAGGTAAAGGTGCTCAACTTGTAAGAAGTGCTGGTATGTCTGCACAACTTATGGCAAAAGAAGGAAAATATGCACATGTTAGAATGCCTTCAGGAGAAATGAGACTTATAAGCGTTGAATGTAGAGCTTGCATAGGTCAAGTTGGTAACCTAGAAGCTGAAAACGTAAAATTAGGAAAAGCTGGTAGAACAAGACATATGGGTGTTAGACCTTCAGTTAGAGGATCTGTTATGAACCCAGTAGATCACCCACATGGTGGTGGTGAAGGTAGAGCTCCAGTTGGACACACTGGTCCACGTACTCCTTGGGGTAAACCAGCACACGGTTATAAAACTAGAAAAACTAACAATAGAACAGATAAGTATATTGTTAAGAGAAGAAATAAAAAATAGTATTTGGAGGTATAGAAGATGTCAAGATCACTTAAAAAAGGACCTTACGTAGATGCTAGATTACTAGCTAAGGTTGAAAAATTAAATGAAGAAGATAAAAAAGAAGCTATAAAGACTTGGTCAAGATCCTCTACTATATATCCTCAAATGATTGGTCACACTATTGCAGTTCATGATGGAAGAAAACACGTTCCAGTATATGTAACTGAAGAAATGGTTGGACACAAATTAGGAGAATTTGCTCCTACAAGATTATTTAGAGGACATTCTGGAGATAAAAAGACTAAAGTTAGATAAAGAAACTTTTAATGAAGGAGGAGCCTAAAAATGGAAGAAAAACAAGCAAGAGCTGAATTACGTCATGCTAGAATAAGTGCTAGAAAAGTTAAAATAGTTATTGATACTATTAGAGGAAAAAATGCTAAAGAAGCTATAGCAATATTAAAATATACTAATAAAGCAGCTGCGCCAGTAGTTGAAAAATTAGTTAAATCAGCAATGGCAAATGCAGTTAACAATCATAATATGGACGAAAGCAAATTATACATTTCTGAAATATATGCTAACCAAGGAACTACAATGAAAAGAATTATGCCAAGAGCTCAAGGAAGAGCAAATAGAATTAGAAAAAGAACTAGTCACATTACAGTTGTGTTAAAAGAAGCATAAAGGAGGTAAGTTTAAAATGGGACAAAAAGTTAGTCCACACGGACTTAGAGTTGGAATTATAAAAAACTGGTCTTCAACATGGTATGCTAATAAACAAGATTATTCTAATAACCTAGTAGAAGATTACAACATTCGTAAATACCTTAAAGACTTATTAAAACCAGCTGGTATCTATAAAATAGAAATAGCTAGAAAAGGAAATAAAGTCTTAGTAGATATATATGCAGCTAAACCTGGTATGATAATCGGAAAAGGTGGAGCAGCAATCGAAGAAATAAAAGCAAAATTAAGTAAAAAAATTGGAAAAGAAATATCTTTAAATATTGTTGAAGTTAAAGATGTTGACATGGCTGCACAATTAGTAGCTGAAAACATTGCTTTACAACTTGAAAAAAGAATATCTTTTAGAAAAGCTATGAAACAAGCAATGCAAAAAACAATGAAAGCTGGAGCACTAGGAATTAAAACTGCTGTATCTGGACGTTTAGGTGGAGCAGAAATTGCTAGAACAGAATCATATCATGAAGGTACAATTCCTCTTCAAACTTTAAGAGCAGATATCGATTATGGATTTGCTGAAGCAAAAACAACTTATGGTATTATAGGTGTTAAAGTTTGGATATATAAAGGAGAAGTACTTCCTACAAAAAAAACTGAAGAAGGAGGTAACTAAAAATGTTGTCACCAAAAAGAACTAAATATAGAAAAGTACAAAAAGGTATATTAAAAGGAAAAGCTCAAAGAGGTACTAAAGTTACAGATGGTGAATACGGAATACAAGCTTTAGAACCAGCTTGGATCACTGCTAACCAAATAGAATCTGTCAGAGTTACTATTTCTAGATATACTAAAAAAGTTGGTAAATCTTGGATTAAAATATTCCCAGATAAACCTATAACTAAACATCCAGCTGAATCTCGTATGGGTTCAGGAAAAGGAAATCCAGAATATTTCGTAGCAGCTGTTAAACCAGGAAGAATATTATTTGAAATTTCAGGTCTTGACGAAGCTACTTCAAAAGAAGTTTTAGCTAAAGCTATTCACAAACTTCCAATAAGATGTAAAATAGTTAAAAGAGAAGATCAAGAAGGAGGAGTACAATAATGAAATCTAGTAAAATCAATGAATACAAAAATATGTCAGTTGAACAACTACAAAAAGAATTGAAAGAACTTAAAAACGAACTTTTTAAATTAAGATTTCAAAAATCTCTAAATGGCCTTGATAACCCTAAGAAAATAACTTTAGTAAAAAAAGAAATAGCTAGAGTTAATACTGTAATAGCAGAAAAGGAAAATAATTAGTGGTAAAGGAGGATAAGAACGTGGAAAGAAATTTAAGAAAAACTAAACAAGGAAAAGTTGTAAGTAATAAAATGGACAAAACAATAGTTGTTGCTATAGACGACAAAGTTAAAGATCCACTTTACAACAAAATCAAAAATAAAACATTAAGAATTAAAGTTCATGACGAAAACAACGAATGTGATATCGGAGATATTGTAGAAGTAATGGAAACTAGACCACTAAGTAAAGATAAAAGATATAGACTTGTAAGAATTGTGGAAAAAGTTAAATAGTAAAATATATTTGAAGGGAGGACTAATCCATGATACAACAACAAACATTATTAAAAGTTGCAGACAACACTGGAGCTAAAGAATTAATGTGTATTAGAGTTCTTGGTGGTTCTTACAGAAAATGGGGTAACATTGGTGATGTTATCGTTGCATCTGTAAAAAAAGCAGCACCTAACTCTGGAGTTAAAAAAGGCGATGTTGTTAAAGCTGTAATTGTTAGAAGTAAAAGAGGTCTTAGACGTGAAGATGGTTCTTATATTAGATTTGATGAAAACGCTGCTGTTTTAATCAAAGATGATAAAACACCAAGAGGAACACGTATTTTTGGACCAGTAGCAAGAGAACTAAGAGATGGTGAATACATGAAAATACTATCTCTAGCACCTGAAGTTCTTTAATATACGGAGGTGAAATTAAAGTGTTAACAAAAATGAAATTAAAAAAAGGTGATACTGTAATTGTAAATACAGGAGCTGAAAAAGGAAAAAAAGGAACAATACTAGACATAGATAAAAAATCTGGTAAAGTAATTGTTAAAGATATAAACGTTAGAACAAAACATGTTAAAGCTAGAAAGCAAGGTCAAGAATCTGGAATCGTTAAATCTGAAAGTCCAATTTATGCATCTAAAGTAAGCTTTTATTGTGATAAATGCGAAAAAGGTGTAAGACTTGGAGTTAAAGTTAATGAAGACGGTACTAAAACAAGATTTTGCAAATGCTGTAACGAAATGAAGTAGTAAGGAGGGAAAAAGTTAATGAACCTTAAAGAAAAATATACAACTGAAGTTGTTCCTGCATTAATGGAAAAATTTGGATACAAATCAATAATGCAAGTACCAAAGCTAGATAAAATAGTTATAAACATGGGTGTTTCAGAAGTTAAAGATAACTCTAAAGCTTTAGACGTAGCTATGGGAGAACTAGAAATGATTTCTGGACAAAAACCAATCGTTACTAAAGCTAAAAAATCAATAGCTGCTTTCAAATTAAGAGAAGGTATGAATATTGGATGCAAAGTAACATTAAGAAATGCAAAAATGTACGATTTCGCTACTAAATTCTTTAACGTAGCACTTCCACGTGTAAGAGATTTTAAAGGAGTTAATCCACACTCTTTCGATGGAAAAGGAAACTATAACATGGGAGTAAAAGAACAAATTATTTTCCCTGAAATAGAATATGATAAAATAGATAAAGTAAGAGGAATGGACATCGTATTTGTAACAACTGCAAAAACAGATGAAGAAGCTTATGAATTATTAAAATTATTAGGCTTACCATTCGCTGAAAAGTAGGGAGGACTTGAAATGGCAAAAAAATCTATGATAGCTAAACAACAAAGAGAACCAAAATTTAGCACAAGATATTATAACAGATGTAAAATATGTGGAAGACCACATTCTTACATGAGAAAATATGGAATATGCCGTTTATGCTTTAGAAAATTAGCATATCAAGGAGATATACCAGGTGTAAAAAAAGCAAGCTGGTAGAAAAGGAGGAATAAAGGCAATGAATACAACAGATCCAATTGCAGACATGTTAACTAGAATAAGAAATGCTAACGCTCAAAGACATGCAACAGTTGACGTTCCTTATTCTAAGGAAAAAGAAGCAATAGCAAATATTTTAGTATCTGAAGGTTTCGTTGAGTCAGCAGATATAATTGAAGATTCACACAAAACTTTAAGAATTACATTAAAATATCAAAACAATGTAAAAGTTTTACAAGGTTTAAAAAGAATTAGTAAACCAGGTCTAAGAATATATGCAAATGTAGAAGACTTACCTAGAGTTTTAAACGGATTAGGTATAGCAATTATTTCTACATCTAAAGGAATTATGACAGATAAAGCTGCTAGAAAAGAAAATGTTGGTGGCGAAGTTTTAGCATATATTTGGTAATATAGAATTTAAAAAATAAAGGAGGGTATACCAAATGTCAAGAATAGGTAAAAGTCCTATAGCAATACCAGCTGGTGTTGAAGTAAAAATCGAAGGAAACACAGTTACAGTTAAAGGACCAAAAGGAACTTTAACACAAGAATTCTTACCTTGCGTTAATATAGCACAAGAAGAAAATGAAATTAAAGTAACTATAGACAATGAAATGCACGGAAATATTCATGGATTAACAAGAACTTTAATTCATAACATGATCGTAGGTGTAACTAATGGTTTTGAAAAAACATTAGAAGTAAACGGAATAGGATATAGAGCACAAAAACAAGGTAATAAATTAGTACTAACTTTAGGTTATTCTCATCCTGTTGAAATTGAAGAAATAGAAGGAATAACTATAGATGTACCAAATCCAAATACAATAGTAGTAAAAGGTATTGACAAACAATTAGTTGGTCAAGTTGCTGCTAATATTAGAGAAAAGAGACAACCTGAACCATATAAAGGTAAAGGAATTAAATACGCTGGCGAAAGAATAATAAGAAAAGAAGGAAAAGCTGGCGGTAAGAAATAATCTTAGAAGTTAAGGAGGGAGTCTTAAGATGATAAATAAGACAGATAGAAAAGTTACAAGAACTATTAGACAAAAAAGAGTTAGAACTAAAGTTCAAGGTACTTCTATGAGACCAAGACTTTGTGTTTTCAAAAGTCTAAATAACATATATGCACAAGTAATAGACGATGAAAAACAAACTACTATCTGCTCAGCATCAACATTAGATAAAGAAGTTAAAGCTAAAGCATCTAACGTTGAAGCAGCTACAGAAGTTGGAAAATTAATCGCAGAACGTGCTAAAAAAGCAAAAATTAACACTGTTGTCTTTGATAGAAATGGTTACTTATACCATGGAAAAGTTAAAGCATTAGCAGATGCAGCTAGAGAAGCTGGATTAGAATTCTAATGAAAGGAGAAACTAAAATGGCAGAAACTAAAACTGAATTAAAAGAAAAAGTTGTTAATGTAAGCAGAGTAGCTAAAGTTGTTAAAGGTGGTAGAACTTTTAGATTTAGTGTATTAGTAGTTGTTGGTGACGAAAATGGTCACGTAGGCGTTGGTACAGGTAAATCTGCAGAAGTTCCAGAAGCTATCAAAAAAGCTACTGATGACGCTAAGAAAAACTTAGTTGAAGTATCATTAGTAAATGGTACTTTACCTCATGAGTACACTACAAACTTTGGTTCATCTAAAGTAATATTAAAACCAGCAGTTGAAGGTACAGGTATCATTGCAGGTGGTGCAGTAAGACCAGTTCTAGAACTTGCAGGTGTTAAAAACGTAACAGCTAAAACTCTTGGTTCTCGTAACAGCAGAAATGTTGTTTATGCAACAATAAAAGCATTAAAAGCTATGAGAACACCAGAAGAAGTTGCTAAACTTAGAGGAAAAACAGTAGAAGAAATACTTAAATAATGATATAATGATTACTAGTAATTAATAAGAGAGGAGGAAGCTTGAATGAAGATACACGAATTAGCTCCAGCATACGGTGCTACAACTACCTCTAAAAGAGTAGGTAGAGGTATTGGAAGTGGTCTTGGAAAAACAGCTGGAAAAGGACACAAAGGTCAAAAAGCTAGAACAGGCGGTAGCATTAGAAGAGGATTTGAAGGTGGACAAACACCTTTATATAGAAGAATTCCTAAAAGAGGATTTAAAAATCACTTTGCAACTGAATACGCAATAGTTAACTTAAGTGATTTAGAAAAATTCGACAATGGTACAGTTGTTGATAGCAAACTATTAATGTCTGAAGGTATAATTAAAAATGAATTAGATGGAGTTAAAGTTCTAGGAAACGGAACTCTAACTAAAAAACTTACTGTTGTAGCTAATAAATTTTCAAAAACTGCTGAAGAAAAAATACAAGCTGTAGGTGGAAAGACTGAGGTGAAGTAATATGTTAGAAGATATTAAAAGCATATTCTCAGTCAAAGATGTTAGAAAAAAGTTATTATTTACTTTTCTAATATTACTTTTATTTAGGGTAGGAACTTTTATTACAATTCCTGGTCTAGATAAAATAACAATTAATCAACAATTAGGTGCTGGAACAAATGGATTATCAGCAATGATCAACCTAATCTCTGGTGGAGCATTTAGCAGATTATCTATTTTTTCAATGACAATAGGACCATACATTACAGCATCTATCGTTTTAAACTTATTACAATTTGTAATACCAAGTTTAGAGCGTTTAGCCAAAGAAGGAGAAAGCGGAAGAAAGAAATTAAGTAAGTATACTAAATATTTAACAATTGCGTTTGCATTTATTGAAGGTTTAGGATTATACTTCACATACAAAGCATATCTTTTAACACCATTAACATATGGTGCTGGAAAATATCTAGGATTTTTCCTATTTATAATTTCTTTAATGGCTGGTACTTCATTACTAACATGGCTAGGAGATAAAATTACTGAACATGGTATCGGTAACGGTATATCAATGATAGTTTTCTTTGGTATAGTTGCTGGTTTACCATCAACAATAAAAGCATTTGCTAATATTGCTGGAAGCGGATTTACTGGAATATTAATATTTGCTGCATTTATAGTTGGATTAATAGCTGTAGTTGCTGCAGTAGTATTTGTTCAAAAAGCTGAACGTAGAATTCCTGTAAATTATGCAAAAAGAGTAGTTGGAAGAAAAATGTATGGTGGTCAAAGTACACACATTCCAATAAAATTAGCTATGGCTGGCGTTATGCCACTTATATTTGCAATGTCATTTATGTCATTCCCAAGTATAATTATAAGCCTAGTAACTGATGTAAATTCTTTAACAGGATTTTGGAAAGGTGTTTATACTTTATTTACAGCATCTTCAAGTAGTCCATGGGGTTACTTAGTAGGATATGCAGTAATATACATGTTACTAATCATACTATTTACATTTGTTTATACTATGTTTATAGTAAATCCAGTAGAAATTGCTAATAATTTAAAGAAAAATGGTGGATTTATTCCAGGTATAAGAGCTGGTAAAAATACATCAGATTACATTAACAATGTATTATTAAAAATTACAGCTGCAGGATCTTTATTCTTAGCTGCTATAGCAATTCTACCAATAGTTTTACAGGCTTTCACAAATCAATCTATATCATTTAGTGGTAACTCAATACTTATCTTAGTAAGTGTTGGATTAGAAGTACTAAATACAATAGAGACACAAATGGTAAGCAGAAATTATTCAGGATTTTTAGGATAATATTATTTAGTTAAAAGGGTGATACATTTAGTATCATCTTTTTTTATTCTTTTATTGCATATTACATAATATTAGGTTATAATAAAAAAGCATTTCAAAAAAAGGAGGGTATTATGGAAGATTTAGAATATGAAAAGCAAAAGCTAGTAAAAACAATTGACGAGTTAGGCTATATAAAAAATGGTGAAGAAGAAATATTAAAAACTTTACCAAGCAAGTACAGAAGCAATCCTGTGCTACTAGAAAATCTGATGTCTTCAACAGCTACTAAAATTGCTAATATAAATAGAATAAAAGAAAAACCATATTTGGCAAGAATAGATTTTAAAGAAGATAGCAGAAAATATAAAGATAAACTTTATATAGGAAAAATTGGGGTAATTGATTTAGATGGAAAAGTTGTTGTTACTGATTGGAGAGCTCCTGTGGCTTCATTGTACTATGATAGTAACTTAGGAAAAGTCGGATATAATGCACCTCAAGGAAGGATTAACGGAAACCTTACATTAAAAAGACAAATCATTATAAATAAAGGTGAAGTAAAGGAAATCTTTGATGTAGATTCAGTATCAGATGATGAGCTATTAAAACCATATTTAGGTGCAAATGCAGATAGTAGGCTTAAAAATATAGTAGCGTCAATTCAAAGTGAGCAAAATAGTATAATTAGAGAAAGTATTGAAAAAGATATAATTGTTCAAGGAGTAGCTGGTTCTGGAAAGACAACAGTTGCTTTACATAGAATTGCATATCTAATGTACAATAATGCGGATAAATATAAACCGAATCAATTTATGGTTATAGGACCAAATAAGTTTTTTATTAATTATATATCAAATGTTTTGCCAGATTTAGATGCTGGCAATGCTATTCAACTTACATTTGAGGAATTGGCTTCTAATTATACTGTTGAAAAGTTAAAATTTGAGGATTCAACTAAGAAATTAAACGATATAATAAATGGAAATAAAGAAAATTCAGATTTAAAATTTAAATCTAGCTTAAATTATATGAAGTTGTTAGAAAAATATCTAAATAACCTTGAAAAGCGCTTAATATTAGATACTGGACTAGTGTTAAATGATATATTAATTTTGTCTAAATATGAAATATTAGATGTATATAATCAAATACAAGGTGAGTGTGTTGCACAAAAGCTTGAGATGACTGCTAAAGTAATTGCAAATAGAATAAAAAATGATGAGAATATATATAATAGAATAAAAACATTAATGTTTGAAAAAGAAAAAGAACAAACTACAATTGAGATGAAAAAGAAAGTTGCTAAAAAAGAAATAGCAATGCTTAAAGAGCTAACAACAAACGGATTTGAAAAGGATATAAAGAAGTTCTTAAGTATAAGTAATGTTAAAGTATTAAATATTTACAAGAAATTTATAAAAACTACAGATGATCAAAAAATAAAAGAATATACTTTAAAATCACTAGAAAAAAACATCATTGAAAATGAAGATATTGCTCCACTGATGTATATTAAATTATATTTATTTGGAAACGAAGAATATAAGAGGATAAAAAGTGTTGTTATAGATGAGGCTCAAGATTTTGGAGTGTTTGGATTTTATATTTTAAGAAAGCTTTTTCCTAATGCTCATTTTTCTATATTTGGTGATATGGCTCAAGGAATATATGCATATAGAGCTATAACAAATTGGAATGAGGTAATAGAAAATGTACTTCCAGATGCTAATTTACTTAATCTTAAAAAATCATACAGAACATCTACGGAGATAATGAATGAAGCAAATAAAATATCTCATGCAATTAATCTTGGAATGGCACAACCTGTTATACGTAGTGCAGGACCAGTTATTAAAAGTAATATTAATAGTAACAAAGAAGAATATATAGCAAATCAAGTAAAAAAATACTTAAATGATGGTTTTAAATCAATTGCAATAATATATAAAAATCAGGAAAATATGGCTAAACTACATAAGACACTTAAATCAAATAATATAGAATCAGAAATAATATATAAAGATCAAGAAAAATATGACGGTGGTGTATGTATATTAACATCTTATCTTTCTAAAGGATTAGAATTTGACGTTGTAATAATAGCTGATGCTGATGATTCGGTTTATAATAGTGATAGCTTATTAGATATGAAATTATTATATGTAGCCATGACTAGAGCCTTGCACAAGTTAGAAATAATATATACTAATAATATCTGTAAATATCTTGAATAATAATAGACTTTTTGGTTTTTTTTTGATATTATATAGTAGATAATGTTATTTAATAGGAGGCTAATATGAATAAAAAAAGATTGATTGTATTTTTAATTTTAGTTTTAATAATAATATCAATTGTTTTTGTTGTTATTAATAATAAAAATAAAGCAGTAGATAATAAAGAGGAAGTAAAACAAGAAGAAAAAATAGTAGAGCATACTAATCAAGAATGGAAAGATTGTGCAAATAAATATTATGAAAAAGAAACTGGAAATACAGCAAGTGATATTATATTATATTCAGATAATAAAGATGTTATGATTATAGAAATATATGATTCTACAGATGAAAATGCAGACTATGTAGAAAGATATAATCTAGATTACAAAACTGGAAAAGGTACAGACTTACATGGAAATTCAGTAGATTTAGAAATAGGTAAATAAAAAAGATGGTGAATTAACTCACCATCTTTTTAACTTTCTAACACTAATTATACCTAAATTATTGGTTAGGTTGTTGTGATTGCATTTGGTTAGCAGCATTAGCAACTAATCTTTTAACCATTTCACCACCTATAGAACCAGCTTGTTTAGAAGTTAAGTCACCGTTATAACCTTGTTTTAGGTTAACTCCGATTTCGTTAGCTACTTCATATTTGAATTTGTCTAAAGCAGCTTTAGCTTGTTTATTTGTCATTTTGCTGTTTGTTGAAGCCATTTAAATTCACCTCCAGTTTTTTTTGTATTAAAGTGTTTTATGTTTGTTACACTTTACACTATTAATTTGTGTAACTATGAAAAAATAATACAGGAAATTTTTGGAAATTTAAAAAATCATGAAAAAATCAAATAAATGCATATAAAATATTGAATATCTGCTAATAAAATGTTAAAATAACAGCCGTAAAAAAAGCTGAAATATTGAACTATACTAGTTTGGTATGCTTAGCAAAAGTACAAATTTGTACTTTGTAACAATTCTTTTTTTTATCACTTATAATTAGGAGGTATAGTTATGGGGAAAAAAGCAGCAAAGGCAACGTATACTCGGTTTATCTATTCTATTATTGATTTTTTTGCAACAAAAACGGATTTATGCTTTGATGTGAGCACGTATGTTGAAAACCGTGAAGCATTAAGCAGCAGATTTATGAAACTGAAAATTAATAACTTCATTGAAAGAAACAAAAGCAGTAGTACTAGCAACAGATATATTATTGCATTATCTTTTAATGATGAGAAACTTGATTGTAAAGGAAGAGAGCTGTTAAAGAAAATAGCAGACATTGTAAACGACGAATTCTTAGATAGTAAGTGTACCGAGATCTTGAAGGCTATTGAGCCTGATACGAAAATCCAGGTGCTGTCTGTGCATAACCGTTCTTCTTTAACGGATTACGTTATTGTAGTTTTTTATGTTTCAGAAGATTCCTCTATTGAGTGTGTTATTTCTACAGATACTATCACTTCTAAATTGATTGAAAGAGGAGAAGACGGCGAGGCAGTGGAGTTTAATACGGTACTGCATTCTAATCTTAAATCTTTTAAATCTAACTTATAGTGATGTCAACGAGGAGAGCATGTTATGCATGCTCTCTTCTTTTATTATTGTATATAAACTATATATAATAAATATAAAGTTATAGTTGACATATTTTTGGATATATTGTAAAATACAATAACGAAAAAATGAACGAGGGAGATAATAATGGAAGTCGTAAATATTTTAAGAGAACTAGTATCTTTTAATACAATTAAAGATAAAGAAAATGATAAAATAATAAATTATATTGAAAGTGAAATGAAGAAGTTAAATTTTAAAACTGAGCGTAAGGGAAAATACTTGATTATGTCTTATGGTGAAAATCCTAAATTTGGATTTGTTGGACATACAGATACGGTTGAATACATAGATGGATGGAAAACTAATCCTTTTGAGTTAACTCAAAAAGGTGAAGAATTATATGGACTAGGAAGCTGTGATATGAAAAGCGGAATTGCAGCATTTATTAAAGCAGTTAGTGAAATTGATTTGTCTAAATTAAAACATGGTATAAAAGCATACTTTACTTACTCAGAAGAGCAAAACTTTGAAGGAATAAGAGAAGTTCTAGATACAAACGAGAAGTTTCCTGAATATATATTAGTTGGAGAACCTACAAATAATGTAACTGTTACTGGTTGTAAAGGTTTACTAGCATATAATTTAAGCTTTAAAGGAATTAAAGTTCATTCAAGTAATCCTGCCAAAGGAAAGAGTGCAAATCTAGCATGTATAAAGTTTCTTTACGAATTAGATGAATTTTACAATAAAAATATAAAGCAAGATATAAATGAGAAATTTGAAATTCCATACACAACTATGAATGTTGGAGTAATAAATGGAGGAAGTGCAATAAATTCAGTATCAGCATATTGTAAAGCAACTTTAGATTTTAGAATTGCAAAAGATGAACATATAAAAATATTAAAAGATAAAGTAGAAGAACTTGCTTTAAAATATGATTGTGAAGCAGATATTATACAACAAATTAATGCTTGGTATAACGATATTGATTTTATCAATACACATGATACAGCAAATTACTTTACAGAAGCAAGTATGTTAAAAGGAAACAGAATGATTTTAGGAGCAGGGCCTGTAACAGCCCATGAAGTAGACGAACATATAACAATTCAAAGCTTAAATAAATTAGTAGAGCAATATAAAGATATAATTAATGAAGTATGTATAAAATAGACAAAATAAGCCTAAAAAGTAGCTATTTACAACAAAATAGCTACTTTTTTCATCTTTTTTTGAGTTTGCTATTGACACAATGAGTGTCGGCATGTATAATTGCTCCGTAAACTATTTCAGTTGAAGTAGTTTGGCGCACATTGACAACTAAATAACCACCATTGAAAGGAGCGTTTAGCATGGAAAAAAAGACCATCTTAAGCGGAATTCAACCTTCAGGCGTACTCACTCTTGGCAACTATTTAGGTGCCTTGAAGAATTGGGTTAACATTCAGCATGAATATGAATGCAAATTCTTTATTGCTGATTTACACTCAATCACAGTACCACAGGACCCGGTAGCATTACGTGAAAACACAAAGAAAGCTGTTATACAGTACATTGCATGTGGACTTGATCCAAATATTAACACTATCTTTGTGCAGTCTCATGTACATGAGCATGCCGAACTGGCTTGGATTTTGAACTGTTCTACTTATATGGGAGAACTCAGCCGTATGACACAGTTTAAGGACAAATCTCAGAAACAGAAAAACGTTGGCGTTGGCCTGTTTGATTATCCTGTTCTTATGGCAGCTGATATTCTTTTGTATGACCCGGACTATGTACCTGTTGGAGAAGATCAAAGACAGCATCTTGAAATTACAAGAGATCTTGCTAGGAGATTTAATTCTACCTATAAACGTGAGATCTTTAAGATTCCTGATGCTTTCATCTCTGAAACAGGCGCAAGAATTATGAGTCTGCAAGATCCTTTGAAGAAAATGTCTAAATCGGATCCGAATCCGAACGGATTTGTTTCCTTATTAGATTCAAAGGATACCATTATCAGAAAGTTCAAAAAAGCTAAAACAGATTCTATGAATATTGTAAGATATTCAGAGGAGCAGCCTGGTATTCGTAACCTCATTGATATTTACTCTTCTATTACACACAAGAGTGTGGCAGAAGTAGAAAAAGAATTTGAAGGTGTCGGATACGGGACTTTTAAGGTAGCTGTTGGTGAAGTTGTCGCAGACACTTTAGGTAAGATTCAGGAGAGATACCATGAATTAGACTCTAAAGAGTATGATGACTTCCTCAGAGAAATCTATGCGAAAGGAGCTAGAAATGCACACGAAACCGCAAAAACCAAGCTTGCACAAGTATATGATGCTGTCGGATTTGTCAGTAAAGTATAAGCAAGCTGCCAACTCAGTAGGTAACAAAGACCCTAACATTATTATTACAAGGAGGTATAGTTATGTTGTGGTATGGATGGCGAATTTGTTTTGGTGTTCCTGCAGACTTTGAAAACAAGGAAGAAATCGCTAAGCAGTGCTTAGAGGTTGCAAATGCAGCGCATTTTCCGACAGATTACAAGGATGTATATGATCATCTGTTTGGAAACGAAGATTATACGATTTGTTTGGCGTTCGATGAAGACGGTTCCCTCGATGGTTTTTCCGTTTTTGCAAAGCTCAGAGATATTAGTACTCTCTATTTACATGGAGTTGTATTACATCCGAGAGCACAGGGCAAAGGACTTAGCCTTATGATGATTCAGACAGTTTTTGGAAGTGATAATTTAACTTTCATTTCTGCTAGAACTCATAATCCTAGAATGTTTGAAACTCTGACAAGATTTGCAATTGATTCTAAGGAATTCTATCCGAATGTTAGCAATGATGTCATTCCTGAAAGCATTTATGAACTTGTTAAGAAAAACGAGTTTACCGAGAGCGCAGATGAGTATCTGATCGTACGTGAAGCGTACCCGGACGAGAAAATCGCACAGACTTTTAGAAATGAGAAGATTGCCAACATTTTCAAGCGCTTAAACGCAAGAGATGCACAGGTTATTGTTGTAAGAGCTAAATAAAACTACTATCCGATCTGACCAAATTTGGTTAGTTAAATAAGAAAGATTCACCCTTCCAAAGCAGCCAAGCTTTGGAGGGGTTTTTTGCATTTTGAATTATAACTTGTAATTATGACTATAAAAATATAATATATAAAATTATATATAAATTGAGAAATATTCATTTTTCGACAAAAATTGACAGTCAAAAAGACATAAATATATTGATTTTCTGTTAAAACAATTGTATAATAATGGTGCTTTATAGGATAGGCTGTAAAGGAGAGCAAGTAAAATGGAAAATAATGATAAAATAAAAGTAATGATAGTTGATGATAATAAAGAGTTTGTAAAATTATTAAATATGTACATAAACTCTCAAAAAGATATGGTTGCACTAGAACCATTATATGATGGTAATAATGTAATTGATGCTATAAAACAGTCTAAGCCTGATGTTATGCTACTAGATGTAGTTATGCCAGAAAAAGATGGTTTATCTGTCCTTGAAGATCTAAAAGATGAAGTAGGAATAAAGAAACCTGTTACTATTATAATGTCTGCAATAGGACAAGAAAAAGTAACACAAAAAGCAATATCTTTAGGTGCAACTTACTATGTCGTAAAACCTTTTGATATGATAACACTTGTAGATAGAGTTAGAGATTTATTAAAGGAAGAAGAGGAAATTAAAACTGAATACATGGTTGCATATGGTAACAAAAGCTTACCATTAGAAGTTAGAGTTACTCAAATGATACATGATGTTGGTGTACCTGCTCATATTAAAGGTTACCAATATATAAGAGAAGCAATAATACTTGCAGTAAACAACGAAGAAATACTAAATTCAGTTACTAAATCTTTATATCCTACATTATCTGAGAAGTTTTCTACAACTCCATCAAGAGTTGAAAGAGCAATAAGACATGCTATAGAAGTTGCTTGGAATAGAGGACAGATAGAAATGCATGAAAAAATATTTGGCTATACTGTAAATTCTAATAAAGGAAAGCCTACTAATTCAGAATTTATAGCAATGATTGCAGACAGAATTAGATTGTCAGAAAAAGTAGCTGTATAACAATTGAAAAGAAAATATAATGTAAAAATTATATTTTCTTTTTTTGGCTTAAATTCACATAATAATGTTACTAAAATATTATGTTTACTTGACATTTCAAACCAAAGATAGTAAAATATAGGAAAAAATGCAAGAAAAGAGGAAGTTCGTTTTTATGGATAAAGATAGAGGAAATAAGTTTGGTTTTTTTAAGTCTTTTTCATTTAGAATTGTAATAATTGCCTTATTAATTATATGTGCAGCGTTCCTATCTATAATAGTACCGCTTACAATTTATATTGACATATTCGCTATATTTCTACTATGTCTTATTGCAATTATTATGTGTATTAAAGAGTTAAAAGATAAAAAATTCAAATTGAATGAATTATCTAAAAATGTTGATTTAATTTTTAAAGAGTCATTGGATTTAGTAGATGTCCCTATGGCTATAGTTAGTATGCAAGGAAAAGTTATTTGGAAAAATAACACAGCTGAACATATACTACCAGATGATTATATTGAAAAATCAACACTAAAACTCGAATCTTTAAAAAAGAAAAATCCTAAAGCTAGCTTATTAGAAGAGCTAGGAAATGGTGATGTATATAATATAATGTGCAATCAAATTAAGTTTGAAGAATTTGATTGCATGTTAGTGTCTTTTGTAGATAGAACATATGAAAGCACTTTAAAACAAAGTTTAGAAGATACACGAGTAGCAATAGGAATGTTATTTATAGATAACTATGAAGAAACATTACAAGGACTTGATGAAATTCAAAAAGTTGAAGTTACATCTGTCTTAACAAAAGAAATTAGAAGCTGGGCAAGAGAAAATAAAGGTGTGCTAGCTAGATTAGACAAAGATAAATATGCTATTTTTATAGAAAAGAAATATGTTGAAAAAATGGAAAAGGAGTCTTTTGATATTCTTGAAAGAGTAAGAAATGTCACTAAGCTTACTAAACTTCCAATTACAATTTCTATGGGAATTTCATATTCAGAAGAAACTCTAGAAGATAGATATAATGCAGGACAATCAGCATTAGATATTGCCTTAGGAAGAGGTGGAGATCAAGCTGTTGTAAAAAAAGATAAAAAATACGACTTCTTTGGTGGATCTAATGTAGGTCTTGAAAAGATGAGTAAAGTAAAAGCAAGAGCAATGGCACAAGCAATTAGAGAATTAATCGAAAAATCTGAAAAAGTATATGTTATGGGACATAGAAATTCAGACATAGATTGTATTGGTGCTGCAATAGGAATAGTTAAAATAGCTAAATATTTAGGAAAACCTGTAAATATAGTAGTAGATGCTAAATGTAATGCTAGTACTGAAGCTTTGATAGAAAAAATAAAATATGATGAAAACTACAAAGATGTATTCAAAACATACGCAGATGTAAAAAGCGAAGATGTTACTAATTCATTACTAGTCGTAGTAGATACACATAAAAAGTCTTATCTTGTAGAACCAGAATTTTTAGATAAGTTTGAAAGTATAGCAGTTATAGATCACCACAGAAGAGGTCCTGAATTTATAGACAATGCTGTGCTTACATATCATGAAATATATGCTTCTTCAGCAACAGAGCTTGTTGTTGAACTACTTATGTACATGGATGGAATCAGCATATCATCTAATGAAGCAGAATGTATGTATGCTGGACTTGTAGTAGATACTAAAAACTTCATGTTTAAAACAGGAGTTAGAACTTTTGAAGTTGCAGCATATTTGAAAAAATTTGGAATAGATGTTGCTGAAATAAAATTATTATTCCAAAACAATTTTGAAACTTATGTAGCAAAAGTTAATATAGTAAAAAATGCTGAATTTATCCATGATAAAATAGCAATTTCAGTTACAACAGAGACACATCCAGATATGCCAATAATCGTAGCTCAAGCTGCAGATGAATTGCTTTCAATATCTGGAATACAAGCATCATTTGTGCTTTGTATGGTTGATGGAATCGTTATGATATCAGGAAGATCAATGGGAGATATAAATGTTCAAGCAATACTTGAAAAAATTGGTGGCGGTGGTCATCTAACATTTGCTGGAGCACAAATTGCAGGCTCAACACTTGAGGAGGCTAAAGAAAAACTATTAGAAAGTATTGATGAATATTTATCTAAATAAAAAATTAATTAATGGGAGGTAAAAAATGAAAGTAGTATTAAATAAGGACATAAAGGGAGTTGGAAAAAAACTTCAAGTAATAGAAGTTAGTGAAGGCTATGCTAGAAATTTTTTATTACCTAAAAAATTAGCTGTAATAGCAGATAACAAGAATTTAAATGAAGCACAAGGAAAGCTTAGTGCTCAAAAGTACAAAAAGCAAACAGAATTACAAAAAGCTAATGAAGATAAAAAGATTATTGAAGGAGGATCAATAGAATTTAGACATAAAGTTGGCGAAGGAAGTAAGCTTTATGGTAGTGTAACTGAAAAAGATATTTCAGAAAAAATAAAAGAGAAATTTAATATAGAGGTAAATAAGAAAAAAATAAGTATAAGTGATCCTATTAAAAATTTAGGAACATATACAGTAAACGTAAAATTATATGAAGGAGTAATTGCAAAACTAAGGGTAACAGTAGTAGGAATGTAGGTGTAACAAATGGAAAACGAAGTAGTAAATAAGGTACAACCAAATGATACTCTGGCAGAACAAGCTGTTTTAGGCTCTATGCTAGTATCAAAAGATGCAGTTCAAGCAGCAGTAGAAGTTTTAAAACCAGAAGATTTTTATAGAGAAGATAATAAAGAAATATATGCAGCTATGATGGATATTTATTCTGTCGGAAAAGAAATAGACATGATAACTGTAACAGAACAATTAAAGTTAAGAGGAACTCTAGAAAGAGTTGGAGGAACTCAAAACTTAGCAACATTAATAGATAACGTACCTACTACATCAAACATTGAAAGATATGTTGAAATCGTTGAACAAAAAGCTACATCAAGAAACCTAATAAAAGTTACCAGTGATATAATGAAAGTTTCATATGCACAAACAGAAGAGTTAGACGCTATAATTGAGCAAGCTGAAAAAGGAATATTTGATCTTGCTCAAAATAGAAATAGTAAGTCATATTCTGGAATGAAAGAGATACTTGTTAATACATTAGACTCTATAGAAAAAATGTATCAAAACAAAGAAAAGCTTTCTGGTATGGAATCTGGATTTATAGATTTAGACGAAAAAATATCTGGATTAAATGATTCAGATTTAATTATTGTTGCAGCCCGTCCTGCAATGGGTAAATCTGCATTTGTATTAAATATTGCGTCTTACGTAGCTATGCATGATAAAGTTCCTGTAATGATATTTAACCTAGAAATGTCAAAGGAACAGTTAGTAAAAAGAATGCTAAGTAGTGAAAGCGAAATAGATAGCATGAAAATTAATAATGCAAATTTAGAACAAGATGATTGGATAAAAATGGCTGATGCAAGTAATAGATTAGCTGATGTACCAATATATATAGATGATACACCTGTTCTTACACCATCTGAAATAAGAGCAAAATGTAGAAAAGCTAAATTAGAGAAAAATATAGGCTTAATAATTATCGACTATTTGCAGTTAATGGAATCTAAAACAGCAAATGGTTCTAGACAACAAGAAATATCAGAAATTTCTAGAGGACTTAAAATACTTGCTAAAGAGCTTAATGTACCTGTTATTGCATTATCACAGTTAAGCCGTGCTACTGAAGCAAGAGCAGATCATAGACCAATGTTAAGTGATCTTCGTGAATCTGGTTCTATAGAGCAGGACGCAGATATAGTAATGTTTTTACATAGAGAAGATTATTATGATAAAGAAACAGAAAAGAAAAATGTAGCAGAAGTAATTGTTGCTAAAAACAGACATGGTGAGACAGGAACAGTAGAGCTAGCTTGGCTTGGAAAATATACAAAATTTGCAAATTTATATAAAGGAAATGAATAGAATGGTTGATAATATTATAAGTATTGTAAAAAATAATATAATAGATAATAAACTTATTAATGAAGGACAAAAGGTTGTTGTTGCAGTATCTGGCGGACCGGATTCAATGTGCTTACTAGATGTACTAAATAAATTGAGTAACGATTTGAAATTTAGTATAATTGTAGCTCATGTAAATCATGGAATAAGAAAAGAATCAGACGATGAAAAAATATATGTTGAAAGCTACTGTACACAAAGAAACATTCCTTTTTTCTATCTGAAAGTAAATATTCCAATGCTATCAAAAGAAAAGAAAATGTCTGAAGAAGCTTGCGGAAGAGAAGTTAGATATGAATTTTTTGAAAAAGTAAGAAAGGAGCAAAATGCTGATCTTATAGCTGTAGCTCATAACTTAAATGACAATATAGAAACTATCTTGCTAAATGAAATAAGAGGATGTGGACTAAAAGGCTTAACAGGAATGGATTTCAGATTTAATAAGATTATTAGACCTCTTCTTACTATTGAAAAAAGAGATATTTTATTATATAATAGTGAACTAGAGTTAAATCCTTGTATAGATAAAACTAACGAAGAGGAGATATATCTTAGAAATAAAATTAGACTTACTTTAATTCCTTATTTACAAGGTTTAAATCCTAATTTTGTAAATAATATAAAAAGGATGAGAGAAATTTTAAAAGAAGACAATGATTTTATTGAGGAATATACAGAAAACATTTTTAATAAAGTTATAATAAATGAGGATGACTCTAAAATTGTTTTTAATTTTTCCGTATTTATGAATGAACATAGTAGCATAAAAAATAGAATAGTAAGAAAAATAATAGAAAGAGAAATATCTAATTTAGACGGAATAGAAAGTGTTCATGTATTAGATATAATTAAATTGTTAAATAATAATATAAAAGGAAAAAAGTATATAATAGGTAATAAATTTACAATTGAAATAGTTAAGAAAAACATAGCTGTTATATACTAAAACTGAAGGGAGAAAAAGATGAATAAAAAAAGTGCTTTTAGAACGCTAGCTGTATATGCAATTTTAATTGCAATTGCTATTTATGCTATTACATTACTTGATTCTAATCAAACTAAAGAAATGTCTTATACTGAATTAATGCAAAAGATAGAAGAACAAGATGTACAAAGCATACAAATGTCTACAGATAGATTAGCGGCAAACGTTAAATTAAAAGATGAGGAAAATATTATACGTGTTGTAGATATCCCATCATCAACTACCTTTATTGAAGGCGTGCAAGATAGAGTAACATCAGGAGAATTTGAACTTACTGTTGCTCAAGAGACTTTTGTTGAAGCAATGGCTCCATACATTCCAAATATCTTATTATTACTAGGAACATTATTTATACTTATGTTTGTATTAAGAAAAACTAATGATAGTAATAGTAAAGCAATGGACTTTGGAAAAAGTAGAGCTCAAAAAATAGATAAAAATTCACCTAAGAAAGTTACTTTTGATAATGTTGCTGGATTAGAAGAAGAAAAAGAAGAGTTAAAAGAAGAAGTAGAATTCTTAAAGAATCCTAAAAAATATATAGATATGGGAGCAAGAATTCCAAAAGGAATATTACTTGTTGGTGGACCAGGTACTGGTAAAACATTACTTGCAAAAGCTGTTGCCGGTGAAGCAAACGTACCATTTTTTAGCATAAGTGGTTCAGACTTTGTAGAAATGTTTGTTGGTGTGGGTGCATCACGTGTTAGAGATATGTTTAAAGAGGCTAAAGCAAATTCACCTTGTATAATATTCATAGATGAAATTGATGCTGTTGGTCGTCACAGAGGCGCAGGTCTTGGTGGCGGACATGATGAAAGAGAGCAAACTCTAAACCAATTATTAGTTGAAATGGATGGTTTTGCCACACATGAAAGTATTATAGTTATGGCTGCTACTAACAGACCAGATATACTAGATCCTGCTTTATTAAGACCAGGAAGATTTGATAGACAAATTGTTGTAGGAAGACCAGATTTAAAAGCAAGAGAAGAAATATTACAATTACATGCTAAAAACAAACCATTTGTTCCAGGAATAGATTTTAAAGTTATTGCTAAAAATACAGCTGGATTTAGTGGTGCAGATCTTGAAAATATGATTAATGAATCAGCTTTACTTGCTGCAAGAAAAGATAAAAAGACAATAGATATAAATGATGTTGAAGAAGCAATGGTAAAAGTAATGATGGGACCAGAGAAAAAGAGTAAAGTTATAAGTGAAAAAGAAAAGAAACTTACAGCTTATCATGAAGCTGGTCACGCAGTAGTAGCAAGATGCTTACCAAACCATGATGATATTCATGAAATCTCAATCATACCAAGAGGTATGGCGGGTGGATACACAATGTATAAACCAAATGAAGATAAAAGCTATGCTTCTAAAAATGAAATGAAAGAAAATATAATTTCTCTTTTAGGTGGTAGAGTTGCTGAACATTTAGTTTTAGATGATATCAGTACTGGTGCATCTAATGATATTGAAAGAGCAACAAAAATTGCTAGAGAAATGGTTACAAAATATGGTATGTCTGAAAAATTAGGACCTATATGCTTTGGTGGAAATGAGGAAGAAGTATTCTTAGGAAAAGATATGGCAACTCATACTAGAGATTATAGTGAAAATACAGCTGCTCAAATTGATGCAGAGGTAAAAGATATTGTTATGAATGCATATACAAGTGCAGAAAGAATACTAAAAGAAAATATAGATAAATTACACAAAGTTGCTAAAAAATTACTAGAAAATGAAAAGATAACTGGAGAAGAATTTGAAGCAATATTTAAAGAATAAGATTAAAAAAATGAGAGCTATGATAACATAGCTCTTATTTTCTTGTAATAAAGCATTATTTTTTACATAAAACATTGCACATTTAATTTTTTTATGTTATAATAATAACGCTGTATGTAAAATCTAGTATACATACAAATACACACACAGTCGGAGTTTTAATCTTCTTCCAAAAATGGACGTATAAAATGAAGATGACTGTGGAGGATATTGAAGAAGGAGGAATTTTTAAAATGGCAATTATACCAATGAAATCATTACTAGAAGCTGGTGTACACTTTGGTCACCAAACAAAAAGATGGGATCCTAGAATGGCTCCATATATATTCACAGCAAGAAACGGAATATATATCTTAGATTTACAAAAAACTTTAAAGAAATTACAAGAAGCTTACAACGAAACTAAAAAAGTTGTAGCAGAAGGTGGAGTTGTTTTATTCGTAGGAACTAAAAAACAAATCCAAGAAACTATTAAAACAGAAGCTGAAAGATGTGGAATGTACTACATCAATAGCAGATGGTTAGGTGGTACTTTAACTAACTTCTCTACAATTAAAACTAGAATAGCTAGACTTAACGAATTAGAAAAAATGGAAGCTGACGGAACTTTCGAAGTTTTACCAAAGAAAGAAGTTATTAAATTAAGAAAAGAAATGGAAATCTTAAATACTAACCTTGGTGGTATTAAAGATATGGAAAAACTTCCATCATTAATATTCTTAGCTGACTCTAAAAAAGAATATATCTGTACTAGAGAAGCTAGAAGATTAAACATTCCAACAATTGGATTAATCGATTCAAACTGTAATCCAAATGATGTTGATTTAGTAATTCCTGGTAATGATGATGCAGTAAGATCAGTAAGTTTAATCGCTGGAAAAATAGCTGACGCTGTTGTTGAAGCAAAAGAAGGTAACTTAACTACTATCGACGACGAAGATATTGAAACTATGCAAGAATTAGTAGACAAAGAAGGCGTAGATAAAATAGAAAGAAAACCAAAACAAAACAACAGAAGAAACTATACAAAAAGAGAAAACAGAAAAGAAGAAACTACTGAAGTTAAAGAAGAAGTAGCAGAGCAAGAAAAAACTGAACAAGAATAATATTAATATATAAATAGGGGGTGCTTTAAATGGCAATAACAGCCGAGCAAGTTAAAGAATTAAGAGATAGAACAGGTGCAGGTATAATGGACTGCAAAAAAATACTTACAGAAGCAGAAGGAAATATGGATAAAGCTATAGAACTTTTAAAACAAAAAGGTATGGCAAAAGCTGCTAAAAAAGCAGGAAGAATAGCTGCTGAAGGTCTAGTTGAAGCTTATATTCACAATGGTAAATATGGTGCTTTAGTTGAAGTAAACTCAGAAACAGACTTCGTTGCTAACAATCCAGAATTTAAACAATTTGTTAAAGATATTGCAATGCACGTAGCTGCAGCTGCTCCACAATATGTAAAACGTGAAGATGTACCTGCTTCAATTGTTGATGCAGAAAAAGAAGCACAAAAAGCAAAAGCTATTGCTGAAGGTAAACCAGAAGCAATTGCTGAAAGAATAGTTGAAGGAAGAATGGACAAATTCTTCTCAGAAATCTGTTTATTAGATCAACCATTTGTTAAAGATCCAGATAAAACAGTTGGACAACTATTAACTGAATTAATCTCTAAAATTGGAGAAAATATAGTAATCAGAAGATTTGTTAGATTTGAAAGAGGCGAAGGAATCGAGAAAAAAGAAGAAAACTTTGCTGAAGAAGTAATGAAACAAATCAAAGGCTAATTTTTGAAAAACTCGTAATTTTATTACGAGTTTTTTTATATCTATTATAATAAAATTGACACACAAAATCTAAAATGATATAATTTTTATAATTTGGAGGAGATTAAAATGTATAAAAGAATTTTAGTTAAATTAAGTGGCGAAGCTATAGGCCAAGATGATGGAAGAGGAATAGATAGCGATAAACTAGAAAGAGTTGCAAATCAAATTGTAGACTTAAATAAAGCTGGAGTAGAAGTAGCTATTGTTATAGGAGCAGGAAATTTCTGGAGAGGAAAATATGGCGGTGACTATATAAAAAGAACAACATCAGACTATATGGGAATGCTAGCAACTACATTAAATGCATTAGCATTACAAGAAATGCTAGAATCAAAAGATGTACAAACAAGAGTACAAACAGCAATTGAAATGAAACAAGTTGCTGAACCATATATTAGAAGAAAAGCTGTAAGACACTTAGAAAAAGGTAGAGTAGTTATATTTGCATGTGGTACAGGTAGCCCATACTTTACTACAGATTCTGCAGCTGCATTAAGAGCTGTTGAAATGGATTCAGATGTTATATTACTAGCTAAAAATGTTGATGGTGTGTATAACAAAGACCCTAAAAAATATGATGATGCAGTAAAATATGATGAAGTAAGTTATATGCAATCAATTAATGAAAAACTTGGAGTTATGGATACAACAGCAATTACTTTATGTATGGAAAATAAAATTCCAATTTTAGTTTTTGCACTTAATGAAAAAGATTCTATAAAAAGAGCAGTAAATGGTGAAAAAATAGGTACTATTATTAAGGAATAGTTATTAGAGGGGGAGATATATTTGGAACAAAAAGGAGAAGTATTATATGAAATAAGTCCTAAGTTTGAGTTCCTATACGAATTAACAACACCTATGGGAAGAAAAATGAAATCTTCATTTATTGCAGCTATAGTAGGTGTTATAATCAATATATTAATGGGAATATGTAAAGGATATATTTTAAATACCAATAATATCATGATAAAAAACATATATAGTGTATGTAGTGTTATAGCAATTATATTATTGGTAGTATTTATTATAGTGTTTATAGCAAGAGTTTTATATCAAATATTAGAATATAAAGGTATTAAGTATAAGTTTTATAAAGATTGCTTAGTGTGTGAAAACACTTTTTTAAGCCAGACTAAAAAAACAATAGAATACTCTAATATACGTGAGGTAGAAATAAGAAGAACTTTCTTAGACAGAATAATGAATTTTGGAGTAATTATTATATATACTAATGCAGACAAAACATTTGAAAGTGCAACTGTATTATATGCAGTAAAAAATACTGTAGAAAAATATAATAATATAGAAAGTTTGATACACAATAAAAACATTTCTTCAGGACCAATAAAAGTAGAAAATGATGAAATAGATAATGAAATAAGTAATACTAATCCTGTAGAAGAATATACACAAGATGCATCAAATGACATTAACCCTATAAGTGAAAATAAATAATTTAACAACAAAGAGACTATAAAAGAATTTATCTTTTAAGAGTCTCTTTTTTTGCATTAAAATTATGAAATAATAGCTGTCAAAAGTTGTAGATAAATATTGACTATAATATTTAAAGATAGTATAATTACAAGTATTATAGGAGGGATTTAATTGAAGAAAGACAATATTATTAAGATTGTAATTTCTATTGTAGTAATGCTTCTTTTAGGTTATCTTGCTATATTTGGTCTTAAAGTAGGAGATAAAACTATAATTAAAGGCGCAAAAAGCATTAAAACAGGTTTGGATATAAGCGGTGGTGTTACTGTATTATATCAAGCTGAAGCAGAAGAAGGAAAAGAAATTACAGCAGACGATTTAGAAAAATCAAAGGCAGTTATAGAAAAAAGATTAGAAGCTAAGAACATCTATGATTATATTATTAGAGTTGATTCTAACACAAATCAGATTAATGTTGAAATACCAACAGATACTAGTGATACATCAGTAGATCCCCTAGCAGCAATTGAAGGACTTGATAGAACTGCAGTAGTTGAATTTAGAGACTCAGACAATAATGTATTATTAAAAGGTGATGACATTCAATCTGCAAAATATAGTGAAGACGCAGTAGATAGTACAGGAATAGGAACACCACACGTAGTACTTAACTTCAGTGATGAAGGAAGACAAAAATTTGCTGAAGCTACTGAAAAAATGGTTGGAAAAGCAATGCCAATATATTTAGATGAAGAATGTATTACTTCACCAACAGTAAATTCTAAAATAGATTCTTCAACAGCAATCATAACAGTTGGAAATGGAACTTATGCAGAAAAGAAACAAATTGCAGAAGAATACGCAATGCTTATCGATTCAGGTAGTTTACCATTTAACTTAAAAATTGTAAATAAAGAATATATTGGACCATATGTTGGACAACAAGCACTAGAAGTTAGTATAAGAGCTGGTATTGTTGCATTAGTAGTTATTTGTTTAATAATGCTAATTATATACAGATTACCAGGTGTTGTTGCATCTATTGCTTTAATTATATATGTTTCAATATTATTATTAGTAATTTCAAATACAGGAATATCATTAACACTTTCAGGTATAGCAGGTTTAATCCTATCTATAGGTATGGCTGTTGATGCAAATGTTATTATATTTGAAAGATTAAAAGAAGAACTTGCAAAGAAAGTTGCATCAGGAAAAGCTTTTGAAAAGAGCTTTAAAAATGCAATGAGCACTATTATAGATGGAAATGTAACAACATTAATAGTTGCATTTACACTATATTTCTTAGGTTCAGGTATGGTTAAAGGATTTGGACTTGTACTAGCACTAGGTGTATTGTTAAGTTTATTAACTGCACTTGTAGTATCTAAGTTTATTTTAAAACAATTTATGCCACTTGCTAACAAGAATACTTTCTTATTTGGAATAAAGAAGGAGGTAGAAACAAAATGACAATAAAACTAGATTTTTTAAAGCATAAAAATATTATTTTAGCTATCTCTTTAATCATAGTAGCTGCAGGTTTAATATATGGATTTGTAACAGGCTATGTTTTTGATATAGATTTTAAAGGTGGTACAAGAATACAAGTAGATTTAAACGAAGAGTATAATGTATCAGATATTAAATCAATAGTTGAGGGAGTATGTAAACAAGTACCAGAAATTCAATCTAATAGTTCAGGTAATAACACTGTTACAATTACTACTCAAGTTATTTCAGAAGAAGAATCAAATGCAATTGTTGATGCTTTGAGAGAAAAATATCCAAATATGGGAGATGCTACAGTAAAAAATGTACAAGCTTCATATGGTAAAGAATTAGTAAATACAGCAATAATAGCTGTTGTAGTTTCTATTATTTTACTATTAGTATATGTAGCAATTAGATTTAAAGCACTTGGATATACTGCTGCAATATCTGCAGTACTTGCATTAATATTTGATGTATGTTTCTTATTAGCAGTATATGGAGTATTTAAATTCCCAATAAACTCTACATTTGTAGCTGTTATACTTACAATTATTGGATATTCAATAAATGATACAATAATTGTATACGACAGAATAAGAGAAAATAGAAGAATAGTAACAAAATCTAATGATGTTAAAGACGTTATTAATACAAGTATCAGTCAAACATTAAATAGAACAATTGTAACTTCATTAACAACATTAACAGCAATTTGCATTGTATTAATATATGCATTGGTAAAAGATCAAGAAACATTAAAACAATTCTCTTTACCACTTACTATAGGTGTTGCTGAAGGTACATTATCTTCTATATTTATTGCAACAAATATTTGGTATACAATAGATAAATTAGTAAAGAAAAATAAAAAAGCATAAGAATTAAAAAAAGCTTCGTATTAATACGGAGCTTTTTTCTTGTATATATTAGAAATATATGATATATTTTAATTAGTGATATTTATGAAACTAAGAAAATTAGAAAAGAAAATTGAAAAATCTACATTAAAAAAAGACTATGACAATGTTAAATATATAATTTTAAATGAGTATACAAAACTATTTAGGAAAATGATAAAATATAAAAAAGAAAAATACGATAAATCATACTTTTTCTATGATTATTTAATAAAGATAAAAGATTTGTACAATGATATGTATGGAAAAGATATAGATGAAATGATAAAAGTATTATATTCAGATAAGTATAACACTAAAGATCAAATATCTTGGTTATTAGAAAATTGTTATATTTTTGATGATTATAAATTATGATAGGGGGAATAATATGTATATAGCTGCATTAGTTGGAAGTATAGCCGCATTTGTATGTGCTTTAACACCATTATTTGGAATACCATTTGTTATTGTTTTTGGGATAACTGCTATAGTTTTTGCTATATTAGGAATGAGGAAAAATGATGGTAAAGAGAGAAAGGATGCATCAATTATAGCACTAATAATTGCTATAATTGCAATTATTATTTGCGTATTAATAAATATATTCTCATATAAGTTTATAGCATTATGCTTTGATGAATTTGTTAATAATGAAGTTGTTGATTATGATAATTATTATGAACAAAAATTCAAGGATTATAAAGAATATAATATTAATGATGAAGTAAGAATTGGAGAATCTTTTATAATAAAAGTAAATGATGTTTCAATAGATGGGGATAAATACTATGTAAATATAGATGTTGAATCTTTAAAAGATAGTGAATATTTTTCATTGTATGACTTAGGACTATATAATGCTACAAATTATGATTTGAAATATTGTCAATATTCTGGAGATGAAGAGTTTGTTAGTGGATTTTTAGATGAAGGTGAATCTAAAAATATAGTTGCAAGATTTGATTTAGAAGATGAAAATAATAATAAAATGTATTTAGTATTTATTGATAGCGAAGATGGTATAAAAATTAAGCTATAGTAATAACGTATACGCTGCAAAATATTGACAAAAAATATAAAATAGTGTACGATATACATGTAAAAAACGATAGAAAAGAGGTAGATTATGGATAAGAAAACAAACTCACGTGGGGCTGCCGGAAAAAAAGGTACCACTTTATCTAAAATATTAAAAAGACCAATAGTAAAATTAGCTTTATTAATTATTGCTATTATATTAGTGGTAGTTGTTGTAAAAAACTGTGGAACTAGTGGAAAGAAAGAAGATACAACATTAGTTGGATATCAAAAACTAGTTGATGTTACAGATAGTAAATATACATATGTTGATTTAGATGGAAAAGTTAAAGAATATGAAGGATATACTTCAATGGATGACTTCTATTACGATGTTACATGTGTATCTAAACTAGATAAAGATACAGGAACTACACAAATGGCACTTATAAATAAAAATAAAGGTGAAGTAGTAAAATTTGGTGAATATACAAACTTTACACAAGTAGTTGGTGGAAAATTTTATAAAGTTGAAAAAGATGGAAAATATGGAGTAATAGATTATAAAGGAAAAGTTATAATAAATCCAGAATATAGTTATATATCAATTACTACAGTTCAAGAAGCAACAGAAGTTGTATTTGAATGTCAAAAAGATGGAAAATATATTTTCATAAATGAATCAGGAAAACAATTTTATGAAACAGAAGTTGCATTACATAGTATTTCATATGCTAATAAATTTAATGATGAATATGATACAATAATTTATATATCTTTTGACGGAGAAAAGAAATATTTTGATTTAGTAACAGGAGAAGAATTATTCCAAGATAATCAAGATGTTAATATATCATACAATATTTTAAAATCTGATGGAAAGATAAGCTTTTATGATAAAAAAGGAAAACTAAAAACAGAATTAGATACATCTGAAGATTATTCTTCTGATGCTAGAGTATATTTCAAAAAATATGTTGTAGTAGAACAAAAGAATGTAACTTCAGGAACAAGAAAATACAAATATACTGTATATGATACAGACTTTAAAAAAGTATTAGAATCAGAAAATAAAATAAATCCAGTTCAAGACATTGATGGAAATGTATATTTCATAGAAAATGAAACAGATGGTGTAAAAATAATAAATGAAAATAAAAAATCAGTTAAAGTTTCAGGATGTGAATTTAATGGAAACAATATAAACAATTTACAATATCTTGTATTAAATCCATCAAATGATGTTTCATCATATGAAGTATATACTTTCAAAGGTAAGAAAGTAATGGATGGAATAGTTGAATATTCATCTAAAGGATTTGGACTTACTGTTGAAAAGAACATTGAAGGTAGTACTTCACAAAAACTATTATTATTAGGTAAAAATTCTCAAATAGAATTAGCTCAAGAAGATGAAGTAAATGCTACAAATGATTATTTAACTATAGAAAATACAAAAGAAAATGTTGTATCAGTAGTAGATAAAGATGGAAAAGTAAAAGTAGATAAAGCTCAAGGTACAAAATTATTCTGTGTAGAAAAATATATAGGAGTTCAAAATGGAGAATCTATAAATATTTATAGTATAGAAACAGGAAAAATGACTTATTCTTATTCAGTTGCAGATTATCTAAACAGAGACGAAACAGTAAATGTTATAGAACTAAATAAAGGTTACTATACATTTGATGGAAAAACAATATTAGAAAAACAATAGAAAACAGGTGGATAAATTCCACCTGTTTTTTATTATGTGTTTACATAATTGACTTTTAATCACAAAAGTAGTATAATAGTAGTCGTACATAAAAATAGTTACTAATTTTTAATTAAAAAAAGGAGGTTTTGAGTATGAGGTTTCCACATGTTTTAGATTATTATTATGGAGATGATTCTATACTGGACATGTCAACAAAGCTTTGCATTATTGAACAGGAGGAGTTTATACGGAAAGTATGAACAAATGTTAATAATACGAAAAATACACCATTTTGGATATTTTATATGGCTAGGAGGAAGAGAGAGAATAAAATCTTTTTCTTACGATAAAATTGATGATGAAAATGGTCCTGTAAGTATAATTACATCAAAGAATCAATACATTGTACCAAGACAAATGAATAGTAAATCTACAGCAAGAGTAGCATTATATAAGAAGAAAATATATAATGTAAAGAAAGAAAAATTCTTAAAAGAATTAGTAATAGAGAATAATGTTCCAAAATTAATTAATTATCAAATAGAACACAAGTATTCTTTATCTGATGAAGGAAAAGGAATAAAAGGATATTTAAATGCTAAAACAAAAGATAGCGAGCATGAAATTCTTGTAATTTAAAATAGCAGAGAAGTTTATTTTCTCTGCTATTTTCTTTTCTAAGTAATAAAAAATAAGAAGTATAAATATACTTAAGATAGGTGATAAATAGCGTGAAAAAAATAAAAAAGGATAGCAAAAAAATGTTAAAAAAAATAAGCTTTAAATCAAAAGTTTCAGAGGTAAAAGAGAGATTTATAGAAACGTTAAATTTACCACAAGAGTTATCAGATTTAGCAAGAATAACAATGATAGAAAATGCTCAGATATTAATAGAAGGAAAAAATAACATTGTAGATTATTATGATAATTATATAAAAATTCAAACTCAAAATATATATGTAATACTAGATGGAAGTAGTTTGAAAATAAATGAGATTACAGATTCAGAGTTACTTATATCAGGAAAAATAAGTAATGTTGGATTTCAAAATAGGTAGGTATAATAATGAATTTAGAGGAAGGAATAAAGAAAATAAGCGGTACTGTAGAAGTTGAGGTGCAGGGCTTTTTTACAGAAAGATATATAAATCTTTGTAAAATAAATAATATAAACATTTGGAATATAAAAACTATTGGAGGCGGAATAGTAAGGTTTAGTATTGCTATAAAAGACTTTAAAAAACTTAGAAAAATATCTAAAAAGACTAAATGCAAAGTTAAGATTTTAAAAAAAGAAGGAATATATTTTAAATTATTTAAATATAGAAAGAGAAGATTAGTAATAATATTATTAGCAATATTTTTTAGTCTTTGTATAGCATCTACTACATTTATATGGAATATAGAAATATCTGGAAATAACTACATAAAAACTGAAGATATAAAACAAGCTTTAGAAAGCTCAGGAGTAGCTGTTGGAAAAAACAAAATAGGATTAGAGACTAAAAAGGTTATAAATAATTTAAGAGTAATGGTACCAGATATAGCTTGGGTGGGAATAGATATAGAAGGAACAAATGTATATGTAAATATTGTTGAAAAGACAAAACTACCAGATAGAGCAATAAATACAAATAGTATAGGAGATATAATTTCAGATAAAAGTGGAATTATAGAAAAAATTGTAGTTGAAAATGGAACAGCAATATCTAAAGCAGGAGATTATGTAGAAGATGGTAGAATTTTAATTGAAGGGAAAATTTACAGCGATACTGTAGATACAAAAGACGTTACAGCAAAAGGTGTAATAACTTTAAAAACAGAGTATGAATATGAAAAGGAATATAGCTATTTAATACAGCAAAAAAATTATACTGGCAAAACAAAATATAGTATAGGTATAGATATAAATAAAAAAGAAAATTACATAAATTATTTGGATAAATCTTTAAAGTATGATATAATAAAAAATAGCAAAAGTGTAAAAATATTTGGTAATAATATAGGAATTAGCTGGTATGAATTTAAAATATATGATTTAATTGATATAGAGATTACTAAAGAAGAGATTTTACAGAAGGCACAAAATGATGCAGAGAGCTATATAAAAAATGAAATAATGCCTAATGTTAGAAATGGAAAAATTTTAGATTCACAAATAAGTATAGAATATGAAGATGAGGAAAAAATAGAAGTAAAAATTGTTTATCAAATATCAGAAGAAGTAGGATACTTTAGAGAAAGGAATTAAAAATAAAATGAATAAAATAAATGTGGATTTAGACGAAAGACTTGTTGAATATATTAAAGAAAAATGTGATAGAGATATTACATCAGATATTGATACTATTGTTCAAACTGCATTAGCTGAGAAAAATATAGAAAATCAAAATGTATCAATATCAATAAGTGCTGTAGATAAAGATGAAATACATAGAATAAATAAAGAATATAGAAATGTAGATAGACCAACTGATGTATTATCTTTTCCAATATTTTCAAGAGAAGAAATAAATGACTTTGCAAATCTTGAAGAAGATAAAAAAGTAAGAGAACTTGAACTTGGAGATATAATAATATGTATTGATGTTTTACAAGAGCATGCTATAGAATATCAAACAGGTATATTAAGAGAAATGCTTTATATGATAACACATGGTGTATGTCATTTGATGGGATATGATCATATGGTTGAAGATGAGAAAAAAGAAATGAGAGCTTTAGAAGAAAAGATATTAAGTAAAATAGGAGTTAGTGAAGTAAATGGATAAAGATCAAGAAAAAGTAGAAAAAAGTAACCTTGATGAAAGAGAAGAAAATTTACAAAGACTAAAAAATGTTAAAAACAAAAATTTTGCTACAGCATTGCACCATTCAATAGATGGTGTTATAAAAGCTTTTAAAACAGAAAGAAACTTAAGAATAGATTACTTTTGTGCTGTATGTGTATTACTTGCAGGAGTAGTCTTAGGATTAGATAAAACAGAGTTTGTTTGTTTGTGCTTAACAGTTGGATTTGTTATATTCTCTGAAATGATAAACTCTGTTGCTGAATATATTGTTGATTTGGTTACAGACAAATATGATGACAGAGCAAAAGCTGCTAAAGATATTGCAGCAGGTGGAGTACTTATTTCATCTAGTATATCTGTTATAGTTGCATATTTTCTTTTTTCGGACAAGTTAAAAGTTGCAACTAGTAGTATATTAGCAAATGTGTTTTCTTCTAGTGGAAACATACTACTTACTGTTATATTTATGATAGTTGTATTGACAGTCATTTTAAAGGGAATGTTTGGCAGAGGAGAAGAATATGCACATTCTGGACCAAGTTTAAAGATTGCACTAGCATTTGGCCTTACAACTTATGCATGCATAATAACAAGAAGTTTTCTTGTTGGAGCAATTTGTGGAATATTAAGTTTAATGATATTTGGAATGAAGGTTACTCATACAAAAGCTAGAACAATAAATATGATATATAGTGCATTACTAGGTATAATTATTGTATTATTTGTATACCAATTGGTTTTAATAGGACCTGAAATATTAAAAAAGCTAAGCTTTTAAAGGAGAATTGAATATGAAACAAGAAGATTTAATGAATATTGCTAAGAATATTTCTAAAAATGCATATACACCCTCTACAGACTATACAGTTGGTGCTGCCCTACTTGCTAAAAGTGGAACAGTGTATGTTGGTGTTAATGTAGAAGATAGTAAAATCCCTAATTTATCTGTGTGTGCTGAAAGAAATGCAATACAAACTGCTATATCTCATGGAGATAGAGAATTTCTTGCAATAGCAGTTGCTGGAAAAAGAAGAGATGCTAAAGATTTTGATTCTACACTAATACCATGTGGAATATGTTTACAATACATTGTAGATATGTGTAGAGATATTGATATAATTTGTTATGTAGATGGAAAAGAAGTAGTAAAAAAGGTAGACTATTTTTTAAATGTTCCATTTGATTTAGATGAAAAATAGAAATAAAAAAATAGAGTGAGCATATAATTGTTTTAGGTGATAATATGAATCATAAACAATTACTTGCTCTTTTTTTATGCTTTGTTATGATACTTTCCTCTAAAATCGTCTCAATAGAAAGTAATAATATAGTGAGTGTTAAAGATGTATCAAATAATATAGACAAATATAAAATAGAAAGTATATGTGAAGATACTAAGGATAAAAGTATAAATATTTTTTATCCTGTTACAAAATATGAAAAAGTAAATAACAAGATAAAAGAAAAAATAGATTATTACAAAGAAAAATTAGAAAGTAGTGAGTATATATCTCAAAAGAAGAAGCTGACAATTTCATTTGAAGAATTTGAGCATAATGATATTACATCTTTTAAATTTAATATAAAAAGCAACGTTGGAATAGGTCATGATTTAGATGAGGTTTTTACTATTGTTTTTAAAGAAGATGAAGTAATAGAAATGAAAGATATTATAGAAAAATATCCCGAGTTAATAGAAAAACTTTTTAATGTTTGCGGTGAAAAGATAAAAGAAAATAGTAAAGTTAAACAATATTCAAATGATTCATGGATATCAAAAGGTCTTGTAAAAGATGTAGATACATTTAGCAATTATATAATAAACGATAAAGATATTATTATATTTTTTAATCCGGAAAGTATAGCCCCATATGTTGCGGGAATAATTCAAGTAGAGATACCTATGGAAAACTTAGAACTAGATATTGAATAATTTATTTGTTTATGTTATGGTATTAATAGGAGGGGATTTTATGAGTTCTTCAAGTTTATATAGTCCTAGTTCTCTAAACAGCGTATCAAAAGCTGCTGATAGCATGGCTGTTTTAGGAATTTGGTCAATTATTGCTTTAATAGTTGCAATAGTTGGGGGAATTGCACTATACTTTACATTCTTAAGTAAAAAGAATGAAGGTAAGTTCACAGGATTTTTAGGCTGGTTATATGAAACATTAAGCTTTAAAAATATGGTAGTTGAAACATTGTTAAAAATAACATATCTTGTAGCTGCTATATTTGTAACTTTATTGTCATTAGGTCTAATTGCTGTAAATATTATATCAGCTGTAGCTTTATTAATATTTGGAAATTTAATAATAAGAATAACATACGAATTCATGTTAATTCAAATTATTACTTGTAGAAATACAACAGATATTAATTCGAAATTAAGAAAAGCTGAAAAAGAAGAGAAAAAAGACGTTGAATAATAACTATTTAATTTTTTGTTTAAGCCGCTATCTAGTAGCGGTTTTTTTATGTCACAAAAAAATACGCTTAAAAATTAATTACATTTTAAGCGTATTTTTATTTTTAATCTTCACGATCAAACCCACTAGTTTGTGGTTTTAATGTGTATGATTTACCTTTGGCCCCACTGCCTTTAGATACATAGTTTTCAGAAACTCTGCCGAATAAAGCAAGAAGTTTTTGGTTTATTACTTCTTGATCATAATTAGCTTTTGTAAATTCAGCTATTTGTTGACCATCGAAAGTCTTTTTACCAGTAACGATATCCATAACTCCATCAGCTAAAGCTTCACTATCTTCTTGAGGTATTAATATACCAAGAGGTGTAGTGTAAACATCTGTTGTTCCAGCGTCTGGTGCTAGAATGCTTGGATCTTGTGCATCAGTAGAAGGATCAAAATCTTTTTTAATTCTTTTACCTGTGTTATTAACAACTTCACAAAGACCACCATTGTTTGTAGCTATTACAGGATGTCCACATGCAGTAGCTTCAATTGCAACAAGACCAAAAGGTTCTTCTCTTGATGGAACTAATGAAACATCTGAAGCATTTTGAATCTTACGTATTACATCATGTTGTTGTCTTCCAACAAAATAAGTATGTTGTAATTGTAAATCTTTTGCTTGAGCTTTAAGTTGTTGTTCTAAAGCACCGCTACCAACAATAATAGTTGCAACTTTTAAGCCGTTTTCTGCGGCAGCTTCTTCGTATTTTTTAGCAGCGTCTAAAGCTACGTCAATACCTTTGAAATCTGCAAACTTTCCAACGAAAGTAACTATCTTATCATAGTCAGTAGGTATTTTACCATCAGGTGTATTTTGTGCTGTAAGAGATGCTAAAACATCTTTTTTATCTACAGGCATAACTTTAAATACATCTGGGTTATAACCATTAGTGATTTGTTCAACCTTATCTGCTTGATCTGGGAACAATTGACAGAATTTTTGCTTTTGAGCCTCTGAAATAACAATTATTCCTTGAGAATCAGCAGCGGATTTTCTTGCCATTTGTACAAAGTGAGCATATTTATCCACTTCTTCTTTACATTTTAAAAGTTCATCTTTTGAAAGTGTACCAGAATGTACAAGCTCTCTAAGTTCTTTTAATCTGTTAAGACTTCTTTCATATCCCATTAAGTCAGTTCCATGGATTGTAACTACTACTGGTAAATCAAATTCTGTAGCAACAGCGTTATGAATCCAGTTGTGTTGACCATGAATTACATCAGGTTTAAATTCTTCGATTTCTTGTGCAATAGCCTCCCTATATTTTTGTTCAATTGCTTTTATTTCATCGAGATCCATGTTCCAAAATGTGGCTGTTGATCTAGTGTGAGTTGTAAACATAGGAAAGTTAAAATCTAGTTGACCAGGTATCTTTTCTGCGTTTTCTTCAGCAGTAAAAGGTATCATGTGATATTTAACACCAGCAAGTCTAGGAAAGTTAGTATTGTTTTCAGATAATATGCAGCATACTGCATGATTATTTTTTACTAATCCCTCAGCTTGAGTAGTTATTAAAGTACCACTACCAGCACCATTGTTTGGAAATCCGGTAACTTGTAAAATTCTCATAAAATTCCTCCTTTATTAAAAATCGGGTAAACAATTTTTTACCCATATAATAATACCATAAAAAGTGAAATTTTGCAATAGAAAGCGCTTTTTATTCAATAATATGAACAAAATAAATTACATAAATATAATATATATAACTAAAAGCGTAAATAAAGAGATTACAAAAGACTCATTTTACATTTTCATATAAATATGATATTATAATATTAGTATATAAGATTTGTGGAATTTTTGTCTTATATACGTTTGTGAAATACAGAGGAGATATGTTAGATCATATCTCCTTATTTTAATTTGAATAGAAAGCAAATAAAGATGATTTTAAAATGTTTATAGCTAAATTGGATTTAGAAAAAGTATATGAATTAAATTTTAATAAGTTAGAACTGCAAGAAGATGAGTATATAACCAAATTTTAATTTAGAATTGTAAAAATTGATTTTAAAGAAGTAGAAATTTCAATTGTACATGTAAATGTATTAGAAAATCTAAAAAAGGATTTATATTTACCAATATTAGAACTAGAAAATAACTATTATATACAGAATTACCTAAAATTGTAGAATAGGTGAGTAATACATGATCCAAGAAAAAACTGAGCCAAAAGCGTTATAAGACTTCTATATATTAAGAAGAATTTAGATAAAATTGAATCTTAATTAAAATCTAAATAATAATTTAAATGTAAGTAGATAAAAATGCTTAATTGTAATATTAGATATTGTAAATATATTTTTTTATGATAATATTAAAATAAGAGAGGTGGAGTATATATGAAGAAAAAAATTAAGGATTTTTTACCAATAATTATATATTTTATTATTTTGATTATATCAGAAATAATACTTTGGCGTAATAAAGATGTTGAGGGCACAGGATTAGGCGGTATAATATATTTTATTTATTTATTTCCTTTGAGTACTTTTATTACATCAGTAATTTATAGTTTGAAAATTAGAGGTAGAAGTAAATACCTTTTAGTTTTACTTTTTGGAATCTCTATTATGTTATGTGATTATATAACGTATGATTTAGCATATAAGAGATTTGTTATTCCCGATATAAGTATATTTGTTATATTTGGAATCATATCCTTAGTTGGAATATTTGTAGGAAATTTAATAAAAAAATGTATTAAAACTAAAATTAGCAAAGATTAGTAGCTTAAATTGAGCTTTTGAATTAAAATTTTTAGTTTAATAACTGTGCCAAAACTACTGTAACTTATACAAGTAGAATATAATTATATAGTATAGATATAAATGATTTAGATTCATTATATTAAATAAAAGAGAAGATTTTTCTCCATATTTTTTGTTATTAGAAAACTCCAGATAGTCTATGTGGGCGGTAAAGTTTTAGGCGACGAATAGATCAAAAAGTATTTTGGAGAATAATCTTTAATACTAAATATAAAGAAAGCTATGGTGTGGTGCTAATAGTAAAGAAGATATAATATCTTGTTTATTTTTATTTTAAAACATGATATACTAATACTTGTATATAAGATTTGAGGAATTTTTTGTCTTATATATGATATTACAAACAGAGTAGATATGTTAAATCATATCTACTTATTTTAATTTGAACCAAAAACAAAATTATGTTATAATACAATTGATATATAGGGAATGGGTTTTTATAGACCTATATATCTTTGTTGTATGACGTAAAAGGAGAGCTCTAATCTCCTTTTACATTTTTATATAAATATGGTATACTAATATTAGTATATAAGATTGGTGAATTTTTTTGTCTTATATACATTGGTTATAAACAGAGGAGATATGTTAAGTCATATCTCCTTATTTAATTTGAACAAAAAACAGAAATATGCTATACTATAGTTAGTATATAAGATTGGTGAATTTTTTGTCTTATATACGTTTGTGAAATACATGGGAGATATGCTAAATCATATCTCCTTATTTTTATTTGAATAGAAAGCAAAATTATGATATACTATGGTTAGTATATAAGATTTGTGGAATTTTTGTCTTATATACGTTTGTGAAATACAGAGGAGATATGTTAAATCATATCTCCTTATTTATATATATTTCCAATATACTAGTATAAAAATTTGAAAGCTAGGATTGTATATTTATACAATATAATTAATAAATTTACATATTATTTAATACAATATATTGAGGTGGAATATGTGAATAAGTTATATAAAATACTAATTGCATTACTAATAGTTAATATGTTGAATATACAGTATATATTTGGTGCAAATTATTTATATGAAAAGAAGTCAAAAGATAAGCAAGAAAGTAGTATTTCAACAGTTGCTAATCCTTCTTTTACATTTGAATCTGAGGCGCAAATATTAATGGAACCGAGTACTGGTAGAATATTATATGCAAATAATGAAAATGAACGAATGCTTCCGGCGTCTGTTACAAAGGTTATGACTTTGTTATTAATAATGGAACAGATAGATTCAGGAGTATTAGAATATACAGATACAGTAACTTGTAGTAAGAATGCTGCAAGTATGGGTGGCTCTCAAATATGGTTTGAAGAAGGAGAACAATTAACAATAGATGAGGCATTAAAAGCTATATGTGTAGTTTCAGCAAACGATGTAACCGTTGCAATGGCAGAACTAATTGGAGGAAACGAAGAAAATTTTGTTATTGCTATGAATGCTAAAGCAAGAGAACTAGGAATGGAAAACACACATTTTATGAATTGTCATGGCATAGATGAAGAAGGTCATTACACATGTGCAAAAGATGTAGCTCTTATGGCTCGAGAATTAATAACTAAACACCCTAATATTTTAAATTATACTTCAATTTGGATGGATAGCTTAAGAGGTGGAAAGACAGAGCTTACTAGTACAAATAAACTAATTAGATTTTATGATGGAGCTACAGGATTAAAAACAGGATATACTTCTAATGCGTTATATAATTTAGTAGCTACTGCAACACGTAAAGATACAACGTATATATCTGTTGTAATGAAAGCTCCAAGCTCAGATGTAAGACTTGCTGAAACAAAAACGTTGCTAGATTATGGATTTGCAACGTATGAAACGAAAAAAATATGCTCTTCTAGTACTATTTTAGAGGAATTACAAATCAACAAAAATATAGCAGAAAAACTAGAAACAAGGTTACAAGATGATATATATAGTCTTGTGGAAAGAGGCAAAAATGTTGATACAGATCAAATTGTTACATATAATGAAGAACTATCTGCACCAATAGAATCTGGTGATATTATTGGAAGTGTAGAAATAATAGATAAAAATACAAATGAAAGCATAGGCAAGACTAACATTGTTGCTAATAATACTATAAATAAATCAAGAATAACAGATTATCTAAAATTTATATTTGGAAAATTTCTCTTAAAGCAATAAGAGAAATTTTTTTCTTTTTTAATACAACTAAATAAAATACAAACAAGTGTCATATAAATTACATTTATATTTCAATTCAAAACGTGACCTTTTTTTTATTTTTTCGCGGTTGATTTTTTATGCTTTTAGAGATATACTAAATTAAGAAGTATAACCGAAAAAATAAGTAATTTGATTGGTTTATGGAGGTTGATAACAAATGATAGGAATGAGTCAAATTAAAAAGAAAACAATACAAGGTATATTGATTGGAGCTAGTGTTGGAATCGTTGTAGCCGTTGGTGTAAGTGTATTTTCTTTCTTTACTATAAAATCATATAAAGATGGAACAAACAAAAATTATATTAAAAACTATACTACACCAGTAGTTGTTTTAAAAAGAAACGTTGTACAAGGAGAAATTATAACTGCAGATATGATTGAAACTGTAAATGTAAACAATCATACAGTACCAACAGGAGTTGTATCTTCAGGAAGTGTTGTTGGACTAAGTGCAAAATATAATATAGCTGCAAAAGTGCCTATTACAGGAGATATGGTAAGTGATGAAGTTGTAGCTGCTGATGTAAGAGACGTTGAAATAAATACAGTTCTTATGCCTAGTGATCTTGTTGAGGGAGATACTGTAGATATTAGAATAATGTATCCTAATGGAACAGATTACATAGTTCTTGCACAAAAGAACATAGATAAAATATATGACACAACTTTCTGGATGAAATTATCTGAGGATGAAATCCAACTATTAAACAGTGCAGTAGTTGATTCTTTCTTAAACAGTGGATCTAAATTATATGCTTTAAGATATACAGATAGTGATGCTCAAGTTAAAACATCTTCAGATATTGAAAGTGAAACAAAAGGATATCTTGAAACAGTTATTGAAAAAGACTGGGATGAACTTAAAAAGATGGATGTAACTGAAGCAGCAACTAAATTATATGATTATATATATAAATATAAAAACTTTGCAAATGCTTCAACAAAAACAACACAAAACTATCAACCAAATACTTATGTTATGAGTGCTATGAAATCAAACCAATATTTACTAAAAAATGCAAGTACTGAGCTTTCAAGATTAAATGCTGAGTCAAGATCTACAATAGAAAGTGGAATCAAAAACTACAAATCACAAAATAGTGATGATTACGAAAATGTAGTTACAGGAGCACAACAATCTATTATTATGCAACAAACTGAAAGAGAAAACTTATTAGAAGGAAAATAGTAGGAGGTAGTTTAAATGCAAGTAATTGGAATGTATGGATATGTAGATAAATATGACTTTGTAATTGCAACAGCTAGAGCTTTAAATATTATGGGAAAATCTGTATTAGTAATTGATGCTACATCAGATAAAAAATATAAATGTATAGTACCAACTATAGATAATAGCTCAGAATATGTAACTAGATATGCGGATATAGACTTTGCAGTTGGGTTTGATTCATACGATTCATTAGAAAAATATTTAAGTGAAAAGAATATAGATCTTAAATTATATAATTATGTCTTAATAGATATAGAGGATGCAAATACGTACGCTAAATTTAAAGATTTACAAGTAGATAAATCATATATGTATATAGATACTAATGTTATATCAGTAACAAAAAATGATGAACTTGTACATAAAATGAGAGAAGAAAATCCAGATAAAGAATTAGTATTTTCAAAGATTTTATATAGAGCATACTTATCTAGAGCAGCAACAAATTATTTAGAAGAAAAAATAAATAATTATGCAGTTAAGTGGACAGATGAGGTTTATGATATTAGTACTGATGAACAAGATATGATGGTTAATATAGATTCACAATTCAGTGGACTTATAGATTTAAGAAAACATACAAAAACATATATATTGTACTTATGTGAGTATATTTCTAGAATATTAGGAGATGTTTCTTCTAAAGAAGTATTAAAAGAAATAAAAAGGAGGAGAAATTAAATGGCAAAGATTGTATTTTGGAGTCCAGAAGAGGGAAAAAGTGGATGTACACATACTGCTATTGCTATTAGTTCTCTAATGGGAATAACACATAAAACATCTTCTCTTTTAATAGATGCAAATTCAAATGCTAAAAAAATAGCTTCATCATTTACTATGTATGATGATTTAGTAAATGCAAATAGTTTTAATGATACTAATCTTGGTATGAATGCAATAATGCGTTTAATTAAGAGTAATAAATTGTCACCGGACATAATTCAAAACTATTCAAAGCCTGTATTAAAAGGAAGATTAGATATACTTTATAGTGCCATAGCTAATACAACAACAGAAAAAAGAGAAAATTTAATTAGCATGCCACTAATTGCTAAAAATGCAGATGAAGTATATGACTTAGTGTTTATAGACTTACCTAAGACTACTACTGATGATAGTGCAATAAGAGTAATGGAACAGTCAGACATTATAGTGTGTGTAATTCCTCAGGAAATAGAAAAATTGAATAACGTATTAAAGAAACTTAATAGTATAGATAGCTTAAAAGATAAACAAAAAATATTTGTTTTAGGAGATTATGAGTCTGGATCTAAGTATAATATTTTTAATGTTAAATTAAAGTACAAAATTCCAGAACCATGTTACGTACTTCCACATAACTATTTATTTACAGATGCATGTAATGATGGTAATGTCTTAGACTTTTTATACAGAAATATAAACGCTCCAGCAAAAGATTATAATGGTGAGTTTATGCTAAGGGCAACAGAAATAGTAGAGGAAATAGTAAAAATATTAAAAATAAAAGAGTAAGAGGGGTGATATGATGTCAGTTGCATTTGTATTTAATATTTTGTTAATACTTCTTTTATTAGCATTTGTAGCAGCGTTTTTCTATTACAAAGTAAAAAAATCTGGTGCAGACCAAATGGTAGAAGATAGTTTAACAAGAGAAAAGACAACATATAGTCTTTCTACTATGCAAAATTATATAAAAAAGCAATTTGATGAAATTACTAGAATGAATTTGTATGATTTAGCATTATCTGAAGAAGAATTTGAAAGAAGAAAAAATGTTAAATATGAATTAAAGAGAGCTTTAAAAGGTGCCGGATATGCTGATTCAAATGATAAAAAGTATGTAAAATCATTAATGTTTGATTTGCTAAAGAATGATTATAAAGTAAATAACTTTAATATTAACTATGCAATTCCATTTAATAACTTTAATGAATTAACATCACAAGATAAATTTGAAATATTAATGCATATTTACAAGAAAACATATAAAGCAGAAGCTTTAACAAAGATAATAACAAAGTACGCTCTAGATTATCCAAAATATGAATTTGATGCTACAGTACCTTCATATGTAATTACAGCAAAAGAGATTGATGATATATTTACAAATGAAGTTTCAACTGAAACACTTTCATTTGAAGACAAGCTAGAGATAGTAGTACAAAGAATATACCAAGAATATAAAGGATATAGCGTCGTAGATGATATAAGAGATATGAATATTGATGGTGTATCAGGTGGTGTATCAGGTATTCCACCATCATTCCTAGATCAGTTAAGTGATATTGATGATTACTTAACACAAATGAATGAAGCTAAAATACCAATGTCATATGATTCTGTATGGATATTCTATAAAGGTAAAGCTACATATTTATCTTTCTTATCTTTTGGTAGTGAAGCAGAGTTAAAAAGAGTATGTCAAAACATATACAAATATAATAACCCAGGACAGTTATCTGAGTCTGTTGGTTATAAAATAAATGAAATGAAAGATGGTTCCAGAGTTGTTGTTCTTAGACCAAACTTCTCTGAATCTTGGGCTTTTTTTGTTAGAAAATTTGCTCCACCTACATTAATTTCACCTGAACAATTACTTGTTCATGAAAATAAAGAAAATGTTGTAGAGTTATTAAAATATTTAATTAGAGGAGCCAGAGTTACTGCAATAACTGGTGAGCAGGGTTGTGGTAAAACTACATTATTGATGGCTATAATGAAATTCTTATATCCAACAATAACAATTCGTGTACAGGAAACTGCATTCGAATTACACTTAAGAAAAATTTATCCATATCATAACATCTTATCTTTAAGAGAAACAGATACTATAACAGGACAAGAAGGACTAGATGTTCAAAAGAAAACAGATGGTGGTGTAAACATATTAGGAGAGGTTGCAACTGATCCAGTTGCTGCTTGGATGATTCAGATGGCACAGGTTGCATCTAAATTTACATTATTTACACACCATGCAAAGACATTTCCAAACTTAATAACATCACTTAGAAACTCATTATTAAAAATTGGAATGTTCAATTCTGAACAAGTTGCAGAAGTACAGGTTGTTCAAGTTATAAACTTTGATATACATTTAAAAAGAGCTGTAGATGGTACTAGATACATTGAAAGAATAACAGAATGTATTCCATTAGAGCAAACATATACATATAATAATGATTATAGAAAAGTAAAAGATGTAAATCAAAAACTAGACAAGTTTATGGATAATGCTGTTGAATATTTTCAACATATGACACAAAGTAAAAACTATACATATAGAAACATCGTAGAATTTGTTGATGGAAAATATGTATTTAAAAATCCTATTAGCGAAGAAAACATTAAAGCAATGAGAGATAATATGTCTGCAGAAGATATAAAAGCTTTTGATGAATTCTTAGATATGGCTTGGAGGTGATAAAGTGACAAATATAGCAATTGCATTAGTTGTTGTATCTGTAATTGGCCTTGCAAGTTTGTTAATTTATTATGCTGTATTAAAAAGAAGGTATAGTAACAATTCAATTTTACAAGCAAAAGATACATTAGTTGTAAAAAATAAAGTTAATTTTAAAGAGACTTTTGATAAATTATACCAAGTAATGTATATGACTTTTGTAAAAATGCCGTTAATCAAATATTATGCTAAAAAAATAAGACTAAAATATGAAATGTCAAATGATTATTCTGAGTATGAACTTAGAAGAAATACAGGTAGACTAATGACTTTGACGTTGATTGTTATGTTTGTGGCTTTAGCAATATTTGTAAATGTAGTAAATGATTTATATATGACATTAATAATAATGATAGGACTTATTATTGTCGTAGAAAAAGTTACAGATATAACAATTACATCTGTTTCAAATAAAATATTAAGACAGATGCCAGAAGCGTTTACTACACTAAGACATGCTTTTCATGAGCATGGAATGGTTGATGAAGCATTATCTGATACTATAGATGAAATGAGTGAGAAAGAAATTGCTCCACAACTAAAAAGAATAAGAGAAGCAATAATATCTGATCAGCCAGAAGTTGAGCTTGAAAGATATTATGATACTGCTCCAAATAGATTCTTAAAATTATTTGCAGGAATTTCATTTTTAACATATGAATTAGGTGATAGAAAAATAGAAGATACATCTATCTACCTAAAAAATCTAAATAATATATTAAATGAAATATATCTTGAAATATTAAAACAAGACAAATTAAAAAATACTTTTAGAAGTTTAACAGTAATAGCTGTTATACCACTTATATTTATTAAACCTATTGAATCATGGGCTACAAATAACTTTGCTGCACTATCGAATTTTTATAGTAGTAGTATAGGATTTGTGATGCAATCATTAATTATAATATCAATATTTATGTCATACATCTTACTTAGAGTTTTAAGAGAAGATGGAGAAGAAATAAAATTTGATAGAGTTTCAAAAGTAAAATGGCAAGAAAAATTATATAAAATAAATTTTGTAAGAACCATTGTAGATGCTTTTAAAACAAGGCAACATACAGCTAAATATAAAAAAGAAGTTAATTTAATAAAAGATACAAATTCATATTTAACCATAGAGTGGCTATATGTAAATAAATTAACTTATGCACTTATAGGTTTTGTACTTACAATATTTTTAATATTAAATATGAATATTATAACTAAAAATGCAGCTTATACAAAACTAAGTAATGAGTTCTTATCTCTTGGAAAACTAAGTACAGAAGATCAAGCTGCAGCAGATGAAATAGCAAAATTTGACTTAGGATATATTCAAAAATACAAGAATAAAAATGTATCTAAAGAAGAATTAGCTGAAAGTCTAACAGATAAATCTACAGGAACTGTTGATACTGATGCTGTAGATAGAATTTATGATAAAATAACAACAATAAATGATTCATATATTAAGTTTTGGCATGTTTTAATAGCATTAGGTGTTGCAGTGATAGCATATCATATACCAAATTTAATCTTAACTATAAAAAATAGTGTAAGAAAAATGGATAAAGAAAATGAAATAATGCAATTTCAGTCAATAATTTTAATGCTTATGCACATTGATAGAGTAGATGTACAGACAATATTAGAGTGGCTATGTAGATTCTCATACGCATTTAGAGAACCAATAGCAACATGCTTAAATAACTATGAAGCAGGAGCTGAAGAAGCACTTGAAGAGCTAAAAGATTCAGTTCCAAACAAAGATTTCCAGAGAATAATTGAACAATTGGAATCTGCTGTAACAAGAATACCTGTAAAAGCAGCTTTTGATGAGTTAGAAACAGAAAGAGCATTTTTCTATGAAAAGAGAAAAGATGCAAATGAAAATCTAGTTAAAAGAAAAGCTTCTATAGGACAGGTTTTAGGATTTACTCCTATGGTCTTGCTAATAGGTGGATATTTAGTAGCACCACTATTAATAGTAAGTATACTACAAATGTTAAATTATTTTAGTCAAATGGCGTTTTAGTTTAAACCATCTGAAAGAAGATGTTTTAATATAATTGTGTAAAGGAGGAATATAAATGGATAATGCACAAAAAGCAATAATGATAGGTGTTGGATTATTTGTAACAATTTTAATTATAGCTGCTGTAATGTTAATAGTTAATCCAGCTATAAACTTAATTAACAATGCAACAAACAAAGTTACAAATTTATCTGATGCACTACAACAACAACTAACACAAGAATATGATGATGTTGTAGTTACAGGAGCAAAAGTTGTTTCTACAGTTCAATTATATAATACAGATCAAAGTATGATCCTTGAAGTTCAACCAATTGTTGGTGGAGATATACTTGAACTAGGAAAAGTTAGAGGAAACGGAACAGTTTCAATAGACAAAGCTTTAAGCTATGATTCAAGTCATGCACAAGCTAAAGTAAGTACTTTATCTGATAGCTCTAACACTTCTACATATGTACCAGCTTCTGCCAGATATAAAGCACAACTTATTAAAAGCACAAGTGGAGACGTTGTATTAGGAATATTATTTACTAGAGAAAAATAAAAGATATATAAATTATGAATAATTTCAGGGTATATAATTTTTTAGTTATATACCTTGAACATTATATATAGACATATTTTAGAGTGTATCAAAATATATGCTTTAACATATGTTTATATAACGAAAGGAGGAGAGTAGAATGGATGAGGACAATCTATCAAAAGCAATAATGATAGGTGTTACAACATTAGTTGGAGTTATGACTGTATCAGCAATTATAATATTTTTTAATTCAAGTTTAAATATAGTAAAAAATGCTGGTTCAGGTAAAAACTTTGGAAATATCTATAGACATGATATTGAATCTACTCTTCTTATGAGTAATACTGGAAATTACATTAAAGGAACTAGTGTAATTAATCTTTTTAATTATTATGAGGATAACGTTAATGTTAGCGTTAATGCATATAATATTAAGTATTTAGATAAAAATGGAAATATTCAAATATTAGATTCAGTTGTAATGGATTCAAAAGAAATGAACATTAGAGAAAGCTCATATAATAGAGCTTTGAGATATATTATGGATAATCAGGATTTTACAATTAGCGTAGAAGATGTAGATACTGATTTAGGATCTAAAGTAATAACAATAAGAGGGGTATAATATGGATGGAATTTTACAAAAAGTAGTTTCAGTACTAATAGCTGTTGTTATACTTTTTATATTGCCAGTATATATAGCTTATGAAAAAAAAGATGATATATCTTATGCCTTAGCACTAAAAATAACAACTGATTTTGTTGATAATGTTAATGCTAAAGGCTATATAACATCAGAAATGTACAGTGATTTTATAAAAAAACTAGCAGTAACTCAAAATAGTTATGATGTATATATGGAGCATACAGCAAAAAAATATAATCCTGTTATATATTCATATACAGATGACTTATCTACAATTAGAGCAAAATTTGATTATAATTTATATAAAGAACAATATGAAAATAACCAAATTGTTGTAAATGAAGGAGTAAATGCAGGAACATATAATAATTTAGTACTAGCTTATGACTTATCTGAAAAAAAATATAATGAGAAGCAAATATTAGATGTAATTAGTTCAACAGATAGAACTCTTACTGTAAAAACATCACTAGATGTATATAAAGGTATTGATTTTAGAAATTTACCTGCAATTACAAGTATATATATGCCAGAAAGTAACACTCAAGTATATACAATGAATGAAGGCGACGAGTTTAGCGTAATAGTAAAAAATAAAAATACAACTATGGCAAGTGTAATATATAATTTAATTACTTTTGGAGCATCAAGTCAAAATAATACTAGAATATATGTAAATTACGGAGGTACTGTAAAAGCTGAAACATATAGAGACAAGACTGTAAATGATGATAACCAAAACTATAACGAAAGCACTAATACACCAGGTTCTGAAAATACAAGTTCTTTAGTTAACTCATATATTACAAACGGACTTGTTGTTCTATTAAATGGTGAGTATAATGATGGAACAGTTCATTCAAATTCAGCTAATATTTGGAAAGATCTTAGTGGTAATGGAAATAATGCCACATTATCTGGTTTTGATTTTAATGATGAATCTGGATGGATATACAATGGATTACATTTTACAGGAAAAGAGTATGTATCATTAAAAGAATTTAATTTCTCAGAGATGACTATAGAAGTTGTAATGAAGTTAGATAGTGTAACAGATCCTGACACTTCAGAACAATCTATAGTAAGTTGCTTAAATAATGGAGGCGCTGGAATAGTATTTAACCAATTAAATTCTACAAGTGTCTCAAAAAGAGGAAAAATATCTTTTGATGTTTATACAAATAAAACAGGAAATAATTTATCTTCAGTTGTTTCAGATGGTACAATAATGCAAGCTAATAAAATATATTCAATAGCTGGATCTGTAGGAAAGATGGACTTAACTTTAGGTGGAGATAAATTTGCATATGAAACTAGTGCACAATTATTAGGAATTAATGGTAATGTTGATGGTATACCATTTAATACTGAAATGGTAAATGCTGCAACAGGCACTAACTTAGTAATTGGTGGAAGTCCACTTGCAGGCGCTGGTGCTAATACTCAATTTAAAGGAACTATATATTGTGTAAGAATATACGATAGAGCTTTAACAGAAGAAGAAATAAAAGAAAACTTTAAAATAGATCAACAAAGATATGGAATAGAATAGGAGGAAAAACATTTGGGAGAATCAGCAAATAGAGCATTAATGTTTGGCGTTGGAATATTTGTAACAGTTATTATAATTTCAGGAATAATGTTTATATTTTCCCAAATGAAAGGAGTATATAAACAAGTAAACTCAACAGACACATCTATAACAGCTAGATTTGGAAAGTATGCTTCTTATGATAACACAGAGGTTACAGGACTAGATGTAATAAATTGTGCAAATAAATATTACAAAGAAAATTTAGTTGTAGTTGAATACAATGGATTTAGCGTTAATGATGAAAATGGAATAAATTATCTAAATGACCAATATAATAATGGCATTTTAAAATATGAAGACAAATATAAATCAAAAGTTGAAGAAGTTGAATATGATGGATTAATGAAAACAAAAATTAGTTTTACTAAAATATAGGAGGTGAAAATATGGAAAATGCAAATGAGGCTATTTACATTGGTATATATACTATGATTTTTGTTATAGCTTTATCTTTAACTATTTTCTTATTTTCATCGCTGATGAATTATACAGATGAAGCTTATGATTACATGCATCAGCAATCTAATGATGCAGTAACTGTAACAGGAGAAGTAAATAGGCACTTGATTTTAACAGGACAAGAAGTTTTATCGTATTATTATAATTATATAAAAAAAGACAGATATTCAGACGATACTGTTAATAATGATGTTGTGGTAAATATTAATTTATCAACAAAAAATGAAACACCACTTATGTTAGATAGCAAAACTTTAACATATAAAGAGGCAATAAATAAGATTGGTATGAATAATAAATATATACTTACTGTAGATAAGAGCACTAATGAAAATACAACTTATATAAATATAATAAAAGCTACAGATGAAGAACTTGAAGAGCAGTGGTAAAAAAGGAGGAATAAAATGAAGGATACACTTAGTATGATTGTGGCTGTAATATTTTTAGTAATATTATTAGTACTTCTTCCTTTATATAACTATTTTGAAAGACAAGATGATATGTCATATAACTTAACTTTAAAAACAGTTACAATGTTTGTAGATGAAGTAGCGCAAAATGGTTATATAGACCAAGATATGTATGATAAATTTATACAAAGACTTGGTACAACTGGAAACTCATATGATATTCAAGTTGAGGCTAAAAAGAAAGTATTAACAGTAGATCCTTCAAATACTAATCCAGATGAAGGAAATGAAACTTATGTAGAACAGTATAAATCATATTATAACAAGGATATTTTTAATGATGAGACTGGAAAAACAAGTAATATAATAGACAAAGACAATAGTTTGAAAAATGATATTTTTTTCCTTGATGTAGGAGATAAGTTTTATGTTACAGTAAAAAATACTAATACAACAATGGCTTCTTCATTATTAAATGTTATAGTAGGAGGAGCAAGTAAGGAAAAAATAAACATTACTTATGGAGCAACTATTAAAAATAACAACTGGGAAAACACAGAAATAAGCCAATTATATCAAAGTGATATATTGATTAAAATAAATTTACAAGATGGAAATGAGCCAAATGTAAATGGAAATCCAGAATATAGTTTTGATGTTGCTAAAGATAGAATTTTAACATTCAAAGTTCAAATATTAAATGCAGACGATACAAATCTTGTAGGAAAAATAAGAGATAATATAAGACTTGTGGGAACAGCACCTAATTGCTTTGTATCTCCTTCTTCAATTGAAGAAAGTGGTGAGGGAGAATATATAGTTAAATTTACATTAGATGACACTAAGAGTAAGACATATTTCTTAAATAATGAATACAATAATTTTAAATGTTTCTTACCAGCTAATGTTATTCAAGGAAAATTCTCTAAAAATGCAAGTGCAAGTTCACAAGAAATAGTAATAAAAATAAATAGTTCAATTACTATACCAGAGATATAGGAGGTGAAAAGGTGAAAATAACAGATTTTGCTTTAGTTTTTATAGCAATAATATTACCGTTTATGTTAGTGTTATATATCAATGTTACATTTACAATAAAAGCTGAAGAAATGGAAATGTATTATCAAAGAGTTATAGATTCAGCTCTAGAAGATGCAGCATATGAAATGAAACAAGTAGAAAGCCAAGATAAGAGCATAGACTATGGATATTCAGATTCAAACAATAAAAAGATAAACGTAAATGCAAAAGTTGGAGTAGATTCTTTCTTTAATGCTATGTATAATACATTAGGAATAGAAGGTAATGAAACAGCAGAATCATATTTTAACCTTTTTGTTCCTGCTGTTGCCGTAGTTGAATATGATGGTGTACGAGTATCTAAAAACGAAACAGTAAATGCTAGTGATGGTACAAGTTCAGTTCAAAGAGTTTTAAAACCTAAAAGATATTTTACATATACATATTCAATTGTAAGATCAAATGGAGAGTATAAGATGGTACCTGGTACAGAAACTTCTAATGTTGTATCAATTCATACTATTGAGTTTACTATGGACGATAGAGTAACACATAGAGGATACAATTACTTATATGATGAAGATATAGAAGCTCAAAGTTTTTATTTAGGAGATTCAAATAATAATGATGAATTAGTAGCAGGTGTTGTAGATAGTGAGGTAAAACAAAGTTTAAAATCACAAATAGTAACACATTTGAAAGATACAAGGTCATCAATAATAGCAGAAGTAGTATCTAATGAGATGTCTTATGCTGTTAATGAAAATAATCTATATGCTAGACAAGCTGGAGTGGTATATTCTTTTTCTTTTCCAGCAACAACAGAAGATGAACTATATAACATGGTAGATGGTGTAGGAATAATTGCTTTTGTACAAGGTATTTCTGTAGGTAATAAATATCTAAATACGAAAGCTTTTGGAACAGCTACATTAGAAAATAAAACTAGATATTACTTTACAGTACCGAATAAAGATTCACAAATAAAAATGAATCTTTATCATAAGGATATAAATTGTCCAGAATATAAACTAAGTGAGATAAAGAATATGTCACCTAGATATGTTACATCTAGACAAGAAGCGGCTACATCTGTAACAACAGGTACGCTAAATGGTGTTAAGACAACATTTACAGGATTTTATCCTTGTCCAATTTGTAATCCATAGTGTATAATAAAAAAAGAGGAGGTGTGATCTAAATGGAGGAAGGGTTTGTTCCGTCATACAAAAATCAAGAAGAACAACAGAAAAAAGTTAAAGAGAGTAATAAAAAACATAGAATTGTTGTAACAATAATATCTGTTATTCTAGCAATAATTATAGCTGTAATGATATATTTAGGTTACACCTTAGCTAATATAAATTATAATAAGTATAAAAAATACGAACAAAAGATGGATATATATGGCTTTTCACAAGTATATAATGATGGGGATGCCAATACAAAAGATAAAGTTACAAAATCTGAAGCAATTAAAATGATTTTATCATGCTTATACAATGTTCCTACTATAGATGGAATTGCACTTCCAACTCAGGAAACATACTCAAATGCAATATGGGTAGAATATGCAATAAAACAAGGAATTGTAACAAGAGAAGAAGTTAACGCTTCTAATGCAGACGAAAAAGTTAAATATCAAGAAGTATTAGTTTGGTTATATAACATTAAAGCTAAAATATTAGATATAGAACCAGATACTTCAGCAAATTATGATGTAAAAGATATAAATGCATATAACACAGATCAACAACTAGCAATTTATGATTTGTTAAATTCGGGAGTAATAGAAGTAAACACTAAAAGAATTGATGGAAAAAGAAAATTATATAAAGGTAAATTAAATGAATTAATAGTAAATTTTGCTGAAAAATACAATACAATAACAGTAGGAAATTCAAAAATAAATATTAATTCAGAAAAAATACCTACTAATGCAGATATGTACCCATATACATTAGCAAGTGTTCAAAAAGATGTATATGAATTAGAGCTTAAAAATGAAAATAATGAAAAGTTTATATCTCCAATAGAGTATTATCCTAATAACAAACAATATTATAGTCAAATAAAAAGTTATGTCGAAAATTATTATAATTATATTTTAACAGTAGATTATAATACAATAACCAAAGAACAAGTAAAAAGAAAACTAAAAAAATATGTATTAGAGCAATTAGATGAAGATATGATAGATGAATATGTTGAATATGTTAAGCAAAATCATATAAAACTAAATGGAAAAGCAACAGTTCAAATGCCTTGTGTATATTTTGATGGCGAAAATTATAGAGTAAGAACAAAGCTTGAAATAGTAATTGAATCATCAGATACAAAAGACAATATTCTACTTTATGATTTGTCTGGAGCAAAAGTAAGTTATAATAGCAATCAAATAACAATTTATATAGATACAGTAATGAATAAAAACGAAACATCACAAACACTATTTGTAAAAGAATTACCTATTAATTCTATGACAGTAAAAACAAGTAGTAGTATAGTTAGTAAGGAGGAATAGTATGAATAAAAAAGTAATATTAATCTTCTTGCTTATTGCTTTTAACATTATATTAGCACCTAAAATATACGCATATGAAAATGGTAGAGAAGTTTTTGTAAGACATATAAATAAGGCAAATGGTGAAATAATAAATGGATTGCAAAATAATACTCAAGAAGTAAAAGAGTCTTCTGGAAAAAGTACACTATTAAATAATTCTACATCAGATGATGCTGAAATATCATATAGTGAATATTATAATTATTCAGTCTCAGCAACTATGGAAATTACTAAAACACTTGTTATGCAAGTTGATGGTAAAAAATATAGTTATTTGGGATATAACATATGTACTATGCCAAGCTTAGATGATGCATATTCAGTAATGGAGCAAAAAAAAGCATCAGTAAGAGCGGGTACATCACAATTAGATGTTGAATATAATAATAGTCAAGCAAATGCTCAATATACAACAATACAGTCTAACAATAATGATGTAACAATAATAGATTTTTATTATAATGAAGATGTTGTAGACAACATATCTCCAAAGCTATATAGTAATACTAACGTTTGGAATGGAAACGATGCAGGATTACAATCTAATGTTACATATATACCAGCTGGTGGATCTTTAAAACCATATTTTAAAACACCTAAATATGTTATAAAAGATTTATCATACGAAAAGGTTATGGAAGACGGTAAGGTAAGCTATAAAGTTAGTAACTTTGTAGTGTATAGACTTAATGAAGCATACTTAAAATCTTCTGAATCAGTACATAAAGGTACTAATGGTCAAATAGAAATAACAGGAAAATTGGTAGATAATACTGATCCTGCAGCAGCTATAACAGGAATTGGAAGCACATCTCCAATATTTATAAATAATAAAGATAGTATAACAGATATATTAAATGGATTAGTTAGCAATTATAATGATAAAAAGACTACAGTTATCCCTGGAAAAAATGATATAGATAAAACAGATGGGGATGATGCAGGAGCAGATGACTTCTTAGCAAACATTATAATACAATCAAATGTATTAAATGGATTAAGAAGTGCTAAAGGAAATGTTATATATCAAGAATATAATGTTTTAAATGGTGAATATGGTGGAACAAGAGAATATGAATCAACTAATGAACATTATATAAATGTATATACTCCTGTAAAATTAAATGATCCACAAATTACAACTACAAGTAACTCAACAATTGATCATTCTGTTGTAAATTCATCAACTGTAATACTTGCAGATGATGCAAACTTTGAAATAAAGCTTAGCTGTGGAGATTTAGATTTTACATATTACAATAATATAACTGCAAATCAAAAAGCTGCATTTGTTAACTACTATTATTTGATTTTTGATTTTGATGTTGTACATAATGGAAAAACATATACTAAAGGTACAGCAATAAGAATGACTAACCAAGCAAAATATAATGATGGATATACATATTTTAGAGGACAAGTAGCACCTAATGAAACATTATCTAGAGATTCTTCTAATCATAAAATAGTAATACTTGCTTCTGCTTCTAATATGCCATCAGATGAATTGCTATATAATGTGGTAGATCAAGAAGTAGCTATTCAGATGGATAAAACACAAGATGCTACATCAAGAAAATATATAACAGATAGTGGAGATAATACTGCTAATTTTTCAAACGATATTGAGTTTTCTGAATCACATACAGACTCAAACTACACAAGAGGAGTGAAGATGTATGGTGATGGATACTATTTTGCAATGAAAACAATAGCAGTAAGAACAGCATCTAAAATATATGATTTTAAAATATCAGATTGCTCAGATTTAGCATATAAGAGTGCATTTAGACAATCAGATACCAATGTTTTAGATAAGAACTCTGGATATTATTCTGGAATTAGAAGAATGTACATATATACAAATGCAAATAAAGAATATACAGCATTAGTAGATAGAAATAATTTAAAAATAAACGGAACAACTTCAACTAGAACATTACCATTAGGTCCATATAAACATACTACAGCAGGATATATAAATGCTCCAAAACTTGGATATAGATTTTCCTTTGATGTAAAAACAAGTGGATATTATATGCCAAGTAATAGTGGTGTAGAAGCTAGAAAAATAAAGATAAAACCAACGTATTACTATTTATCTAAGGATGGTTCTCAGGTTATTAAAGATATAACATTATATTATAAAGATGAAACAGATAAATATAAAAAGTTTGTTGGAAGCGGATATAATATATATTTTACTCCAGATGACGGAAGTAGATATACTAATGATCTATATGCTTCAAATACATCATATTTATCTAAAAAATTAGAATCTTTAAATATTGGTAATAGTTCAGGTGAATTTTACTTAAAAGATAATATGATGGCACTAGATGATACTGGTTACATTCAAACATGGTTTGGAGAATTTAAACTACCAAATACTACAATAGCTGTAAAAAATGGTGATAGTATTCAAAATGCATTAACAGATGGATATATTGGTGTAAAATTTGAGATTACATGTTATGATTCAAAACTAAATGAAACAATATCATACAATACACTTAATAAATCAGCAAGCTCAGCAGTAAATACAACACAGTGGGATTATGAAGGATATTTAGGATTTTCAAATCCTGGTCAAGAAGTAAATAAAGATTCAAGTTTAAGAATACAACTTGAAAAAGGAATATGGATAATTGATTCACAACAATTATATGATTTTGTAAAAGGAACAGTTATACTTTATGATATTGATGCAAGAGCTGCCGACGATATACAATAAAAATAATAACACACTAGAAAGTAATATTACTTTTTGGTGTGTTTTTTTTCGAAATAATTTAGATAATATATAGATTTATATTTTTTTGTCGTTTGAACATAAAATAATAATAACTTAGCAAGTCGTGAATAGATATATATTAGGGTGATATTTATCTTGAAGAAAAGACTTGCTTTTTTTTACGCACTTGCTGCTTTTTTAGTGATTGTAATAATTGTACTAGCTATAAATAAGAAAGATGAAAAAAATCAAGAAAAGGTTGAAGAGGAAAAAATACAATTTGAGTCTGGAAATACAATTGGTCTTTATAGAAGCCAAAAAGGTCAAATAGAGAACGTAGATCTAAATTACTACTTACTATGTGTTGTAGCCTCCGAAATGCCTTTTAAATACGAATATGAAGCTTTGAAGGCACAAGCAGTAGTAGCTAGAACATATTTGTTTAACAAGATGAAAAACAATCATGAGGAAAATGGAGATGTATGTGATAGTTTTGCACATTGTCAAGCTTTTAATGATATTGAAAACTTAGAAGAAATATGGAAGAAAAAAGGTTTTACTCAAGAAGAAATTATTGAAGGAGAAGAAAAAATAAAAAAGGCTATAGTTGAGAGTGATGGAGAAATTATTACATATAATAATGAGATTATTAATGCATTATTTCATGCAAGTAGTCCAGTAAGAACAGAAAATGCAAGTGCAATATGGGGGCAAGAAGACGTTCCGTACTTAAAAGCTGTTGAAAACGAAGAAGATGAAGACTATGAAAGACGAGAAAGTACTAATGTAATAAGCTATGAAACTTTTAAAAATACACTTATAGATAAAGGATATGTACATGATTTAAGCAAAGAAGAATTCCTTAATATACATATAAGTGAATATACAGAAAGTGGAAGAGTTAAGAATGTTTCAATTGGAAACTACAATGTAAAAGCTGAATCTTTAAGAACACTTTTTGGAATTAATTCAACAAATTTTACATTAAGTGTCAATAATGAAAATATTGAATTTCACGTTTTAGGCTTTGGGCATGGTGTTGGAATGAGTCAAGTTGGAGCAAATAAAGATGCTAAGTCTGGTAAAGATTATAAAGAGATAATACACCATTACTATACAGATGTAGAGATAACAAATATTAATAATTAACAAAAGAAAAGAGGGGAATGTATGAAAATTAAAATTGAAAATGTTTTAGACAAGGTATTGAGTAAATTTGGACTTAAACGTATAGAGAAAAAGGAAAAAGGAAAAGTAATAAAATTTGAAAATTCTAATGTAGAAGAAAGTAAAGAGGCAAAAACTAGAAGAGGAGCCGTAAGTGTTACAGAGGAAAAAGTAAAAGAGAAAAAAATATCAAAACAAGGAATAAAAGTTTTAACTTCTATGGTGCTGCTGCTTATGCTTTCAGCAAGTCTTGACTTAACAGATGGAATAAAAAAATATGGCAGTGATATAAATCCTAAAGATTCAAGCAGTGTGGCAACTTCATCTTCAATAGATAATGCTAGTGATACTAGTAATAAAGAAGAACTTGTTCTTGCGACAAAAGCTACTGAGAAAGTGGTTACTAAAAAAGTAGAAGAAAAATTAGTATTTGGAAAACCTTTAGACGGAGAAATTCAAAAAATGTATTCAAATGATAAAGTTATTTATTCTAAAACACTTTCACAATGGAAAACACATGATGGACTAGATGTATCAGCTAAAAAAAGTACAGATGTAAAAGCAATAGAAAAAGGAGTAGTTCAAGAAATATATGATGATTCTTTTTATGGAAAAACTATAGTTATAGAGCATATAAAAGGATATAAAAGTCAATATTCAAACTTGGATAATAATGTGAATGTAAATGTTGGAGAAAGTGTAGTAAAAGGACAGAAAATAGGTAAGGTAGGAAATACATCAGTAGGGGAATATTTAGATGATGCTCATTTACATTTTATGTTATTTCTAAATGAAAAAAGTATTAATCCAACATATTTATATGAGTAGGAGGAAAGTTATGAATGATATTGAGGATAGAGCAAAATTGTTTGCAAATTATATAATAGAAAATAATGCAACTGTAAGAGCAACTGCAAAAGCTTTTGATATTTCAAAATCTACTGTACACAAAGATGTAGCAGAAAGATTAAAAAAGTTCAATCCTTCACTAGCAGAACAAGCAAGAAAGGTATTAGAAATAAACAAATCTGAAAGACATTTAAGAGGTGGAATGGCTACAAAAATGAAATATAGTAAGATAAGTTAGTATAAACTTGTGATTTAAGGTTGCAAAAGGTTCCTAAATGTAATATAATTGTAACAGAAAGAGGGGAATGTATAGTGATTTTTGGCGGACAAGATATAGGAATAGATTTAGGAACAGCAACTATACTTGTATATGTAAAAGGTAAGGGAATTGTATTAAGAGAACCATCTGTTGTAGCAATAGATAAAAATACAAATCAGGTTTTAGCAGTAGGACAAGAGGCAAGAAAAATGCTTGGAAGAACTCCAGGTAATATTGTTGCGCTTAGACCTTTAAAAGATGGTGTTATATCTGATTATACTATAACAGAAAAGATGCTTAAGTATTTTATAAATAAAGTTTGTGGAAGATTTATTTTTTCTCCTAAAATCATGATATGTGTACCTTCACGAGTAACAGAAGTTGAAAGAAAAGCAGTAATTGATGCGGCTACTCATGCTGGTGCAAGAAAAGTATATTTAATAGAAGAACCAATCGCTGCAGCAATTGGAGCAGGAATTGATATAACTAAACCATATGGTAGCATGATTGTAGATATAGGAGGAGGAACTTCAGATATTGCGGTAATATCTTTAGGAGGATCTGTAAGAAGTACTTCTATTAAAATGGCTGGAGATAAATTTGATGAAGCAATAATAAAATACATAAAGAGGAATAGAAATATAATAATTGGCGAAAGAACAGCTGAAGAAATAAAAATAAATATAGGATGTATGTATCCAAAATCAGTGCCTGAGAGAATGTTAGTAAAAGGAAGAGACATTACAACAGGACTTCCAGTTGAGATTGAAGTAACATCAGATGAAGTATATAATGCTTTATCTGAGTGTGCCGAAAAAATATTAGAGGGTGTTCATTCTGTTTTAGAAGAGACTCCACCAGAATTAGTTGCAGATGTATCTGAAAGAGGTATATATATAACAGGTGGAGGCGGACTTGTTTGGGGATTAGACAAGTTAATAGCTGAAAAAACTGGAATACCAGTAATGATTGCTGAAGATGCACAATCTTGTGTAGCAATAGGAACAGGTAAAGCATTAGAACATGTTGAACTATTTGAATCAGGTAATGCAATAAAATTTAGAAAAAATTAAGTTTAAAAGTTATCCAAAGTTACATTGTATTTGGGTAACTTTTTTTGTCGTTAAATAAGCTAATAAGAAAATAGATTACATAACACTTGACATCAAGAGGTTTGTCTTGTATAATATTTAAACATTTAAAATATACTACTTTAGATAAAAATTAATATTAAAAAGGAGGATTAGATTATGAGTGAATTAAAAAGAAGTAATCTAAAAAAAGATTTTTTTACAGGAGAACTACTAAAAATTGAGTATTCTATTGGAGATGATCCAAAAGCTAAAATGCTAGATGCTGAAAGAAAGTTAATACAGCTACGGATATAGAAAAAACAAAAAAACTTTATATGACATTAAAGAAACATTATTAAAATATAGCAAAGTTGGTATAGATGTTAATACGCCTAAAGGATATAAGTATAATTGCTATACTAAAGATAACCATGAGATAATATTGACATCATACTTTATTGTAGTTACTACAACTAGTACACATAAGCATTTGAAAGATTATGAAATGGCATTATCTGTACTAATAAATAGCTATCTAAAATTCTATAAATTAAGACTATATTCTATATATTATGAAACAAGTATTTTAGATTATGTGTATAATTTAAAGGATATACCTAAAAATTATAAAAATCTAAAAGTTTCAGAAGATGTAAGAGAAGAATATAATCTATCTAGAAAAAACAGAAAATGGATGAATGATAAAGAACAAACAGTTGAAAATTATAATTCGGTAAATATAAAAAAATATTTTAATGAAAGTTCACCAAGCTATGTTATAGAAGAAGAATTTTCAACAGCAGAGTATTATAATAACTCAATTGGTAGAGTAATTATAAATAATTGTACGTATTTGTTTAACGAAAATGAAAAAAGTGCAATAGCAAATGATTTTGAAAAATTAAAGAAAAAAAACTTTGAACTATTGCTAGATTGTTTTACAGATGAATATTTAAATCAATTATTTTAGATAACATAAAAAAAAGAAGATTTCACATTTGAAATCTTCTTTTTCGTTTACAAAATCGAAAAAAAATAGTATAATGGGATAGGAAAAAAGGAAGGAGGAGAATTTTTTTGGATAAAATAGTTAAAGATGTATTTAAAAATTGCGTAAGAGAAGAAAATTTATTTAATATAGCTAACGTAAAAGAAATAAAATTTTCAAAAAAATTAAACGCTGTAATACTAGATTCATATAGCCAAGAAAATATTCCTCAATCGGATATAGAAGAATTTGAAAGATTAGCTAGAAATCAATATGAATTATCTAGTTTTAAAATAAATTATGAGTACACAGGAAAACCAAAAGATATAAACATTCAAAATGTGTATGATATCCTTACTTGTATAAATAAGAAATACAGTTATACTCAAGATCTTTTTGAAAATTGTAAAATAAATATAGACAATGATGAAAAAATATTAAAAATTGAGCTTGAAAAGCCTTATTCAAATTTTTTATACATAAAAAGATTAGATGAATATATGAAAAATAGTATAGATAAGCAATTTGGATCTGGATATAAAGTATTGTTTAAAGATATAGATGAAAGTGCAAAAAATTCATATACTTCTGAGGCAAAAATGGTTAAACTTGAGGATTTAGCTGAGGCATTTAAAACAGAAAATCATGATCAAAGTGGTGCTACTAATAATGTTACTACTCCAAATAAGGAGAAGCCAAAGTTTGTTCCAAGAGCTCCTCTTACAGAAGAAGAGAAGAAAGAAAGAGAAATGGCAAAAGAGCCTCAACCAGAAAACGTATATTATGGAGTAAATATTCAAAATCCAGTAATAACTAAAATTGAAGAGGTAGTTGCAGGATCAGATAGAGTATGTATTAATGGACAGTTAATAAATAAAGAAGAACGTGAACTAAGAAGTGGAAAAATATTATTAACAATTGATGTTACAGATAAAACTAGTACAGTATCTTGTAAAATGTTTTTGGACAAGCAAAAATATGAAGAAGTAGACGGAAAATTAAAAAAAGATACATATATATTAGTTCAAGGAAGACCACAAATAGATGCATATTCGAATGAACTAACTATAATGGTAAATAACATTTGTAAAGGTGAAAAACCACCTGAAAGAATGGATAATTCAGAGCATAAAAGAGTTGAATTGCATCTTCACACTCAAATGAGTGCAATGGATGCTGTTACATCAGTAACAGATTTAGTTAAGCAAGCTATAAAATGGGGACAACCAGCAATTGCTATAACAGATCACGGTGTTGTTCAATCTTTCCCAGAAGCTAACCATGTTATTGTAGATAACTATGCAAATTTAGTACAAAAAGAGGGAAAAATTACTACACAAGATATACTTGATGCTGCACCAATAAAAATAATTTATGGTGTAGAGGGATATTTGGTAAGAGATGTAGAACCAGAAATTCCTGAATTAGATACATATTGCGTATTTGACTTGGAAACTACAGGATTTAATCCAGATACTGATGGAATAACAGAAGTAGCAGTTTGTAAAGTAAAAAATGGTGAAATAATAGATGAGTATACAACATTTGTAAACCCAGAAAAACCTATACCATTTAATGTACAAGAATTAACTCATATTACAGATGAGATGGTTGCAGATGCACCTAAAATGAGTGAAATGATACCAGAATTCTTAGAATTTTGTAAAGGTTGTATCTTAGTTGCACATAATGCACACTTTGATGTTAGTTTTATTGAAAACAAAGCTAAAAAATTAGGACTAGAATTTAAGCCACAAGTAATAGATACATATGAAATGTCACTAGAACTATATAATGGGGTAGAAAACCATAAACTTGGTACTTTAGTTGAGTATTTAGGAATACCACTTGAAGGAGCACATAGAGCTATAAATGATACAAGAGCAACAGCAAAAATGTTTATTAGAATGAAACAGGATTGTGATAAAGAAAAAATAGAAATAAATAACTATGTGTTTACTAATATATCAGATAGATCTAAGAATTTACCTGCAAATCATATAATTATACTTGCTAAAAACTATGTTGGATTAAAAAATTTATATAAATTAGTTTCATATTCACATGTTTGGAATTTCCATAAGAAGCCTAAAATTTCACGTTCAATGCTAAAAAGATATAGAGAAGGACTAATAATAGGTTCTGCATGTGAACAAGGTGAATTATATCAAGAAATTTTAGACTATAAAGTTGGTAGAAATGATGGAAGTCAAATAGAACAAATAGCTAACTTTTATGATTATCTTGAAATACAACCATTAGGTAATAATGCGTTTTATGAAAGAATAGGAAAGAAAATAAAAAAAGAAGGAAAAAGACCAAAAGATGAAGAGCCAGAGTATATTAAGCTTACACATCAACAACTTATAGATATAAATAAAGATATAGTTGATTTAGGAGATAAATTAAATAAACCAGTAGTAGCAACTTGTGATGTTCACTTTATGAATCCAGAAGATGAAATATATAGAAGAATAATTCAAGCTGGTCAAGGTTTTGATGATGCAGATATGCAAGCTCCTTTGTATTTTAGAACAACAGAAGAAATGTTAAAAGAATTTGATTATTTGACTCCAGAAAAAGCATATGAAGTTGTTGTAGAAAATACAAATCTAGTTGCAAGTTGGTGTAATAGAATAAGCCCAATTTCAGACGAGAAATGTCCACCACATATAGATGGATGTGAACAAGATATAAGAAATATAGCAATGGAAAAAGCGCATAAATTATATGGTGATCCACTTCCAGATATAGTACAAGATAGACTAGATAGAGAGTTAAATTCAATTATTTCAAATGGATATTCGGTTATGTATATCATTGCACAAAGACTGGTTTGGGATTCAAACGATCATGGATATATAGTTGGTTCAAGAGGATCTGTTGGATCATCACTTGCTGCGTATATGACTGGTATTACAGAAGTTAACTCGTTAAAATCTCACTATAGGTGTCCTGTATGTAAATATTCAGACTTCTCAGAAAATGGATGTGCTAATGGATTTGACCTTCCAGATAAGAAGTGCCCAAAATGTGGAGCAGATTTAGATAAAGATGGAATGGATATTCCGTTTGAAACATTCTTAGGATTTAAAGGAGATAAGGAACCAGATATAGATTTAAACTTCTCAGGTGAATATCAAGCAAAAGCACATAAATACACAGAAGTAATCTTTGGTACTGGTACAACATACAAAGCAGGAACAATAGGTACAGTTGCAGAAAAAACAGCATATGGTTTTGTTAAAAACTACTTTGAAGAAAGAGGCATTAGTAAACCTATGGCTGAAATAAATAGATTGTCTCTTGGTTGTACTGGAATAAAGAGGACAACTGGACAACATCCAGGAGGAATTATAGTAGTTCCTAAAGGAAGAACAATTTATGAATTTTGTCCTGTTCAGCATCCAGCAGACGATCCGTATTCAGATATAGTAACAACACATTTTGATTATCACTCAATAGATAAAAACCTATTAAAGCTAGATATACTAGGCCATGATGATCCAACTGTAATTCGTATGTTACAAGATTTAACTGGAATAGATCCAACAAAAATACCACTTGATGATAAAGAAACTATGAGAATATTCTCATCTACAGAACCTTTGGATGTAACTCCAGAACAAATAAAATCAGAAGTTGGAACTTATGGTATTCCAGAGTTTGGTACAAAATTTGTTAGAGGAATGCTTGTAGATACAAAACCTACTACTTTTGATGAACTTATTCGTATATCTGGTCTTTCACATGGAACAGACGTATGGTTAAACAATGCTCAAAGTTTAATTGAGCAAGGTATAGTTACACTTCAACAAGCTATATGTTGTCGTGATGATATCATGATATATTTAATAAATAAAGGTCTAGAGCCAGGACTTGCATTTAAAATAATGGAAATTGTAAGAAAAGGTAAAGCACCTAAAAAATTAACACCAGAAATGGTTGATGAAATGAAAAAACATGATGTACCAGATTGGTATATAGATTCTTGCTTTAAGATAAAATATATGTTTCCAAAAGCACATGCTGCAGCATATGTAACAAACGCATTTAGAATTGCTTGGTTTAAAGTGCATATACCTAAGGCATATTATGCAGCGTTCATGTCAATAAGAGCAGATGAATTTGATAGTGAATCAATGCTATATGGTAAAGAAAGAGTTATATCAAAAATGAATGAGATAGATACTTTAGGAAATAATGCAGCACCAAAAGATAAGAATATGTATCCAATACTTGAATTGGTTCTAGAAATGAATCAAAGAGGAATAGACTTCTTACCAGTAGATTTATATAAATCAGAAGTAAATAAATTTACAGTTGAAAAAGATGGAATACGTCCACCATTTTCTTCACTTACAGGATTTGGTGAAGTAGATGCTAAAAAACTTGTTGATGCTAGAGAAAAGTATGGAAAATTTTCATCTATTGAAGATATGACAATAAAAGCTAAACTTGGTAAGTCAGCTGTTGAAACATTAAGATTATCTGGATGTCTTGACGGTATGCCTCGATCTGAGCAAATGGATATGTTTGATTTGTTATAATTTGACTAATCACTTGAATTATTTAAACATCTAAGGTATAATATAATCATGAAGGGGTGATTACTATGAAACTAGACTTAACAGGCTTAAGAATTGAAGTAACAGATGCAATAAGAAGTTTTACTGAAAAGAAAATAAAGAAATTAGATAAATTCTTTGGAGAAGATACAATTTGTCATGTAACTTTCACAGATAAATCTAAAGGTAAACAACGTGTAGATATGAGAATTGAATACAAATCACGTACTTATTTAGCAGAAGAAAGCACAGATGATTTATATTCTGGAATTGATGCTTTAGTAGAAAAAATTGAAGGTCAATTAAGAAGAGATAAAGCAGCTGCTGAAAAACAAAGAAGAACTGGAATTCCTGAGACAGAAGTTTCTCAAGAAGAAACAGAAGAGTAAAGAAATCATAACAAAGAGCTACTATATTGGTAGCTCTTTGTTTTTAATTAAATACGTTGACATAAAATGAAAATAATGATATAATATTTATATGGGGTTAAATATAAATATTACTTAATTAATATAAGTAATGGACACAAAAAGAAAAAAATTAGAAAGAAAGGAATGAAAAGGAAGATGAAAAAATTAAAAAAGTTAGTAGTATTACTACTAATAGTATTTGTAGCAGGAGGTGTCTTTATTAATTCTTCTTTTGTTACTCAAAAGCAAGCAGAGACATATTCTCAACTTGTTGAAAAGTATGGTGTAAGCCAAACTGAAGTTGAGGAAATAAAAGAGGAAGCAAAAGAAGAAATCAAGCAAGAAGAAGAACAAAAACAAGCGCAAAGTGCTGCTGTTCAAACATCAGTACAGGAAGTCGTAAAAGACAATAGAACAGTAGAGAACATAATCTGGGACTTCTTAAAGGAAAATGGGTACTCAGATATCCAAACAGCAGCTATCATTGGCAACCTTTATCAAGAAAGCGGTTTAGATAGTGCAAAAGTTGAGTACGGAACAAAAGAAGGAATAGGTATAGTCCAATGGTCTTTTGGCAGAAAACAACAGTTGAAAAAATTCTGTTCAGACAAAGGAAAGGACTGGACTGATCTAAATTGCCAACTTGAATTCTTGGCTAAAGAATTGAAATCAAAGCAATTCTATGAGCCATACAAATCCACATTTGATAATCCATACAGCGTGGATGAGGCCACTCAAGCCTATTGTTTTGGGTTTGAAAGGCCAAATAAGCAAAAAGCTAACATGTCATATAGAGTAAAAATGGCATGGAAAGCATATTATAGAAATGTGAATAGGTAATACTATTCACATTTTTCTTTTTTTATATTAATACATAAAATGTTTACATAATTGTAAAAATATGATATAATTATAATAGAGAATTTATTTGTCAAAATAATCTCTTAATAGAGGTTATAATAAACTTCTATTAATTTTAGTACGTAGGAGGAATATATGAAAAGAAAGAATAAAAAGGAGAATAATTTAAAGAAGAAATTAAAAAAAGGTGTAATTGTAGCAACACTAGCATTTATTGGAGGAGGAATTTTCTTTAACAGTAGATTCTACACAGCTTCACAAGAAGAAGTGTATTCTACATTAAAAGAAAAATACGGTGTGGCTGTAGTTCAAACTACACCAGATGTTATATCTGATGCTGTATCAGAGAAAGCTTCTGAAAACAAAACTACAAAAAATCTAACATTGTCTGTTAACTCAGATCTAAGAGTCGCATCTAATGTGACTCCTGAAGAAATAGACTTAATGTTAGAAGGAACTAAGCTTAATGGCTTAGGTTCAGCTTTTGTAGAAGCTGAACAAAAGTATGGAGTTAACGCTCTATACATGATGGGCTTGGCATGTCTAGAAAGTGGGTTTGGAAACTCTGCGTTTGCACAAAAACGCAACAACCTATATGGTTGGAACGCAGTGGATTCTAACCCAAATAACGCTTCTACTTTTGCTAACAAAAAAGAAGCGACTTTATATGTTGCTTCAAAACTTCAGTCTAATTATTTGACTGAAGGAGGTGCTTACTTTGAGGGCTACTCAGCAAGAGCAGTTGACGTACATTATTGTACAGATAAAGCTCATGCTGACAAAATAGTCAACATAGTAAACAGTTTAGTACAAAAGCTAGGATAATAATAATCCTGGCTTTTATTTTGCTAAATTTTGGGCAAAGCGTTGACATAAAAGAAAAAGTATGCTAGAATATAAACATAGCATGAGAGTGTGTATAAGTTTTTAACGAGCTACACAACCTTAAAATAATAAGGTACACTTAAGATATTTTCATAAAAGGAGTCTCATTTTAGAGAAGCTTTTTATGAGAATATCTTTTTTTTACTTAAATTAATATTTAGGTATGGATGTTCTTAAATTAATTAATGAGGAGGGATACGATAATGCAAATATGTGTTGAAAACTTGAAAAAAACATTTGTAGTAAAAAGCGGAGGTCTTTTTAAACCTAAAAAAAGACAAAATGTAAAAGCAGTTGAAAATGTTTCCTTTAATGTTGAAAAAGGAGAAATTGTTGCTTTCATAGGGCCAAATGGTGCGGGAAAAAGCACAACAATTAAAATGCTAACAGGAATAATACAACCAACAGATGGAAAAATTACAGTAGCTGGATTTGATCCTTCAAAGGATCGAAAAAAATTAGCATATAAAATTGGGTGTATGTTTGGACAAAAGTCTCAGCTTTATATGCATTTAACAGTAAGAGATAGTTACAAATTACTTTGCAGTATATACGACTTGACTGATGAACAGGCAAAAGAGAAAATAGACGAAATAGTAAATCTTTTTGGAATAGAAGATTTATTAGACAGAGTTGTAAGAAAATTATCATTAGGACAGAGAATGATATGTGAAATTGCAGGAAGCATTCTTCATGAACCAGAAATAATATTTTTAGATGAGCCAACTATTGGACTAGATATATTTGCTAAGGCAAAAATAAGATCTATTATTAAGAAAATGAATGAGGAAAAAGGTACTACAATCTTTCTTACAAGTCATGATATTGGAGATGTAGAAGCATTATGTGACAGAATAATAATTATAAATAATGGAACTATAGTCACAGATTCAACAATTCAAGATTTAAAGTCTAAATATTTATCTACAAAGCTAATTAAGATCTCATATGATCAGGATGTAAAAAATACTAAACTGGATTACAATGTACAAAAGATTGAACATAATCAGGTAGAGTTAGTTGCAGACACTAATAAGGTAAACATGGGAGATTTGCTTTCATATTTTACATCTGTAGGAAACATAGTAGATATACAAATTGAATCAACACCACTTGAAGATGTTATTAAGAAAATTTATCAAGAAAGGAGATAGTTATGAAAAAATATTTAGCTATTTTTAAATTCAATTTAAAATCTGAATTTAATTTTAAAGTAGATTATTTGTTTTCTATGCTATCCTTTGCAGTGCATATATTTGTATTTAATGCTTTATGGAATTATATATTGCAAGGAAAAGCAGTAGCAGGATATACTAAAAATGAACTTATTTGGTATATCATTGTTGGAGAATTTATAGCTTACTCAGTTGGTAAAAAGAACTATATAAATATATCTAATATGATAAAAAATGGAGATGTTGCAAATATCTTGACTAAGCCACTTAGTTTTATGAAGTACGTTATTTCTTTAGAAGCTACATCTATAGTAAATATAGGAGTGAATTTTGTATTTGGAATTATTTTAGGAATATGTATGGCAGGTAAAATAACACTTGAGCCATTACAAATATGCTTGTTTTTTATATCACTTATATTATCACTAAGTATAGCAATTATGATGTCAGTATTTATAGGAATGCTTGCATTTTTGACTGAAGAAAATAAATCGTTTTATATGGTGATATCAAAGGCAATGCTGCTATTAATTTTTACGCCAATAGAATTTTTTCCTAGTACTGTTCAAACAATACTTAGATTCTTACCAACTACGTATGAAGTTTTTCCTCCTGGAAAAATTTTAGTAAGTTATGACTTAAATACAGCTTTGACATTAATAGGGTGTCAAGTAATAGCTTTATTAGTAGTATATGGTGCAGCCTATGCTATTAATTTGAAAGGAGTGAGAAATATAAATGTTAATGGAGGTTAAAAATAATATAAAATATTTCTTTAATGCTATAAAAGTTAGTATAAAGTCAGCAATGGCGTATAAAGTAAGCTTTCTTATACAGACTATATTTATGTTCATAAATAATGCTTTTTTTCTTGTATTTTGGTCAGTAGTATTTAAAAACGGAGGACAAGATAGTGGACTAGTATTTAATAATGTATTATATATATGGGCTTTTTCTACTATGTCATACGGCATAACATATTTTTTCTTTGCCGGAGTACAACAAATTAATAAATATATAATTACAGGTGCAATGGACAGTTATCTATTACAGCCAAAAAATCTATTACTAAATGTAGCCACATCTAAATGTGAGTTTAGCGCTTTTGGTGATTTACTATATGGATTGTTTGTTGGAATTATAGCAACAGGTGGAGATATAGGAAAAATACTTTTATTAATAGCAATAGCAACTTTTGGTAGTGTATTCTTTTTCTCAACTGAAATTATATGTAGAGCTGTATCTGTATGGATTGGAGATACACAAACAATAGCTAATAGATATGTTGAAATGCTTTTTATAACATTTGCCACTTATCCAGAAAACATATTTAAAATAGGAATAAAAATAATATTATACACAGTAGTTCCTGTTGCATATGTTGCGTATATACCAGCAAGGATAATGGAAAACTTTAGTATATTAAATTTATTATTAATATTTGTAGTAGGAGCAATATACTTATTTATAGCAGTTAAAATATTTTATAGAGCAATGAAGAGCTATGAGTCAGGCAATAGCATGGCTATGAAAGATTAAAAGTACGAAAAATTTTTTCGTACTTTTATTTTTTGTAACATAAAAAAAATAAAGTTTTGCCCAAAGGTTAAAATTAAGCACTATAAAAGAATATTACTAAAATGTTGCAAAAATAGTGCAAATTCGTTACAAACCCTCATAAATGCCTAAAAGTATAATTATGTTAATTTTAAAATTAAAGATAAAAAGCATTTTTATGTAAAATTATCTTGCTATTACCTCCTAAAAACATTGACTACAACGAAAAAGTGTGGTATAATGATATTGTGAACTAGAGATAAAAAGTTATAGGTTTGTTTAAGGAGGTATGTGAATATGGTAAAAATATTTAAAAACGTTAAAAGACTTAAACTTAAAATTACTAGTATGGTTTTACTTGTAGCTTTACTTATGCTAGAATTTAGTCCATTTGCTGTTAAAGCAACAGCACAACAATTACAATACTATTCACCAGGAGTAGTATCTGTAGGTTATGATTCAGGAAATGGAAAAAATGTTTGGTATAGTAGAGCAACATTAGGTGGAGATGTAGCATATTGTATTGACTACACATGTCCAGCACCAAGCGGTACTATGACATTTAGAAGCTATTTATCTGACCAAGGTATGGCTATATTAATGAATGGTTACCCAAACAATTCACCTGCAGCTTTAGGATGCGATAACGAAGATGAAGCTTATATGGCAACACAAATGGCTTTATGGGAAGTTATGAACAGAACAGGTGAATCTCAAAAATCAGGATTGATATTTAGAGTAGAAAATGTAAGTCCTAAAGCAGGAAAAGAAGATTTCTATAACAAATCAGTAGCTGCTGCAAAAAGATTAGTTGCTATGGCTGAAGCTAATCCATATACAACAGTACCTACAATGGTTATAGATAACAGCCAAGCTGGTTTAAGTTATTTAGGTAATGATGCTTTAATTGGACCTTATACTGTAACAATAGAAGGAACACAATCTGCTATAGTTAAATCTATAACAGCATCATTAATAAATGCACCTGCATCTGCTAAAATAACAGATGCAAACGGTAATGAAAAAACATCATTATCTAGTGGAGATTCTGTATATGTAAGAATGAGCTCATCAGAAGATAGCAAAACTTTCAAAATTAAATTTACAACAGATATAGACAGAAAAGTTGGTGCTATTTATACAAAACCAGGTGAGACAGTTCAAGACTATGTAAAAATAGAAACTGAACCAAATACAGCTGAAAGAGAATTAACAATAGAATGGGAAAAAGTAACAACTTTAGGAAAAATTAAACTAGTTAAAGTTGACCAAGATGATCAACCAGTATCAGGAGCAACATTTGAACTTAAAGACACAACAGGAAAAAGTTACGGTCAAGTAACAACTGGTGATGATGGTATTATAAACTTCTACAAAGTACCACAAGGACAATACATATTAGAAGAAGTATCAGCACCACAAGGTTATACAATAACTGAAAAAAGCAAAAATGTAACTGTTGTAGCAAATCAAACTGCAGAAGTTAAATTTGTAAACAACAGAATAACTGGTAGATTAGTTATAACAAAAGTAGATGATACAAACAAACCATTAGCAAACGTAACTTTTGAGATACAAGATAGCAACAATAAAGTTGTTGGAAGAGTAACAACTAATGAAGAAGGTAAAGCTAGTATCAACTTAGACTATGGAACATATTACTTCAAAGAAATATCTGCTCCAGAAGGATATATAATGGATACTAAAACTTACACTTTAAAAGTTGATGAAGTAAATAGAACATTCTATCAAACAGTAACAAACGAAAGATGTAAAGGTAACTTATTAATAGTAAAAACAGATGAAGATAAAACACCAATTGAAGGTGTAAAATTCAACATTTTAGATGCAGATAAAAATGTTATATTAACATTAACAACTAATGCAAAAGGACTTGCAGGAGCTAAAAACTTACCATTAGGAACTTACTATTATCAAGAAATAGAAGCTCCAGACAATGTAAAAATTGATAGTGGAGTATATGAATTTAAAGTAGAAACACAAGATCAAATAGTTAGAAAAGATATCGTTAATGAAAAAATTAAAGGTTCTTTAAAAATAACTAAAGTAAGTGATGATGACAGAGCAATAGCAAATGTTAAGTTCAATATCTTAGATGAAAATAAAAAAGTTGTTGAAACAGTAATAACAGATGCAAATGGTATTGCTGTAAGTAAAGAATTAACACCAGGAACATACTACTATAAAGAAATAGAAGTACCAAATGGATATGTTATAGACAGCAACGAATACAAATTTGAAATCACAAATGATGGAAAATTAGTATCAGTTAAAGTTGTTAATAAAGTTGCAAAAGGAACTTTACAAATAACAAAAATAGATAGCAATAATACACCACTTGATGGAGTAGAATTTGATATCTTAGACGAAAGCAAAAATGTCGTAGATCACATCATTACAAACAAAGATGGTAAAGCAAGCTCTAAAGAATTACCACTAGGAACATATTACTACAAAGAGACTAAAGCTCCAGACAATGTTGTAATGGATGAAAGCGAACATCAATTTGTATTAACTGAAAATAATCAAGTAATACAAAAAACAGTAATCAACGAACTAAAACATGGTAAACTAAAAATAATTAAAGTTGATGAAAACAATGAACCACTAGCTGGTGTTACTTTCGAAATATACGATTCAAATAAACAAAAAATAGATGAAATGACTACAAATGAAGAAGGTATTGCAGAATCTAAAGAGCTAGAAAAAGGAACATATTACTACAAAGAAGTTAAAGCTCCAGAAGGCATAGCAATAGACACTTCATTCCATGAATTTACAATCGTAGAAGATGGACAAAATGTAATCGAAAATGTTGTTAACTACTATGTTAAAGGACAACTATTAATATACAAATTAATAGAAGGAACTAAAACTCCACTTGCAGGCGCTAAATTTGAAATAACAAATGAACAAGGTGAAGTTGTTGATACAATCGTTTCAGACGAAAATGGTGAAGCTTTATCTAAGAAAATCCCTTATGGAACATATTACTTCAAAGAAGTAGAAGCTCCAAACGGATATATAAAAGATGAAAACACATACATGTTCAAAGTTGAAAACGAAGATATAATCAAAACAGTAATTTACAACAAAGAAGAAAGATTACCACAAACTGGTGGATTATTAAGTGCAGATATGACAATAGTACTAGTAGTAGCTTTAGTAAGTATTTCAGGATATGCTTTAATGAAAGTATTATCTACTAAAAAAGAAAACTAGAAATACAACGAAACTAAAAATAAAATAAGGTAGCTTAGGCTACCTTATTTTTTTGCCTATGTTATAGAGCAAATATACACAGTATTATTGAATTTACATAAAAAATATGATATAATTATATGCGAAAGAAAAATAATTATTGAAAAAGGAGGAATAATTATGAAATCCAATGAGAAGAAGTTGAGTATAATTACAAGAATCAAAAAGGCATATAGAAAGTTTATGTATAAGGAGCCTCGTTTAAAAGAACTTGAGGAATATGATAAATTACCTTTTAAAGAAAAGTTAAAGATTAATTCTTGGAAATATATTGGTATTGCAATTATATTGTCCATTGCAGCGTATAATGGAATATTTTGCTTAATTCATTCAAATAATGAAACAAACCAATTTAGACAAGAAGGAGTAAAATTAGAAAAGCAATTAAAAGGATTAACTAAAAATATCGAATCAGGGGATTTAACCAAGTACATGATAGATACAATTAATAACTCATATATAAAAATAGCTCAAACTAAGTTAGATGATAAAGTAGCATATTCATTAACATATAGATATGATGTTATACCAGAAGGTGAAATGACACAAACAAGTTATTTTGCAAAAGGAAAAATGTCTGCTATATTAATAAATGGATATCCTAATGTTACTTATCAAGAGCTTGGATTAAATAATGAGGAAGAGGCATATATAGCGACTCAACTAGCTGTTTATGCACTTGTATCTGATGAAAAGTACAGTATGGCAATTGGTGAATTTTCTCTAGACGCAATAAAACCAAGTGAAGAGAAGTATAGCGATATGGTTGAGCGTGTAGTAGCTAAAGCAAAAGAACTATATAATTTGGCAATAGAGAATCCTTATGAGATTAGTATAGATTATATAGTTAAAGATGATACAACAAAAATGACTGTTGATGGTAATGAGAGTTTAGTAGGACCAATAGCATATTATACTATAACAGACAATACAACTAAAGAAATAATGGGAGATGCATATAATCCTAGTGTTAATATAGATGTTGTAAGTCATGTTGAAGGTAGTCAAGCTTTTGCTATAAATGAGAATGGAGAAAAAGTAACTAGTGTAGAAAATGGAGAGACTTTCTATATAAAAATTATTGGTACAGAAAAAGTCTTTACACAATGCAAGGTGACCTCTACTGAATATTTCTTAAGAAGTGAGATTTATGAGCAATTAAATTCTAAGAAAAAATATGTATTATTAGAGCCACAAGAGAGAATATATGAAGATGTCGTAGCTGCATATGACAATGTTGATGTTGGAAATGTTAATTTAAATTTTAAAACAGAAGATGGAAGTGACGTAGAAATTGTAAGTTATAAAATATATGACGAAAATCACCATCTTATTCAAGACATGAAAAACTCAGGTGCAGAATATGGCTTTGTTCTACCTGTTGGTAAATACTATATCGAAGTATATGATGTGCCAGAAAAATATTTCCTAGAGAATAGTAATCGTGAATTTGAGATAACAAAAGATGCAGAGACTGACTTAGAGATTATATTTGATTCTCTATAGAAAAAAAGAAACACTAATATGAAAAAAATATTAGTGTTCTTTTTTAGTTCAAAATGCCTAAATATAAAGGAAAACCAGAAATAGTTACAAACTACAGCTGTTACATATTATATAAATTATACAAATATGTAACAAAGGAATATTTAAAAGAAATACTTGTATTACAGACTACATAATTCGTAAAAAAGCGTATTGAATTTGAAATTTTATTGTGTTAGAATTCAGGTAACAAAGAAATAAAGAAACTAGTCGATAATTATGAGGCTAAAGAAGTTGATATGATTATTATGTAATAGAAAATTATTTTAAATAGTTTTTTAGATACAGATTAAGATATTATAGTCTATGATTGGCTGCGTAAAAAAATATAGTTCCCCCAATGCTATTAGTAAAAAAACGACAGCTCCACATTAGTATGAAATGGAATAAAAGGTGTGGGAAAAAATTTAGAGTATAGGATTTTAATAAGTATAAGGAAACATTAAAATCTTTTTGAAAAAATATATATTTGAATTTGATTTTAGGTATTATATTAAAAAGGAAAAAGATGTACGGAAGTTAAATAGTTATTTTATCAAACAAATATATATTAAAAATATTATGAATATTAATATTTCGTGTATTAAGAGAGAGAGGTTGATAAATGTAGGTAGAAAAAATTATTAAATTTAAATAAACGAGAAAATTATTATATATGGAATAGATACGTTTCTATCAAAGGAGAGCTCGATAGATTTAAAGATGATAGTTTTTGAAATATCTACGAAAAAACATTTAAATTATTAAATGTAAAATGGATTGTATAGTATTATTAAAAAGAGGTAATATTATATGTATAATCTACTTAAAGTATTATATATTAAGTATATAATCATATAAATTCATACTATTATAAAGAAATTAAACTTAATTTCTTAAGTAGTAACTTTATATAAAGTATGGATGTGTTACTATTATGACATAATGGATGTTGCGTGGTATGAATTTTTGGCTAAGTTTAAGCTGAAATAATTTTTGCTATGCTTAATTTTAAAATTTATATGGTTTAGCAATCACTACGAAAAAGGTAGATGGTAATAATTAATTAAATACTTGAAGAATATATATTGAATATATGATATATAGCCATAAAGTGAGGTATAAAATTATGGATAACAACTTAAGTATGCCTGTAACAGGTGGCTTCTTTAGTACAGATGGATTGATAGTATTAGGTGTAACAATTATATGTATAATACTATATTTGATATTTTGTGTACTAAGAGAAAACAAAAAGAATGACTTAAAGGGATTTAGTGACGACGATTTTGTAGAAGACAAACAAGAAAAACAATAGAATGTTTTAAAATGTTTTATAACAAAAAAAGGACTAAGAAAAAAGACTTAGTCCTTTTTTCTTGACTTTAATGATATAATATTTTAGGGATAAAAAGAGATATGAGTATAGTTTACGATTTTAAAGAAAACATAAAAAAGAATGAATTAGATGATATAGCATATGCACTAAATAAAGGGAAAATTGTTGTTTTTCCTACTGAGACAGTATATGGAATTGGAGCTGATGCTACAAACGATGTTGCTGTGAAGAAAATATTTGAAGCAAAAGGAAGACCACAAGATAATCCTCTTATAGTTCATATTAGTAATTATAAAATGCTAGAAGATGTTGCACAAAAGCCAAATGATACAGAAATGGCACTTATGAAAGCTTTTTGGCCAGGACCATTTACAATAATATTAAAATGTAAAGGAAATCTACCTAAAAGCGTTACAGCAGGTCTAGATACTGTTGGAATAAGAATGCCAGATAATAATATAGCATTAAGCATTATTGATGCAGCTAAGAAACCTATTGCTGCTCCAAGTGCTAATGTATCAGGCAAACCTAGCGGTACAAATCTAAAAGATATTTTTAAAGAATTAGATAATAGAGTAGACTATTTTGTTGATGGTGGAAATACTGATATAGGTGTAGAGTCTACAGTTGTAAAAGTAGACGGGGATGTTGTAGATATATTAAGACCTGGGAAAATTTCTGTAGAAGATATAAACAAGCTAGGAATAAAAGTAAGATTAGACGAACATGTTTTTAAAGATGTAAAGAAAAATGAAGTTGTACAGTCTCCAGGTATGAAGCATAAACATTATGCACCTTCAACAGATGCTATATTGGTGGAATATGATGAAGATGATGAAAAGATGCTAGAAAAAATAAGAAAATTCAAAGATTCTACTAATTTAAAAGTTGGTGCTATATGTTTTGACGAACATGAAAAAGATATAGCAAAACTTGGTATTACTACAATAAAAATGGGTAGTAAATCAGATTTAATGAATATTTCTAAAAATATCTTTTCATTAATACGAAAAATTGATTTGTATGATTTAGATGTATGCTTAATAGAAGGAGTAAAAAAAGAGTATATAGGAACTGCTATAATGAATAGAATGATAAGGGCATGTGGATATAAGATATTATAATAAAAATAATATTAAAATCTTTACAATTAACTGCTTTTATGCAATAATATATATGTCTTGAAATGGAGTGAGATAAATGATTTATATTTTAACAGGTGGTCCAGCTACAGGTAAGGGAACAAGATCAGACATCCTTGCTAAAGCACTAAACATACCACATATAGCAACAGGAGATATGTTAAGAAATGTTGCAAAAACAAATGAAGATATAGCACAAAAATTACAAAAAGGTGAACTTATATCAGATGATATAATAACAAAATTATTAGAAGATAGAATTAATGAGGAAGATTGCAAACCTGGATTTGTTCTAGATGGATATCCAAGAACATATAGTCAAGCAGTTTTGCTAGATGAATTATTAAAAAGAAATAATAGACAAATAACAAAAGTTATGGAGCTTGTTGTACCAGATGAATTGGCATTTAAAAGAATCTTAGAAAGAAAAAGATGTGATAAATGTGGAGAATCTTATGGTATAGATTTTCCTCCAAAAGTTGAAGATGTTTGTGACAAATGTGGTGGACACTTAAGCGTTAGAACAGATGATACAAAAGAAACTTTAACAAAAAGAATAAATACATATAAAGAAAATGCAAAGGCTATATTAGATTTCTATAGAGAAAAAGGATTACTTATGACAGTAGATGCGTCACATAATCCAGAAACTGTTATAGACGATGCCAAAATGTAGAAATTAGAAAGTGTGAATTAAATGATAACAATAAAAAATTCTAAAGAAATAGAGTTAATGCGTGAAGCATGTAGAGTAGTTGCTCTAGTTTATGAAGAATTACAACAAAAAATTAAACCAGGAATGAGTACTTGGGAATTAGATCAAATAGCAGAAAAGAAAATGAGAAGTCTTGGAGCTATACCAGCAGAAAAAGGATATGATATAGGAGTTAAAGGAGTTCCTCCTTTTCCAGCATCTATATGTGTATCAATAAATGATGAAGTTATACATGGCGTTCCTTCTAAACATAAAATAATACAAGAAGGAGACATAGTAAGTGTAGATACTGTAGCACTAAAAAATGGTTATAATGGTGATGCAGCTAGAACTTTTGTAGTAGGAAAAATTTCAAAAGATGCACAAAGATTAATTGATGTTACAAAACAAGCATTTTTTGAGGGAATAAAATATGCAAAAGTAGGATATAGAATTGGAGATATTTCTCATGCTATAGGAGAATATGTTGAATCTCAAGGATATAGTGTAGTAAGAGAGTTCCAAGGTCATGGTATAGGAAGAGAAATGCATGAAGATCCAGGTATTCCAAACTATGGAAAAGCTGGAAGAGGTCCAAGAATAGAAGCTGGAATGACACTTGCTATTGAGCCTATGGTTATTCAAGGTAAAGCTGATATCTTAGAATTAGATGATGGATGGACAATAATTACAGAGGATGGTAGCTTAGCAGCACATTATGAAAATACAATACTTGTTACAAAGGGTGAACCTGAAATTCTAACATTATCTAAAAGAGAAAGAGCAGAATTAAAAATGTAATTTTATAAATTATAAGCATTTGAATAAGTTAAATTTAAAATTTAATTTTTTCAGATGCTTTTTTTCTTTACAATGTACAAATATTCAAAAAAAGTAATAAAATGGTTGACAATATTTATAAATTAAGTTATAATATATGTGTTATATTTTGCCCTATATAAAGGGCTTATCAATAATAGGGAGGTAAGAAAATGCCAAAAGATGATGTTATAGAAGTTGAAGGTGTTGTAGTTGATGCATTGCCAAATGCAAACTTCAAAGTTAGACTTCAAAATGGACATGAAGTTTTAGCACATATATCTGGAAAACTTAGAATGCACTATATAAAAATTCTACCAGGTGATGAGGTTAAGATAGAACTATCTACATATGATTTAAATAAAGGCAGAATCACATGGAGAAAGAGCAAGTAACCTATTATTTAAACTAGTTATAAATAGTCTTGTTTGAAGCGGCTGTAAGAGGATTAAGCCTAATATCCTTTTATTTTAAACTGATTATTTATTATATAATTTTATACTTACTTTTGTTAATTAATTAACAAAACTTTTAAGGAGGATTTTAAAATGAAAGTAAGACCATCTGTAAAAAAAATTTGTGAGAAGTGTAAGGTTATCAGAAGAAACGGAGTAGTTCGTGTAATCTGTGAAAATCCTAAACACAAACAAAGACAAGGTTAATTTGGGGGGTATAGTAAATGGCACGTATAGCTGGAGTAGATTTACCAAAAAACAAAGTAGCAGAAATTGGACTAACTTCTATATATGGAATAGGACGTCCTGCTGCTAGAAAAATACTAGCAGAAGCTGGTATAGAAACAACAAAAAGAGTAAAAGATTTTACAGAAGAAGAAGAAGCTAAAATCAGAGAAATAATCGAAAGAGATTATGTTGTTGAAGGAGACCTTCGTAAAGAGGTAGCTTTAAATATCAAAAGATTAATGGAAATTAATTGCTACAGAGGACAAAGACATAAAAGAAGATTACCTGTTCGTGGACAAAGAACAAAAACAAACGCTAGAACTAGAAAAGGTAAAGCAGTAGCAATCGCAGGTAAGAAAGGAGTATAGTAAAAATGGCTAAGAAAAAAGTAGTAGCAAAGAAAAAAGTTAAAAAGAATGTATCAACTGGTGCTGCACACATTCAATCATCATTTAACAACACAATTGTTACAATGACAGATTCTCAAGGAAATGTATTATCTTGGGCAAGCGCTGGTGGACTAGGATTTAAAGGTTCTAGAAAAAATACTCCTTTTGCAGCAGGTCAAGCAGCAGAAGCAGCAGCTAATGCAGCTAAAGAACATGGCCTAAAGACTGTTGAAGTATTCGTAAAAGGACCTGGTTCTGGAAGAGAAGCAGCTATTAGATCACTTCAAGCTGCAGGATTGGAAATTAGCATGATTAAAGATGTTACTCCAATACCACATAATGGTTGTAGACCACCAAAGAGAAGAAGAGTATAGTGGGGGTGTAAAGATAAAATGGCAAGATATACAGACGCAGTATGTAAGAAATGTAGAAGAGAAGGATCTAAACTTTTCTTAAAAGGCGAAAGATGTAATACAGCAAAATGCGCATTAGATAGAAGATCATATGCTCCAGGACAACATGGTAAAAACAGAGTAAAATTATCTGAATATGGCCTTCAATTAAGAGCAAAACAAAAAACTAAGAATTATTATAGAGTTTCTGAATCTCAATTCAGAAAATATTATGAAGAAGCCTTCAGAAGAGAAGGAGTTACTTCAGATACATTATTTGAACAACTAGAATTAAGATTAGACAATATCGCATATAGAATGGGTATTGGTGCTTCTAGAGCAGAATCAAGACAATTAGTTGGATATGAAATGCTAGAAGTAAATGGTAGAAAAGTAAACATTCCATCTTATATAGTTAAAGTTGGAGATGTTATTAAAGTTAGAGATTCTAAAAAAGATAACAAAGCTATTGTAGCTACAATGGAAGCTAACAAATTAAGAGCTGTTCCATCTTGGTTAGAAGTAGACAAAGAAAAAATGGAAGCAAAAGTTGTTAGAAAACCAGTTAGAGAAGATGTAGACTTAGAAGTTCAAGAGAACCTAATAGTTGAGTTATACTCTAAGAACTAGTTAATAGGTAATAATTAATCATTTAAAATATTATAAATAGCGCGTGTAATCAGAGCGGGCTAGGAGGAGGAAATTATAATGATTGAAATGCAAAGACCAGAAATAAAATGTGTTGACGTTAACGCAGATACATTTTATGCAAGATTTGAAGTTGAACCACTAGAAAGAGGGTTCGGAATTACTTTAGGTAATTCTTTAAGAAGAATATTACTTTCTTCTTTACCAGGATATGCTATTGATACAGTAAAAATTGATGGTGTATCACATGAATTTTCAACAGTACCAGGTGTTACAGAAACTGTTACAGATTTAATTTTAAACTTAAAACAAGTTTGTTTAAAATGTGACGACAGAGACAAAAAGGAACTTTCAATTAGAGTAAAAGGACCTTGTGAAGTTACTGCTGGTGATATAGTAACAGATTCTAGTATGTCAGTTGTAAACAAAGATTTACATATTGCATATGTTGATGAAAATTCTGAATTAAATATTGATATGACAGCTATAAAAGGTAGAGGATATAGAGAAGGAACTAGAGCAAACTATTCTGATAAAGAACTACCATTAACAGCTTTACCAATAGATTCAATATTTACACCTGTTAAAAAAGTGAATTTTCAAATTGAAAAAACAAGAGTTGGTCAAAATGCAGATTATGATAAATTAACTATGGAGATCTGGACTAACGGTGTTATTGAACCATATCAAGCTTTAAGTATGGCAGCAAAAATATTAAATGAACATCTAGAAATGTTTATAGACTTATCTGAAATTGCTAAAACAATGTCAATTATGTCTCAAAAAGAATTATCTCTAAAAGATAAACTTCTTGAAACACCAATTGAAGAATTAGAATTCTCAGTAAGATCATATAACTGCTTAAAAAGAGCTGGTATACATACAGTAGCAGACGTAGTTAGCAAAACAGAACAAGATATGATGAAAGTTAGAAATCTAGGTAAAAAATCACTAGACGAAGTAGTGAAGAAAATAGCAGATTTAGGACTTGAATTCAAAAGTAAAGAAGACTAATTAAAGGAGGAAATTTACAATGCCAGGAACAAGAAAACTTTCAAGAACAACTTCTCACAGAAATGCAATGCTAAATAACTTAGTTACTTCTTTAATCTTAAATGGTAGAGTTGAAACAACTCTTGCAAAAGCAAAAGAAGTTAAACCATTAGCAGATAGTTTAATCGATTTAGCAGTAAAAGAAAAAGATAACTTCGAAATGAAAGAAAAAACAATTTCAAGAGCTAAATTAGACAAAAACGGTAAAAAAGTTAAAGAAACTAAAACTTCAAAAAATGGAAACAAATATGAAGTTGTAGTAAGAGAAGTAGTAAAAGAAGAAGTTAAAGTAGACAGTGCTTCTAAACTTGCAGCTAGAAGAAAAATGTTTAAAACATTAAACAAAGTTAAAGATGCAAAAGGAAACACAATTGATTTAACAGAAAAATTATTCAACGAAATTGCTCCAAAATATGAAGCAAAAGGTGGATACACTAGAATAATTAAATTAGTTGCTAGACGTGGCGATGCAGCTGAAATGGCTATAATCGAATTAATATAGTAATTTAAAAAGCTTAGGACAAACCTAAGCTTTTTTTATTTTAAATATAATAAAAAAAGGTAAATTATATTAATTTACCTTATAATTTATTAGTGTAATCTTTATTAATATCTTGATTTGAAATAGCAGAGTAAATGTTAGAAGCTCGTATATCTAATTTTAAAGAATAGGCAATAGTAGAATCTAATGTATCAATTTTTTTATCATTTAGTGATGTTATAATTGGTATAGATGAATTACTATTTAAAATGGATAATAATGCATTTTTACTTTCTGGTAATATAGCAATTATATGAGCATATTGATTTTCATTTGTATTTAGCGTTTGAAAATCTGTTTTAGTAATATCTAGTAATATACTTATTAATATTCTTTTTATTTTTGAAAGTTGATATCTTTTACTTTTTACATTTTGAATGAAATTATCAAATGTATCAGAATTATTTATTTCCTGAATTAATTTATTTTCAATCCCTTCAGTAATACCATTAATTTCTTGAAGATATTCTTTAGATGATGATACTAGTTTATATTTAATTATTTTATAAATATTGTCATTAAACTCAAGATTTGTACCAATATTTTTATCTAAAATGTATTTTGAAACATCTTCATTATTTTTTAATTTTTCTCTTAATTTAGTTGCACTCAAATACTCAGTATTTTCTTCTCTTTTTATAGCTATTGGTGTAATTGTACTGTTTAATTTAATTAAAGATTTTATATATTCTATAGCTAAAATATTGTTAGATGAACTAGATATTTCTACTTCAGATTGTGTTAAAAATTTAGAAATAGCATATTCTCTAGCTTTAGCAAAAGATATTCCTTCTTTTAAACTTATAGTTATACTTTCCCATATGTTTTCTTCATTTTTAATTAATTTATGTGCTATATTTGTTAGAATATCCACATCTCCTGTTTCACTACCAAAGCATAAGTAATCTATACAATTAATGCTATTTAAAATATTAACAGCACCATATGCAAAAAATTCTGCGCTTGCAGTTGCATAAATTGTTGGTAATTCAATTACAGCATCAAATCCGTTTTTTATAGCTGTAGTTGCTCTATTAAATTTATTTGTTAATGCTATATTTCCTGCTTGGGTAAAATTACCAGACATCAAACATATAGCGTAGTCTGCACCAGTGAGTTCTTTGGCTTTTTTTATTAAATATTGATGTCCATTATGCATTGGATTAAACTCTGCAATTATTCCAACTATTTTCATTTAATTCACGTCCTTCTTGATATTTAATCATATCTATGTTAATATATTAGCATAATTTTTTATTTATTTCAATTAAATGGAGGTATCATGAAAAAAGTAACTTTGTATACTGATGGGGCATGTAGTGGAAATCCCGGACCTGGTGGTTACGGTGCAGTTTTAATATATAATGGTGTTGAGAAAGAAATAAGTGGCGGACAAAAAGATACAACTAACAATCAAATGGAAATGATGGCAGTAATAAAAGGATTAGAAATGCTAAAAGAACCATGTGAAGTAAAAGTATATAGTGATAGCGCTTATGTAGTAAATTCAATTCAAAAAGGTTGGATATATTCTTGGAAAAAGAATAACTGGAAAAAAGCAGATAAATCTAAAGTTAAAAATATAGATTTATGGGAAAGATTACTTTCTCAACTAGAAATTCATAAGGTAGAATTTCTAAAAGTAAAAGGTCATGCAGATGACGAATTAAATAACAGATGTGATAGACTAGCAGTAGCTGCAAGAGAGAAATTTGCATAAAAATATACCATATAACATACAGTGTTATATGGTGATTTTTTTATGAATAAGATTATACAAAAGTACATAAGAGAAAATATATCATTAATTATTAAGATAGGCATAATTTATCTTGTTGGAATAGCAATTGGAATAATAATATATTCATTTACAAATACAGGAAACGAGTATGCTGAAGTTGTAAAGGGAATATTTGACCAAACCAAACAAGATAACTTTGTTAAAATAAATATAATATCTAATGGCATAAGAAATAATTTAGTCTATATAGCTATATTATATTTTTCATTAATAACTATTGTTGCTCCAATAATAGTGTGCATGTTATTAGTTGTAAAAGCTATGGTTACAGGTGTATACATGTGTACAATATTTTCAATATTTGGCACATTTAAAGGAATATTAGTTAATATTTTGAATGTAATAATACCAAATATATTTAGTTTAATGGGATATATAATAATATGTATAAATATTATAGAAATATTTAAAAATATAACACAATCTGAAAAAATAGATATAAAATTCATGGCAAAATTAGTATATTGTTTTATAATAGCTTTATCGTTAATATCGTTTGCTATTGTCTTTGAACAATTAACTATAAGTACCTGTTTAAGCATTTATAATAATATTTCTTAGAATCTATTAATAAACATATAAACATTACATAATTTTAAATAAAAAGCTTGCAAAAAACCTCAAAATAGTGTAAAATAACTATTGATTGACAGAGGAGGACTGAAAATGAAAATAATAATTGATGAATTTATCGACAGTTTGAAGGCAAGACAAGCATCACAGAATACACTTGCATCTTATGAGAGGGATATAGTTCAATTTAGCAATTATTTTGAAGAACAAGGAAAGAAAATATTTGATTTAACTAATGAAGATATGCAAGAATATATTAACCACCTAATGGCTGAGGGAAAATCTAATTCAACAATATCAAGAAGTACAGCATCAATAAAAGCTTTTTATAGATACTTAGTAAATAAAAAACTAGCTGAAACAAATATAGCAGAAAATGTGGAAGCACCAAAAGTAGATAGAAAAGAACCTTTAATTCTTACTAAGGCTGAAATAGAAAAACTATTAGAGCAACCAAATCTTTCTGAACTTAAAGGTCAAAGAGATAAGACTATGCTAGAAATTTTATATGCAACTGGTATAAGAGTTACAGAACTTATTTCTTTAAGAGTTGAAGATGTAAACTTAAACAATGGATACATCAAAGTAAAGAAAAAGAATACTGAAAGACATATACCACTAGGAAACTTATCTTTAAAATGTCTAAAAGACTATATGAATAAAGTTAGACCATTACTAATAAGAACTGAAGAAGAAAAGACATTGTTTATTAATACAAATGGACAAAAAATGACTAGACAAGGATATTGGAAAATATTAAAACAATATAAGGAGCAAGCAAAAATAGATAAAGATATTACTCCACACACAATCAGACATTCATTTGCTGTTCATATGTTAGAAGATGGTGCTGAAATTAAAACAGTACAAGAATTACTAGGACATACTGATGTTGCATCTACAATGATGTATACTCAAATGGCTCACCTAGATGAAAAAAATGGACACAATAACGTAAATTTATAATCTATAAATTGTAGGGCAATAGTTATATTGCCTTATTTTTTTCTTAAAAGATAAATGGTTATTGAACATAAATATATAATATGATATAATTTACTTAATTTTAATGGAGGCTAATTAATGGCGATAAATAAGAAAAAGAATTTGAATGTTATAATTTTTATAGTTATAATTGTAATAATGGCAATAATAGGTATAGTAGCTTTAGTATTAAATAACATATTTAATAGCAACTCACTTGAAAAACCAGGAGAAGAGCTAGGATATGATATTTTTGTTGGAGACGAAAATATGCCTGTTACTACATCTGAGGATGAAGGAAGAAATCTAGTAGAAGAACTTTCAAAAGTTAATGTTACATATAAAGATGCAAAAGCTTGGTTAAAAGTACCAGGAACTACAATAGATTACCCTATATTCCAAGGAACAGATAACACTAGATATTATAGAGAAGATAGAGATGGAGTAACTCAAGATTGGGGAGAAACATTCATAGATTATAGATGTGACGTAAGTAAATTATCTGATCTTATGACTAATATAATTATTTATGGTCATAATACTGAAACAGATAATAGATTTACTCCACTTTTAAATTATAAAAGAGAAGAGTTCTTTAATAATCATAAATATATAGAGCTTGCAACAGCTGATGGACTAAAAAAATATGAAATATTTACAGTTTATTCTGTAGAAGCATCAAAATTTTATTATATAGACACAGAATTTGAGTCTTTATCTGAATATGATGATTTCATAGCAAGTTTAGCTAAAAAGAGTAGATATGATACAGGTGTAGAAGTTTCATCTGCAGATAGTATACTAACTTTATCTACATGCGATTATTCAATAAAAGATGGAAGATTTGTTGTTCAAGCTAGATTAATAAAAAATTAATAATATAAAATCTCAATTGATTATATAATCAGTTGGGATTTTTTCATATTATAATAAAATATTAAAGTATACTAAAGAACAACAAATTTTGCACTTTTTATTTGATATAATACGTTCCAAAAGAGGTGAGTTTTTTGAAATATAACTATGAGAATGGAAAATTAACAATTTACTTAGAAGAAGAACTAGATATTAGTTCATGCAAGGTTATACGAGGAATTATAGATGGGTATATTATGAAATATCAACCATACGAATTAGTACTGGATTTGTCTGGAGTTAAATTTATGGATAGTAGTGGTATTGGACTAATAATAGGAAGATATAATTTAATAAAGTTATTAGATTCTAAAATGACAGTTGTAAATGCTGCAGAAAATATAAGAAGAATAATTGAACTTTCAAATATAAAATTGGAGTGTGTAAGATATGAGCAATAATTATATAAAAATAGAATCTAAGGCAGATATATCTAATATTTCTCCAATAAGACTATGTATAACTACTTTCTTTAGTAATTTAAATATTCATATAGATGAATTGATGGATGTAAAAACTGCACTTTCTGAAGCTGTAACTAATGCTGTAGATCATGCTTATGATGAAGAAAATGATGAAAATAAAATACTAGTAGAGGCAACAGTAGAAGATAATGAAAAAATGGTAATAAAAATAAGAGATTATGGTAAAGGTATAGAGGATATATCTTTGGCAATGACACCAGCATATACAACAAAGCCGGAAAATGAACATGCAGGAATGGGATTTACAATTATGGAGTCGTTTATGGATGAAGTGATAGTTGATTCAACTGTAAATTTAGGTACAACGATATTACTTACTAAGAAAATAAGAAAAAGAAAATCAAAGGTGTAATAGCAAAGAGCATTAATACTTAGTGTGTTAATGCTCTTTTATATATTACTGCACAAAATAAATATATGTGTCTTGAAAAAATTACATAATTTTGGTAAAATATAAGCTAGTAAAAAAAGGAGAAAAATGATGAACAACGTAAAAAGATATTTAGCATATAATAAAAGTGTAAGAGTTATGGCAATTGATTCTACTGAAATTGTACAAGAGTTAAGAGACCTACATAATCTTTCAAATTTAGCAACTGCTGCACTTGGAAGAGTAGTTACAGTTTCAGCTATGATAGCAGCTACTTTAAAAAATGATGATGATAGAATTACAGTACAAGTTAAAGGTGAAGGACCTTTAGGAAATATAGTTGTATGTGCAGATAAAAACATGAATTTAAAAGGATGTGTTACAAATCCTCAAGTAGAATTAGAGTTAAATTCAGAAGGAAAAATTGATGTTGGAAGAGGAATTGGTGCAGGTACATTGACAGTTATTAAAGACATTGGATTAAAAGAGCCATATGTTGGAACATGTGAATTACTAACAGGAGAAATAGGAGATGACTTTGCATATTACTTTAACGTTTCAGAGCAAACACCATCTGTAGTATCTGTTGGTGTCCTAATTAATGAGGAAGGAAATGTTTTAAAAGCAGGTGGATATATTATTCAACCATTACCAGACTGTGAAGAAAGTGTAATAGACAAGCTAGAAAGTATAAATATTAAATTACCATCTATGACATCTCTTATGAAAGAAGGAAGAACTATAGATGATATAGTTATAAATGCTACTGGAGATAAAGATATTGAGACTGTTTTTGAGTCAAAAGCAGAGCTTCATTGTGATTGCTCATTACAAAGAATTCAAAACACAATAATTGCACTTGGAAAAGAAGAAGCTTTAAAAATAGTAAAGGAAAATGGTATATTAGAAATTTCATGTAATTTCTGTAATAAAAAATATTCATTTAATGAAGAACAAATATTAGATTTATTTAATAAATAGGAGAAATAATGGAGTATATAGTACAAAAAGATGATGTTTCAAAAAGACTAGATATTTATTTAAGTGAAAAAAATAGTGATATAACAAGAAGTTATGTTAAAAATTTAATTGATGAAGAAAAAATCTTAGTAAATGGTAAAAAAGTAAAAAGTGGATATAAGTTAAAGCTAAATGACAAAATAGAAATGGAAATTGTAGAGAAAGTAGCTCAAAATATTATACCAGAAGATATTCCTTTAGATATTGTATATGAAGATGAAGATATAATTATAGTAAATAAGCCTAAGGGAATGGTTGTGCATCCTGCAAATGGTAATTATACAGGTACAGTTGTTAATTCTTTAATGAATTCGCATAAGGATAATTTATCTACAATTAATGGAGTTATTAGACCGGGTATAGTACATAGAATAGACAAGGATACTAGTGGTATAATAGTTGTAGCTAAAAATGACAATGCACATAAGATATTATCTGAACAATTTAAAGTACATAGTATTAAAAGAAAATATGTAGCATTAGTAAAAGGAATAATAAAAGAAGACCATTTAACAATAGATAAACCTATCGGAAGAAGTTCAAAAGATAGAAAGAAAATGGCTGTTACAGATAAAAATTCAAGACGTGCAGTGACTCATATTTCCGTTTTAAAGCGTTTTTATGCATCAAATGTAACTTTTGTCGAAGCTGAACTAGAAACTGGTAGAACACACCAAATTAGAGTCCATATGGCATCTTTACATCATCCTTTAGTAGGAGATGAAGTATATGGAAAAAAAGATCCAAAATTTAAAGTACAAGGACAAATGTTACATGCAAAGTATTTAGGCTTTGAGCATCCAAGAGATAATAGATTTGTAGAGTTTGACTCTGAATTACCAGAGTACTTTCAAAAGATACTAAATAGTTTAGAAAATAAAGAAAAAGCTGCAAAGTAATTGCAGCCTTATATATGTGAACATAAGCTTATGATAATATATAATATGATATAAATAACAAAAGGTGAATAGTATGGAAAGATTAAATAAATATATAGCTTCGTGTGGAGTTTGTTCAAGAAGAAAAGCAGATGAGCTAATTAGTAGTGGAAAAGTAAAAGTTAATGGACAAGTTGTAACTAATTTAGGTGAAAAAGTATCACCAAAAGATATAGTAGAAGTAGACAACAAGTTAATACACAAAGAAGAAAAAAAGGTATATATAGTATTAAATAAACCTAAGGGATATGTTACAACAAATAGTGATGAATATAACAGAAAAAATGTAATAGATTTAATTGATGAGAATGTAAGAGTATATTCTATTGGTAGATTAGATAAAGATACTGAAGGATTATTACTACTTACTAATGACGGAGAATTTTCAAATAAAGTTATGCATCCTAGAAATAAAATTGAAAAAACGTACATAGTAACAACAGATACAAATGTTACTAACGAACAATTAGAGAAATTAACAAATGGCGTAGATATAGGAGATTATATTACAAGACCAGCAAAGGTGAAAAGAATAGGAAATGACAAGGTTCAAATAATAATTTCAGAGGGGAAAAATAGACAAGTAAGAAGAATGTGTGATTCAGTAGGAATAAACTTGCTAAACTTAAGAAGAATACAAGTAGGAAATGTTTTACTTGGAAATTTACAATCTGGAAAGTACAGATATTTAACAGCTAAAGAAAAAAATGAATTAATAGCGTTATATAACAAGAAAGCAGAATAGATTAAACTATTCTGCTTTTATTATAAATAAAAAATACACCTAAATATATAGATGTATTAATATAAACAAAAAACATATCTGTTTTTCAAATTCTAGTGTTTTCTTTTCCTAGCAGCTTCTGATTTCTTTTTTCTTTTTACGCTAGGTTTTTCATAATGTTCTCTTTTACGGATTTCAGCAAGAACACCGTATTTTGCACATTGTTTTTTAAATCTAGCTAAAGCATTATCTAAGCTTTCATTATCCTTAATCTTTATACCTGGCATTTACTTTCCCTCCCTCCAGTTTGGGAAATACTTTTTTATATATAATAGTTTATTACTAAGTATTTCTAAATTTACTATTAAATTATACAATATTTTTATATATAAGTCAAGGATATAAGGGAAATTATGTAAAAGAAAAAGAATAGTTAATCATATTTGTGAAATTTCTATCATAAAAGAAAAAGAGGAGTTGACTATATTTTTTCAATAATATATAATTATTTGAAGAAAGAAGTAGAAAAGGAGATATTATTTTGGAAGAATTCAATAATGATGATAATAAAAAAATTAACAAAACTAAAGTTTTAACAAATGCCTTATCTATAGGTGGTGGAATTGTATTTAGTGTAGTTGTTTTATTTTGCTTGTATGTAGTATTTAAGCCACAAACAAGTACTAATTTACAAAGTAGTGTGTTTACACAAGAGCAATTAGATAGATTAGAGCAAGCAGCTAAAATAATTGAAAAAGATTATTTATATGATTATGACAAAGATGCTTTAGTAGACGGAGCAATTAGCGGAATGGTAAGCTCTTTAAACAATGTATTTTCATATTATGAAACAGAAGAAGAATATCAAGAAGGGCTAAATAGCGGAGCAAACGGAAATTATGTTGGAATAGGTGTTCACTTAACTTATGATAAAGATAGTGATGCAATAAGAGTTTTAGGTACAGTTCCATCTTCTCCTGCAGAAGAGGCTGGAATACAAGCTGGAGATATAATTTTAAAAGTAGATGATTTAATAATTAACAAAGATTCTTATACAGAAGGGGTAAATGCAATTAGAGGAGAAGAAAATACTTCAGTTAAGCTTACTATAAAAAGAGGAGAAGAATTAGTAGAAGTAGAACCTAAAAGAGCAACAATAACAGAAAATAACGTTACATCAGAAATAATAGATGATATAGGGTATATAAGAGTATATTCTTTTGATAATGGAATATATGAGCAATTTAAAGAGGCATACGAAGCATTAAGAGAAAAGAATGTAAAAGGATTAATAGTAGACTTAAGAAATAATCCTGGTGGATATGTAAAAGATACGATTGATATGCTAAATCTATTGTTACCAAAGTGTGATGTATTAAGACTAGTAGATAAAAACGGAAAAGAAAAAGTATACAAAACAGATGATAAAAATCAAATAGATATTCCACTTGCAGTTGTTGTAAACCAAAATAGTGCAAGTGCATCAGAAATATTTGCAAGTGCTGTAAAAGATGCAAATAAAGGTGTAGTTATTGGTACACAAACTTTTGGAAAAGGTGTTGTACAATATGTTGAAGTTATAAAAGGCCATGGCGCTATAGATATAGTAGCTGCCCAATACTTTACACCAAGCGGTGTAGTTATACAAGACAATGGTATTGAACCAAACTATGTGGTTAATGTAGATGAAGAATATAAAAATAATACATACATTCCAAGAGATAAAGATACTCAATTACAAAAGGCTATTGAATACATAAAAGAACAATTGTAATTTAAATGATATAAAATGAAATGCAAAAATAAAATAAGGCTACATTTGAATAACAAATGTAGTTTTATTTTACATAGAAATGAAATACAATATTAATGTCACTTTGACATCTTCGAGCAAAAATGATATAATTCGCCTTGTAAGAGGTGATATAATATGGTTTCAAAAGATTCATTGATGAAGATTAGACAAGATGTTGAAAACTATGTTGGTCAGGAAATTTGCGTAAAAGCTAATGTAGGAAGAAACAAATGCATTGAAAGGAAAGGATATATCGACAGCACATATACAAATTTGTTTGTGTTTAGAGATTCTGAGACAGATAGCAAATTGTCTTATAGCTACTCAGACTTAGTAACTAATACACTAGAATTGAGTTTGCCAACAGGGGAACCTATTACGAGATATGATTTCTCTACACCAAAATATACTAGATTATAATTCGTAAGATGGCAATCATAAGAGGGTTGATTTGATATATTATGAGCTAATAAATTTAGCTCATATTTTTTTTACAAAAAAACAGTACTGCTAAATTTAGCAGTACTGTTTTTATTTTCAGGAGAGTATATAAATGTATGTTATAGTAAGAAAGAATTTATCTAATGCTGAATGCTTTATTGCATTCAACTAATATATAATATGTATTAAATATTTTTTTGTTACCTTGTAATATTTTTTTTTATATAAAATATATATGTAATAAATGAGGAGGAATAAAATGAACATTAGTACAAATAATATTAAGTTGAATTTGAATAAATCTAGGATTTCAGATAAAAATGAAAAATGGATAGAACAAGATATAATAGTTCCAGATAACATGCCAGATGCAGTAAAAATAATTAATATTTCTTCAATACCATATGTTAATGATGTTGAAATAAATAATGGTAGAGCAAAGGTTGTTGGAAAAATAAATTATTCGGTTACTTATAGGGCAAATGATGAACAAATGAATATTAGAGGATTAAATGTGTCATATCCATATACAGTAAATATAGAAAATAATAATATTAAGAATAAAGAAGATGTTATTGTAGATTCTAAATTGAAAAATATAATATACTCACTTCCAAATGAGAGAAAGATAGCTATAAAAAATGAAATAGTGTTTAATATAGATATTGTTGAAGCGGTTACTGTAGATATAATAAAAGATTTCCAAAAATGTGAAGATATAGAGTTTAATAAATGTAATAATTCTTTTGATAATATAAAAGAAAGAAAAAGATGTATTATCGCTTCTTCAGAAGATGTAATGCTTCCTAAAGAGGCTAGTGCTATATATGAAATATTAAAAATTTGTCCTAAAATAAAAGATACAGAATATAAAGAAAGCTACAATAAATTAATGCTTAAAGGAATAATAGAACTTAATATATTATATTTAGGAGAAAATAGAGATATATGTAATCAAAGTGTAGATGTTCCATTTTCCTCTATGGTAGAACTTGAAAATATATCAGAAAATTCTAAATTTAAAATAGATTATTGTATTAGAGATTTTTGTGTTAAAATAAATCCAGATATAGATCAAAAGACTTTAAATGTAGAGTATAAGATAGAAAGCAATATTACTATGTTTGAAAATGAAGAGGTAGAGTACATAGATGATTTTTATAGTAGAACAAGAGATTTAAAATACGATGTAAATACAATAAATATTGCTGCTACAGAAAGAGTTATAGATAAAGAGGTAAATATATCTGAAACTTTAAATGACATTATTCCTGAAAATAGTAAAATTGTTGAATATGATTTAGATACATCTGGAATATTACCAAAACTAGATAATGGCAATATAAATATAAATGGTGTAGCTAAACTTAATGTTATTTTTCAAGATAAAGATAGTGGCGAATTGGAAAGTAAATCTATAGATATAATGGTAGACCAAACTATTCCAATTGATGAATCATGGAAAAATCAAAATGTAAGCATAAAAATTAATGATGTTAAAATTAATGTATTGCAAAATGGAAATAGCATAGATATAAAAATTACTATATATGCAAGAATTAATGCAGAAAAGCTTATTGGTATAAATTCAATAGAAAAAATTGAAGATATGCCAATAGATCTGAAAAATTTAAGTAGCATTAATATATATGTTGTAAAACCAGGTGATAGTGTTTGGAAAATTGCAAAAAAATATAAAACTAGTATGGATAATATCATAAAAACTAATAATCTTGAAAATCCAGATTTAATAGATATAGGACAAAAGATACTAATTATTAGATAATAATGAGAATAAAATATTACAAATTATCTTTAAGGCAAATGAAAAAGGAAAAATCATTTGTCTTTTTTTTAGTATTATTAGTTTCTTTTTCAAGCATTACAACTTTATATAAAGAAGTAATAGAACCAATACTTCAAAATTTTACACAAGCTAATGCATATACATTAGCAATGAAATCAACAGAGCAAGCAATAAGGGAAAATTTACAAAATATAACGTATGATAGTATAATTTCAGAGGTAACAGATGAAAATGGAAAAATAGTGGCTTTACGAACCAATACGAATGAGTTAAATAGAATATCAAATAATCTTGCTATAACAATTGAAGATAATATAGCACAAAATGATCAAAGCACTATAAAAATACCTTTAGCATTATTTTTTAATGCTGGAATATTTGGTGGAACAGGAATAAGAGTGAAAATAAAAACGGTACCGCTAGGAGATACTAAAATAGAATGTGTGTCTCAATTTGATAATGTTGGAATAAATCAAACAAGACATAGAATAATACTTAATGTTAAAACGTATTTTACAATAATTGCACCAGTATATCTAAAAAACGAATGTTATGAAAAAGAGGTTGTATTAGCAGAAACAATTCTAAGTGGAGACATTCCTAGTACGTATTACAATTTAGATTTAAAAAAAGATAGTGACCTTATTAACTTGACCAACTAAAATCTTCTATGATAAAATAAAATGGGAGATGTGTATGAGAGATTTTAGTAATATAAAAGTTATATTTATAGATATAGATGGAACTCTTACTGATTCTAATAAGAATATTCCTTTAAAAAATATTTTAGCAATCGAAAAAGCAGTAAAAAGTGGAATTTTAGTTGTGATTTGTTCGGGAAGAGCGCAAGAATATGCAAGTAAAATTGCTCTAACTGCAAAAACAAGCCAATATTTAATATCTAATAATGGTGCACAAATTTTTGATTTCAAAGAAAATAAAACGCTTTATGCAAACAAGATACCTAATAGTAGTGTAAAAAAATTATTAGAAGGAACAAAAGAATATGGTATAGACGCAATTTTAAATACAACTAATGGAAGATTTAAGACTCCAAATTTACTTAGAAAACTAGATGAAAAAGAGAAAGTTTTAAAATCAATTAATGATATAGAAGATGAAGAAATCCTTCAAATAGTATGTGAAACCAAATCATATAATGCAATGACTAATTTAATCAATGGAGTTAAATTAGATAAAGAGCTAAAAATATTAAATTTATCAAGAGCATACTTAGAAAATAAAAAAGATCAAAAAAGTTATTATGCAGATATAAATAATAATAGTACAAGTAAAGGTAGGGGCATAACTAGCTTTTTAAATATATTTAATATAAAAAAAGAAGATTCACTTTGCTTTGGAGACTTCATAAATGATATAGATATGTTTAAAGCGTGTGGGTATAAAGTTGCTATGAAAAATGCAAGTGAAGAGCTAAAAGAAATAGCAGACTACGTAACTTTATCAAATAATGAAGCAGGAGTTGGAGATTTTATTGAAAAGTTTATTTTAAAATAATATATTAATTGAAATACCTAATAATCTATGATATAATTATGTAATCAATATAACGTGAACACTAAATTATAATTAAATTTAGGAGGTATATTATGGAAAAAATTTTAATTAACATCGTAGAGAATATGAAAAAAGGTATTGTATTTGTAGACGAATATAATACAATTAGGTATTTGAATAATTCAGCTAAGAAGTATTATGAAAAGAGAAGCTATCCAGATTTAATCGGAAAATCAGTGCTTAGTTTTCATGATCAAAACTTAAATGAAAAAATTCAAATGGCAACGAGAATGCTAAAAAATAATATTTCTTTAGAGAGTGTCGAAATAGGAAAAATTCGTATTTTCCCTGTAAGATCAGATGAAAAATTTTATGGATATTATATGGAAATTTAAAAACAGAGCTGTAAATAGCTCTGTTTTTTATTAATATTTCTTCAAATTGATTCGTGGTTAATAAGTCTTTAGCAATGGATAAACAATAAAACCCGCTATTTGTAATAAATAGCGGGATATTATTATACTTTCTAAGTATCTTGAAAAGTTCCTTGAAACTATCTTTTTGAGAATTGTGGAGCTTTTCTTGCTTTTTTAAGACCGTATTTTCTTCTTTCTTTTACTCTAGAATCTCTAGTTAGAAGACCATTTCTTTTTAATACTGTTCTAACTTCTGGGTCTGTAGTAGCTAAAGCTTTAGCAATACCATGAGAAACGGCACCTGCTTGACCAGCAAATCCACCACCATGAACTGTAGCTTCAACGTCATATTTTTCCATCATATTAGCAACTGTAAAAGGTTTTAAAACTATAGCTTTTAAAGTATCTAAAGAATAGATATCGTTTAAATCTTTTTTGTTTATTGTTATTTTACCTGTTCCAGGAATAATGTTTACTCTTGCGATTGAAGATTTTCTTTTTCCTGTTGCATAAATATATTCTTTTTTTGCCATTTTTTAATTCCTCCTAAAAATTCCACATTTCAGGTTTTTGAGCTTCATGATTGTGCTCAGCACCTTTAAATACTCTTAATTTTGTTAACATTTCTCTACCTAAAGTGTTGTGTGGTAACATTCCTTTAACTGCTAACATAACAGCTTTATCTGAATTGTTAGCCATTAAATCTTTGTAAGAAACTTCTTTTAGACCAGTCATGTAAGATGAATGACGTCTGTATTTTTTGTTTTCTAATTTGTTACCAGTTAAAACTGCTTTATCAGAGTTTATAACTATAACGTTGTCTCCACAATCAATGTGTGTAGAATAAGTAGGTTTGTGTTTACCTCTTAAAAGTCTAGCTGCTTCTGTAGCTACTCTACCAAGTGGTTTGTCAGTTGCGTCTAGAACGTACCATTTTTTTTCAATTTCATTAGCTTTTACGCTATGTGTAGTATTGTTCATTTAAATTACCCTCCTAAAAATGCTATTAGTAAGTCAAATTTCCGGGGTTTTAGTTTGACTACCTTTAATATACTCAAATATTATACATTTTTTTTGAAAAAATGTCAACTAAATAAACAAAAAAACTTACGAAAAACAAAATATATAAAATTATCTTGTAAGCTTAAAATACTTGAAAAAAGTGTTCATTTATAGTAATATAAGAATATATTGAAATTATAGAGGGGAATAAGTAATGATAAAATACGAAGTATATGAAGGTGTTTTTGATATGGATTTTGCAGATACTTCTGCAACTTTAGTTGATGCTACTGAAAAAGGAAGACTAAGAAATATAATAAATAATTTAAATATGTATGCAGATAATGTTAGAACAATTACTGAACTATATACAAATGTACTTCTAGATTCAAATGTATCATATTTTTTACCAAAAATAACACAACAAGATGTTTTTATGAGACATTTTCCAGAATTATTTGTGTATAATGAATATGGTGAAAATCTATTTAATTGCCAACAAAACAGTGTATATCATAGATATAGTGTTTTTCATCACATTGTTGCTAGTATAGAAAATGCCAATGTTTCTGAAATTTCTATAGCAGATTGGCAAAAGAAGATTTTAAAGTGGACAATGTTTTTACATGATATAGGAAAACCATATGTTAAGAAGGTATCAGAAGATGGTACAGAAAGTTTTGCAGGACATGATGAAAAATCAGTAGAATTAGCTGAAATAATATTAAATAGATTTAATTTTAATGATGATGAGAAGAAAATTATATTAACTTTAATAAAATATCATGATAAATATTTAAATGTAGAGGAAGTTACACCAGAAAATTTAACTTTTCTTGCAGAACAATTAAATAATGATAGAGAATTGTTTTATCTTTTAATTAATGTAAAAGATGCTGATGCTAAAGCAAAAAGTACTGAAGCATATAATAATTTTAAAGAAATAAAAGAAAAATTATATGAATTTGCTAATTCATATTTTGAACAAGGCACAAGAAAGAAAATAGAAATAAAAGATGTATCTTCACAATCAAAAGAAGATGACGATGTAGATGATACAAATGATGAAGATACTAAACTAACAAGTAAAGATATAAAAGAGTTAATAGATGAAATTATCACTAAGAAAACAATAAGAGTAAAATATCAACCGATAGTAGATTTAAAAACACAATCAGTTTTTGGTTATGAGGCTTTATCTCAAATAACAGCAACTAAGAAAATAAGGATAGAAAAGCTACTTGAAGTAGCAAAAGACTATAATGATTATGATAAATTGCAACAAGTATTATTTACTAATGCGGTTGAAAAATTTGAAAATGTTGTAAACAGAGAATCTAACGTAATAATGGTAAATATTGATTATGATAGTTACGTTAAATATGTAAATAAGCCAAGAATTTATGATATGATGGCAAGAAATAAAGTAGTTATAGAATTTAAAAACTATGACAATAAAGATTTAACAGATATACAAGAGACTATACAAGGAATTCACTTAAAAGGTGGAAAAGTAGCTTTTGATAACTTTAAGTTGGACAAGTTATCAATAGAAGATATTTGCTATCTAGATATAGACTATATTATACCAGACATTTCATATGTTAAAGATATATATAAAGATTTTGAAAAGCAAAAATTTATAAATAGCTTAATAACATACACAATATCTAAAGATATAAATCTTATAGCTGTTGGTGTAGAAAACAAGAGAATATTAGATACATTAAAATTAGTTGGTGTAAGATTAGTTCAAGGTTTCTATTTTGGAAAACCTTCACCAGATATAAATATGATGAATGAAAATATATTCAATTTGTTAAACTCAGAAGAAGATCAATCAATAATGTAAAAATAAGGAGCAAGATCATAGATTTTGCTCCTTTTGTATATGAAAATTAACAAAATTAGTGATTTTTTGATAAGAAAAAAAGTAGTAAAAGCTATTTACAAAAATGAAGTAAAGAAATATAATTACAGTAGAACGTAGAGAGTTCAAGACGCAAAGATTAATATTAAATTTTTTGAAAAATAAGCATTGACAAATAAAAAAAATAATAGTATAATCTAGCTGTACGAACAAACGTTCTAAATGGTAAGAGGAGGAAATATTATGATATCTGAAGAAAGAAAAAAAGCACTAGATATAGCAATGGCCCAAATAGAAAAGAATTTTGGAAAAGGTGCTGTAATGAAACTAGGAGAAGTTGGGGATGTAACTATTGATACAATTCCATCAGGAGCTTTAAGCTTAGACATAGCTCTTGGAATAGGAGGATTTCCTAGAGGAAGAATTGTTGAAATCTTTGGACCTGAATCTTCAGGAAAAACAACAGTTGCTTTACATGCAATAGCAGAAGCTCAAAAGCAAGGAGGAATTGCTGCATTTATTGATGCTGAGCATGCCTTAGATCCTGTATATGCAAGAAATTTGGGAGTAGATGTAGATAATCTTATTGTTGCTCAACCAGATACTGGAGAGCAAGCACTAGAAATAGCAGAACAACTAGTAAGAAGTGGTGCTGTAGATATCATAACAATAGACTCTGTTGCTGCACTTGTACCAAAAGCAGAAATAGATGGAGAAATGGGAGATTCACATGTAGGTCTACAAGCAAGACTTATGTCTCAAGCATTAAGAAAGTTAACAGGTGTATTAAATAAATCAAATACAGTTGCAATATTTATTAACCAATTACGTGAAAAAGTAGGTATAATGTTTGGAAATCCAGAGACAACTCCTGGTGGTAGAGCTTTAAAATTTTATGCTTCAGTAAGACTTGATGTTAGAAAACAAGAAGCTATAAAAATTAACGGTGAAGTTGTAGGAACAAGAACAAAAGTAAAAGTAGTTAAAAACAAAGTTGCACCTCCATTTAGAGAAGCTGTTTTTGATATTGTATATGGAAAAGGAATTTCTAATGAAGGATGTGTACTAGATCTTGCAACAGATATGAATATTGTGGATAAGAGTGGTGCATGGTTTGCATACAATGGTCAAAAAATTGGTCAAGGAAGAGAAAATGCTAAAGCATTCTTAACTCAAAACCCAGATATTATGAAAGAGATAGAAAGAAAAGTTAGAGATAATTTCAATTTAGCTTTTGAAAATAGCATGACTGGAAGTTCAGAAAGTGAAGAAGAATCAGAAGAACTTTTAGATGAATAATAATAGATTAATAAAAAAGACGCACAAAATGCGTCTTTTTTCTAAAGAAGGAGAATAAAAATGGATTATGAAACAGCCAAAGAAAAAGCTGTAAGATATTTAGTATTAGCATTAAGAACAGAAGAAGAAGTAAAAAATAAATTAAGAAAACTAAATGTAGAAGAAGATATAATAGTTCAAGTAACAGAATACTTAAAAAGTATAGGATATATTAATGATGAAAAGTACGTTGAAGCATACATTAGACAGTGTATAAATATTCCTAAGTATTCAAAATATGAAATAAGAATGAAACTTATTCAAAAGGGAATAAACAAAGAAATATTATCTGAAAAATTAGAAGAACTAGATAATTGTGATTATGAAAATAAATTAATAGATAAGCTTTTAAAAGGAAAACTTAAAAATATGGAACCCCTAAAACAAAAAGCATATCTATATAGAAGAGGCTTTAGAGCATCTAATTATTAATATATATGTTTTTCCTTGCAAAAAAATAAGATAAAGTATATAATCTAAATATATTTTGGAGGAGATAGAGATGAAAATAAACGTGCCAACACCACATAATAATGCAAAAATGGGAGAAATAGCAAAAACAGTTTTAATGCCAGGTGATCCTTTAAGAGCAAAATATATAGCAGAAAATTTTTTAGAAGATGCTAAATTATATAACGATGTTAGAGGAATGCTAGGATATACTGGAAAATATAAAGGAGTTACAATATCAGTACAAGGTAGTGGTATGGGTGTACCTTCTATGGGAATATATTCTAAGGAATTATTTGAAGGATATGATGTAGATAATATTATTAGAATAGGAAGTGCTGGATCTTTAGATAATGATAATGCAAGTGAAGAATGTAAATCTGTCGAACTAGGAGATATAGTAATAGCAACAGATGTCCTTACAGATTCAAACTATATTGAAGCTAACGAATATGATGTATATCCTGTTGCATCGGAGCACTTATTAGATATAGCAAAAGAAAAAAGCAAAGATATGAATAATATAAAGATAGGTACTGTTTATACTTCTGATACATTTTATATGGAGCATAGATTACTAGAAAAAATGTCAAAACAAGGAGCAATGGGTGTAGAAATGGAAACACTTGCATTATATACAAATGCTATAGTTGCAAATAAAAACGCTCTTGCACTATTTACAGTTACAGATAAACTACTAAGAGGAATATCTGTACCAGCTGAGCAAAGACAAACAGGATTAAATCAAATGATTGAGCTTGCTTTAGACATTGCAGTAGAATTAGAAAAGGAAAGAAAATAAAATGGCAAGTATAGAAAAAATAGAAGATTTCAAATTTAATATAAAAAATTTTGAAGGACCTCTAGATTTATTGTTATATTTGATTTCAAAAAATAAAAAGAATATTTTTGAAATTTCTTTAAGTGAGCTAACAGATGAATATGTAGCTTATCTTCAAGAAATGAATGAAAAAAATATTGAGGTGGCTTCAGAATTTGTAGTAATGGCAGCTACATTACTAGATATTAAAGCACGTAAATTGTTACCTGAATTAGAAGAAAACGAAGAAGAAGAGCAAATTTCAGAAGAAGAACTATTACGTAGACTATCACAATATAAAATATATAAGCAAGCATCAGAAAAAATATATGAAATGTATAAAGAAAACTTTGGATCTTTTGTTAAGTCTTTTGAGAAAATAAAATTTAAAAAGAAAATTGAATATACAGGAGAAAAATTTTCACCAAGAGATATATTTAATACTTATTCAGATATATTATATAGAAATGAAAATAAGATAAATAGAAAAGCAAAAGAAATTGAAAAAATTGCTGTGTATGAAAAATACACAGTACAAGATAAAGTAAAACAAATCGTTGGATATTTAAATAAAAATAATAACATGGTATTTAATAATGTCTTTAATTCATCTTGTGATAATGTAGAAATAGTTACAGCATTTTTAGGAGTGCTAGAACTTGGAAGAATGAAACAAGTTGATATAGAGCAAAAATACTTGTTTTCAGATATCAATGTTATAAAGAAAAATGATTGCGATATAAATATAGATACAACAACTCTAAATTATTAGGAAAAATATTTGATGTTTTGAGGCAGAATTATGGAAGAAAAATTTAAAGGATTTGATGATACAGGATGGGATAATATTGAAAAATATACCAAAAATTGGATAAAAATAATAAATGAAGAAACGAAAGATATAGAATTAAAAAAGGAAGAGGTATATCCAAATATTCCAGAGTTTTTAAAAGAAAATAGAGAGAAAAATAAATAGAATACATTGTAACACTTACTTTATGTAGGTGTTATTTTTTTGTGGGAAATGAATGGTAATATACTGATTAATATTAATTATAATAGGTATTGCGTGAATAATAACATAATATTTAAAAATAACAAACTTCTTATTTTTTATGTATAAAAATTATTCTTTCTGAATATATATTATTAGGAGGGATAAAATATGTTAAAAAGCATAGGAAGAAACATAATATTAGAGTCAAGTGATAAAAATGAATATGAAAAAAATGGCATAATAATTAAAAGTACTAATTCATTAAATTTAATTGGTAATGTCATAAGTATTGGTAATGAAGTAAAGGATGTTAAAGTTGGGGATAAAGTTATATATAATGATATTAATGCTAGAAAAATAATATATGAGAGTAACGAATACTTTGTATTAGATGAAAAAGATGTTCTTGCAATAATATAGGAGGGGAATTATGAAAAAAATATTATATGGAAACGATGCTAAAGAGGCAATATTAAGAGGAGTCGAAAAACTAGCTAATGCTGTAAATATAACTCTTGGTCCAAAAGGAAAAAATGTTGCTTTAAAAAGTGAATACTCATCTCCTGTAATAATAAATGATGGTGTATCAATAGCAAAAGAAGTTGTTTTAGAAGATGAGGTTGAAAACTTAGGTGCTGAATTGTTAAAAGAAGTAGCCTTAAAAACTAATGATATTGCAGGAGATGGAACAACTACAGCTACAGTACTTGCATATAGTATGGTAAAAGAAGGAATGAAAAATATAACAGCTGGAGCAAATCCTGTTCACATTAGAAATGGAATGAATAAGACTTTAAAAGAATCTGTGAAAATCATTAAAAAGATATCTAAAAGTGTTGAATCAAATGAGCAAATAAAAGAAGTAGCAATTATTTCATCTGGAGATATAACAATAGGAAACTTAATATATAATGCAATAGATATGATTGGAAAAGAGGGAATAATTACAGTAGATGAATCTAAGACTAGTGAAACAAAACTAAATATAGTTGAGGGATTAAGAATAGATAGTGGATATATTTCGTCATACATGGTAGAAGATAATGTGAAAATGGAAGAAAGTCTTGAAAATCCATACATATTAATTACAAATAAAAAAATAACTAATGTTCAAGATATACTCCCTATAATAGAAAAAGTATCAAGCACTAATAGACCGCTTGTTTTTATTGTTGAAGATATAGAAGGTGAAGCTTTAGCTACATTAATAGTTAATAAGATGAGAGGAAACTTTAATTCTATAGCAATAAAGGCTCCAAGTTTTGGAGAAGGAAGAAGAGAAATACTAGAAGATATAGCAATAGCAACAGGTGGAAAGTTTTTAGATGAAGAGATACAAGTAGATTTAAAAGATGTAAAGCTGGAAGACTTAGGAAGTGCAAAAAGCATAAAAGTTACTAAAGATAGTACAATTATTTTAAGAGGAAAAGGAAAAGACGAAAACATAAGTGAAAAAATAGAAGAGATAAAAAATAATATTTTACTTGAAAGTCAAGAAAGTGAAGTTAAAAGACTAAGAAAAAGACTAGCTAGATTGTTAGGAGGAGTTGCGGTTATTGAAGTTGGGGCTGCAACTCAAACAGAATTAAACGAGAAAAAACTTAGAATTGAAGATGCTTTATCTGCTACTAGAGCTGCTATTGAAGAAGGAATAGTAGATGGCGGTGGAACAGCATATATGATAGTACAAAATGAAGTAAAAGGATTTGTAAATAGTTTAAGAGAAGAAGAAAGAATAGGTGGAAACATAGTATTAAAAGCACTAGAAAAACCATTATATTATATAGCTGAAAATGCTGGTCAAAATGGAGATATTATAGTAGAAAAGGTTAAAGAAAATAATAAGATTGGATATAATGCTAATACTAATACTTTTGTTAATATGAAAGAAGAGGGGATTATAGATCCAACTAAAGTAACAAGAACAGCTTTAGAAAATGCAGTGTCTATTTCTTCTATGATACTTACCACAGATGCAGCAATATGCAATATAGATAATGATAAATAAAAAAAGGGACTTATAAGGTCCCTTCTTGTTTTATTTAGATATAGTTATTACATTTGAAATTCCGCCAATAATTGAAAATGCTAAGTAGAATACTAACATTAAGGCAGATAAGAAAAATGATATTTTTGTAAGTACTTGTCTACTATCTTTTTGCATAGCTCTTTTTGAAAAGATGAATGCTGGTACTACTAGTACATATGAAAATATAATTTGTTTAAATACTAGTGGAATAGATATTATACAAAGTACTATTGATATTATTGAAAATAATTTTACTTTCTCTTTATTAATTTTTATTACATTTGCGATATTCATTGTAAGTATTAGTAATACTATTCCAATTACTCCTGAAACAAGAGAATAATTTTTTGTGTTAATTATTATAAATACATATAAAAAAGCAAGCAATATCAAAAATGCTGAAACTATTTTTATAGTGAGATTTTTCTTTGGTTTTTGCTCTATATTTTTATTCATTTTTAAACACCTCTTTGAGATGTATTATATTATATATTTTTTATAAAGTCAATTTATACTAAAGTTAATTGCCTAGATATAATCATAATACTTGCAAATAAACGAATTTTAATATATAATATTATGTATATAAACAGGAGAATATTATGGATGAATATATAAAAAATATAGATGTTCAAACTATTCCAGCACAGACTTTAGCATTCATAGGAGATGCTGTGTATAATGTGTATATAAGAACATATTTAGCAAGTGTTTCTACGGCTAAGACTGGTGCATTACATAGATTATCTATAAAATATGTTAGTGCTAAAGGACAAGCTCAGTTAATTGATTACTTAATGGAATCACTAACAGAAGAAGAAATAGCAGTATATAAAAGAGGAAGAAATACAAATATAGCAACTGTATCAAAACATGTTGACGTTATAGAATATAAAAAGGCAACAGGATTTGAATGCTTGATAGGATATTTATATGTTACTAAAAATAATGAAAGACTAGATAAAATAGTAAAAGAATGCATTAACTTTTTTAAATAGGAGGAATAGTTATGAGAGAAGATGAAAAGGATTTTTTAGAAGAAAGCTTTAGAAAAGAAGTTTTAAAGTCTATGGATGAAAAGCTTTCTGCAAAACAAAAAGAAGCTTTAAAAGAAGAAGCAAGTGTAACAGTTGATTTCTTAAATAAAATTGATGAAATAGAATTACCTAAAGACAATTATATTGTTTTTACAGATGGTAAAGAACAATTACTTTATGAAAATGGAGATTTCTATGTTGTATCAACTACTGATAGTTTAAAAAAGAAGAAAAAGAAAACTAAAAAAGAAGCAACAGATATGTACTTAGACTTTTTCATTAAATATCAATTAAATCCTATACTTGATAGCAAGAATATGTCAAAAGAGAAATCTGAGCCAAGTAAAGAAAAAATTGAGCTTGCTGAAAAAGAGGTTCAAACAGAACCAGAAGTTAAACAAAAAATTGAAAGAAGTGAACCTTCTTTATAACAAAAAAATGCTTACCCTTAATTAAAATTAAAGGTAAGCTTTTTTTTAACATCCTATGGCATTTTTTACTTGCTCGATATCTGCTTGCCCTGCTGGAGCAGCGGGTACATAATATCCTTTTTCTTTAGCAATTAAATATATTTGCCATTGATAGTTTTCTAGTGAATTTCTAGAAGTTATTAAAGTATCTCTAAAATTTTTATCATTTGATTGTTGAATGCTATAGTCTAGCATTGTTATAATACTATTTAAAGTAGATAGTACATCACTTATACCAGTTTTCTCTGTCATTTTTATTCACCTCACAACATATTACACAATTCAGATTTTAAATTTGTACATTCTGTACATATATCATCAAGTACAGTTGTAACATTTGAATCTGAAGTTAGAGTCTTATAATAATTTATTTTGGTACAAAACTCTGTTGCATGACCACAAATGTGTCTGATATTTTGGATTTCTATTTGATTTAAACTATTCATAAATAACCTCCTTTTAAATCACTACATATAGTATTTGAATATTTCATTAGTTTTATACACTTATTTGAAATGTTTTTTATTTTATTGTTGGCTTAGCAAATAAAGAGGCAAGGAAGCCAAATACTATAGCTGCAGCTATTCCTCCTGCTGTAGCTGAAATTCCTCCAGTAAAAATCCCAATAAAACCATGTTCAGCTATTCCTTTAACAGTTCCTTTATATAATGAATAACCAAATCCAGATATAGGTACAGTTGCACCGCATTTACCAAAGTTAAATATAGGTTCATATAGACCTAAAAAACCTAGTATTACTCCTAGTGTTACAAAAAGAGTAAGAATTCTAGCAGGAGTTATTTTTGTTTTGTCTATTAATATTTGACCTAGTGTACATATTAATCCACCAGTTAAAAATACTTTTCCATATTCAATAAAAATATCCATTTTTTCTACACCTCGTTTTCTATAGCAATTGCATGTGCAATACCTGGAATAGATTCTCCCTGAGAAGAAGATAAAGGACTCATAAGAGCACCAGTTGCTACTAGTAGTATTTTGTTTAAATTTTTTGCCTTTAATTCATTAAAGAAATATGAAGAAAACATACTGGCAATACAGCCACATCCACTGCCACCACAATTTACATCTTGCTTATTTTCATCATAAATTAATACACCGCAATCCTTATGTTTTTTAGAAATATCAATTCCTTCTTTTTTAAACAATTCTACTAGCATATCACTACCATGTGTTCCTAAGTCACCAGTTATTATTGCATCATAATAGTCTATATCTCTACCAGTATCTGTTAAGTGGTTACTTATTGTGCTAAAAGCAGCAGGTGCCATAGCTGCTCCCATATTTGCTGCATCTTTTACTCCTAAGTCTATAATTTTTCCGGGAGTAACATAAGTTATATGAATGCCATTATCTGCTATAGAGCGTTTAGTTACTAGTGCAGCACCACTAGCAGTAACTGTTGCTTGCGCAGTAGTACTTTTTTGATTTCCGTGTTCTAGTGGAAGCCTAAATTGTCTTTCAGCACTACAAAAATGTGAAGAAGCAGAGGCGACTACTTGGCTTACACAATTTGTTTCATGAAGAAGTGAAGATAAAAGTAATCCTTCACAAAAAGTAGAGCACGCACCATATAATCCTAAAAATGGAGTATCAAAAGATCTAATGGCAAATCCAGAAGATATACATTGGTTTAAAAGATCTCCAGAAAATATAACATCAATATCATGTTCAGTAATACCAGCTTTTACAAAAAGATTATTTATACAGCTTTCTAACATTTTACTTTCTGCTTTTTCAAAGGTCTTTTCGTCAAAAAAAACATCTTTAACATGTAAATCAAAAAAGTTAGCATATGGTCCTTGCATTTCTTTTGGACCAACGATACTAGATGTTGCAAAAATACAAGGCTTAGATTCTATTTTAAATGTTTGATTTCCTACTTTCATAAAAACCTCCTAAAAAATATAATTAAATATGTAATATATAAATCCAAGTATAACAGCAGTTGTTGTACCATAAACTAGAACAGGACCTGCAACTTTAAACATATTTGCTCCTATTCCTAAAATATAACCTTCACTTTTAAACTCTATAGCAGGTGCAACAATAGAATTAGAAAATCCTGTAATTGGAATAGTTGAACCAGCGCCTGCTATTTTACCAAGTCTTGAATAAAGGTTAACAGCAGTTAAAAATGCTCCAAGTAAAATTAGGCATATACTTGTTACAGTTGATGCGTCATCTTTGCTAATACCCATATTTATTGAAGTATCAAAGATAAATTGTCCAAGTGAACAAATAAGTCCACCAATTATAAATGCAAAGAAAATATTCTTTAATATTGGACTTTTTTGTGCTTTTTGAGAAATTAAATCATTATATTCACTGTTTGATATATTTAAATTTGTATTCATAAATTAATCACCAGTAATAATATTTGCAAAAAAATTTTAAATATAATTTTTATTTATATTTTTTAAAAAATATTGAAAACAAAAAAATAATTTGGTATAATGTTTCTATATATTGGAGCTTTGGGGGTAGTAATATGGAAAACGAGAAGAAGTTTGGAACTGAAATGTTCGGTTATGATAAAAAAGAAGTAGAAGAATATGTTAAAGCTTTAAAGGCAGACTATGAGAGTAAATTACAAGCTGAACGTTCAGATGCTAATAGAGTAGCAAATGAGCTTTCTTTAGTTAAAAGAAAACTAGAAAAATATGAAACAGACTATATCGCAAAACAAGAAAAAGTTGCTAGTGCTCTAATAACTGCGGAAGATCAGGCTAAAAAGATTATAGAAAATTCAAGAAGTGAAGCTATTCAAGAAAAAGATAGAATAGAACATTTAATTGAAATGGAAAAAGAAAAACTTTTAGATATGAAAAGAGAAGTTATAGATTTAAAAGAGAAAACAGTAGGGCTATTAGATAAATATAGTCAAGAAATTAATAATTTATTAGATTAGTAATTATATTTAAGTAACCGTAATAGAATAGAACATAGGAGATATGTTTTATGAAATTTACGGTTGCTTTTTTTAAGCTAAAAAGAAGAAAAGAAAAAAAAATAAACAAGTATGTAGATAAGTATAGCTACATAAATAGTAAAGATAGTATAAGTATTAAAAAGTATGAAATAGTATTAATATTATTTGTTGCATGTTTAATGGTAATAAACTGTAATGAGTTATTGTGTTTTACTAGCAATATATCTAAAATAGAAAATATTGAAATTTCAAAAGAAAATATAATTGCATTAAATGCTATGGCAGATACTAAAAATTATGTGTTTACTCAAAAAGAAGAAAATAGTCCCAAAGAAGATGATAGCACACAAGAAGAGATTGCAATGGACATGATTGCAAGCAATTGTAGTGACACTACAGTTTTTAATACTATAGATTCAAAAGATATTCAGGTGGTAGCAGAAACAAATAACTATCAAAAATTAAAAGTATGTGGTGTAGATATAACTAATTATTCTACAAATAGAAATATAGATTTTGCAAAAATATTAAATAGTGAAAACAAGGAATTTTTAAGAAAAAGTGATACTGTTTTCATGTATACAACGCATACATCTGAGTCGTATGCTAATAGTCAAATGTATAGCTTTGAGTATACAAGTCCTAGGCGTACTACTGATGGGCAATATAATATGCTTTCAGTAGCAAGTATTTTTGCGTCTAATTTAAATAAAAAAGGTATAAATACAATATGTAGCTTGACACCACATGATTATGGTGAATATAATAGTGCTTATACAAATTCAAGAAGAACTTTTGAAAGTATAGTTTTGCAAAATCCAGAGGTTGCTATTAGTATAGATGTACATAGAGATGCAATAGAAGATTTAGATTTTGCACCCAAAGCAGAGCTTAGTGGATATAATGTAGCATCTTTAATGTTGGTTATGGGGATTGGATATTCAGATGGATATAATCCATACTATGAACAGAATTTAAAGCTTGCATTAGAAATACAAATTTTAGCAAATAAAATTTATCCAGGATTATTTAGGCCGATGATTATTAGAAATTCAATATATAATCAGGATATAAAAGAAAATTCGTTTTTAGTAGAAGTTGGAGCATCTGGAAATACTTTAGATGAAGCAAAACTTGCTACTAGGTGCTTAGCAAATTTATTAAATATTTTGTATAGGGATTGATTTGAATATTTTATTTGTGATATAATCTAAAATCGTATGAAAGGGTAGGAAGTAAAATGGCAAAATTAGTTATAGTGGAATCTCCTTCAAAAGCTAAGACTATAAAAAAATACTTAGGAGGAGATTATGAAGTTATTGCTTCTCAAGGGCATGTTGTAGATTTACCTTCTAGTAAACTTGCTGTAGATGTAGATAATGATTTTAAACCAGAGTATAAAACTATGAAAGGAAAAGCTGGAATAATAAAAGAAATAAAAGACCACGCAAAAGGAAAAGATGTTGTATATCTAGCAACCGACCCTGATAGAGAGGGAGAAGCCATTGCATGGCATTTAAAAAATCTATTAAATATTGATGATAATGAAAAATGTAGAATTGAGTTTAATGAGATAACTAAAAATGCTGTAAAAAAAGCTGTTGAAAAGCCAAGAACAGTAAATCAAGCTTTAGTTGATGCTCAGCAAGCAAGAAGAATATTAGATAGAATTGTTGGATATAAGTTATCCCCATTATTATGGAAAAAAGTAAAAAAAGGAACTAGTGCTGGAAGAGTACAATCTGTTGCCTTAAAAATAATTGTAGATCGTGAAAGAGAAATAAGAAATTTTAAACCAGAAGAATACTTTTTAATGTATGCTAAATTACAAAAAGAAAATGATGTAATTTTAGCTAAGTTCTATGGAGATAAAAATGGTAGAATTGATTTAAAAGATAAAGCACAAGTTGATTCTATTATTAAAAAAATAGATAATAAGCAATACAAAGTTATAGATATAAAAAAGAGTGAGAGAAGAAAAAATCCACCTGCACCATTTACAACATCTTCTTTACAACAAGAAGCTTCTAGAAAATTAGGCTTTGGTGTTAAGAAAACAATGATGGTTGCACAAAAGCTATATGAAGCAGGTTATATTACTTATATGAGAACAGACTCAACTAGATTGTCTGACGATGCTAAAAAGATGGCAAAAGAATACATAACAGATAAATTTGGAAAAAATTATTATTTAAATAGAGAATTTAAAGCAAAAGAAAATGCTCAAGATGCTCACGAAGCTATCAGACCATCTCATTTAGATGTTGAACCAGAACTTGGAAGAGATGAAGAAAAATTATATAACTTAATATTAAATAGATTTTTAGCTTCTCAAATGTCTGTTGCTGTATATGATACTACTAGAATAAAAGTAGACGTAGAAGATTATATTTTCCATATAAATGGAAGTACAATAAAATTCGATGGATTTATGAAATTATATATTGAAGGAAAAGACGATAAAAATAAATCTAGAACAGAAAATGAAGAAGACGATGATGACGAAGAACGTGTTTTACCAGAATTTGAAATTGGAGATATATTAGAGCAAAAAGAATTAAAAGCAGATAAGAAGACAACAGAACCTCCAGCAAGATATACAGAAGCAAGTTTAGTAAAAGCTATGGAAGAAAAAGGTGTTGGTAGACCAAGTACATATGCTCCAACTATATCTACTATTGAAGAAAGACTATACATAGAAAAAGAAGGTAGATATTTAAAACCTACAGATTTAGGTGAAGTTGTAAACAAACTACTAGAAGATAATTTCAAAGATATAGTAGATGTTAAATTTACAGCAGACATGGAAAATAAATTAGATAAAGTAGCAGAGTCAAAACAAAACTACGTAGAGATGCTAAGAAACTTCTATGAGCCATTTAATAAAAATCTATTAGAAGTACAAGATAAAATTGAAAAGGTAAAAGTACCAGAACAAGAAACAGATGTTGTATGTGAAAAATGTGGAAGAAAGATGGTAATAAAACAAGGAAGATTCGGAAAGTTCCTTGCATGTCCTGGATATCCAGAATGCCAAAACATAAAACCATATAATGAAACAATAGATGTACCTTGTCCGGACTGTGGAGGTAAAGTATTAATAAAACATACAAAAACAAGAAGACCTTTTTATGTATGCGAAAATAATACTAACAGTGAAGATAGTAAATGTCATTACATATCATGGACAAAACCAAAGAAAAAATAGTATTAAGCAGAGAGGTAACTCTCTGTTTTTTCTTGCAAAAATGGTACTTGTATAATATAATAAATACGAATGGAGAAAAGAAAAATGATAAATAAAGTAAATGTAATAGGAGCAGGACTTGCAGGATGCGAATGTGCATATATATTAGCTAAAAATGGATTAGAAGTTAATTTATATGAGATGAAACCAAATGAAAAAAGTGCGGCACATAAATCAGATGATTTTGCAGAACTAGTATGTAGTAATTCATTAAAATCAGAAGCTTTAACAAATGCTTGTGGATTATTAAAAAAAGAAATGGAAATACTAGGTAGTCTTTTTATTGAAGCTGCATACAATTCTAAAGTCCCAGCAGGACAGGCTCTAGCAGTAGATAGAGAAATTTTTTCAAGTTACATTACTGAAAAAATAAAAAATACAGAAAATATAAATATTATAAACAAAAAAGTTGAAACTATAGATGACATAGAAGGTATTAAAGTAATAGCTACAGGACCTTTAACAGACAATAGTCTCATGAATAGCTTGAAAGTAAAGCTTGGAGATAATGAATTGTATTTTTATGATGCAGCAGCTCCAATTATTTCTAGAGATTCAATAGATATGAGCATAGCATACTGGGGAGACAGATATGATCAAGAAAGAGCAAGAAACGAAGAAGAGTATGCATGGCTAGAGAGAATATCTAATATGAAAGAGGCAGATTATTTAAATCTTCCAATGAATAAAGAAGAGTATGAAAGTTTTTGTAATGAACTTGTAAACGCAGAAGTGGTAAATCTACACGAATTTGAAAAAAGAGAAATATTTGAAGGATGTATGCCAATTGAAATAATGGCAAAAAGAGGAATAGATACATTAAGATTTGGACCATTAAAACCAGTAGGATTTACTGATCCTAGAACTTGTAGAAGACCTTATGCAAATGTTCAACTTAGAATGGAAAATAAAGAAAGACAATCATTTAATATTGTTGGATTTCAAACAAATTTAAAGTTTGGAGAGCAAAAAAGAGTATTTTCAATGATACCAGGACTTCAAAATGCAGTTTTTGAAAGATATGGTGTAATGCATAAAAATACATATATAAATGGTGGAAGACTATTAGATAGTAATTTCTGTTTAAAACAAGAACCAGACATATATTTTGCAGGACAGATTTCAGGAGTTGAAGGATACGTTGAATCTGCAGCTTCTGGCTTAATGGTAGCATACAGCATTTTAGCAAAATTAAATGGAAAAACAATAGAATTTCCAGAAGATACAATGCTTGGAAGTCTTGCTGGATATGTTTCAACAGAAAATAAAGACTTTCAACCAATGAATGCTAATTTTGGAATATTAAAGCCACTGGAAAAAACTATAAGAGATAAAAAAGAAAAATATACAGCTTTGGCTAATATAGCATTAGAGAGCATAAAAGAATTAAAAAAAGTGAAAATAGATAACTTGAGGTAAGAAATAATGAGCAATATTTATTTATTATATGGAGAAGAAAAATACGATATAAATCAAAAAATAGAAAAAATAAAAAAAGAGTTTAGTAATCTAGAAGTTGGTGTTAATTTGTTTTATATTAATTTAGATAATATTGACCAACTTGAAAGTGTTGTTCAAGGAGTGACATTTTTTGGAAGTGAAAAATTAATAATAATAAAAAATACAAATTTAAAATTTGATGTTAACCTAATCAAAGATTTAGATGAAGATGTTAAAGTTATTATTGTTGAAGATACAATAGATAAAAGATTATCTGAATATAAGACTTTATCAAAAATTGCTGAATGTATTGAATATAAATATTTAGATGAACGACAGATGACACAATTTATTATTGATATACTAAAAAAATATAAAGTGTCTATATCATATGATGATGCACAATACATGCAAAATGTATGTGGTAATGACAAATATAATAATATAAACGAACTCCAAAAACTTGTAATATATGTTCAACCAGGTGGAAATGTTAACAAAGAGATAATAGATAAAGTTTGCTCAAAAACACTTAATGCCAAGTTATTTGACGTATTAGATGATATAATAAATAAAAGAAAAGATAAAGCTATAAAGCAATTGGATTTCTTGTTAAAACAAAAAGAACCAATTATAAAAATATATATAATGTTATATAAGCAAATAAAACAACTATATATGATAAAACTATTAACAGAAAGTGGAGAAAAAAATATTGCACAGGTACTAGGAATTGCTCCTTTTATTGTTAAAAAGTTATCTTATGCTAGTCAAAAATATACAGAAGATGAATTAAAAAATATAATATATGCTTTTGACAAGTATGATAAAGATACCAAAAATGGTGAAATGGATTTTGAAATAGGATTAAAAGAAATTATTTGCATGTTATAGAATAAAAATACCTCTTAAAATACATAATTGTATATAAGAGGTGTTTTTTTATGCAGAAATTAAAATTTAATACAGATATGGCAGATGAAAGAGTTGACGAATATAAAGAAATAAACAATATGAGCGATATTGATGGAATTGAAATTCTAGAAGAAAAGTATGATGAGTTTAAAATTACGCAAGTTAATGTAACAAATGAAAATGGTTCTAGAGCTATAGAAAAAGAAATTGGAACGTATGTTACATTTGAGATGGAAGATGTAAAATACATCGATGATAGAGAAAAAATAATAGAAAAATTAGAAGAGTATTTGAAAAAACTAATAAAAGATAATAATTCTGTTATGGTTGTAGGACTTGGAAATCTATATGTTACACCAGATGCACTAGGATCTAAAGTGGTAAATGGAATAGAGGTTACAAGGCATATATTGAAATTTGCAAGTAATGTGATTGATTCTAACACTCGTGAGGTTAGTGCAATCTGTCCAGGAGTTATGGGAAACACAGGAATACAAACTAGTGAAATAATATCATCAATAGCAGATATAGTAAAACCGCATTATTTAATAGCTATAGATAGCTTAATGTCAAAATCAATAAAAAGAGTAGGAGCATCAATTCAACTAAGTAACACTGGTATAACTCCTGGGTCGGGCATAACAGGAATAAACACATCAATAGACAATAAAAGTACTGGAGCTACAGTAATATCATTAGGTGTTCCTATGGTTGTAGATATGGCTACTATAGCAAATGAAGCGTTAAATAAAATAGAAAATGAAAGTGATGAAAGAGGAGAAAGATATCATAAAATTGCTAATGTGCTAGATACGGAAAACTATATAGTTACTCCTAAAGACATAGATGAGCTTATTGATATAATGACAGAAATAATTACTGATGGAATTAATAAAGCTATGTAAAATTATATTGATTTTTTTGACTAGTTATTATACAATTAGATGTATAATTAGGAGGAAAATAAGATATGACTAAAAATAAATTTATAGCAGTCATGGTTGTATTAGCATTATGTTTTAGTATTTTTAATAGTACATATGCAGTTGAAATTTTTGATAGTAAATCTTCAACAGAAGTATATAAACTTAGTGATGATACATCAGACTTTAGTGTACCATTTATTAGAATGATAGACAATAGAATAGAACTAGATAAATCAATATCACAAACAGGTGTATTTATGAGTACATCTTCAATTGATGTTACTCAACCATTAAAAGGAATTCAAGTACTTTATAGTACTGATACAGTAAGATTAAATTCTGATACAGAGTATTCTGCAATTTTTTCTACTGGAAATGTAATTATAAATGGAACAATAGAAAATACAACTTTCATATATTGTAAAGGAACAATTACAATAGGTGAAAATGCAAATGTAAAAAATAATTTAGTGTGCTATGCAAACAAAGTAGAAGTTAATGGCAACATAGAAGGTAATATTTTAGGTGGTGCACAAGAATTAGACTTAAATAGTCAAATAAATGGAAATGTTAAGATGAATGTAACAGAGTTAAATTGCTCTGAAACAGCTACAGTACAAGGTAAAATTGAATTAAATACACAAAATGAGAACTTAAGTGTTCCAGAAAGTGTAGGAGAATCAAAAATTGATGTACAAGTTTCACAAAGTGGATTTGATTTTAAACAATATTGCTTAAAAATATTTGTTTCTACTTTAGGAAACGTAGTAATCTTCTTATTATTAATAATAATATTCAAAAAAGAAAGATTAGAAAAAGTTGGAGAAAAATTAAATGCCAACAGAAGTATATTAAAAAATGGAATTTATTCATACTTAGCATTATTAGGAATAATATGCATGGGAATTGTATTACTCGCATTATTAACAAAATTAGGAGTTGCTTTCTTAATATTTGGTGCTGCAGTAATGGCAATAGTAACAATACTAAAAAATGTTATATTTGGAGTTTTTGTTGCTAACTATGCTACACAAAAATATAATTCAGGTAGTATGAAAGTTAATAATATGGTAATCACAATATTAACATTATTATCAATTGAAATCTTTGAAACAATTCCATACGTTGGAGAAGTATTCAAATTCATAACATTTGTTATGGCTTTAGGTATACTTGTATCTATGATTATAAAAAATAAAGATTCAAAAACAACACAAACACAAGAAGTAATTGAAGCAAAATAGTCATAAATAATTAAATTAAACATAGACTATATCAGAAAGAAGGTATAGCTATGTTTAATTTTTTTGGCCTAAGAAGATCCAGATGTAATTCTAGAAATCTTATATATAATTTAGTTAGTTATGAAAAAGTAAGAGATATGATATTAGATAAAGAAAATATATTAATAGATGTAAGAAGCAATAATGAATATAATATTATGCATGTTGTTAATGCTGTAAATATACCAGTTTCAAAGTTAAGAGTTTGTGAAAGCGAATATAAAGGAAAAAAATGTATTATACTTTATTGCTCTAGTGGTATAAGAACTAAAGAGGCAATAGGTATACTAAATAGTATGGGATATAATAATTTGTACATTTGGGAATATGGTTCATTATCAAATTTTCCATATAAAGATATGCTAAAAATATAAAGAAATAAAATTATGTAAATACAAATATTATTAAAAAATACTATAAAATACTTTCTGTTCATATAGTTATAACAAGTAACTTAAATGAAATGATTTTGTTCTTGAATTTAAATGAAGATTTTTGTATAATATTGATACTTTTTGGAGGTCAAGTTATAAATGAAAAAGAATAAAATGTTAATGTTATATCCTAGCATTATGGAAATAGAGCAAAAATGTGATGTTAATCCTTTTTGGAAAAGTGAATGGAAAAGGGTCAAAGAAGATATAAGTGATTTTAAAGCTTTGTTAGATTATATTTTTCAAATGAATTAATTATAAAAATTATTGTAAACTATTACAAAAGTTAATATGGATTAAAAGGCACCTTTTTGTAAATAAACCTATATATGTAATCTTATTGAAATGTAAATAAAATATTCTTGTTATTGCATTTTGATTTCGCTTTTAATATAATGGAATTACATATAATAGTAGGTTATATTATGTACAAAAGAGGTGTTTTTAATGTTAGAATTTTGGAAAAATGAATGGAAATTATTTCTTGAAGATATTGACTCAGTAAAAAATGCGTTTGCAAAATTGTTCGGAAGAAAACAAGATTATTTAATGTTAAAATCTGGAACACAACAAGATGCAGGAGAAACTTTACAAAATGAAGAACCTGTACAAGCTTCATCAGTATCTTTAAGCAATGTTTCATCTGAGGTTACTTTAGATTCAGCAGAGGATATTAAAGCAGGGGGCGTATTTGCACAAGAAAATGGTGTGTTTGCTGATTCAGCAATCCAAGAAGCAGAAATTGCTCAACCGACATATCAACTAGATGGAATCGATCAAAAAGTTACAACTTATTTTGGAGAAAATATTGATGAACTTAGAATTAATATGAGTGGAGATAAAACTCAACATGAAGTATTAAGAGAGTATGCACAATATTTCAAACCATATTCAGAAGAACAAGATATGTGTAACAGTGCATTCAGAAAATACTATGATAGACATGCTTTAAAAATAGCTACAGAAGAACTTCCTGTTGAACAAGCAAGAATAATCCAAAACAATGTAGATTTATTCATTAAAGGTCAAGAAGTATTTGGTGAAAATGGACAATTTATTGATTCAAGAGTAGATACTATTTTCGATAGAATTGGTATTGATCAAGTAAATAAAGTTGTTGGAATTTTACATGATAATACAGACGAAGGAGTAAATGTTCAAGGTGAAAGATTATTTGCAGAAGTTATTACATATATGGTAGATAACGGAATCAAAGTAGAAAAAGGTGCAAATGTTTTAGATCCAATCAAATCTGTACTAGAAGAAAAATTAGATGATGTTCATAACAATCTAAAAAATCATGAAGATTGGAATGAAGAATATCAATCATTACTTTCTCAAGAAAGAAAATATTTATATGCTTTAAACAGAATTGAACAATATGAAACAGAACAAAGAATTTCTGAATTTGAAGAAAAATTAAATGATATTGAATCAGTATAATAAAACAAAAAACTAGAAAGTATTGCTATTTTGAAATAGCAATACTTTTTTTATATATTTTGCAAAAAATGTGGGATTTTGTTTTTTGATATTAATTACATAAATATTGAAAAAAATAACTTGATGTGTTATAATTACATGGTAATTAACGAATCAAGAATTTGTATAATAAGGAGAGGATTTTATGAAATGTATATTACTTTGTGCAGGATATGCAACAAGATTATTCCCATTAACTGAGAATTTTCCTAAAGCATTATTAGAGGTTGGGGGAAGACCTTTACTTGACTATATTGTCGATGAAGTGAATTCTTTGGACGAAGTAGATGAAATATATTTAGTAACTAATAATAAATATACACCTCATTTTCAAAAATGGGCTGATGAAAAAAATAATAAAAAGACTATAACAGTTTTCAATGATAAAACAACAACAAATGAAAATAGACTTGGAGCAATTGGTGATATCCAATTTACAATTGAAAATGCTAAAATTGATGATGATTTATTAATAATAGCAGGAGACAATCTATTTACATTTAAATTGAGAGATTTCGTAGATTTCCAAAAATCTAAAGGAACATCAGCAATATGTGTAAAAGAAGAAGATCATGAGAGTCTAAAAAGACTTGGAGTTGTTGAAACTGACGAAAATCAAAAAATCGTTGGATTTGAAGAAAAACCAGAAGAACCAAAGGGAAAATATGCAGCTTCTGCTGTATACTTATATCCAAGAGAAGTTGTTCCTGAATTCAAAAAATATATTGATGAAGGAAACAAAATAGATGCTCCAGGTAACTTTGTAGCTTATTTATACAAAAAAATGCCATTTTATGCTTACCCATTTGTTGGACAATGGCATGATGTAGGAACACATGAATCATTAGCACGTGTAAATGAGTTATATTCAAAGAAAGCTGAGAACAAATAGTAATATAATAGTAGTGTGGTAAATAAGTATGAGTAAAATTTCACGTAGTTTAGTAGTAGCAGTATTTGTAGCATTAATCTTATTTTTAGGGATTTCAGATTTTACATATATCAATAATATTGGAAATTCTGTAAATAGTGCTAGTAATTTAATAAAAATTGGATATGTTTTTGTAGTAATAATACTTGTTTCGTTATATACATATGTAAAAGAAAAAATATCTAGACAAAAACTTCAAAAACCTATATCTATTGTATATAGGTATATCTATATAACATTGGTTATGCTAGCTACTACATTTTTTAAAATATATAAAGTAATGGATATGTACCCGAAAAGGTCATTAATACTATATTTTGTTATGACATATTTGATAGGACTTACTATACAAAGAATTGTATTTAATGTTTCAAAAAGTGATGTGCTATCTGTATTAGGAATGTTTGTTTCTTTTACTGTTCCTAATATAATAGCAGACAAAACAATAGATTTAAATGCTAAGTTTATATCATTGTTTATGCTTGTATCTATATATGTTATGCAAATATTGCTAGATGAACTAAAACAATTAAATATAAAAAATAAAAAGTATATAATTCAAGCTGTAATATTAGGAGTTTGTATTGGTGTAAGCACTTTATTTGGTGTAAATTATTTAATATGGGTTGGAGTAGCAATAGTATCTTTGTTTATTACTTCAAATTTAGACTCAACAAGTTTAAATTTATCTAATAGACAAAACAAAACAATAAAAAGAAAGAAAAACAATTACTTTATATATAAAATAGAAAGAATTAAAATAAGTAAGTTATTGGTATCACTATGTATAGTAATATTGATATCTACAGCAATTTATTTTGTTGGAAGAAGCTGTATCAGAGGACTAGCTAATAGAGAAAATGGCGTATGTCAAAATATAACAAATGATTTAAATGTAGGAATACATACTGCTAGAAATTTTGAATTTTCAAATATAAAAGAAAAAGCTTATGAATTTTCTAGTATGTCTACAAAATTCTACATTACATGTTATGTGTATATTTTAGCAATGGAAATTTTATCTTTAGCATTGCATAGAAAATATGATACTAAATCTACTGTTATAAAATTAAGTTTTATATTATTATATGCAGTTATTACTATATTTAAGTTGAATATCATATATTATCAACCAGTTTTAACATTATTATTAGTTATAATAGGTATTGTAAATACTACAAATATCTATTATAATAGAGAAGAAAGAATAAAAATGATTGAAGCATAGGAAGGAAGGTGAGTAATAGGTGCCATATTATTCAAGTGATTTAATAGAGGAAGTTATATCTCAAAATGACATAGTTGAAGTTGTTTCAGAATATGTTACTCTAAAAAAGAGCGGAAGAAATTATATGGGCCTATGCCCTTTTCATAGGGAAAAATCACCTTCTTTTTGTGTTTCTATGGACAAGCAAATATTCAAGTGCTTTGGATGCTCTGAAGGTGGAAATGTTATTACTTTTATTATGAAAATAGAAAATTTGGATTTTTGGGATGCTGTAGAAATGCTTGCTGAAAGAGCAAATATAGATACAACAAGATATGAAGTAAATAATTATTATAATAAAATGGACACAACAAAAAGAGATTTAAAAGAAACTTTATATAAGTTAAATAGAGATGTCGGTCTATTTTATCATAATAATTTGATTGAACTTTTAAAAGAAGAAAAAAATCCAGTAAAAGATTACATTATTTCTAGAAAGTTGGATATAAAGACAATAAATAAATTTGGAATTGGATATTCAACAGGAAAAGAATCATTATATGATTATCTAGTAAAATTAGGATATAGTAAAGAGGAAATTGAGGCCTCAGATATAATTCTACCTAGTAGAAATGGTAGAATGTATGATAGATTTTTTGATAGAGTAATGTTTCCTATATTTGATATAAGAGATAGAATTGTAGCATTTGGTGGTAGAGCCTTTGGAGAAAAAGTTATATCTAAAACAATTCCTAAGTATTATAATTCGCAAGAAAATGAAATATATCACAAAGGAAAAACGTTATATTTGATGAATTTTGCTAAAAGAGAAAAAATAGAGAATATAATTATAGTTGAAGGATATATGGATGCTATAGCATTACAAAAATTTGGATTTACTAATGCAGTTGCGTCTTTAGGAACTGCCTTGACAGAAAATCAAGCAAGACTAATAAAAAAATATACAGATAATGTAATAATTGGATATGATCAAGATGGTGCTGGACAAGCTGCAACAATGAGAGGTTTGGATATTTTAGCAAATCATGGATTAAATGTTAAAGTATTAAAACTCGATAGAAGTGATGTTAAAGATCCAGATGAGTACTTAAACAAGTATGGACCAGAAAGATTAAAAAAATGTGTAGATGAAGCTATTTCTCTTGTTGAATTTAAAGTTTCTATTTTAGAGAAGAATTTAAACTTAGATAATTTTGATTCTAAGGTTAGATTTTTAACAGGTGTTTCTAATATACTTTCTAAAATAGATAATAATATAGAAAGAGATTTATATATAGATAAAATATCTAAAAAATATGGAATGAGTCCAGGACCAATTTTAAAAGAAGTTGAAAAAGGAATGAAAAACAAAAAAGAAGATGATATTGTTTTAGATATGAATGCATTAAATAAAAAGATGCAATTAGTTACTAGTGTGCGTAAGAGGCAAGAGCAATACATAGTTGCACTAATGCTATCTAAAAAGAAGAAAATACAAGAAGAGATAGTAAAAAATATTTCATCTGAAGATATAGAAGATGAAAATGTAAGAAATGTTTATAATTTCATTATTAATTTAAGTAATGAGTATGATATAAATAAAATAGATATCTTATCTAAAATACAGGATGAAGATATGTTAAAGGAAATTACAGATATAATGTATATCGATATTTCAGGGTATGAAGAAAAGTTACTTCAAGATGTATTAAAGAATAAGAAAAAAGAAAGACTATATACTAGAAGAGATGAAATTATAAAAAGACTAGGTGAATATGTCTCAAGCGATGAAAGTGAAGTACTTAAGGTTGAATTAAATCAAATAGTAATAGAACTTTCTAAATTAAAGTAAAATGAGGAGTTCAGTAAAAATGGGTAAAAAAGAAAAAACAATTGATAATAAAGAATCAATAAAAAATGTTCAAAATGGACCAGAAACAAAAGTTGAAGAAAAGGCTAAGAAGGAATTAACACAAAAAGAAAAGGTAAAGAAGTTTATAGATCAAGCAATAAAATCAAAAAAAATACAGATGAAAGATGTTATTGAATTTATAAGTAAAGAAAACATCGATTCTGAATATGTAACAAAGATTTATGATGAATTAGATAAAGCTAAAGTAAACTTAATACTAGATGATGAAGACGAAGATAAAGACTTATTAATTGATGGAAAGATAAAACAAGAGCTTGAAGAAGATCCAGATAAGAAGGATGATGAAAATGCTCCAGTTGCAGATTTAGATATTGAGCCAAATCTTGAAGATATAGATGAAACAGAAAAGGATCTATTATTCCAAGATATGCAAGATATGTCTTTCGTAGATAATTTAAATGTAGATGATCCAGTAAAAATGTTCTTAAAAGAAATAGGAAAGATTAGACTACTAACTTATGAAGAAGAGAACATACTGGCTGAGAGAATGCTAAAAGGAGATAAAGAGGCAAAACAACAGTTAATCGAATCAAATTTACGTTTAGTTGTTAGTATTGCTAAAAAGTATATTGGTAGAGGAATGAACTTCTTAGACTTAATCCAAGAAGGAAATTTAGGACTAATAAAAGCTGTAGATAAATTTGACCAAACAAAGGGATATAAATTCTCTACATATGCTACATGGTGGATTAGACAAGCAATAACAAGAGCAATTGCGGACCAAGCCAGAACAATAAGAATACCAGTACACATGGTAGAAACAATAAATAAATTAATAAAAACATCTAGACATCTACTACAAACTCTAGGTAGAGAACCAACACCAGAAGAAATTGCTGCAGAACTAGAAATGCCAGTAGAAAAAGTAAGAGATATTTTAAAAGTATCACAAGAACCAATTTCATTAGAGACTCCAGTAGGAGAAGAAGATGAAAGTAATCTTGGAAACTTTATTCCTGATGATGAAGCACCATCTCCATCAGAACAAGCTGCAGATACACTTTTAAGAGAACATATCGAGGAAGTAATGCAAACATTAACTCCACGTGAGGCAAAAGTATTAAAGCTAAGATTTGGACTTGAAGATGGTAGAATGAGAACTCTTGAAGAAGTCGGAAAGGAATTTGACGTAACAAGAGAAAGAATCAGACAGATAGAAGCAAAAGCTCTTAGAAAATTAAGACATCCAAGTAGAAGCAAGAAATTAAAAGATTTTATGAGCAGTGATATATAAAATAAATAAGAGGTGAAATGATGGGGATGTTAGTTATAGTTATTGTTATTGTTATGTATCTGGGATTATTTGGTTTTGGATTTGTTTCATATGCTTTTAATTCATATGGATTATATGGAATGGCCAAAAGAGAAAATGAAAACACAGTAATGCCATGGATACCATATATAAATAAATATACATTAGGGAGAATTGCTTTTAAATCTAATGTTCATGCTGCAATTATGGTTACGCTTGCTGTGATCAATGTTATTATAAGTATGGCAATATTTTTCGTAGCACGAAATTTAAAATTATTATATTTCTTAATAATTTTAGGATTTATAATATCAATTATACTAAGTGTGTATTGTTTTGTAGCACATTATAGAATATATAAAAAATATAGTAAAAGTACAGTTATAATGACTGTATTAGATGTGCTATCACTAGGACTATTAGGACCATTCTTTATATTTGCAATAAAAGATAACGATGAAAATTAATATCAAAAAAGAGAGTATATTCGTGAAATATACTCTCTTTTTATTTTACATAATTCAAAAAAATGTTACTTAATACTTGACAAGGTCAAAAAATAGTTGTATAATAGTCAAAGAAAGTCAAAGTTAAATAAGGAGGAAAAAATGAATTTATCAGATTTAATTGAACAATATATTATGAAAGCAATAGCAGATTCAGAGCAGGTAGAGCTAAAAAGAAGTGAAATAGCACAAGAATTTAATTGTGTACCATCACAAATAAATTATGTTATATCTACCAGATTTATTCCTGAATTAGGTTTTTATGTAGAAAGTAAAAGAGGAGGAAATGGATATATAAAAATCAGCAGAATGAATCTATCTAAATCTCAATACATAAATAAAATTATCCACAACATAGGTGGAAAAATGTCACAAAGTGTTATGGAAGTTTACTTAAGAGAGTTGCTTAGATATAATGTATTAGATGATAAGACTGCTAATATAATAACTGCAGCTTTATCTGAGAAAAGTTTAAATCAGGTAGAAAAAATAAAAAGAGATAATGTAAGAGCGGATATGTTTAAAAATATACTTATAAATTTAATATAAAAAAAGGGGGAATTTTTTATGAAATGTTCAAATTGTGGAAAAAATATTGCAAATATTACATATAAACAGAATATAAATGGTAATATTATAAATTTAAACTTGTGTGAAGAATGTGCACATAAACTAGGAATATTTAATTCATTTGATGATATCTTTTCACCAATGGTTTTAGATCTAGATTATATATTACCAGAAGAAGTAAAATGTAAAAAGTGTGGTTATACTTTTTCAAAGTATAAATCAACTGGATTATTAGGATGTGATGAATGCTATAACACATTTAAAAGTGAAATAGATAAATTACTACCTAGAATTCAAGGAAAAAATAGACATATTGAAACAACAAATAGAAAGAAATCTATAAAGAAAGAAAAAACAAATACAGTTTCAAAAGTAGATGAATTAAAAGAAAAACTACAACAACTTATTAAAGACGAAAAATTCGAAGAAGCTGCTGTAGTAAGAGATGAAATTAAAAAAATAGAATCTAAAGGAAAAGGAGGCAAGCAATAATGGAAAAATACGAAGACGTAGTAATTACAACTAGAATAAGACTTGCCAGAAATGTTAAAGGTTATAGATTTACTAATAATATGAGTGATAGACAAAAACAAGAGTTATTAGAATATATAAAAGAAAACTTAAAAGACAAATATAATATATTGGAATTAGACAATATAGATGATGTTACTAAAAAATCACTAGTTGAAAAACATATAATTTCTAAAGAATTACTATTAAATAATGGAACAGCTATAATATTAGATGAAAAAAATGGAATTTCAACAATGATTAATGAAGAAGACCATTTTAGAATTCAAGCTTTCCAAAATGCTTTTGATATAGATAAAGCATATGAAAATATAGTAAATGTAGATAATTATATTTCAAGTAAAATAGAATATGCATATACAAAAGATTATGGATACATAACAGCTTGCCCAACTTGTCTAGGAACAGGTATGAGAGTATCAGTTATGTTACACTTACCTGCACTTGAAAAAATTGGTGCACTTGAAAAAATATTTAATGAAATATCTAATCTAGGAATTTCAATAAGAGGAATTTATGGAGAAAATACTAATGGTGATGGATCTATATATCAGATTTCAAATCAAAAAACTCTAGGAATAAAAGAGGAAGATATAATAGAACAAGTTAAACAAGTCACAAATTATATAGTAAAACAAGAAAGAAAAGCAAGAGAAATCTTAAAAAATAAACTTCAAATAAAAGATGAAGTTATGAGATCTTATGGTATTGCAAAATATGCTACTATGATTTCTCAAGAAGAAGCAATGCAACTATTATCTAATATTGCAATGGGAATTAATATGGATTATATAAAAGATGTTTCACTAGAGCAAATTAGAGAATTAATAGAAAACATTGGAATAAATACACTTAGAAAAAATATGAAAGATAATTTTTCAAAAGAAGAAGAAAATATAAAAAGAGCAGAATATATAAAAAGTAGTATATAGAAAGGAGAGATGTTTATGTACGAATTTACAGAAAGTGCTAGAAAAGTTATAGAATTTGCAAAAGAATTTTCTTTAGAACATAATTATTCATATGTAGGAACAGAACATATCTTATATGGTCTGATTGCTGAAAATGAAGGATTAGCAGCTACAATTCTAAAGAATCAAGGCCTTACAACAGAATATGTTGAAGATGAAATAGTAAAAATAGATGGAGCAATGAACACAATTGTAGATGAAGACGAAATTGAATTTACTCCTAGAGCTAAAAGAATAATTGCAAATAGTCAAAAAGAAGCAATAAGAATGGGTCAAAATTATGTTGGATCTGAACACATTCTACTTGCTTTAATGAGAGAAATTGACAGTGTAGCTGTTAGAATTTTAATAGATTCAGATATAGATCCTCAAAAAATCTTTACTGAGCTATTAAGAATATTAGGAGAAGAATCTCCAATTTCTAAAAATTATACAGATCCAGCTAATTTAGATTCAAAAGCAGGAGGAAATACTCCAACTTTAAACCAATATGGTAAAGATTTAACAGAACTTGCAAAGCAAAATAAACTAGATCCAGTAATTGGAAGAGAAAAAGAAATAGAAAGGGTTGTAGAAATACTAAGTAGAAGAACTAAAAATAATCCTGTTTTAATAGGTGAACCTGGTGTTGGTAAAACTGCTGTTGTTGAAGGCTTAGCACAAATGATATATGAAAACAATGTGCCAGAAATTCTAAAAGGAAAAAGAGTAGTTTCTTTAGATATGGCTTCAATGATTGCAGGTGCAAAATATAGAGGCGAATTTGAGGAAAGATTAAAAAAAGCATTACAAGAAATGAAATCTGCTAAAAACGTTATATTGTTTATAGATGAAATTCACACTATTGTTGGAGCAGGTTCTGCAGAAGGAGCAATGGATGCAGCAAATATCTTGAAACCTTTACTTTCAAGAGGAGAGATACAAGTTATTGGTGCTACAACATTAAATGAATATAGAAAATATATTGAAAAAGATAGCGCATTAGAAAGAAGATTTCAAAGTGTTATTGTAGAAGAGCCAAGCATAGAAAATACAATAGAAATATTAAGAGGATTAAAAGATAAATATGAAGCTCATCATAAAGTAAAGATTACAGATGAAGCAATTAAAGAGGCAACAATATTATCTGAAAGATATATTACAGATAGATTTTTACCAGATAAAGCAATAGATTTAATAGATGAGGCTTGTTCAAAAGCTAAAATAAAGAGCCTTACAAAACCAGAAAGTTATAAAAATCTTGAAAAAGAACTAGAAAAGAAATCTAAAGAAAAAGAAGAAGCAATAATTTCTCAAAACTTTGAAAAAGCAGCTAAAATAAGAGATGAAGAAAAAGATTTAAAAGAAAAAATAAAGAAAAACGACGACGAATGGAAAAAACAAGAAAAAAATAAAGAAGTTTCAATAAGTAAAGAAGATATTTGTGCAGTAGTCTCTAATTGGACAAAAATCCCAGTAACTAAATTAACAGAAACTGAAACTGAAAAATTAAAAAATCTAGATAAAGACTTAAAAGAAAGAGTAATAGGTCAAGATGAAGCTATAGATGTACTTGCAAAAGCAATAAAAAGAGCTAGAGTTGGTTTAAAAGATGAGAACAGACCTATTGGTTCATTTATGTTCTTAGGACCAACAGGTGTAGGAAAAACAGAACTTACAAAAGCACTTGCAGCAAATATGTTTGGTAGTGAAAATTCAATGATAAGATTAGACATGTCTGAATATATGGAACCACATAGTGTTTCTAAATTAATAGGATCACCTCCAGGATATGTTGGATATGATGATGGTGGCCAATTAACTGAGCAAATAAGAAGAAAACCATATTCAATTGTATTATTTGATGAAATAGAAAAAGCACATCCAGATGTATTTAACATGTTACTACAAATTCTTGATGATGGAAGACTTACAGATTCTAATGGAAGAACAGTAAGCTTTAAGAATACTGTTATAATAATGACTTCTAATACCGGTGCAAGAAATATTGTTGAAAGTAAAACTATTGGATTTGCAAATAAGGAAGATTCAAGTAAAGAATATGAAAAAAGCAAAGAAGAAGTTATGGCAGAACTAAAGAGAACATTTAGACCAGAATTTTTAAATAGATTAGATGAGATAATTGTATTTAAAAAATTAGATAAAGAATCAGTTAAGAAAATAGCTAAAATTATGATAGATAAATCTGTAGAAAAACTAAAAGAAAGAAATATAACTATTAATGTAGATGAATCTGTAGTTGAGTATATTGCTAAAGTAGGATTTGACGAAAACTATGGAGCAAGACCTCTAAAGAGAGCTGTTCAATCTAAAATAGAAGATGAAATAGCTGAATACATTCTTGATGGAAAAATAAAAGACAATACTAGTGTAACTATGAAAGTAGTAGATGATAAAATTGTTATTTCTAATGAATAGTTGAATTTATAGTGTATTTGTGATATATTATTGCCATAAATAAAGGGAGGTTATTGTTATGGAATTTATGAAGAAAGTTGAAGAACTATCTAAAAAGGTAGGAGATACAGCATCAAGTACATATAATACTGTTGCAGACAAATCTGGAAAATTAATTGAGGAGACAAAATTAAAAATAGCTATATCAGATAAAGAAACTGATATAGACGAAATCTATGAAGAAATAGGTAAAGCTGTATATAATGCATACAAAGCTGGTGAAGATGTAGGAAAAGAATTTACTAAACAAGGTAAAAAAATAGACAAATTAAATGAAGAAATTGAAGAAATGAATAAAAAAATATTATACAACAAGAATTTAAGAAAATGTGAATCTTGTGGAGAAACAATTGCTTTAGATAGTAAATTCTGCACTAACTGTGGAGAAAAACAAAAGGCAGTAAAGATAAAAGAAGAAAAGAAAGTAATAAAAAAAGAAGAAGTTGAAGTAGAAAAAGTATGCCCAGAGTGTGGAGAAGTATGCCAACCAACAGCAAAATTCTGCAACAAATGTGGACATAAATTCTAAAATTAATGAAGAAAGGCTAGTTATGTAGATAACTAGCTTTTTTTATATTATATAAGTGCTACTGCCAAAAAAAGTATACAATTACATTGGGTGATATTATGAATAAGAAAAAAATAATATACGTAACATTAATTATTATTACAATTGTTACAATTTTAGGAGTAGGACACCACATTAATGCGTCAAATGATAATGATATCTTGACTAAAAAATCTGCATTTGATATTATTGATAATATAGAAGAAATTGTAATTGCATGCTTGTCTAAAGATGGAAATAAGCATCTAAGTTTAAAAAATAAATATGATATTACTTCTATGTATATTGTTAAAAATAATATTGAAGATGTTATTATACAAGAAGCTATTCCAAAAGATGAAACAGTTAATATTGGAAAAATAGAAACATATAAGTTTGTAAAGAAATTAGAAGATATATTTATTATAAATGATGATGAAATAAAACAATATATTGACTACGACCAAGAATATATAGATTTATATCTAGAGCCATGTTCCTATAGCTATTTTGATAAAAAAGACGTTATAAGTGCAAATATGGATAATAACGAGTGTAAAATAATAGTTAAGTATGCTAGAAAATTAGATGATGTAAATAATAGAGTATATATTAAATATATATTTGATAGTAATTTAAAGATAAAGGACATTATTATTCTTTCTTCTATATTAAACGTAGGTGATTAGATGAAAAAATCAAATATTAAAAAAAGCACTAAAATTATAGTTATTATTACCATTATAGTTATAGTAGTTAGTGCTATAAGTTATATTATTTCAATTAATATAAGAAAAAATATAATTAATTCTCAAGTATTAAACAATATTAATGAGTCTGAAAAATATACAACAGTATTTTGCAGTGGTAAAAATATAGTATTAAAAGATGAAGTGTACCAGCTGGTAAAATCAAAACAACTCGACTTGGTAGTGTCAAATAAAGACTATGTTGCTAAAATAAAAAATGAAGAAATAAACAATAAAAATAATATAGACATAAAAGTAGAGAAAAAAACTTCTAGTGAGTATAACATTAAGATTAATAGTAATGGGATAACTGAATTGAGCATTTGTATGAATGAATATAATCATGAATATGTAAGTCAGTATTCTAACGAAAAACTTATTACTAATAAAGCTGTAGTTACTCCAGATGGATATACAGATGTAGAACTTGTAAATGATGCCAAGGAATATATATTAAAATATGTTGTACCTAATGATGTAGATTTAAAAGAAATAAATTTAAGAACTGGAATTAGTACAAGCATAGATGAAAGTATTAATGAAAATGATTATACTTATAATAGTGTAACTGTAGAGTGTAATGATAAAGATGCAATAGATATAGATGGATTTAAAATTACAGGTAAAAAAGCTGGACAATATATTATAAATGTAAAGAGTGATAATTTTAATAAAGAGGCAAATTTAAATATAGAACAATCAGTAGAAAAAATAGAGGTTAGTAATTCTAATATAGAAATTACTGTTGGCAATGAAGAAAAAGTAACAGCAACTATTGTTCCAGATAATGCGGTAAATAAAGATATATTATGGAAGTCTTTAGATGAAAGTATAGTAACAGTAGATGAGGACGGGAATATCAAAGCTTTAAAAGAGGGAAATTGTGAAGTAGAGGTTTCAACTAAAGAGGAACCTATTATAACTAATAAAGTTAGTGTTGTGGTTAAAGCTAAAAATAAAGTTATAGAAAAAGAGTATCCTTTCTATAATACAAAAGTAGAAGGAATAACATATGTAAATGGAGTAATGCTTGTGAATAAAACACATCCTGTTCCAAAAGATTATTCACCCGGATTACAGACAGTAGCATATAATGCATTTTTAGATTTAAGAAAAGCAGCTGCTTTAGAAGGTTTTGATATTCAATTGTTATCTGGATATAGATCATACGAAACACAGACAAGACTATATAATAATTATGTTGCAACATATGGACAAGCAGAGGCAGATACTTTTTCAGCGAGACCAGGAACTTCAGAACATCAAACAGGGCTTGCTATGGATGTGGGCTGGATCGATGATGAATATGCAAATACACCATCAGGAAAGTGGCTTGCTCAGAATTGCTATAAGTATGGATTTATAATAAGGTATCAAAAGAATAAAGAAAGTATAACAGGATATAAATATGAACCATGGCATATAAGATATTTAGGAACAGATTTAGCTAAAAAGGTATATGATAGTGGATTATGTTTAGAAGAATATTTAGGAGTTACAGATTAAAAAAGGTGCAGTATTTCTGCATCTTTTTTTAGGTAAAAAATAAATTTAAAAAAAGTTTAATAATTTTGTAAAAAAGTGTTGACAAATGAAACAAAAAGTAGTATCATA